>JBBQJA010000008.1:0-81358 GCA_038325465.1 Hyphomicrobiales bacterium | reverse complement strand
GTGGGAGATCTTGCCGAAGCCTTCGACCACCGGCGCACCGACCTTGAGCGAAGGGCTGTCGCCGCGCACCAGATCTGAAAACCGCTCTTCGATCGCCTGGTTACGCTGCTTGAGCCCATCATAGTCGGCGTCGGTGATTTCAGGCGCGTCGTTGCGATGATAGGCCCCATCATGCCGGGCAATCTCGGCTGCGAGTGCGCCGAGCTCCGCTTCCGCTTCGGCTTCGGTAAGGTCGGCAACGGGTTTCGAGCGGATCGTCATGGGGTGCTCCGGCACAGGCCGCCTCTTCTAATGCAAGTCGCGCACAAATGGATCCATTTGTGCGATAACGTACATGCATTCATTCAAAGTTTTACAGCGACTTTCACGCATCAGGTTGGATGCGCGGCGCTGTAGCGCACCCTCCGGCAAACAGGAAGCGCAAAGGCGCGCGTTGCAGGACCGGGTCCCGGGCAGCGCAAGGCCTGCGCGAAACCGCTCCTTAAGCTCCGGCTGCTAAGATCACGGGGAAAATGTCATCAAGGTCGCTGCCGCTCAAATGTCCATCGCCATGATCATCGCCGCATCCAGCTCCCTGAAGACGACCGCCGCACCACCATTCCGGGTCGCGTCGTCGGAAGCGCAGGCGATAGAGACACAGGCGAAGGAAACACAGGCAAAGGAGACGCCCGATCCGCTCGCACAGCTCGAGGATTTCGTCGCATCGGCTGCTCAGAGCCGCAAGGCTTTTGCCGAGGATCGCCTCAATCATCTGAAGGAACAGATGGCAACGCTGTTCCTGTTCACGCTTTCGCCGGGCGCACTCGCTGGCCAGACGGCGCGGATGGCCAGGGAACTGGCAACCGCGGCATCAGACTTTTCAGGCGCCCTCAAGACGCTCGCTGGCGGTGCGCAGACCAGTTCCGGCGGCGGGACCCTCGCGGATGCCTATCTCGGCGAGGGGGATGCCGGTCCGCCCGCAGGCTTCGTGCTGTCGGAGGACGACCGGGAAACGGCAAACCGGTTCATCGATGCCGCGCGCACCTTGCACGACGCGGCCGGTTACGCGAAATCCGAAACGGCTCATGGAGACGACACCGACCGATCCGCCGATCGCGCCCGCGAAAGCGCCATCCGCGTTATCGAAACAATGGGCCGGCTCGACGGCGGCACCGGCTTCGGCACGGTCTTCTGGTAGAGCACGATCAAAAGACGTCGTTCCGGACGGTCGTGATGGAAGGAATTTTCCATTTGGGCCGCATTTTCGGGGTGCGTCCGAAACCAGTTGTCAAATTCAATCCACTAGTCTTCCGAGGCCAGGAGCCGAGCGGCAGCGGCGCGAGCCTCCTCGGTCACGCTGGCGCCGGCCAGCATGCGGGCGAGTTCTTCGCGACGGCCATCGGCGTCGATGGCGCTGACCTGCGTGGCGATGCCTGAGCCATCCGCTGTCGGCCCTTTTGTGATCAGAAGATGAGTGCGGGCCCGCGCTGCGACCTGCGGCGCATGGGTGACCGAGAGCACCTGAACGGTGGTGGCGAGGCGCTTTAGCCGCTGGCCGATGGCATCGGCCACAGCCCCGCCCACGCCGGTGTCGATCTCGTCAAACACGAGCGTCGGCGCCGACCCGCGGTCCGCCAGCGCCACCTTCAGCGCGAGCAGAAACCGCGACAGCTCACCACCGGAAGCCACCTTCATGATCGGACCCGACCGCGTGCTCGGATTGGTGCGCACATGGAACTCGACCGCATCGATGCCTTGAGCCGTGGGCCGTGCCGGATCGGTTTCCATGACGACGAAGAACTCCGCCCGTTCAAGTTTCAGCGCCGGCAGTTCGGCCATCACCGCCGCCATCAGTGCGGTTGCAGTGTTGTGGCGGCGCTCAGACAGCGACCGGGCGGAATGGTGGAAGGCTGCCGCCGCCTCGCGCACGTGGGAATCGAGCGTCGCCACCCGGTCCTCGCCGGCGTCAAGTTCGGCGAGATCGGCCACCATCCGGCTTGCGAGCTCTGGCAAGGCCTCCACACTCACATTGAACTTGCGCGCCGCAGCCCGAAGCGCAAACAACCGCTCCTCGGTCGTCTCGAGCGCGCGGGGATCGAAATCAGCAGCACGGATGGCCCGTTCCACAGCGTTTTGCGCCTCCGCCAAAGCATTGAGTGCCAGCGAAAGCTGCTGCACCGTATCGTCGAGAAGGCCTGGCACTTCGCCGACCTTGCGCTCGAGCCGCCGCAGCAAACCGCTGATGGACGGTATGGGCGAGCCCTGACCGTTGAGCATCTCATGGGCTTCGTTGATATCAGCCGCGATCTTTTCCGATTTCATCATCCAGGCGCGGGCCTCGGCCAGAGCCTCCTCCTCGCCGTCCCGAGGTGCCAGACCCTCGAGCTCGTCCACCGAACTGCGCAGCCATTCGGCTTCGCGCGCCGCTTTCTCCACCCGCGCCCGCTGAGCCTTGAGCGCCCGCTCCGCCTCCCGCCAGATGTCGTGAAGCCGAGCCACCTGCCCCGCCGCCTCGGCAAGACCCCCAAACGCATCGAGAAGCGTGCGATGGGCATCGATATCGACCAGCGCGCGGTCATCATGCTGACCATGAATCTCGACAAGCAGTTGGCCCGCCTCGCGCATCAGCGCAACACTTGCCGGCTGGTCGTTGATGAAAACCCGCGTCCGTCCATCGCCACTCTGGATCCGGCGAAACACGAGATCGCCCTCGTCGTCGATGTCGTTGGCCCGAATCAGCACCCGGGCGGGATGATCGGCGGCAACGTCGAAAACCGCAGTCACCAGGCCCTTGTCGGCGCCCTGGCGGACGAGAGCGCCGTCACCGCGGCCACCAAGCGCCAGCGACAGGCTGTCGAGCAGGATCGACTTGCCTGCCCCGGTCTCCCCCGTCAGGACCGACAGGCCTGAGGCGAATTCGAGTTCAAGTCGCTCGATCAGAACGATGTCACGGATCGACAGCTGCACGAGCATGGGCAGGCACCCTATGCTCCGATGAGACGCGCCCCTGCACGCGAGATCCACGAGCCTGTGTTTTCACGCGGCTCCAGGCCGCCTGTCTGCAGAAGCTTGTAGGAATCGGCATACCACTGGCTGTCCGGGAAATTGTGACCGAGAACAGCGGCCGCCGTCTGCGCCTCGCTGGTCAGTCCCATCGCGTAATAGGTCTCGACCAGTCGCGCCAACGCCTCCTCGACCTGCCGCGTGTTCGGATACTGTTCGACCACGAGCCGGAACCGATTGGCAGCCGCCACATATTCCTTGCGTTCAAGATAATAGCGACCGATCTGCATCTCTTTTCCGGCCAACTGGTCGCGCGCAAACCGCAGTTTCGTCTGGGAGTCCTCGACATATTCAGACTCGGGATAGCGCTCGACCACCTCGGTAAAGGCGGCAATGGCGCGCGCCGAGGTGCGCTGGTCGCGGGTAACGTCCGGGATCTGGCGGAAATAGGCGAGACCCACAATGTACTGGGCATAGGCCGCATCCTGGTCACCCGGATAGAGGTTCAGATACCGTGAGGCGGCATTGATGGCTTCCGGGTACTGGCCCTGGCGATAGTTGACGAAGGCGTTCATCACCATCGCGCGGCGGGCATATTCGGAATAGGGATGCTGGCGGTCGATGGATTGAAACTTGCGTCCAGCCTCGGTGAGATTGCCCGATTGGAGGTTGGCGAGACCCTGATTGTAGAGTACATCTGCCGGATCGATCGATTCCGCATAGGCGGTGATGTCGATGTCCGGGTCCGACTGGCAGCCGCTCAAGAGCGACGCCAAACCGATCAAACCCGCCACGGCAAGCACGCGGCCGAGCCTCGGCGATTGTCCGTTGCTTAGCGAAAACACCATCTGCAAACCTCTCAAGAGCCCGATTTGGCATATCGCCACCCGGGTATCGCATCCTTGTTGCTCAAGCGCTGCACGGCCCCTCGGAGCGCGGATCACGCTGTAGCACATCAAATTGCCGCCTGTCCTGCCCAATTGTCACCAGCCGGGCAGTCCATGCATTAGCCGGAAATGCCCGGCGCTCGCAATGTCATGATGGCGCTTTGCCGCAAATTTGTGGCGTGATTTGGCAGCTCGCGCCCTGGAAGAGCCAGAAAAGGCTCAGGCAGACCCAAAAAAGTTCAGGCCGACCAGGGAGCGAAAACCGGGGCGTTGACCGCCACCAGTTCGCCGTGGCGCACATAGCTGCGGCGCGACGGCGCTTCAACGACGTCGTAGGCTTCCGTGTCAGCCAGAAGCGCCCTGAGCGCAAGCGCGTTGAGCTTGTGGCCGCCACGGTAGCTGCGGTAGCAGCCGATGAACTGCGCCCCGGCCAGCGCCAGGTCTCCCACCGCGTCGAGCGTCTTGTGCCGGACGAATTCGTCACGGAAGCGCAGGCCCTCGATATTGATGACCTTGTCGTCGTCGCTGATGACCACGGAATTCTCAAGCGAGGACCCAAGCGCGTGGCCCGAAGCCCAGAGCCGCTCCACGTCGCGCATGAAACCGAAGGTCCGGGCGCGCGCCAGTTCACGGCGAAAGCTGTCAGCGGTAACCTCTCCCTTCCAGGACTGGCGACCAATCAGCGGGCTGTCGAAATCGATGTCGATTTCGAAGCGCGTGCCGTCATGGGGTGTGAATTCCGCCCAGGAGCCGCCCATTTCGATTCGGACCGGCTTGGTCACGCGGATGTAGCGGCGCTTGGCGGCGTGGGTCACGAGGCCGACGCTGTCGAGTGCATCAATGAACACCGCAGCACTGCCGTCCATGATCGGCACTTCGCCTGCATCGATGTCGATGGCAACATTGTCGACGCCCAGAGCATAAAGTGCTGCCATGAGATGTTCGACGGTGGCGACCGAACGGTCGGGTGCCTTGCCAAGCAGTGTGCACAGGTCGGTCGAGCCCACCTGGGAGGACACGGCGCGGATGCTGACCACTTCGCATCCGTCAAGATGCCTGCTGAAAACGATGCCGGTGTCGTGATCAGCCGGGTTGAAAGTAATCGAGACACTTTCCCCCGAATGCACGCCGATTCCGGACAGGGTTGTCGGTCGCGCGACCGTCGTCTGATAGCCAACTACGTCGATACCCATAAGGTTCGCCATTTCCCGTATAGACCGGCCCCGAAGGCCCGGCATGTCCCCAATTTACGACGGAAAATCTCGCATCTTCCCCGAAGCGTTTGATTCCCCAACCCCATTTAGCGATTGCAAGATAGGGGGACGAACCCAACAATCCAAATCACGCTTTCTTTCCTTTTGTTACGATGAAGTAACAGCGAGAGGAGGAAAGAAATGTAAGGTTTACAAACAGTTAACAAAGTAGCACGGCGACCGCAAGGCCGCCGTATACCGATTCGTCAGATTTCTCGCCGCTCCGTCACTTCACTTGCCTGCGCAGGAATGCCGGAATTTCGAGCTGATCGTCGTCAACAGCCTGGCGCAGTTGCGGCATTGCCCGGCCCTGATCGTCAAGCTGGCCGCGGCGGGGCGCGTAGACGCTCGCCTCGGGCGAAAGCGGTCGGCGCGCAGGCACCGGAGCGGCCTGGGTGGCGGCGGCGGGCTGCTCTTCCTCGCGCATGCCAAGCGTCTGCGACAGCCGCTTGAGCAGACCCATCGGGCCACGTTCGTCCTGAGCCACGGGCTGCGGCGCCTGTCGGTGCTCCATCTCGGCCTTCACCGCCGGCGGGAAATCCTCGACGCGCGGCATGCGGATGCTTTCGGGCTCGGTGCGCAGCATCGGCTGCGGCGCTGGGGCCATGGCGGGCTGGACCGGCTGAGCCATCCGTGGCTGCGTTGGAGCAGGTGCGGGGGCCATCGGTGCGAGAGCGACCGGCGCGGCAGGCGGCGCGGCAAAGATACGGCTTTGCGGCTGAAACTCCGGCCGGGCTTCCGCAGCGTGCTGTCCTGCCATCCCATTGAGATCGAGTGCCGCAGCGATATCGAGCTCATACTCAAGCGCAGCGATCGAGGCCCGGGTGACATCGGCGACCGGATCCTTGCCCGACGGCTGCGGGGCCAACGGCAGATGGGCGGAGCCCTGTGCAGCAACAGCCTGCGGTGCGGGCGCGGCCTGCTGGACGCGTGGCGCGGCCACCTGAACCGCCGGTCGGGCGACGTTGCGCTGCGGCAACGGCGGACGGGCATCCATGGCTCCGGCGGCGCGGTCGATGCCGGTGGCCACGACCGACACGCGGATCAAGCCTTCAAGCTCCTCGTCGAAGGTGGCGCCGAGGATGATGTTGGCATCAGCGTCGACTTCTTCGCGAATGCGGGTGGCTGCTTCGTCGACCTCGAACAACGTCATGTCTCGGCCGCCGGTGATCGAGATCAAGAGGCCCTGGGCACCCTTCATGGTGGTTTCGTCAAGCAGCGGGTTGGCAATTGCGGCTTCGGCGGCGGCCATGGCGCGGCCTTCGCCCGAGGCTTCGCCTGTGCCCATCATCGCGCGGCCCATTTCGCGCATCACCGAACGGACGTCGGCGAAGTCGAGGTTGATGAGGCCTTCCTTGACCATCAGGTCGGTGATGCAGGCGACGCCGGAATAGAGCACCTGGTCAGCCATGGCGAAGGCGTCGGCGAAGGTGGTCTTGTCATTGGCGATGCGGAACAGGTTCTGGTTCGGAATGACGATGAGCGTATCGACGCATTTCTGCAGCTCTTCGATGCCGGACTCCGCCAGGCGCATCCGGCGCTGGCCTTCAAAATGGAACGGCTTGGTGACAACCCCCACAGTCAGGATGCCCTTGTTGCGGGCCGCCTGAGCCACGATCGGCGCAGCACCGGTACCAGTGCCGCCACCCATGCCGGCGGTGACGAAGCACATGTGCGTGCCGTTGAGATGGTCGAGGATCTCGTCGATGCACTCCTCGGCGGCGGCGCGACCCACTTCCGGCTGGGAACCGGCACCCAGGCCCTCGGTCACACTGGCACCGAGCTGGATGATGCGTTCGGCCTTGGACATGGTCAGCGCCTGGGCATCGGTGTTGGCGACGACGAAGTCGACACCCTGGAGCCCGGCATTGATCATGTTGTTGACGGCATTGCCGCCCCCGCCGCCCACACCGAACACGGTGATCCGGGGCTTCAGCTCGGTAATGTCCGGCTTCTGCAGTTTGATAGTCATGGTGCCCGTTCCTTCCTTGGTCATGGCCGCACCGCCGCGTCGGCCAATTCGTGAATTCAAAAACTGTCCTTGAGCCAACGGCCAACATTGGCCAGCCGCCCTCCGGCACCGGTCATGGCGGACATGCCGCCCTCGCCTGCGCCGTGTGTTTCCAGATGCGAGACCTGCGGATAGATCATGAGACCCACCGCGGTCGAAAATGCCGGACCCTTCGCCGCAGCCGGAAGCCCCGACACCCCGAGTGGCCGCCCGATGCGCACGTTGCGCGCGATGATCCGCCGGGCTGATTCATTAATACCCGTCAGCTGGCTTGCACCGCCGGTCAGCACGATCCGCTTGCCGACGATCGAACTGTAGCCCGACTGCTGGATACGATCGCGGATCATCTCCAGCGTCTCCTCGACCCGGGCGCGCACGATCCGCGCCACCAGTCCGCGGGGCACCTGCACCGGCTGGTCCCGGTCGTCGTCGCCGATCGGCGGAACCGAAATGATGTCACGATCTTCAGAGGCGTGGGGAAGCGCCGAGCCATGCACCACCTTGATGCGTTCGGCATCCTCGAGCCGGGTCGACAGGCCGCGGGCAAGATCCATCGTCACGTGCTGGCCGCCGAGCGCAACCGCATCGGCATGGACCAGCTTGCCTTCGGCAAAGACCGAAATGGTGGTGGTGCCACCCCCCATGTCGATGGCGGCGCAGCCCATCTCCGCCTCGTCGCTGACCAGCGCCGCAAGTCCGGAAGCGTAAGGAGTTGCCACCATCGCTTCCACCGTGAGGTGGGCGCGATTGACCGACAGTTCGAGATTCTTGAGCGGCGCACGGTCGGCCGTCAGCACATGCATGTCGACGCCCAGCGCATCGCCATACATGCCCAGCGGATCGCGCACGCCGCGCTCTCCATCCAGCACATAGCCTGCCGGAAGCGAGTGCAGAATTGCTCGCTCGTTGAGCTGCGACTGGCGCGTGGCGGCGCCCACCACCTTCTTGAGATCTGCAGGGGTGACTTCGTGGCCGCCCAGATTGACTGCAGCCGAATGGGTCTCGCTGATCAGCCGGCCGGCGGTGACGTTGACGATGAGCGATTCCACGGTAAGGCCCGCCATGCGCTCGGCAGCGTCGACCGCCAGCCGCACGGAGCTTTCCACCGCCTCGATGTCGGCAATCACACCCGCCTTGAGGCCGCGGGACTTCTGGTGGCCGATGCCGAGAATCTCGATTGAATGGGTTCGCCCCGACAACACTTCAGCCGCTTCGACCGGCGTCAGCCGGCCGATCATGCAGACCACCTTGGAGGAGCCGATGTCGAGCACGGTGAAGATCGATGAGCGCTTGGCCGACAGAGGCTTCAAGCGCGGCAGCAGGGAGGAGGGACGGAAAAAGCTCATGTCTTGTGACCCGCCTTGATCGCCTTGGTTCGGGCTTCAAGCGCCTTGGTGCGGCGCTCGTGAGCCGTCTCCGACAGTTGCAGCATGATCCTGTCGGCCAACCGAAGATCTACCCGGACGATGTCGCGCCCGAGCACGTCCCGGCCCGCGTCGAAGGCCGTAAACCGCGCGATCGCCTCATCGACGTCGGTTTCCGGCAGGCTCAGCGTCACGCCATTGTCAAACCGCAGGTCCCAGCGGCGGTCAGCGATGCGGATGGCGGCCTTCACCCTGGCGCGCAACTCGGGATGGAAGAGCAACCGAGCCTCAAGTTCGTCGGCATGGCGGTCGGCACCGAGGCCGACATAGAGCGGAAGACTGGCATGGCGGCTGCCGGTCAGCGGGGCAATGATCTCGCCGCTGGCATCGATGAGCGAGAGGTCCTCGCCATGCTGCCAGATGGCGGCGGCCTGCCGCTCGGTGATGTGGATGGCGAGCGCGCCCGGATAGACCTTGCTGACCTCGGCGTCGGCGATCCAGGGCAGCTCAGTGAGTGCCGCGCGCGCCCCGTGGGCATCAAGCGCGATCACCGATGTGGCTCCATCGAGACCCAGTTGCTGCAGGATATCGATGTCGGAGGTCTCGAGATTGCCGGTGATATGGACATCTTCGAGCGCAAAGCCCGCCCCGGTGGTGAGGGCCTGGGTGACGGCGGCGGTGTGGCCGCCCAGTGATACGCCGTAAAAGCCTGAGGCTGCGAAAAACAGGGTCGCCGCCACCGACCCGGTGTGGGCGGCAATCGGCACCCGTCCGGTGGCGAGCGCATGCAGAAAGCGGACGGGGCGGCGCAGGACGCGCGGCAGCACGAGGAAGCCCGGCTGCACATCGCGTGCGCCCGATTCCCCTGCCTGGCCGGCAGCCCTGTTTCCCGTCATCGACGACACGACGCGTCCTCCACCATCCAGCTCACGAACTCTTCAAACGAATGCCCTGCATGCAAGGCCATTTCCGGCGCCAGCGATGTCGGGGTCATGCCCGGCTGGGTGTTGATTTCGAGCCAGACGACCTCCCCGTTCTCGGAAAATCTGTCGTCGTAGCGGAAGTCCGATCTCGACACGCCGCGGCACCCGACCACTTGATGCGCCTTCAAAGCCAGTGTTCGTATTTTTTGGTAAACATTTGGTTTAATTTCTGCCGGACAGACGTGCTTCGAGCCTCCGGCGGCATATTTTGAATCATAATCATAGAAGCTGTGGCCAACAGGTATGATCTCGGTGACGCCGAGCGCCACGTCGCCCATCACGGTGCAGGTGAATTCCCGCCCGTGGACAAAGCGCTCCACCATCACGCGGTCGCCGTAGCGCCATTCAGAGGAGGTGATGATCTGCGGCGGGTGCGCCTGGTCCTCCTTGACGATGACGACGCCGAAGCTCGACCCCTCATTGACCGGCTTGACCACGTATGGCGGCTTCATCGGATGGGCCGAAGTGAACTCGAACCGGTTCATCACCCTGGATTCGGCCACGGGAATGCCCACGGCCTTGGCCACGATCTTGGCGAGCTTCTTGTCCATGGCAAGCGCGGAGGCGAGCACACCGGAATGGGTGTAGGGTATGGCAAGATATTCAAGCACGCCCTGGATCGTGCCGTCCTCGCCAAAGGGGCCGTGCAGCGCATTAAAGCACACATCGGGCCTGAGCGCCGTGAGAGTGGCGGCGATGTCCTGGTCGACGTCGACGCGAGTGACACGGTAGGCGGCGCGTTCGAGCGCATCAGCGCAAGCCGTGCCAGACGCCAGGCTTACGGGTCTTTCGGAGGAAAATCCGCCCATCAGGACGGCCACATGTCTGCAAGTCATCAGGTCCCCTCGCCCGGTCGGCACCTCGCAAGGATGAAATCAGGCCGCCGCCTCCGGCTCTGCGCGCCAGGACGCAACACCGGCGCATGCACTGGCCGCGACTCACACACCCGCCATGCTTTCACCGAAGGAATCAGAGAGTTGAAAAGAGTGCAACCCCAAGCGATTCACGCGCCGCATCACAGGAGGCTTAGACCAGATCGAGCCTGCGCGGGGCTGATCTCCGACCACCCCGCAGCCGCCATTCTCGGAGATCACCTGTCTGGATGAAAGTCGGAGGAAGACATCGCCGCGCGAGCCGTGCTACCCCCTGTCGCGTTCGATAAAGGCCGATTGAACGCGACATGCAGCAGGCGAGCCAAAAGCGGACCAAATCCACCTGCCTGACGGAGACCCTCATGGAAAAGACCATCGACGACCGCTTCGCCGCTCTCCTGCATCACCGCGCCGCCCATCTCGGCAAGGGCGAGCCACTGGCACCCCCCATCGTTTCCGCAGCCACCTATCACCTGCCAGAGGTGGAGGGCGCGAGCCATGTCTACGGTCGGTCTTCGATGCCCACCTGGGACGGGCTTGAAGACCAGATCGCGATTCTGGAGGATGCCCCGACGCTCGCCCTGCCCTCCGGCATGGCGGCGATTGCGGCCGCACTCTTCGCCACCCTTGGCGCAGGCCGCAAGGCGATCATTCCGTCGGATGGCTACTACACCACGAGAAGTCTTGCTGAGCGCTTCCTCAAGCCCTATGGCGTGGAGATCGTCGAAGTCCCGACCGTGGCGATGGCTGAGGCCGATGTCACGGGTGCCGACGTTGTTTTCGTCGAAACGCCGTCCAATCCCGGGCTCGAAGTCTGCGACATTGCCGCCGTCGCGACCCGCGTGCATTTAGCCGGCGGTCTTCTCGTCGTCGACAACACAACCATGACGCCCGCCCTGCAGCGGCCGCTCGATCTGGGTGCCGACATCGTCGTGGCCGCCGACACCAAGGCGCCTTCTGGCCATGGCGACGTCTTGTTCGGGCATCTTTCCACCCGCAACGACACGCTGATGCAGGCCGCCCGCGACTGGCGCAAGCTCACGGGCGCAGTGCCGGGGGCCTTTGAAGCCTGGCTTGTCCACCGCGGCATGGAGACGCTTGACGTCAGGCTTGAACGGATGTGCCGATCGGCAGGCGTCATCGCCGAACGCCTTGTCGCGCACCCGTCGGTTCTGTCAGTGCGTTATCCGGGCCTGAAAGACGATAAATCGCATGCCATCGCCAGCCGCCAGATGAGCGGCTTCGGCTTTCTTGTCAGTTTCATCCTCAGGGATGCCGAAACGGCCGAACGCTTCCTCTCGACCTGCCCCTATATCGCCCAGACCACAAGCTTCGGCGGCACGCACACGTCGGGTGAGCGCCGCGCCCGCTGGGGCGATCGGGTGCCTGAGGGCTTCATCCGCCTGTCGGTGGGCTGCGAGCCGCTCGGACCACTCTGGACAGCAATCGACGAGGCACTGAAGCAGTAAGACGGGTCAGTCGCCAGGGCGGACCTGGCTCTTGTCCTGGCGCGTGTCTTTGTCCTTGTGCGCTGAACCCGGCTCGATCTCACCGGAGGCCTTGACCCAGGCACCAAAGCCGCCAGCCATATGGGAAACCGGTTTCAGCCCCATGTCCTGCGCCGTCTTGGCGGCCAACGCCGATCGCCACCCGCCAGCGCAGAAGAAGACGAACTCCTTGTCCTCCTGAAATTCCGGCTTGGCATAGGGCGACGCGGGATCGATCCAGAATTCGAGCATGCCACGCGTACAGGCGAAAGCGCCCGGAATTCTACCCTCTCGCTCCCGTTCGCGGGGATCGCGGATATCGACCAGCACGACGTCCTCACGCCCGCGCAGCGCCTTCACAGCGTCCACGTCATGGGTAACGATCTCGGCGTTCGCCGCCGCAAGCAGCGCCTCGTAGCCTTTGGTGATGGTCTGCGGCATGGGTAATCTCCCTGTCAACCTGGTGGATTGAATTTGACATCTGGTCCCGATTTCCGGGGTGCGTCAGAGCCCAGATGTCAAATTCGTAAAATCCACTCAAATCCTGAACTTGCGCGTTGTTTTTCTCAGTCCGACATCTGCCGGGAAGCATGCGGCAACGGGATACAGATGTTGGAATCAAACCACGAGTGTTCGGCGACTGCCCGCCAAGCCTATCAAAACATCTGACCCAGAAATTCCTGCACCAGTTCGCCCGATCTGAACAGGCCGATGCGCTTGATCTCCCATTCGAGCCGGATACCGGATCTCTCCAGCACGCGGGCGCGCACCGTCTCGCCGAGATATTCCAACTCAAAGCCGGAAGCCTGGCCGGTGTTGATCATGAAATTGCAATGCATCGGCGACATCTGCGCACCCCCGAGGGTCAGCCCGCGGCAGCCCGCCTTGTCGATTTCCTTCCAGGCCGAGGTGCCTTCCGGGTTCTTGAAGGTGGAACCGCCGGTTTTCTCGCGAATTGGCTGAACGGTCTCGCGGTGATGCTGCACCGCCTCCATCGCCGCGCGGATCTCGTCGCGGTCCGCGGGCACGCCTTCGTAAAGCGCACGGGTGAAGATGAGCCCCTTGTCGGCTGAAGAGCGGCGATAGGCAAAGCCCATCTCGGCATTCGACAGCACATGTCGCCCGCCCTTGCGGTCGATGGCGTGGATTTCCACGACCCGGTCGCGCGTCTCCACCCCGTTGGCGCCCGCATTCATCCGGAGTGCGCCGCCGATGGCACCGGGAATGCCGTGATAGAAGTGAAACCCGCCGATCCCCGCCTCAAGCGCCAGCGCCGCCACATGTTTGTCCGGACAGGCCGCACCCGCCATGATCTGCGTGTCGCCCACCCGCTCGACACCACCAAAGCCCTTCGCTGACAGCCGCACCACAAAGCCCGGGATGCCCCCGTCGCGGACAAGCAGGTTGGAGCCGATGCCAACCGGCATCACCGGAATGTCGTCCGGTACAGCTGCGAGAAAGACCGCCAGGTCGTCCTCGTTGGCAGGCTGGAACAGCACTTCCGCCGGACCGCCGGTTCGAAACCAGGTGATCTTGGACATATCGGCGTCCGGCGTCAGCCGCCCGCGCACCGCCGAGAGTGTGTCGCTGAGCGATGCAATGAGCCGCGCGCCGTCCACCTGTGCCTGCTTCATGCCTTGCGTCCCGGGAGTTCTGCCAGTTCCCGCGGCAGCGCACCTGCCCATTGGGTGATATTGCCTGCCCCGAGAAACACCACATAATCACCCGGGCGGGCGATCGATGCAATGAGCGGTGCAATCGCCGCTGGGCTCTCGATGTACCGGGCATCGCGATGGCCACCGGTCTTGAGCCGCGCCACCAGCGCCTCCGAGGTCACGCCCTCGATCGGGTCCTCGCCTGCGGTGTAGACCGGCGCGATCATCACCGTGTCAGCCTCGTTGAAACAGGAGGAAAACTCGTCGAAGAGGCTCGCCAGACGGGTATAGCGGTGTGGCTGGGCAATGGCGATGACGCGGCCCTGGCAGGCATCGCGGGCCGCCCCGAGAACCGCCTTGATCTCCACCGGATGGTGGCCGTAATCGTCATAGATATCGACACCGTTCCAGTGCCCGGTAAGGGTGAAGCGCCGCTTGACACCGCCGAACTGCGACAGCCCGGTGCGGATCTGGTCGGCGCTCAGCCCCAATTCATGCGCCACCGTGATGGCAGCCGTGGCGTTGGATACATTGTGGCGCCCCGGCATCGGCAGTCTCAGCCCTTCGATCAGGATGACCTCGCCGGACTTGCGTTTGCGGATTTCCACATCGAAGACCGACGATGGTCCGTCCATGCGATGATTGGAAAATCGAACGTCGGCCTGCGGGTTCTCGCCATAGGTGATGACCCGCCGGTCCTCAATCCGCGAGACCAGCGCCTGCACTTCCGGATGGTCGAGACACATGACGCCGAAACCATAAAAAGGCACGTTGTCGACGAACTGGCGGAACGCAAGGCGCACCGCGTCGAAGTTGCCATAGTGGTCAAGATGCTCGGGATCGATGTTGGTGACGACCGCGATGTCGGCTGGCAGCTTGAGGAAGGTGCCGTCGCTCTCGTCGGCCTCCACCACCATCCATTCGCCCGCGCCCATGCGCGCGTTGGTGCCGTAAGCATTGATGATGCCGCCGTTGATGACGGTCGGATCGAGCCCGCCGGCGTCGAGCAGGGTCGCAACCATCGAGGTGGTGGTGGTCTTGCCGTGGGTGCCCCCGATAGCGATGGCATTGCGGAAGCGCATGAGCTCGGCCAGCATTTCCGCCCGCCGCACCACTGGCAACAACCGCTCGCGCGCCGCCATCAGTTCCGGATTGGACTTGCGGATCGCGGTGGAGACGACGACCACTTCGGCCTCACCCAGATTTGCCGCCGTGTGGCCGATATGGACGGGGATACCCTTCTCACGCAGGCGCTGCACATTGGCGCTTTCGGACTGGTCAGAGCCCTGCACCGGGTAGCCCAGATTGTGCAGCACTTCGGCGATTCCGCTCATCCCGATGCCGCCAATGCCAATGAAATGCACGAGGCCGATGGTCTGCGGCATCTTCATGTGCGCTTGCTCCTGAAGTCTGTGACGGAAAGGCCGCCCGCAATAGCCTCTGCGAGGTCGGCGAGCAAGCGGGTGGCTTCGGGTTTGCCGCTGGCCTTTGCCCGCTCGGCCATGGCAGCCAAGCCATCCGGATCGGCCATGCGCACGGCAATCATGTCGGCGAGCACCTCGGGCGGGAGCGCCGACTGGGCCACGACCTCAGCGCCGCCTCGGGCATTCAGCGCCGCCGCATTGGCCGCCTGGTCATGATCGAGCGCGTGGGGATAGGGAACCAGGATCGAAGGCCTTCCGATGACGGCGATTTCCGACACCGTGGAAGCACCCGAGCGCGAGATGACGAGATGGGCCGAGCCGAGCCGGGCGGCCATGTCGGTAAAGAAGGGGGACGCCTCGAAGCGGACGCCGAGCGCACTGAGCGCGGTTTCCACCGCCACCTGATCCTCCTGACGCGCCTGCTGGGTGAGTACGATACGCCGACGAAGCGGTTCTTCAAGACAGGCGAGCGCGGCCGGCAGAGCGGTGGAGAAGAACTGCGCGCCCTGGCTGCCGCCGAAGACGACGAGCCGGAACGGGTCTTCCCCGCGCGAGGGGACATAAGGCTCCAAAGCTGCCGCGATGACCGCCGGCCGGACCGGGTTGCCGGTGACGAAGGTCTTTTCCGCGTGGGCGCCCGTCCCTTCTGGCAGAAAACCGCCGGCGATCGCCGTCACCCGTCTCGCCAGCGCCTTGTTTGCGCGCCCCATCACCGCGTTCTGCTCGTGAATGAGCGTCGGCAAGCCCGCATTCGTAGCCGCAAGCAGCGGCGGGATGGTGGGATAGCCACCAAAGCCGATCACTGCGGCCGGCCGGATCTTGCGGATCAGCGCGCCCGCCTGGCGTACACCCTTGAACAGCGCCCACAACGAAGCAAGCACCTTGAGCGGGTTCTTCGATCCGATCGTGGCCGATTGCACGACATGGATCGCTTCGGCGGGAAAACGACCGGCGAAGCGCTCGGCGCGGCTGTCGGTCACCAGATGCACAAGATGGCCACGGGCGGACAACTCGTGGGCCAGCGCTTCCGCCGGAAACAGGTGGCCCCCGGTCCCCCCGGCGGCGATCAGGATCAGCTTGCCTTCGGCCATGGATCTACTCCGCCGGAACGCCGACCGGAACGCGGAAGACGTCGCGCGGACGCGCCCGGCTTTCGGGCCGCTGCCGGGTCAGCGCCAGCAGAAATCCGGCAGTGATCGTTACTGCGATCATCGACGAACCACCATAGGATATGAGCGGAAGCGTCATGCCCTTGGCCGGCAGAAGTTCGAGATTGACGCCCACATTGATGAAGGACTGGAAGCCGATCAGCAACGCAAGGCCAGACACCGCAAGCCGTGTGAAGTCATCTTCCAGACGTCCGGCCTTGGACAGCCCGCGCAGCACCACGAAGGCGAACAATGCCACCAGCACCATGCAGAACACGATCCCGAACTCTTCGGCGGCGACCGAGAAGACGAAGTCGGTGTGACTGTCAGGCAGGATCCGTTTGATCGTGCCTTCGCCCGGACCCTGTCCGAACCAGTCGCCGCGGATGATCGCCTCGCGCGCCGTATCCACCTGGAACGTGTCGCCACCCTTGGACAGGAAGGAGTTGATGCGCTCGGCCACGTGCGGAAAGACGAAATAGGCACCCACGAACCCGCAGATGGCGGCGATGGCGAGCAGGATGATCCACAGCCAGGACATGCCGGCCATGAAGAACATGCCGCCCCAGACAGCGGCCACCAGCATGGTCTGTCCAAGGTCCGGTTGGGCGACGAGCAGTGCGGCGACAATGCCAAAGAGAATGATGGCAAACAGGTTACCCGGAATCTCGGGATGCCGGGAGCGCTCGGAGAACAGCCAGGCGCAGATCACCACAAAGGCAGGCTTCATGAATTCGGACGGTTGGATCGAGATCCCCGCCAGCGAGATCCAGCGCCGCGAGCCCTTCACTTCGACACCGAAGAACAGCGCCATTACCATCAGCCCGATGGAGCCGACCAGAAGCAGGATCGCCGCGCGGCGAACCTGGCGCGGCGACAGGAACGAGACACCAAACATCACCGCGATCGCCGGCACCAGAAAGATGGCGTGGCGCTCGACGAAATGAAAGCTGTCGAGGTTGAGACGCTCGGCCACTGCCGGGCTTGCCGCAAAGGAGAGCATCAGCCCGATGCCCATCAGGAGAAGGAAAGCGGCCAGAAACATGCGATCGATTGTCCAGAACCAGTCGGCGACCGGCCCGCGTTCCACGCGGCTAACCATGTTGCGCTCCTTTGGATGGGGCTTGAACCAGCATTTCGATGCCATCGATGTGAGACACCAGCGCCACGAAAGCCTCGCCGCGCACCTCGAAATTGCGGAACTGATCGAAGCTTGCACAGGCCGGCGACAGCAGCACCACCGGACGGGGATCGTCGTCTTCGGCGGCGTCCCGGGCCGCGTGGGCGACAGCCCGGTCAAGCGTACCGGCGATCTCGAAGGCAACCCGTCCACCGAGCGTGGCGGCAAAGCCCGCCGCCGCTTCGCCGATGAGATAGGCCTTGGCAATATGGTCAAACAGCGGTTCAAGGGAGGCGACGCCGCCGTCCTTGGGCAGTCCGCCTAAAATCCAGTAAATTCGCGGGAAACTCGCCAGCGCGGGTGCCGCCGCATCCGCGTTGGTGGCTTTGGAATCGTTGACGAAGGTCACGCGGCCCTTGCGGCCGACCGGTTGCATCCGGTGCTGCAGGCCGGGAAAGCTCGCGAGCCCGGCACGTATGGCGGCATCGCTGATCCCGGTCGTGCGCACCGCTGCAACGGCTGCAGCCGCATTTTGTGCGTTGTGCGCACCGCAGAGCGTCGAGATGCCGTCAAGATCGGTGAAGACTGTCCGCTCACCGTCTTCAACCAGAATGAGCCGCGTGCCTTCCGCATGAATGCCGTTGTTGACCGGCACCTGCTTGGAGATACGCGAAACCCGACCCCCCGCAGCTTCGATCCGTGACGCGATGGCGGCGCAATAGACGTCGTCCACCCCGACGATGGCGAGATCGCTGCGCGCCACCAGACGCTCCTTGATGGCCGCATAGCGGTCCATGTCGCCATGCCGGTCAAGATGGTCGGGCGTCAGGTTGAGAAGGATGCCTGCGGTGGGATCGAGGGAGGGAGCGAGGTCGATCTGGAAGGAGGAGCATTCGACCACATGCACCCGGGAAGATGAGGGCGGCGCCAGCGTCAGGATGGCGGTACCGATATTGCCGCCCATCTGCACGTCCCGTCCGGCGGACGCCAGCAGGTGGGCAATGAGCGCGGTCGTCGTTGATTTGCCGTTGGTGCCCGTGATCGCGATGAACGGGCTCGCCTCAGCATGGGCCCGCCGTTCGCGCACGAAGACCTCCACATCGCCGATGATTTCCACGCCATTGGAAAGAGCCAGTTCCGCGCTCCAGTGCGGCTTGGGGTGGGTGAGCGGCACGCCCGGCGACAGCACCAGGGTATCGGTCTCGCGCCAGTCGATGCCGCGCAGGTCAGCGGTCGGTATCCCGTGTTCGGCCGCAGTCGCCACCTGGTCGGGATTGTCGTCCCAGGCGGTCAGGACGGCACCGCCCGCTTTCAGCGACAGCGCGGTTGCCAGTCCCGACCCGCCGAGCCCGAAAAGGGCGACGCGCTTGTGCGCAAATGTTGAGGCCGTGATCATGCCCTACCTCAGCTTCAGCGTGGCGAGGCCGAGGATCCCGAGCCCGACGGCGATGATCCAGAAGCGGACGACGATCTGGCTTTCGGTCCAGCCCTTCTTCTCGAAATGGTGGTGGATCGGTGCCATCAGAAACACCCGCTTGCCTGTCAGCTTGAAGGACGTCACCTGAATGATGACCGAAAGCGCCTCTATGACAAAGAGGCCACCGATGATGGCCATGACGATCTCGTGCTTGGTGGAGACGGCCACCGAGCCGATCAGGCCGCCGAGTGCGAGGGAACCTGTGTCTCCCATGAAGATGGCCGCTGGTGGCGCATTGAACCAGAGAAAACCCATCCCCGCCCCGATGACAGCGCCCAGCACCACCGCCAGCTCGCCGGTGCCGGGAACGAAATTGATCTGCAGGTAGTTGGAAAAGACCGCATTGCCGGAGAGATAGGCGATGGCACCGAAGCAGGCAGCCGCGATCATCACCGGCACGATGGCAAGGCCATCGAGCCCGTCGGTGAGATTGACCGCGTTTCCCGCCGCGACAATGACGAAGGCACCGAAGGCGATGAAGAACCAACCAAGATCAAGCAACAGATCCTTGAAAAACGGGAAGGCAACGGACGAGGCGAAGGCAGCGTTGCTGGCCGATGACGTCATCGATTGCTGCATGATGAAGAACACGGCGACAGCGGCGATGGCGAATTCGATCCCGAGCCGGGCCTTGCCGGACACACCCTTGTGGGTCTGCTTGGTCACCTTGAGGTAATCATCGTAAAAGCCGATCATGCCGAAGCCCAGGGTGACGAGCAGTGTTGTGACGACGTAGACGCTCGCCAGATTGGCCCAAAGCACCGAGGATCCGATGATGCCCGCCAGGATCATCAGTCCGCCCATGGTCGGCGTACCGGCCTTCTTGAAATGGGTTTGCGGGCCGTCGGCGCGGATCGGCTGGCCCTTGCCCTGGCGGACCCTGAGCGAAGCGATGATTCGGGGGCCAAACAGAAAAACGATGAGAGCGGAGGTGAACATCGCGCCGCCGGTGCGAAACGTTATGTATCTGAAGAGATTGAAGAACTGGATTTGATCCGACAGATTGACCAGCCAAAGAAGCATGTTCGGTATTCCCCCGCGCCGTTCAGTCTTGACCTGCGCTGTCAGCCAGCGCGGGATACTTGTCAAGCAACGCCTTGACGACGCGGCCGGAACCTGTTCCCAGGGACGACTTGACCATCACCGCATCGCCTGGCCCGATCCGGTCAATCAGCAGGTCGACGAGCGCGTCCACGCCATCGCGATGAATGGTTTCCGGCGCGCCACCGAGTGCTTTGGCCAGATGGTCCATCTCAGGTCCGGCGAGAAACAGAAGATCCACGCCCGCCTCGCGGACCGGGCCGGCGAGGTCGCGATGCACCTTCTCGGCGAAGCGGCCCATTTCGAGCATGTCCCCCAGAACCGCGATCCGCCTGCCTTTTTCAATCGGAGCGGTCGCCCGCAACAGATCGAGTGCCGCCCGCATGGATGCGGGATTGGCATTGTAGCTCTCGTCGATGAGCAGGAAGCTGCCACTGTCGATGGCGAGCCGGTGGCGTGCGCCGCGGCCCTTTTCGGCGCTGATGCCCGCCAGCGCGCGCACGACCTTGTCGAAGTCGGCACCGGCGAGGTGGGCCGCACCGAGCACCGCAAGCACGTTCTGCACAACATGCCGTCCGGGTGCGCCAATGGTAACGTCGACTTCCCGGCCGCCGATCCGGACTTTGATTTCAGACCGGTCAGGCAGAAGCCGACACTCGAGAAGCCGATAACTCGCCTGCTTGTGCTCGCCGAAAGACTGCACCCGCGCCAGTCCGAGGTCATCGGCGCGCTTTCTGAGCGCCGGATACTTCTCGTTGTCGCGGTTGAGGAGCAGATGTCCGCCAGGTTCGAGGCCTTCCATGATTTCGGCCTTGGCGGCGGCGATTTCCGACAGATTGTTGAAATTGCCGAGATGGGCGGCCGCGACCGTGGTGATGATGGCCACATGCGGGCGCACCATGGTGACCAGCGGCCGGATCTCGTTGGCATGGTTCATGCCGATTTCGAAGACGCCGTAGCGGGCCGACACTGGCAGCCGCGCCAAAGTGAGCGGCACGCCCCAGTGATTGTTGAAGGAGGCGGCGGAGGCATGGACCTCGCCGCTGTCTGACAAAACGTGGCGCAGCATCTCTTTGGTCGATGTCTTTCCGACTGATCCCGTGATGGCGATGATCCGGGCTTCCGAGCGGGCGCGGGCGGCGCGACCGAGCGCGATCAACCCTTCAAGCACGTCGTCGACCACGATCATCGGCATCGTCAGGCGGCCGAGCGCCGGAAGCTTGGCTTCGGCCACCACCACCACCAGAGCCCCCGAAGCCATGGCTGAACTGGCGAAATCATGGCCGTCAAAGCGCTCGCCCTTGATGGCGAAAAAGGCATCTGCGGGTGAAACATTGCGCGAATCGATGGAGATGCCGTTGACGCCCTCCGGCATCTGCCCGACCGGCCGACCGGACATCGCAGCGATCATGTCGGAGACAGTCCACAGGTAACTCATCGGCGCGAGCCCTCCAGCGTTTTGCGAATTTCAGCGTGGTCTGAGAAGGGCAGCACGCTCGCGCCCACCGTCTGGCCTTCCTCATGCCCCTTGCCAGCGACGATCAGCGTGTCACCCGCCCGAAGCATGCCGACAGCTTCGGCGATGGCCTGCGCGCGGTTGCCGATCTCGAAGGCCCCGGGCGCAGCAGCCAGGATTTCGGCGCGGATCGACGACGGCACTTCCGAACGCGGATTGTCGTCGGTGACGATAACGACATCGGCGAGCCTTCTGGCGATCTGCCCCATGATCGGCCGCTTGCCGCGGTCGCGGTCACCACCGCAGCCGAACACGAGGACAATGCGCCCGGTGGTGAAGGGCCGAACTGCCAGGAGCACGTTCTCGAGTGCCTCCGGCTTGTGGGCATAATCCACATAGGCGAGCGCTCCCTCCTCGGTCGAGCCCACCAGGTCGAGCCGGCCGGGGGCACCCTTGAGATGATGAAGCGCGGCAAATGCGGTGTCGGGCGGCGTTCCGGTCGACATCGCCATGCCGGCGGCCACCAGCGCATTGGAAAGCTGGAAATCGCCCGCCAGCGGCAGGTTGATCTCGAAAATGCGGCCATCGTGATGGACTTCCGCCGTCTGCTTGTGGCGCAGATGCTCGACGCGCTTGAGGCTCAGGAACCCGCCTTTGCGTCCAACAGTGAGCACCTGTGCGCCCGACAACTCGGCAACCTCGACAGCGCGTGCCGACCAGGCGTCGTCTGCAAAAATGACCGCCGGCGCTCCTCTGGGCAGGAGTGTGTCGAACAGCCGCATCTTGGCGGCCATATAGGCCTCCATCGTGGGGTGGTAGTCGAGATGGTCCCGACCCAGATTTGTGAAGCCCGCGACACTGAGCGCAACACCGTCGAGCCGCCGCTGGTCGAGGCCGTGGCTTGAGGCTTCCATGGCGGCGTGGGTGACGCCTTCGCTCGCCAGTTCAGCCAGCAGCCTGTGCAATGCGACGGGATCGGGCGTCGTCAGCGTGCCGTAATCATTGCGGCCCGGCGCCGCCACGCCCGTGGTCCCGAGCATGGCCGCCGTCTTGCCCGCGTGCGCCCAGATCTGGCGCAGAAACGAGGCCACCGAGGTCTTTCCAGCCGTACCGGTCACAGCTCCCATCACGCGCGGCTGCAGACCGAAGAAGCCCGCAGCCATCCGGGCAAGCGCCAACCGCGCGTCCTGCACCTCAAGCACGGGAACACCGATCCCGGCAAGGTTCGAACCGGCCTCCGCGACCACCAGCGAAGCGCCTCGGCCCACCGCGTCGGCGGCAAAACGCGCGCCTTCCGTCTTCGACCCCGACAGCGCAAAGAAGATGTTCCCGCCCGCCACGGTCCGGCTGTCCGCGCTCAGGCCACTGACGACGAGGTCGGCTGTGGCCGCATCGGGATGTGCGATGGCGTCGGCGGGAAGGGTGGCAAGGAGGGCGGATAGGTTCATGGTGGCCGGTTTTTGTTGGTCAGGAAGGGTGAGACGCAGTGCGCGTCAATCTTGCACTCAATATGACAGCGGGATGATTGTGCCAGGCTCGCCGAATTGCGGTTTGACGCCCAGGAAAGCGGCCGACCGCCGGATAACACCGCTGAGCGTCGGAGCCGCGTTGAGGCCGGCCGTCGCGCTCGCCATTCCGTCTTCGGGCTTCGGCTCGTCAATCACCACCAGCACCACATAATCGGGGTTTTCCGCCGGGAAGGCCGCCAGGAAGGCATTGAAACGCACCGCGCTCGAATAGCGTCCATTGACCACTTTTTCCGCTGTCCCGGTCTTTCCGCCCACCCGGAATCCGTCGACCTCGGCGCGGCGCCCCGATCCTTTCTCCACATTCATCCGCATGAGGTCGCGCATGAGTTTGCTCGTTTCGGGCTGGATCACCTGGACGGCGAGCTGGTCCGCTTCGGCGACGGTGCGCGGCATGAAGGATGGCGGGATCAGTTTGCCTCCGTTCATCAGCGCGGCCGCCGCCACCGCCGTCTGCAGCGGCGTGGTCGACACGCCGTGTCCAAACGAGATGGTGATCGAGTTGATCTTCTTCCACTCGGTCGGCTGAGACGGCGTGGCCACCTCGGGGATCTCGGTGTTCATCCGCGACAGCAGACCCATCCGGGTCAGGAATTCCTTGTGTCCCTGGATGCCGACGATATCGGCCATGCGCGCGGTGCCGATGTTGGAGGAATAGATGAAGATCTCCGGAACGGTCAGGATACGGTTCTTGCCGTGGAAGTCGGCAATGTTGAAGCCGCCGATGCGGATCGAGCCACGGGCGTCGAACTGGTCGGAAATCCGCACCTTGCCGGAATCGAGCGCCATGGCGGTGGTGAAGACCTTGAAGGTCGAGCCCATCTCGAAGGTGCCCGCAGACATGCGGTTGAGGCGGTCCTTTTCCAGCGCCTCCACCGGATTGTTCGGATCGTAATCGGGCAGCGAACTCATGGCCACGACTTCGCCCGTGTGAACGTTGAGCACCACGCCGCCCGCTGCGATCGCCTTGTATCGGATCATGGCGGCGGCAAGTTCATCGCGCAGGACGTGCTGGACCCGCAGATCGATTGACAGCTTGATGGGTTTAAGCTTCTCGTCGACCGTCATGCCGACCGCTGCAAGGTCGCCCAGACCCTGACCGTCGACATATTTCTCCATCCCCGCAATGCCCTTGTTGTCGATGTTGACATGCCCCACGACGTGGGAGGCGGTGGGACCGCCGGGATAGAAGCGGCGCTTTTCCGGCCGGAAGCCGATGCCGGGAATGCCGAGTTGCAGGATCTGGCTTTGCTGGCGGGGCGTGAGTTGGCGGCGCAGCCATTGGAAGCGGGAATCGGAAGAGAGCTTGCGGTAGGTCCCCTTTATGTCGAGACCGGGCAGCACGGTGGCCAGCATCTCGATCGCCTCGTCCGGATCGACGATCTTGTGTGGCTCGGCAAACAGCGACACGGTCCGAATGTCGGTGGCGAGAACCTCGCCGTTGCGGTCGACGAGATCAGGCCGCGAGGCCATCAGCTGGTCACCGCGGGCGATGGAGGACACCACCTCGTCGGAGCGCAGGCCGTATTGCACCAGCCGAGCGCCGACCACCGCATACAGAAGGCCGAAACAGGCAATGGTGATGACGATGCGATTGCGCGCCTGCGTCCCTTGCGCCTTGCGCACGCCTTCAAATTCGAGCGGCGAGGACAGCGGCACCTGGCTGGAGGTGCCCGACAAACGGCGCGTGAACGGCAGTCTCAGTTTCATGGCTTGACCGATCCTGTCTTGAGGTTCGCATCCGGACCAACGTCTTCGCCCGCTTCGCCTTCAGCGGTAACGGGAGCGAAGTCGGTGGCCTTTCCCGGCAATTCGTCAGGCAGCGCCATCTGCTGGGCTTCGATGGGGGTGAGTTTCAGGTCTGCCTCAAAGGCAGTGGCCAGCGCCTGCAACCGCGACGGCTGATTAAGAAGGCTCCAGTCGGCCTTAAGAAGATCAATGGTATCTTCCTGGAGCTTGACGGCTGCCTGAAGGGCGCGGACTTCCTCAAGCTTCAGCTCGGATTCGTGCTTGACCTGATAGGTCACGGTTGCCGCCGCGATCATCGCGCAGATGAGGACGAGATCGATCGTTCGAAGCATCGGGTCAGCCTCTGATCGCTGCAAGCGCAGCGAGGTTGGGGACGGGAAGGATGGACATGTCGGCAACACCTTTCGGGGCGGACGTTCTGAGCCCGGCGCGCAGCTTGGCCGAGCGGGCGCGCGGATTGGTCTCGCATTCGGCCTCTCCGGCCGAGACAGGTTGTTTTCCCACCGGCGTGAAGGTGGCGGCACGAATGGCGACCTGCGGCAGATGGCGCGACCCGCCAGCCTTGCCGGATCGGTCGGCGAAGAAGCGTTTGACAATGCGGTCCTCGAGCGAGTGGAAGGTGACGACCACCAGTCGACCGCCGGGCTTGAGCGCTGTCTCGGCGGCAAACATGGCGGCGGCCAGTTCGCCGAGCTCGTCGTTGACATAGGTTCTGAGCGCTTGGAACACCCGCGTCGCGGGATGAATCCGGTCCTGAGGCCGCCGTGGCGAGACCTTCTCGATCAGCCGGGCAAGTTGGCGCGTGGTGGTGAAGGGCACTTCCGCCCGCGCTGCCTCGATCGCCCGGCCGATCCGCCCCGCATGCTTCTCTTCGCCGAGAAAACCGAAGATCCGGGTGAGATCGGAGGCCTTGAGGCGATTGACCACATCAGCGGCCGAGACCCCGGAGCGCGCCATCCGCATGTCGAGCGGTCCGTCGCGCATGAAGGAGAAACCGCGTTCCGCTTCATCAATCTGCATGGAGGAGACGCCGATGTCGAGCACCACGCCATCAAGGCTTGCAGGCTCGACGTGGTCCAGCAGATGCGAAAAGCGGGCCTGGATCAGGGTGAGCAGGCCATTGGATTCCGCAACAAGCGAGTGTCCGGCGGCGATGGCGTCGGGGTCCCGGTCAAGCGCGGTGACCCGGCAGCCGGCGGCAATGAGCGCTGCACTGTAGCCGCCTGCACCGAAAGTTCCGTCAAGAATATGGGCACCGGCGGTGGGTGCGAGGGCGTCGAGGACTTCTTTCAGGAGAACCGGGATGTGACGGACCGGTCCGTCACCGGCGTCGGGAGTGCTGTCGCCTTCGACCGCCATCATTCCATTTCTCCATCCTAGACGGATGGCGGCGTGGCGCGCATCCGTTCCTGCCTGGCCTGCGCCTGCGTCGCTTCGAAGGCAGCCGGCGCCCAGATCTGAAAATGATCGCCGCGGCCCGCGAAAGTCACCATGTCGATGATGCCCGTGAAGCTGCGGATGAAGTCCGTCATCGCCAGACGGCCCTCGCCGTCCAGTTTCATGAAGACCCCGCCACCATGAATGAGCAGCGACATCTTGTTGGCTTCGACCGAGAACGGATCCTGCGCCGCAATCAGCCGCTCGAAACGGTCGAGCACCTCCGGCCCTGCGACGCTGACGGCCGGAAAGACGAAATCCTGGTAGACGTAAAGCTCCTCGGCACCCGCCCGTGCCAGCACGGCGCGGAAGGATGAGGGCACGGAAACCCGCCCTTTCGCATCGATCCTGTGTGTCGCATTCGACAGAAACCGGTTCATGACGCACCACCGCCGTTTCCGCCCTTCGACCGCATTCCATAGGTCCCCTGGCCATAGATCCCCCGGCCACAGATCCCCCCGATGGCATGACCACCGTCGCACGGGAAGACCTGTCCGGACCGAGCGCTGACCGTCCGTTCCCGGCGCGGAACCGACCTTTATCCTGTGCTGAAACGGCGGCTTCCCGCCTGCTGATCCTGGCCATTTGGGATACCATGGGCCTATATGGGCGTCAATGGGAAACAGCCCCACAAAGCCCCACGAAGGTTCCCTCGTTAATATCCCGTCAAGATTAACGAAGAGTTAGGACCAGGCGCTGTCACACGCTGAATAGGCAAGGTCGGTTGGTCCAATCGGGACTGATTGGAGTGCGACATGCAGGACAAGCGTCGTGGAATTGGCTTTGAAGTTTTCGGTTTGCTGCGTGCGGGGAAGCGGCAGAAATCCGCCCGGGGCTATTCAAAAAGTTCTGCATGCGTGCCGGAAGCAACGAAAACAACCAAATTTGTGTTCTTGTCTACTGTGTAGACAAGGAGAAGATCCCCGCCTGTACGGCATTCCCGGTGATCGTCCCAATCGCCTGAAAGCATGTGATCTTTCTATTCAGCGGGGAGCGGGGCATCATTTGCCACAATAAGGCTCATGGCCGCCTTGATATCAACCATATTGTATCGACCACGAGAAGCCGACTTCGCAACCCTCTTGTTACTTGGCAACCTTGCGCCCCTCAAGAGCTTGAAACAACTCGTCTGCAGTCCCGAAAACCCGCCCCAGACCAGCCTTCATGGCACGCGCCTCTTCCATGGCGGCAATGGTTCCAGCGTTGGGGCGAGTGAACTCAACGGGAGGAGCCTTGTCACGGGCGATCCTGGTCAGGACGATAAGGATGATGTCCGAGGTCGTAAGTCCAAGACTGTCAAGCACCGCTGCGGCGCTGTCCTTGATCAAGGAATCGATGCGTGCGCGGACATATGCGTTGGAGGCCATTTTTTGCCTCCTTCTCCCGGACGATACATACATGCAGCTCAAATGAGCGACATTTTCAAGTCTGCTTGGCGGATAGCAAGTCGTGTGGCATCTGCCAGTGCATGTCGCGTTCGATCCAGCTCTGTTGACCGGCGCCGGCAGGTGACGATTCGGAGGGTTACAGCGACATTCGCGCGTCCGAAAAGGCGCGCGGCGCTTTAGCCAACCGGGGGAAAAAGTGCCAGTCGGCCTGTAAGCCGGGTTCTGTATGGCCCCTGCCCGAAGACAGGAACGTGGCAGCCATTCCTCTGGGACGCGCCTTGCAACGCACCTCAAGCAACCTACCCGGATGACTGGCCCGGAACAGGCTGGCTTTCGCCGCGTCATCCCTATTCGGTCTTGCTCCCGGTGGGGTTTACCGTGCCGCTTCCGTTGCCGGTCGCGCGGTGGGCTCTTACCCCACCCTTTCACCCTTACCCCGCCACCACGTCTGTCCCTTCGCACACGGCGCATGGACGGCTGAGAGGACGGGGCGGTTTGCTTTCTGTGGCACTTTCCCTAGGGTCACCCCCGCCGGCCATTAACCGGCACCGCTGTTCCGTGGAGCCCGGACTTTCCTCGCCCTGCAGTCTTTCGACCCTTGCAAGGCGCGGCTGCCCGGCCGACTGGCTCGCGCTCCTTAGACCAAGGCACCGACAATAGCCAGCGGCTCGATGTCCCTGGCAGATACCGGCGACGGCAGGTACCCCCGGTCAGCCCATCATCGCCTTGACCTTGCCGCAATAGCGGGCCGACACCGGATTCATCCGCTTTGCGGCGTGGCCTGCATTGTATTTGAGAATCGTGCCGCAGGTCTCCCCGCCACCGAGCTTGTGGGCAGCGGCAAGGTATTTCATGCCGTATTTGATATTGGTCTCCGGATCATAGAGCCCTTTGGCCGATCCGCTGTAGCCCATCATCCGGGCGGTTGCCGGCTTGATTTGCATCAAGCCGATCTCGCCCGCTGAACCGCGCGCGTCGGGGCGGTAGTTGCTCTCCAACCGGATGACAGCATGGGCAAGCGGGACCGGCACCCCATTGCTGCTTGCGTAGCTCGCAATCAGCGCCGCATAAGGCTTGTCGGCATAACCGGAACTCGTCGGGGCGATGGACAGTGTTTCGGTCTTGATTGACCCGGTTGTTTCAGCCGAAATGCCGGTTGTCTGACATCCCGCCAGAGCAAGGCAAAGCAAGGCCGCAGTCGCAGCCGAATTCATTTTTCGCATGGTTGTGGCAGTCTCCGCATGCGCCATGTTCGCCGTTTCCGGCGAGCCATACCCCTGGCGCGTTGAACTTCATCCGGACCCCGGCCGCCTGTTTCTCAGGCTTCCGTCCCCCGGCGTGACGCGGCAGACAGATGATCTATTGCAACGGCTGAAATGAGGCGACAAACAGGCTGAATTCTGCGTGTTGATAAATTAAAATTACGTCTTGTTACATTATGTATTGGACCTAAAATAGTAATGTTCTAGCCGGATTAAAGTACGAAAAAACTCAAGATATATTTGAAGAATGCTGCAATAGATTGTGGAGTGTTGAAATAGTGGACATGTCGGCGATTCCATCCACGCGGACAGGACGGAAATGGCGCTGGAAGGCGCGCACATCTGCAGCCGTCTCGGCACCATAATGGCCGGTCACTTCGGTCCCGTATCCATACAACGCGAGCATGGATTGCAGCGCCTCTACTGGCTGGCCTTCGTCGCCTTCCTGGAAGAATCGGCCGCCGGAGACCGGAGCAGGCTCGACCCAAAGGCCAACCCCTTCCCGGTGCAGCCGATCCCAGGGAAACCATTCGCCAGGATCCTGTTTGCGGGTGGGCGCAACATCGGAATGGGCGAGAACGCGTTCGGCCGTGATGCTGTGTCGGGCGACAATGTCGCGGCAAAGCCGGATGATCGCGGTGATCTGTGGTGCCGGATAGGGTTCGGGGCGCGGCTGCCCTGCAACATGGCCGGGATGGGCGATCTCGATGCCGACCGACGCCGAGTTGATGTCGGTATGATTTTTCCAGATACTGCGCCCGGCATGCCAGGCGCGGCCGGATTCCGGGACGAGTTGGGTGACGATGCCGGTCTCGCTCACGAAGTAGTGGGAGGAAACCTGGCTTTGTTCGGTGCAGAGCCAATCAAGCGCCGCCTTGGCCGACGGCATCCCCGTGTAATGCAGGATGATCATGTCCGGTGCCCGACCGCCAACCCGCTCGCCGAAATTCGGCGACGGACGCACGAGCGCCGGCGCAAAGTCCGGCGCAAAAACCGGCGCCAACGCTGTGGCAGAAACCGAAGGACGTTCCGGTTGCTCGGGTCCAGACGTCATGCGGGGGCGCGGGCCTTCTCGATGGCTTCATAGGCTGCATTCAGTGCGGCCATCCGTTCGTTGGCGATTCTGAGAAACTCCTCAGGCACGCCGCGAGCGATCAACCGGTCGGGATGGCTCTCGGCAGCAAGTTCGCGGTAACGCTGGCGGACCATTGGGAACGGCGTAGTGGGCGCAAGGCCAAGGACAGCAAAAGGATCAATGCCATCGGGATGGACATGGCGCGCGAGAATGCGATCAAAATGGGCCTCGTCGATGCGAAAGATGTCTGCCACCTCGGCGATGAATTCAAGCTCCTTGTAGTGGATGACCCCGTCCGCCTTGGCGATGTGGAACAGCCCGTCGAGAATGTCCTCAAGCATGGCGCAATTGTCGCCGCCCGACCCGCACATGCCCACGATGCGCTCGGCATAGGCATCAAAGCCTGCGACGTCCTGCTGGGCCAGATTGTAAAGCCGGGAGACATTGGCCAATTCATCGGCGGGAACCGCAAAGATCTCGTAGAACGCTGCCACTTCCGCCGGGGAGACAATTCCATCCGCCTTCGCCATCTTGGCCGACAAGGCGATTACCGCCACCGAAAAAGCCACTTTCGCGCGGGTCTGCGGATCGCCTTCGAACATGGTTCGGACCGCCTCAACCACACCGGCAAAAGCGTTCAGGGCGGTTTCGCCAATGGTGTCGAAGACATTTACGAGCACGGACATTCTTCTTCCTAATCGATTTGCCGAACAAAATCGAGACTGATGCCGCGACGCAATCCATCAAATGTGCGAATGGCCGAAGCCGTACGAATTGATTGGACCGGGGTCGACCTTCCCGGCTATCTCGCTTCCATGAGCGACCAGCCCGAATCCTTGCCCGACTCCTCGCCCAGTTCCTCGTCCCAACTCTCCCCTGGGCCCATCCCTGGGCTTATCCCTGGGCCCTCGCCCAAGCCCCTGCCGTCTTCGCCGTCGGCTGACCGCGCCTCCCATCCGCTGGCGGGATACGCCATCGGCTTTGTCGGCATTGCGATCTTCGGCGCGACCCTGCCGATGACACGCATTGCGCTCGAGGGTTTTTCACCCGCCTTCATTACTTTCGGCCGTGCGCTCATCGCCGCCGTCGTGGCGGGTCTGACGCTCGCCATCCTTCGGCGGTCCCTGCCGCGCGCCCATCTTCGCGAACTTGCCTTTGCAGGCCTGCTCCTTGTTTACGGCTTCCCGATCTTCTCCTCAATCGCCATGCAGACGGTTTCCGCCTCCCATGGCGGGGTTGTGCTGGGTGTTCTGCCGCTGCTGACGGCGGCATTCGCCGCCCTGTTCGGCGGCGAGCGCCCGGGTCCCGCCTTCTGGGCCTGGAGTGTCACGGGTGCCGCGCTTGTGGTGATTTTCTCGTTGTCAGGTGCCGACCTGAAACCTGGGCTCGGCGATCTCTGGCTGGGGTTCGCAGCGCTGTCGGCCGCCTGCGGCTATGTGATTTCGGGCAAGCTCGCACGCATTCTGCCCGGCTGGGAGGTCATCGCCTGGGCGCTTGTCCTGAGTGCGCCGGTGTCGCTCTTGGGAACGCTGGCCTTCTGGTCGGACGGCGTGCGGACACCGGGGTCGGCCGAATTGCTCGCCCTGCTCTATCTGGCGCTGGGCTCGATGTTCGCCGGCTTCATCTTTTGGAACAAGGGGCTCGCCATCGGCGGCATCGCCCGTGTCGGCCAGGTACAGCTCTTGCAGTCCTTCGTCACGCTGGCGCTGTCGGCGCTGTTGCTGGGCGAACGGATCACCTCAGTGACGGTCGGCTTCGCGGTCGCCGTGGGGCTCGTGGTCTTCATGGGGCGCAAGGCGAAAATCAGCTGACGAGTTGGCCTCACATGCTGGCCGCAGCGCGCGCCGCCTGGTCATACTGGCCCGACATCACCCGCATCAGGCTTGCAATCTCGCCGATTCGTCCTTCATCGAGGCCGAGCGACTTCGTTGTCTCCACCAGCAACTTCTCGCGCAGTTCTCGGTAGCGCAGGCACAGCGCTGCGCCCTCCGGCGTGATCCGGGCCGTCTTCTCCTTGCCCCGCCGCCCCGATGCGACAAGACCGAGCGCCTCCAGCTTCTTGAGCGCATAGGCCACCACATGCGTGTCCTCGATGTTGAACATCATGCACAGCTCCGCCTGGCTCTTGTCGCGGCTGCGATGATTGACGGCATGCAGGATCTGCACCTCAATGCTCGACAGACCATTGCCGCCAGCGGCCGCGCAGCAGCGCGTGATCCAGCGTTGATAGGCGTTTGACAGAATGACGAGCCCGTATTCGAGCTCCGACAGCGCCGGCATCGCGCCATCGGCGAGATGGGATGCCGCCACAACAGGTCCGATTGGCTTGGTCATGGACTGCTCCGCGCCTGAGGATTGTTCATCAGTATTTTAATGATAAATTGTTGACGTCTTGTCAAGGATAGGCGATAGCTTCGGTCACGGACAGCGCGCCGCCGTTCAGCCGAAGGAGACAGCGATGACACACGGTCTTTGGGATTTCTGGATCGACCGCGGCGGCACCTTCACCGACGTGATCGGACGCGCGCCCGACGGTTCGCTTCACCAGCGCAAGCTTCTGTCAGAAAACCCCGAGGCCTATGCCGACGCCGCCATCCAAGGCATCCGCGACCTCTTGGGGGTGACCGCTTCCGAGCCGATTCCCGCCGACCGTATCGGCCACGTCAAGATGGGCACCACCGTGGCCACCAACGCGCTGCTCGAGCGCAAGGGTGACCGCACGCTGCTGCTGATCACCAAAGGTTTCCGCGACGCGCTCAAGATCGCCTACCAGGCACGGCCCGACATTTTCGCCAAGGAAATCATCCTTCCAGAACAACTCTACGAGCGGGTCCTGGAAATCGACGAACGCATGACGGCCACGGGTTTGATCCAGCGCGTCGCCCATGTCGAGACGCTCATGCCCGAACTCGCGCGCGCCAAGGCCGACGGCATCGACGCCGTGGCCATCGTGCTCATGCATGCCTGGCAGAACCCGATCCACGAAACGCTGGTAGAGGACGCCTGCCTTCGCGCTGGCTTCACCCAGATCTCGGTGAGCCACCAGGTCTCGCCGCTCGCCAAGCTCGTCGGACGCGGCGATACCACGGTGGTCGATGCCTATCTGTCGCCGATCCTCAAGCGCTATGTCGATCGGGTTGCGAGCGAACTCGGTGCCACGCCATCGGGCGAACCCGGCCCGACGCTGCAATTCATGATGTCCTCTGGTGGACTGACCGCGGCCGGCATGTTTCGCGGCAAGGATGCGATCCTGTCGGGTCCCGCGGGCGGCGTCGTCGGCATGGTCGAGACGGCAGCACTCGCCGGTTACAGCAAGGTCATCGGCTTTGACATGGGCGGCACCTCCACCGATGTCGCCCATTATGACGGCGACTACGAACGCGCCTTCGACACCGAAGTGGCCGGTGTCCGCATCCGCGCGCCGATGATGCGCATCCACACGGTCGCCGCCGGCGGCGGCTCGATCCTGCATGCCGAGGAAGGTCGTTTCCGCGCCGGACCCGATTCGGCCGGTGCCAATCCGGGTCCCGCCTGTTACCGACGCGGCGGCCCGCTCACCGTCACCGACGCCAATGTCATGCTCGGCAAGCTGCAACCGTCCTTCTTCCCCGCCATCTTCGGACCCGGCCAAGACGAGCCGCTCGATGTCGATGCGGTGCGGGCGAAACTCGCCGACCTGGCCAGCCGCTTCCCCGGCAAGAGCGCCGAGGAGATTGCCGAGGGCTTCATCACCATTGCGGTCGAGAACATGGCCAATGCGATCAAGAAGATTTCCGTGCAGCGCGGCTATGACGTCACCCGCTACCTGCTCAACTGCTTCGGCGGTGCCGGCGGCCAGCATGCCTGCCTGGTGGCTGATGCGCTCGGCATGGAATCAATCCTGATCCATCCTTTCTCCGGCTTGCTGTCAGCCTACGGGATCGGCCTCGCCAAGGTCTTTGCGAGCCGCCAGCAGGCATTGCTCAAGCCGCTGTCGGAGGAAAGCCTGCCGGCCATCAAGCGCCTGGTCGATGATCTGTGCGCGCCCGTCTTCGAGGAGCTTTCCGCCCAGGGCGTGCCCGATGCGGCGGTCTCCTGGCGTCCGCTGCTTCAGCTTCGCTACGACGGAACCGACACCACAATTCCGGTCAATTTCTCCGGCTTCGACGTCAATGACGCCCACGCCGAATTCGAACGCGCCCACAAAGCGCAGTTCGGCTTCATCTATGACGGCAAGACCGTGATCATCGAGGCGGTTTCCGTTGAGGCCATGGATGACCGCCAAGACGCGCGCAGCGAAACCGAACAGCCGCTCGAGGACCGCGAGATCGCCGACGGTGCCGCTTGCCCGCTCTACACAGGCGGTGCCTGGCGTGAGGCCCGCGTCTTCCGCCGGGACATGCTGAAACCCGGCAACCGGGTCACGGGGCCCGCATTGGTCATCGAGCCCAACCAGACCATCGTTGTCGAACCGGGCTGGACGGCGGCGATCAACGCGCGAGACCATGTGATCCTGACCCGCCACGAGCGGCTCGCCCGCACCCAGGCCATCGGCACTGTGGCCGCCGACCCGATCTTGCTCGAGGTTTTCAACAACCTGTTCATGTCAATCGCCGAGCAGATGGGACTGACGCTGCAGAACACGGCTTATTCCGTCAATATCAAGGAACGGCTCGACTTTTCCTGCGCCGTCTTTGACCGCGACGGCAGGCTCGTGGCCAATGCGCCGCATATGCCGGTGCATCTGGGCTCCATGGACCGGTCGGTGGAAACCGTCATCCGACTCAATGCGGGCGACATCCATCCCGGAGACGTCTTCGCGCTCAATGCGCCCTACAACGGCGGCACCCACCTGCCCGACATCACCGTGGTCACGCCGGTGTTCGCGCATTCGGGCTCCAGTCCCTCGCCTTTCGACGCGGCGCCTGGTGCAGCACTTGCCCACGAAAAGCCGGAGGTCCGGCGATCCGGTGAGATGTCACCAACCATGCGTGCTGAGGCTTTCGCCACGAACTCGGGCACCGAAGCTTCGCTTCATCCTCAGGTGCAAGCCGACACAGCCTTTGAGGGCGGGGAGCAGCCTGAAATCCTCTTCTGGGTTGCCTCGCGCGGCCACCATGCCGATGTGGGCGGCACCGCACCCGGCTCGATGACGCCGCTTGCCACCACGGTGGATGAGGAAGGGGTTCTGATCGACAATTTCCGTCTGGTCGAAAAAGGCCACTTCCGCGAGGCCGAACTCGTGGAGGTGTTGACCAACCACCCCTATCCTGTGCGCAATGTCGTCCAGAACGTGGCCGACCTGAAAGCCCAGATCGCAGCCAACGAGAAGGGCGTGGCGGACCTTAGAAAGATGGTGGCAGACTTCGGCCTTCCCGTCGTGGAGGCCTATATGGGCCACGTCCAGGACAATGCGGCCGAAAGCGTGGCCCGGGTCATCGCCGCCTTGTCGGACTGCAGCTACGACTATCCCACAGACACCGGCCAGGTAATCCGCGTCAAGATCACGGTCGACCGTGAAAAACGCGAAGCGACCGTCGACTTCACCGGCACGTCGGAAGCGATGGCCAATAATTTTAATGCGCCCGAGCCGGTCACCCGCGCAGCCGTCCTCTATGTCTTCCGGGTCATGGTCGAAAAGCCGATTCCGATGAACGCCGGGTGCCTCAGGCCGATCCACATCATCATTCCCGAAGGCTCGATGCTCAAGCCCGCCTATCCGCGCGCGGTGGTGGCCGGCAATGTCGAGACATCCCAGCACGTGACCAACGCGCTGTTCGGGGCGCTGGGCGCGCTCGCCAACAGCCAGGGCACCATGAACAATTTAACCTTCGGCAATGCCCGCTATCAGTATTACGAGACGATCTGCTCGGGCTCGTCGGCGGGTTTCGAGAACTCCGGCCGGGGCTTTGCGGGAACTTCGGGCGTTCACACCCACATGACCAATTCGCGGCTCACGGATCCTGAAATCCTCGAAATGCGTTTCCCCGTCCAGCTTGAGGATTTCCACATCCGCGCAGGCTCGGGCGGACAGGGTCGCTACGGGGCGGGCGACGGCACGAGCCGGACCATCCGCTTTCTCGAGCGGATGGAAATGGCCATCCTGTCCTCGCACCGCAACCGCCCACCGCTCGGCATTGACGGCGGCGGCGAAGGCGAAATGGGCAAGACCGAGATTCGGCGGCTCGACGGACGGATTGAAAGGCTCAGGGCCTGCGACCAGACGGTGCTGGAGGCGGGCGAAGCGGTGATCGTCACCACGCCGACAGCTGGCGGAGCAGGCGCGCGCTGAGACCAGCGAGCCTTGAACGGCGAGCCAAGCTGCCGGACCACGGTGGGCTTACCGGCTTGCGGCGATCTTCAGCGCAGCCTGGCGCGGCCGCGTCTCAGTCACGCCGACAAGGCCACCGTGGAACCTGACCACCTGCCGGACTGTGAGACAGCCGCCAATGAACAGGCCTGTCACGCCTTTGACACCCAAGCCCGAGACGAATTCCAGGTCAGCGGCCGTGTCGACACCATCGAAAACGACCGGCAGGCCGAGGGAGGCGGCAAGCTCCGTCATCGGCTTGGCGAGGCTCGCTTCCAGGCGCTGGCCGCAGGCGCTGCGCAGGACACCGAGATCGATCTGCACCTGATCAAGCATGGCAAGCCTCAGTGACTTGAGCGACACCTCGCCAGTGCCGAAATCCCTCAACGCAAGCACGATGCCGGTTGATCGCAATCTGTGCAGCGCCAGCCGTGTTTGGCGGATATGGCCGGCATGCAGGGCGTCAGCGGCTATGCCGAGCGTGAGCCGCTTCGGCGCGATGTCGAATTGGGCCAGCAGCGCCGCGAGATCGTTGACGAACCCGGGTTGGGTAAGTTGCTGGGCGGAAATGTCGACATGCAGACCGACCGAAGCTGGCCAGCGGGCTGCGTCCGACAACGCCTGCCTGAGCATCCATTGGCCGACAAGCACGATGAGGCCGGTTTTCTCCGCCATTGGAAGGAACACTTCGGGCGCGACTTCGCCGTGGGCGGGATGGCTCCATCGAATTTTCACCTGAAACGTGGTCGCGGCCAGCGTCGCCGCCTCGATCACCGGCTGATAGTCCAGCCGGAAGGCGGCCGTGCCGAGACCTGCCCGCATGGCGTTTTCCATGCCGCGGCGAAGCCGGAAGTCTTTGTCCATGGCGGCAGTGAAGAAACAGTGGGAATTGCCCTGAACCTCCTTGGCCTGATAAAGTGCCAGGTCGGCGCGCTTGAGGATGCCCGACATCGTGGCGTCGTCGCAGGTCATGAAAGTGATGCCGACGCTGCCGCCTGTCGCGATTTCCGAGCCCGCATAGGCGACCGGCTGGAAAACCGTCTCGGCGAGGTCGCCTGCGAATCTTTCGACATCCGCCCGCATGGGCGCTCCATTCCAGAAAATGACGAATTCGTCGCCGCCCAGCCGATAGATCTTGCGCGATGCGCCACAAACGCCGCGCAACCGCCGGGTCAGCGCCATCAGCACCTCGTCACCTGCATCGTGGCCCATCGAATCGTTGATGAATTTGAAACGATCGAGATCGAGCAGCAGAATGACCGGAAGCCTTGGTCCAGCCTGGTCCGCGCTCAGGATCGCTGAAATGTCCTGGTTGAGCGCGTGCCGGTTCGGCAGCCCTGTCAGGGCGTCGTGAAAGGCGGTGTGGGTGAGCTTTTCAATTGCCGCCCGCTCCCGCACCAGCTCAGCGGCCATACGGTCCTGCCGGCGCCCCTCGGCGGAGAACACCCAACCCAGCACCAGCGGTGCCAGAAAGACCGCACTGTAAAGAGGATTGTGCGAAAGCTGCTCGGCGATCCGCATCAGACCGGGATTTGTGGTGATATCCCCGGCAAACATCATCACGGGCGCCATGGCGCCAACTGCCGATCCGGCGATTGCATATCGCTGTTCTTTGTTCGGCAGAAACGAATTTAACATCATGTTAAACGCTCCTGTTTTCAAGTCAACTATGCAGGAACAGTTATTAACAAGTTATAACCGGTATTTTTTAGTCTGAACACATGTTTTATAGGCTCATTAAAATTTTATCTACTTTGCTTGCCAGATCCTCGACAGTGCGTTTGCCGCAGTGGAATTCAGACGGGATTCCCAACCTGCGCCAAAGCGTGTACGTCCTTGCTGCAGTTGACCGAATCGTCCCCGGATCTGGCCCCGATGCTCCCAGCAATGCGCTCCAAACTCACCCGCCCAGCGGCCGCAACGCGCCGCCTGTGGATGACCGCGGCCGCAACGCGCCGCCTGTCGATGACCGTGGCCGCAATGCGCCGCCTGTCGATGACCGCGGCAAGTTTGCTGCTTGCCGCTCTCGCCGTCAGCGCCTGCACCTCGACCGACGTGGATGTGGCGCTGCAACCCTTCCCGACGGCCGGCTCCGCAGGTCCGCGCTTCGGCGACGCCAAGCCGATGGATTTCGGTCCGCACCACCCGTCGCGTTATCCGGTTCACGGCATCGACGTCTCGAAGTACCAGACCGACATCGATTGGCCGCAGGTGCGCGCCGCAGGCATCGCCTTCGCCTTCATCAAGGCCACTGAAGGCGGCGACCGTGCAGACAGCCGCTATGACGGCAACTGGCGCGGCGCGCGCGGCGCAGGCATTCCGCATGCACCTTATCATTTCTACTATTTCTGCACACGGGCCGCCAAACAGGCGCAGTGGTTCATCGCCAACGTGCCCAAGGCCTCCGTCCAGATGCCCCCGGTTCTCGACATGGAGTGGAACGACGCCTCCCCCAGTTGCCGACTTCGACCGGATCCGGCCACAGTTCGCTCGGAAATGAAGATTTACATGGACATCGTCGAGCGCCACTACGGCAAGCGCCCGATCATCTACACGACGGTGGATTTTCACCGCGAGAATCTCGACGGCCATTTTCGCAGCCACCAGTTCTGGCTGCGCTCGGTCGCCGCCCACCCCTCCGACATCTATCCCAACCATCCCTGGAGCTTCTGGCAATATACGGGGACCGGCGTGGTGCCCGGTGTCAAGGGCGACACCGACATCAATGTCTTTGCCGGCTCAGCCAAAGTCTGGCGCGCCTGGCTCGACAAGCACGCCCATTGAGCCGCTCAATTCCATCCGGACCGGGCGTCGACCGCAATCGAGCCACACTTGCCCGCCAAAACTCGGCGCTACAGCGCCGCGCACCCAATCGGATGCGTGAATGCCGCTGTAAAACGTTGAATGAATGCATGTGCGTTCCGTTCAATCGAACCCGATTGAACGCGACATGCATTGGAAAGACATGTTGAACCCGGGAGAATGCTCATGCGTCACGTCACCCGCGCAGGCCTTGTGGCCTTGATCGCTCTTGCATCCACCGCCGCCCAGGCGCAAACCGCCGCCTGTGGCGGCAATTTTGCCGAATTCGTGGCCGGCGTGAAGGCGGAAGCCATGGCACGCGGCGTGACAGCGGAGGTCGCCGACGCGGCGCTGCGCAGCGTACGCCAGGATGAAACGGTGCTTGCACGCGACCGCGCCCAGGGCGTCTTCCGCCAGACTTTCCTTGAATTCTCCAAGCGCTCGGTCAGCGCCAACCGGATGCAGGTCGGCCGCAAGAAGATGGGCGACTACGCCGCCATCTTCGACCGCGCCCGCTCCGAATTCGCCGTGCCCGCCGAAGTGATCACCGCCTTCTGGGGCCTTGAAACCGATTTCGGCGTCGTGCAGGGCGATTTCAACACCATGAACGCGCTCGCCACACTCGCCCATGACTGCCGCCGGCCGGACCTGTTCCGCCCGCAACTCATCGCCGCCGTTGAAATGGTGGGCCACGGAGACCTCGACCCCAATGCCACGACCGGCGCCTGGGCCGGTGAGATCGGGCAGGTTCAGATGCTGCCCAGAGACATCATCCGCTTTGGCACGGACGGCGACGGCGACGGTCATGTCACTCTCAAGTCAAGCTCCGAGGATGCAATCCTGACGGCCGCGAAGTTTATCAAGAGCCTCGGATGGCGGGCGGGCGAACCCTGGCTTGTCGAGGTCAGCCGCCCGGGCGACGATTTCCCCTATGAGAGCACAGGTCTTGGTCAGCCGAAAACAGCGGACGACTGGGCCGCACTTGGCATCACCCCCCGCAACGCAGTCTCCGTGCCGGGCGCACTGACGGCAGACCTGATCATGCCGCAGGGCCGCAAGGGCCCGGTGTTCCTTGCCTTTCCGAATTTCTCGATTTATCTCGAATGGAACCAGAGCTTCATCTACACCACGTCGGCTGCCTATTTCGCCACCCGCCTGGGCGGCGCAAAGCCCTTTGACGCGGGCAACCCGGAGCCGGGGCTGGACGAAGCGTCCATGAAGATGCTGCAGCAGAAATTGAACGCGCGCGGCCATGACGTCGGCAAGATCGACGGCATCCTGGGCGGGGGGACCCGTGCTGCGGTGCGCGCAGAGCAGGTCAGGCTCGGCCTTCCCGCCGACGGTTGGCCGACAGGCGCCCTCTTCAGCCAGCTCTGAGCCCTGCAGCAATTCCAGAGGACAGAGCTATTCCGGCGATTCTGACAACGCCGGAACAGCTCTGCAGCGCGGCCCGTCCAATCGGATGCGTGAAGGCCGTTTTAAAACATTGAATGAATGAATGCATGTCCGCTACCGCACGAATGAACCCATTTTTGCGCGACATGCATTGGACGCGACGGCCTTTCAGGATTTCGGGTCGCCATCCTTGGCGGCGGTCTGTGTGGCCGTCTCGATCGGCGCGCTCTGACGTTCGCCCGACTTGCGCGATCGCCGCTGATAAAGCGCAAAGCGCCCTGCCCGGTAGCGTGCCCGCAGCGCCCAGACCATGCTCCCGAGCGCCACCCGACCGCGCTGCACTTCCCCCAGTTCGCCCTTGTAGGCAAGCGCGAGCGCCTCCCGATAGGTGCCGAGCGAAGCGGCTGTCATCCGTTCGATCCGTTCCATCAAATTGACCCAGATCGGCGAGACGAGCAGCGAAATTGCGGTCACCGCAATCGCCAAGCGGTAGATATCGGTGCCAAGCGCGCCTGAGGCCACACCGGCGGCCGCAAGCACGAAGGAGAACTCGCCGATCTGCGCCATCGACAGCCCGCTGATCAGCGCCGTTTTCGGATCTGACCCGGTGGCCCGCAGCAACACGATGTTGAGCGCCGTCTTGAGCGACACCACCAGCATCGCGGCCGCAACGACCAGCATGAGGTTGGCCAGGATGAAGTCGAGATCAATGAGCAGCCCGATCGACAGGAAGAAGACGACGAGAAGAACGCTCTGGATCGGCTCGATTACCGGGATCACCCGGCTTCGCAGCGTGGAATTGCCCACCACGATGCCGGCAAGAAAGGCTCCGTAGACGGGTGAAAGCCCGGCGAGGCCGGAAATGGCGGCGGCGCTGAAGCAGACGGCCAACGACCCCAGTGCCAGGATATCGACGTTGTCGGCGATGGCCTCGGCAAACGGCACCCTGAGTTTGGGCTTGCGCCCGAACCACCACAGAAGGCCCGCCAGCAGCAGGACCGCGACGACAATCTTGACGGTCACCGCGCCGGCGTCGAACGTCTCTCCACCCAGGCTCGAGACCAGGATCAGCATCGGCACCACCGCCAGATCCTGGGCGATCAGCACACCGACCGTCACACGGCCGGGTGCCGTGCGCAGTTCGCCCATTTCGTCGAGCATCTTCATGGCCACAACCGTGGACGACAGCGCGATGATGAATCCCAGGATGATGGCTTCGGCAATGGTCGCCTCGAGCCAGTAGGCCAGCAATGCCGCAAGCAGCATCGATGCCAGCAACTGGCCGACCGCCACAATCACCGCCTGTCTGAGCGACAACACGAAGGCCTTGATCGAAAGCTCCATACCAATAAAGAACAGGAGCACGACCACGCCCATTTCGGCAAGCAGGCGGATATTTTCGGAGGAGGAAATCACTCCCATGCCGGTGGGGCCGAGCGCCAGGCCTGCCAGGATGAATCCCACCAGGGGCGGCTGGCGCAACCGCATGAAGCCGAGACCGAGAAGGGCTGCGATCGCGACGGCGATGGCAATGGCAACCAGAGAATTGCCATGATGGACAGCCTGTTCCATCGCCTGGGCGACCTCGACGATGTCCTGCTCCAAATCCGGACCCTTCCCTTTCAGCCACTTTCGAAACGCCCGACAGGCCCGGGGGCAGACAGACATCGCGAGTGTGTTGGCAATCCGACTATCGGCTGCTTTCGTACCGAGGTCGAGGCGGAACAGCAGATTTCGAGGTTCGCTGATGCAAGGAACGGCATCACACAGGCATCAGAGCCGATCGAAATCATCCTTGTCAGTGGGAATGAGCATGACCGCGGTGGCGAGCGCCGCGAAGGCAAAAGTCGAGCCGAAAGACATCATGAGGATGAAGATCGCCGTCAGCGGGGACTGGGCATGCAGCACCAACGTGCCAAACCCGTTGACATCAAACCACACCACGGCCGCGGCGATCAGCCAGCCTGCCGCCACACCTAGCGCCGAATGGAGAATCACGAACCGTACCAGTTTCGGCATGTCGCTTCCTTTTTCGCAGCCCGGGACCTCCGGAGCGGGTTGTCATCTGTGCTTTCGCGCCCGTCCGCCACGCGCCAGACGCGCCGGGGCCAAGGATTGACTATGCAACAATTCGTTGGCTCGACCTACAGCGACCTCTGAATGACTGCATGTGCGTTTCGTTCAATCGAATCCAATTGAACGCGACATGCTCCACAGCGCCGCGCGTCTTTTCAGACGCGGGAGGGTCGCTGTAAACCTCTGAACGAATGCGTGTGCGTTTCGTTCAATCGAATCCGATTGAACGCGACATGCATTAGCCTGCCATTGTCTCCAGACTTGCAAACCCGTCGGGCGCGCCCTCGTCTCCAAAAGCGCTCGTCACCTCGACGAAGTCGTCGGGATAAAAACCGTTGAAGCGCGTTCTGAGCGAGAGGGAATAAGCACCGATATGGCCGATCTCGATCCAATCCCCGGTATCCACAGTCTCGGGCAGCCAGAACGGCCTCGACAGAATGTCGACCGAATCGCAAGTTGCGCCACACACCCGGAACGGGACGACGTTCTCGACATCGCCCTTGCGGCTGCGCCGTGCCGGATCGGGAATGAAGCGGGCAGGCAGCGTGATCTTGCCGGTCCAGCTGTCTGAAAGCGACGCCCAGATGCCGTCGTTGATATAGAGCCGCCGACCCTTGCGCAGAAGCACGCGGACGATGAGCGAGAACGCACGCGCCACCACCACGCGGCCGGGTTCGGCCACAAGCCGCACGTCATTGAATTCCCACTCGTCGATATTGGCGCTGAGTTCGCTCATCAAGTCCTCAAGCGGCGGCACACGCACCGTCTTGCGGTTCGGGTCAGAACCATAGGTGGCCGGAAACCCGCCACCCACATCAAGGCCCGCAAGCGCCACACCGGCGCGGTTTCGCACCCAGTCGGCAGACTTGATCGCCTGCCGGTAGCTTTCGGTTTCCTCCACCTGGCTGCCGACGTGGAAACACAGACCGACCTTGAACCCGATCCGGTCGAGCCGCTGCACCAGTTCGACAGCATGGCCGGGTGCGGCACCGAACTTCTTCGACAACTCGTACATGGCATGGCCCTTGGTCTGGAGCCGGACGAAAATGGTGATCGAGCCGGGATCCAGATCGAGCGCGCGCACGATCCTGAGCACCTTGGCGATCTCGTCTTCGTGGTCGAGCGACATCACCCGTATGCCATAGGTCTCAAGCGCAAGCCTTATGTCAGACTGCGCCTTGACCGGATGCATATAGAGCATTTCGGCGGTTTTGGAGGCGGCACGGACGGCGGCAAATTCTCCGGGCGACGCCACGTCGAAGATCTTGACCCCCGCCTTGACGAGGGTTTCGAGCACCATCGGCTCGCCATTGGTCTTGACTGCATAGGCTGTCTCGCCCGGGAAAAGTCCCATGAACCGGCGCGCGTCCTCGATCAGCACCTGCGGGCGAAAGCAATAGAGCGGGTGATCGGGCCTGAGTGCGAGCGCGGCCTCGGTTCCGGTGGCGAATCGTTGCATCAAGGTCTCCTCAGTCGGGTCGGTCCGTAGCAATGGCGACCATGGGGGGCAATCGGCGGGAGCGACGCCTTGGCAGACGGACGTGTCGGGATCATGACCGGCCTTTGCAGTCGCAGCCAAAAATGCGCCGCCGTAAGTCCGCGCTCACGCGAAACCGGAGAGGCAGGGCGCTATTTCACCATTTGGGTCCGTTGCCACGCGCTCTTGAGCAAAGGTTGCGATCAAACACCTCGTCGAAAATCTTGTCCCCCTGGCGTGTTTCGGGTGGCGAGCGGACATCCGGTATGTGACATCCAGGCTTCAACGGCCTTCAAGCATCCCATCGGATGCGTGAAGGCCGCCGTAAAACATTGAATGAATGCGTCTCCGTTATCGCACAAATGAACTTATTTGTGCGCGACATGCATTAGGCCCGATTGCTGGCACAGGCCCGCACTGCCCCATTGGATCGTCTCCATGTCTGAAGTCCCTTTGCCAACACCTGCTCGTCCACGTTCGATGCCGCCCACCACCTGGGCGCTGCTGCTGTTGCTCGGCTTGATCTGGGGCGGGTCCTTCTTCTTTGGGCGCATTGCCGTGGCCGAAGTGCCGCCCTTCACGCTGGTTCTGGCACGGGTGAGCCTGGCGGCGCTTGCGCTGCACCTGGTTTTCGGGCGGTCGCCGGGCTTCTATCGGTCGCTTGCGGCCAACTGGCGAACGCTTCTCATCCTCGGCCTTCTCAACAACGCAATTCCCTTTTCGCTGATTTTCATCGGCCAGACCCGGCTCGGCGCCGGCCTCGCATCCATTCTCAACGCAACAACGCCGTTGTGGACTGTTCTGATCAGCCAGGCATTGACCAGCGACGAGAAGATATCCCGGACCAAGCTTCTGGGTTGCGCCTTCGGGTTTGCGGGCACCGCACTTCTGGTCGGGCCGGCGGCGGTCGGGCTCGGGGCTGTGCCGGTCTGGGCTCTCGCCGCAGCCTTGGGGGCGGCCATGACCTATGGCTTTGCCGGCGTGTTCGGTCGGCGCTTTGCCGCTCTCCCCCCGCGGGTTACCGCCACCGGCCAGTTAACAGCTTCGAGCCTTTTGATGGCGCCCGTCGCGCTGCTCGTCGACCAGCCCTGGCAACTTGCCCCGCCATCCGCCACAGTCATTGCCGCCGTTCTCGCCCTGGCACTCGTCTCCACGGCTTTTGCCTATCTCATCTTCTTTCGCATTCTCGCCTCGGCCGGTGCCACCGCGACGTCGCTCGTCACACTGCTGGTGCCGCCATCGGCCATCCTGCTCGGGGTAGTTTTCCTGGGCGAGGACCTCTCGCTCCTGGATTTTGCCGGAATGGGATTGATTGCGCTCGGCCTCTTGTCACTGGACAATCGGCTCGCCATAAGGCGGACACAGCCGCCTGCGGTCTGAAGGCCAGCGTTCTGGAGGCCAGCGTCCTTGAGGAGTGACAATCCATGCCCCTAGTCCCCGCCATGATGAGCCTCTCGGCCCTGGTAGCGGCCCGCGACAACGGCCACGCCACGCCCGAACTCATGGTCAAACTTGCGCGTGACGCCATTGCCCGAAGGGATGGCGAGATCCACGCCTTCACCCACGTGGCGGAGTTTCCGACCATTGTTGCAGGCGCCCCCCTTTCGGGGATCGCCATCGGCGTCAAGGATGTCTTCGACACTTTCGATCAGCCAACAGCCTATGGGTCGGAAGCATGGCGGGGCCATCGGCCGGAAGTCGACGCGGCAATCGTGGCGCTTGCCCGCCGTCGGGGTGCCACCATGATCGGCAAGACGGTCACCACCGAATACGCCTTCTTCGAGCCCGGCCCAACGGTCAATCCGCACAACCCCGCACACACGCCTGGCGGTTCGTCTTCGGGCTCGGCGGCAGCCGTTGCTGCCGGCATGATCCCCGCCGCCATCGGAACCCAGACCGGTGGCTCGATCATCCGCCCGGCCGCTTTCTGCGGCATTGCCGGCTACAAGCCGAGCTACAGATTGCTTCCGGCCTTTGGCATGAAGCATTTCGCGCCCACGCTCGACACAGTCGGGCTCTACGCCGCCAGCATCGCGGACGTGGCGCTGTTTGCAGAACTGCTCACCGGGCGCGACCTCGCTGCAAGTCCGGTCGAAGCATCGCAAGCCACCATCGGAATCTATTTCTGCGCCGAACTCGACACCGCCGACGCCCCCATGCGCGACGCGCTCGAGCGCGCAGCAGAAGCGGCGGTCGCCGCTGGTTTCAAGGTGGTGGCCGTGGCAGAGCTTGACCCGCTCGTCACCGCCCGCGCCGCCCATACGACGATCCAGGATTTCGAATGCGGCCTCGTCTGCGGGCCTGATCTCGCCCGTTTCGACGGCCTTTTAAGCACCCGCCTCACCGCGACCATCCTCAGCGGACAAGACATCTCGCCAGCCGATTACGACCGCGCCCGCCGAGCCGCAAAACGCGGCCGCAAGGCCACCGCCAACATCTTCGACACCGTCGACGTGCTTCTCACCCCGTCCGCGCCAGGTGCCGCCCCACTTGGCCTCGCCTCCACCGGCGACCCGCGCTTCAACAAATTGTGGACCCTGATGGGCACGCCCGCAGTCAATATTCCCGGATTTTCCGATGCGGACGGCATGCCGCTCGGCATCCAGGCAGTGGCACGATTCGGCCAGGACAAGGCGCTTCTGTCGATCGCCAGTGCCCTCCAAACAGCCGTGGCGGCGACCATCTGAGCGGGTATGGGGGAGCCAAACGGAGCCAGGAGCCAGCCTGTCGGAGAAAACCCATAAAATCCTAACAATTCGTGAACGGACGTAATTGTCCTTGTTTTTCAATGTTTTGCAAATCGTGCGCGGAACAGAATTGCGCCAAACAACCGCATCGCAGCAACGAATTTGCTTTTCAGACGTACCAATGCGTGCCTATCATTGCGGTGCAAACGCAAAGGAGGTCTATCATGGGATTCACGCAATCGGTAAATGCCCTAGTGATCTGTGCAGCGTTCCTTTTCGTCGGGGCCATGCTGTTCATCTAAGGCAATGGGACGACGAAATTCGATGGGTTCAAGCGGGAGTGCTCGGCACTCCCGCTTTTTTGTCGACCATCCGACGTTCAGCAACGAGACGGGGAAATACTCCGATCAGGCGGCCGCCACCGACTCCGCCCGGCCGTCGCCACCATTGCCGCGCAGCCCGAGCAGGTGACAGATCGCGAAGACGAGCTGCGCCCGGTTCATCGTGTAGAAATGGAAGTCGTCGACCCCGCGCTCCACCAGATCGCTCACCTGCTCTGCCGCCACGGCGGCGGCCACCAGTGCGCGGGTTTCGGGATCCTTGTCGAGACCGTCGAAGCGTCGGGCCAGCCAGTCGGGAATTGTCGTTCCGCAAGGTGCCGCAAAGCGCGCAACCTGAGCGAAATTGTGGATCGGCAGGATCCCCGGCACGATCGGGATATAGATGCCGGCGCGCCGCACCCGCTCGACATAGCGTTCATAGACATTGTTGTCGAAGAAGAACTGGGTGATCGCGCGCGTCGCGCCGTTGTCGACCTTGCGCTTGAGCATGTCGATGTCGGTGGCGAAATCCGGGCTTTCGGGGTGCTTTTCCGGATAAGCTGACACAGAGATCTCGAAATCGGCAATCTGCCTCAGGCCGGCAACAAGTTCGGCAGCATTGGCATAACCGTCGGGATGGGGCCGATAGGCAGCGCCCACGCCGTCAGGCGAATCGCCGCGCAGGGCGACGAAATGATTGACGCCGACGGCCTGGAACTCGCGTGCGACCGCATCCACGGTCACCTTGTCCGACCCGACACAGGTCAGATGGGCAGCTGGCGGCAGCTTGGTCTCGGCGCAGATCCGGGCAACCGTGTTGAGCGTCGGCTGTTTGGTGGAACCGCCGGCACCATAAGTTACCGAAACGAAATCCGGCCGATAAGGCGCGAGCCGGGAAATGCTGTCCCAGAGCTGGCTTTCCATATCGCCGTTCTTGGGCGGAAAGAACTCGAAGGAGACCTTGATCGACTGGGCGGCGGTGGGCCTGGCGGTGCGTGCGGATGGGGACATTTCAGACATCTCCGGTCGCGATTGACTTGGTGGCGAGATCGGCGATCAGCACGCGCGGATCCCGCGCGAGCCAAAGAGTGACGGTGAGGGCTGCGCGGTCCTGCGCTTTTGGTGGAAGGTCGACCACACGCTCGATCAGCAGCCCGTTCTGCAGCAACAGGTCGGATATCATGTCATGACTGAAGCCGAGCCGGACATGGGCATGTTCGGTGCGCAGTTGCTCGTTGTCATGGGGCGCAAAATCGACGACCACCATTCGACCCCCGGCCCGCAGCATGCGCGCGGCCTCCGCGATGGCGGGCGATGGATCATGCAGGAAATGCAGCACCTGGTGGATGATGACGAGATCGAAGGTCTCGCGGTCGAGCGGCAGGTTGAAGATGTCGCCCTGGCGGACCGACGCATGGGGCACGCCAGCCTCATCAAGCTGGGTACGGGCAATAGCCAGCATGTCGCGGCTGGCGTCGATGCCGATGCCGCGCCGGTAACGATCCGACAGCAACTGAAGAATGCGCCCGGTTCCGGTTCCCAGATCCAACAGCGAATCGAACGGCGTCCGCCCGATGAGCCGGAGCAGTTCGGCTTCCACATCGGCTTCCGGCACATGCAAGCGGCGCAGCTCGTTCCAGCCCGCCGCATTGGCCGAGAAATAGGCCTGAGCCCGGTCAGCCCGGGCCTGCTTGACGCTTCTCAGCCGCTCGCTGTCACGCACCAGAACCGCATCTGACGGCGATGTCGCGCTGATGACCTTGCGCGTCAGCGTGGCGCGAAGTCCATCGCCAACCAGCCGGAAATAGGCCCAGGCACCTTCCTGATAGCGCTCCACCAGCCCGGCTTCACCCAGAAGCTTGAGATGGCGCGAAATCCGCGGCTGCGACTGGCCCAGGACATCGGTCATCTCGCTGACCGTCAGGTCGCCTTGATTGAGCAGCGCAATCAGCCGGAGCCGGGTCGGCTCGCCGGCCGCCTTGAGCACATCAACGCTCTCGTCAAGGGTGAGAAGGGACTGGGACGGCATGTTAGCCTCAGAATGATATAAAGATATGTTTATGTGATTTTCAAATCAGGTGCAAGCCGCAATGTCGCCGGGGCGCTCGTTTCTGTCGCAGTCCTGACGCCGCGTAGATGCAACAGCGCGTTTGCAGTTGTTTCAGTGGGCCATTCGTATGCATCCTGGCACACGGCGAGCCCGGTTTGACTGGTCAGGCTCAGCGATAGATCCACTGTTCTGGCAGGTGCAGATTGACAGTCTCCCCCAGGTGGATCGAGCCGGGCTTTTCGACCCAGGCGACAAGGCCGCGCCGGCGTCGTGCCGCATCCTTGAAGGACAGCGCCAGGTCTGTCGCGTCCCGGTCGGGGAAATGGGTGGCGATAGCGCTGCCAGAGAGCCTGCAGGGCGCGTTCTGGCCGTCGACCTTCAACGTGACGCCGCCAGCAAAAAACATCAGAGTGCGCGGTGGCAGCATCGACAATAGCGCCACGCCGTCAATCACCAGATTGGCCCCGATCCAGCCGGGTTCGATCCGGTCGATGCCCATGGCCTGCGCCGCCATCGCCAAGTCGTCGGGAGCCACGAGCGAAACCTGCCGCTCATTGCGCATTTCGGTGTCGCGCCGATACCACGGCTCCCGACCGCCGGACCTTCGGGTGAACCCGGCATGGAAGTCGCCGTCGATGCCATCGAAGCCGAGGTCAAGCCGGTCAGTGGGCTGGCTGAAAAAATCCCTCCCCGCAGCTTTGAGGACCATTGTGACACGCGCCTTGATCCGCCGGGCCGGCAGAACGGCGGGGGCGCTCGACGAACCCTCTGAAAACAACGGCAAGGTCATGGAATGGCTCCGCAAGGCGTCACACGAACTGCAAACCTAATGCATGTCGCGCACAAATGGAGTCATTTGTGCGATAACGTACATGCATTCATTCAATATTTTACAGCGGCATTCGCGCATCCGATCGGATGCGCGGCGCTGTCATGCATGTCGCGCACAAATGGATTCATTTGTGCGATAACGTACATGCATTCATTCAATATTTTACAGCGCCGCGATGTGCCAGTCAAAATGCGTGACGCCGACAGCGGCACGATCTTGCGTGGCGGCACGCATTCACGTTCCCGCCCTGCTTGCCACCGCATCTTGCGTCAGGATCGAGGGAAATTCATTAACCCCGGGAGGTCGCGTTCTGGTCACCATCCGGGTTCAGTGCCATCCCGATTGAAGAACCGCCCGGAGCTGGCGAGCGTCAGGCCTGCAGCAACCGCGAGCACACCGGATGCGCTCTCCTCAACAGAAATGTCGGCCTCCGGGCCACCCATGTCGGTGCGGACCCACCCCGGATTGACCAGCGCCACAGCCACGCCGCGCGGCGCGAGATCTGTCGCCAGCCCCTGCATGACCTTGTTCAGCGCCGCCTTGGAAGCGCGATAGGCGATCTGGTCGGACTTGGCATGCGACATCCGGCTCATGTTCGACGACACCGACAGGATACGCGGATGGGAACTGCGCTCAAGATGGGGCAGAAACGCCTGGCTCACGCGCAGCGGTGCCAGCGTGTTGATGGCGAGCGTCCTGGCGAAACCGTCGAAATCCATGTCAAGCGTCGATTGCGGCTCGTAGCCGATGACGCCGGCATTGTTGATCAGAATATCGATCGCCGCATCGAGCCCCGCCGCGCTCCTCCGCACGGCTGCGTCGTCGGTCACGTCGAAGACCAGATTGTGGAAGTTCGGATGCGCGCAGATATCGGCGGCGGGGCCGGTGACGGGCTGTCGCGCCGAACCATAGACCGTCCAGCCTTTGGCGAGCGCCTGGATTGCGAGTTCGAGGCCGATGCCCCTGTTGGTGCCGGTGATGAGGATGGTGGTCAACGGTAGATATCCCTGCGATTGCCGATGCGGACGACGGTGACGGTGATGATCTGGTCCTCGACCCGAGCGATCAGCCGGAAGTCGCCGACCCGGCATTTCCAGTAGCCAGACAAGGGCCCGGCAAGCGCTTCTCCCAGTTCACGCGGACTCTCGCGCGTCACCAGCCGCTTGTTGAGGAATGTCTGGATCCTGATCTGATCGTTCCGCGACATCTGGCGCAGATCCTTCTGCGCAGAATTGGAGATGATGACCCGCCAAGCCACCGGTCAGTCGATGTCCGCATTGTCGAGGTCTTCCTCGGTGAGTCCAAGGTCGGCCATCGACTCCTCCAGCGTCCAGACCCGCGGGTTGTCGCGCATGCGCTGCTCGGCCAGATAAAGGTCCTCGAGATCCTCGATATGGGCTTCGATGGCCTGCCGCGCATAAAAACTCTTCGTCCTCCCCGTCTTTCTGGCGATGTCGGCGAGGCGCTTTTCAAGGTCGGCGGGAAGGCGCAAGGCAAGCATGGGTCATCTCCTTTGTCATACATGTATAGCAAAGGAAATCCCCGTTCAACCCGACCGGACCGTCACCTCGTCAGCGGCTTGTAGGTCACCCGCTTGGGATTGACCGAATCAGCACCCAGGCGGCGGATCTTGTCCTTCTCGTAATCTTCGAAGTTGCCCTCAAACCATTCCACATGGCTGTCGCCTTCAAAAGCGAGGATATGGGTTGCGAGCCGGTCGAGGAACATGCGGTCGTGGCTGATGATTACGGCGCAGCCGGCGAAATTCTCGAGCGCCTCCTCGAGCGCACCGAGTGTCTCGGTGTCAAGGTCGTTCGTCGGTTCGTCGAGCAAGATGACGTTGCCGCCGGATTTGAGCATCTTGGCCAGATGCAACCGGTTGCGCTGTCCACCCGACAGCGTGCCCACCTTCTGCTGCTGGTCGCCGCCCTTGAAGTTGAAGGTCGAACAGTAGGCGCGCGAATTCATCTCATGCTTGCCGAGCTTGATGATGTCGTTGCCGCCGGTGATTTCCTCCCAGACGGTCTTGTTGGCCGCCAGTTGGTCGCGGCTCTGGTCGACATAGGACAGATTGACCGTCTCGCCGATGACGATCGATCCGGACCCTGGATTTTCCTGGCCGGTGATCATCCGGAACAGCGTGGTCTTGCCCGCGCCGTTGGGCCCGATCACGCCGACAATGCCGCCCGGAGGCAGCTTGAAGGAGAGATTGTCGATGAGCAGCCTGTCACCATAGCCCTTCGTCATGGCTTCGGCGTCAATCACGATCTGGCCGAGCCGTTCACCCGCCGGGATGATGATCTGCGCCTCGCCGGGACGCCGGTCCTCCGCCGCGCGCACCAGTTCGTCGTAAGCGCGGATACGCGCCTTCGACTTGGCCTGGCGGGCCTTGGGCGACGCCGCGATCCATTCCTGTTCGCGCGCCAGCGACTTCTGACGGGCGTCGTCCTCACGGCCTTCCTGACGCATGCGCTTGGCCTTGGCCTGCAGATAGGCTGTATAATTGCCTTCGTAGGGAATGCCCTTGCCGCGGTCGAGTTCGAGGATCCAGCCGGTGACATTGTCGAGGAAATAGCGGTCATGGGTGATCATCATCACGGCGCCTGGATATTCCCGAAGATGCTTTTCAAGCCAGGCGATGGTTTCCGCATCCAGATGGTTGGTCGGCTCATCAAGCAGCAGCAGGTCGGGCTTGCGCAGCAGCAGTTGGCACAGTGCCACCCGTCGCTTCTCCCCACCCGACAGCTGGTCGACCGCAGAGTCGCGCGGCGGGCAGCGCAGCGCTTCCATGGCCATTTCCACCTGGCTGTCCAGATCCCAGAGATTCTGGCTGTCGATGATGTCCTGCAGCCTGGCGCCCTCGTCGGCTGTCTCGTCGGAGTAGTTCATCATCAGGTCGTTGTACCGGTCGAGGATCGCCTGCTTGTCGGCAACACCTTCCATCACGTTTTCCCAGACCGTCTTGGACGCATCAAGCTGCGGCTCCTGAGACAGATATCCGCGTGTCGCTCCCTCGGCGATCCAGGCCTCTCCGGTGAATTCGGTCTCAAGGCCCGCCATCACCCGGAGCACGGTTGACTTGCCCGCGCCGTTCGGCCCGAGAATTCCGATCTTTGCATCGGGATAGAAGGAGAGATGGATGTTCTCCAGCACCTTCTTGGCGCCGTAGGCCTTGTTGAGACCGGCCATGTGATAGATGAACTGTCGTGCCACGATGCGCTCCGGGGATGATTTGGGATTGTGGGTGGTGTCTATGCGAAATAGGCGTCGGGGGCAATCTGTCTCCCGGCTTTCCCATGCGATGGCCCTGCAACCCTGCAGGCCGATGAATATGCGCCGCCGGGCCGATCTCTGACGTGGATTGAATATGACATCTGGTCCCTGTTTTCGGGATGCGTCCACTACCAGTCACATCCAATACCAGGGGTCGAATTCGTAAAATCCCCTCACATCAGAAACCTGCTCGTGGTTTTTCTGGTTCCAAAATGTGCCAAGCAGCATGTCGCAACAGGGAGCAAATGTCGGAGCCAAACCAGCAGCGCCCCTTGACCGCAGCCCGCCGCCCCGCTCACATGGCGCGATGACCAAGCCCGATGATTTTTCCGCCCGCCCGCTGTCAAGTCTCACCGGCGCCACCCTTGCCCTGCGGCACATGCCGACTGCGGGGAGCCCACGCGGCGTGGTGCAGATCAACCACGGTCTGGCCGAACATGCCGCCCGGTATGAACGGTTCGCGCGGTTTCTGGCGGACCGGGGCTACCATGTCTATGCCCATGACCATCGCGGCCACGGCGCGACCCGTGCCCCCGACAGCAGTCCTGGCACCTTCGCCAGATCGGACAGCGCCGCCAAGGTTATTGCCGATGTGGCCGCCGTCCACGACCACATCGGCAAGGTTCATCCAGGGCTTCCCGTTCTCACTTTCGGCCATTCGATGGGCGGGCTGATCGCGCTCAATTTTGCTCAAACCCATCCCGACCGGTCGCAGGGCCTGGCGGTCTGGAATTCCAACTTCAATGCAGGCCCGCTGGGCCGGGTCGCGCAAGCCATCCTGGCCGTGGAAACCTTCTTCATGGGATCGGACGTGCCAAGCCGCATGCTGCCCGCACTCACCTTCAGCGCCTGGGCAAAGACCATCCCGAACCGGCGCACCGATTTTGACTGGCTGAGCCGGGACCCCGCCGAGGTCGACCGTTACATAGCCGATCCGCTCTGCGGCTTTGACGCCACCATCGGTATGTGGAAGGGCGTGTTCCAGCTGATCTTCTCCGGCGGAAACGCAGACCGGATCTCGCTTCTTCCCCGATCCCTTCCGGTGAATCTTTTGGGCGGCGGCGAGGATCCGGCAACCGACAAGGGCAAGGCGGTAGCCTGGCTTGCGGCGCGGATGCGAGCGGCGGGCATGAGCGATGTCTCGTTCTCCCTCCTGCCTCTCACCCGTCATGAAACCCTCAACGAGACCAATCGGGATGACGCCATGGCTGAGTTCGCCACCTGGGCCGACCGGGTGACCGCATCGACGTGAGCCATGCAACCATAGGAGCGGCTCCTCGTTAGTGGTGACGAGAGGCATAGAGGTCTGCTATCTGGAGGCCAAACACCGGAGACGCACCATGCTCGCTGAGCTCTTCACGCTCGACAATCTCACCACTCTCCTCATCCTGACCGCGCTCGAAACGGTGCTCGGCTTCGACAACCTTCTCTATATTTCCATCGAGGCCAAGAAGGTCGATCCAGCCAGAGAAGCCAGCCTGCGCCGCGTCGGCATCATTCTTGCCATCGTTCTGCGCATCGTGCTGCTGTTCGTGGTCCTTCGGCTTATCGCACTGTTTGAGGCACCGTTCATGGACATCTCGCTGCCCTTCATCACCGGGGCCGTAAGTGGCCACGCACTCATCGTTCTGGTCGGCGGCGTATTTCTGATCTACACCGCGATCAAGGAAATCTTTCATATGATCGCCGTCGAAGACATCGGCCGCGACAAGGTGCTGCCACCGCGCCGGTCCTATGCGGTGGCGCTGATCTGGATTCTTGTCATGAACATTGTATTCTCCTTTGACACGGTGCTTTCGGCGGTTGCACTGACCGAAAATTTCATCGTCATGACGGCGGCGATCATCATCTCGGGCATCCTCATGGTCATGATGGCCGACACAGTCGCCGATTTTCTCAAGAAGAACCGGATGTACGAGGTGCTCGGCCTGTTCGTGTTGCTGCTTGTGGGCTTCATGCTGATGTCGGAAGGCGGGCATCTCGCCCGTCTCACCTTCTTCGGCTACCCGATCGAACCCATGGCCAAGGCGACCTTCTACTTCGTGCTTGGCACGCTGGTGGCCGTCGAGATCGTCCAGAGCCGGTACCAGAAGAAGATCCTGGCCGAGCGCGGCGGCTCCAATGTCTGAGCCGACCGTCCGCAAGGGGCCCTTGGCGGGTCTGAGGGTCATCGAACTGGCGCGCGTTCTGGCTGGTCCCTGGGCTGGCCAGATGCTGGCCGATCTCGGTGCCGACGTCATCAAGATCGAGAATCCCGATGGTGGCGACGACACCCGCCACTGGGGACCGCCGTTTGTGACCGGGAAAAATGGGGACAATCTCTCTGCGGCCTATTACCATTCGGCCAATCGCGGCAAGCGCTCGATTGCGCTCGACATCAAGACCGCTGGAGGCCAGGAGACAGTACGCCGCCTCGCCCGTTCGGCCGATGTGTTGATCGAGAATTTCAAGCACGGCGGGCTCTTGAAATACGGGCTCGACCACGGGCGGCTCATCGGCGAAACTCCGAAGCTCATCTACTGCTCGATCACCGGCTTCGGCCACACCGGTCCCTATGCGGACTTTGCCGGATACGACTACATTGTCCAGGGCATGTCCGGGTTCATGTCGATCACCGGCGAAAAGGACGGCCAGCCGATGAAGGCGGGCGTGGCGGTTGCAGACCTGTTCACCGGCGTCTATGCGGTGGTGGCAATCCAGGCCGCACTCCTGCATGCCCGGGCCACCGGTCAGGGCCAGCACGTCGATATGGCACTGTTTGACGTCCAGTCAGCCGTGCTCGCCAACCAGGCGATGAATTATCTCATCTCCGGCGTTTCTCCCGTCCGCATGGGCAACGCCCATCCGAACATTTCACCCTACGAGGTGATTGAGACATCCGACGGCCACCTGATCATCGCTGTGGGCAATGACGGCCAGTTCCACCGCCTCTGCGCCATTCTCGGGCTAGATGGTGTGGCCGACGACCCTCGCTTTGCCACCAACCAGGCGCGCGTCGCCCATCGCCACGATGTGCACCGGATGATTTCGGAGCGGTCCTCGACCATGACCCGCGAGGCCCTCCTTCAAGCATGTGAAGCCCATGCGGTCCCGGCAGGCCCGATCAACCTCATCGGCGAGATGTTTGAAGACCCGCAGATCAAGGCGCGCGGCATGCGGATCGACCTGCCCGACTGCGAGGGCACCATGATCCCCGGCTTGCGCACCCCGATCACACTGTCGGAAACGCCGCTGACTTTTGCCAGACCGAGCCCGCGGCTGGGCGAGCATACCGACGAAATCCTGGCGGAACTGTCAGCCATCGAACACAACGGGAAAACATGATGGACCATGAAGCAAGAACCGGAGGGCAGCTGATCGTCGAGGCCCTTGAGGCCAACGGCGTGCGCCAGCTCTATTGTGTGCCGGGCGAGAGCTATCTCGCTGTTCTTGACGCCCTTGTTGAATCCGGCATCGCCGTCACCGTCTGCCGCCAGGAGGGGGGCGCGGCGATGATGGCTGATGCCTGGGGCAAGCTCACCGGCGAACCGGGCATCTGTTTTGTCACCCGTGGCCCCGGCGCCACCAACGCGTCGGCCGGTCTGCATGTCGCCCGCCAGGATTCCACCCCGATGATCCTCTTCATCGGCCAGGTGCAGCGCGACGCCCGCGAGCGAGAGGCGTTCCAGGAGATCGAGTACCGCCGCGCCTTCACCGAATATGCCAAATGGGTGGGTGAGATCGACGATCCGGCCCGCATTCCCGAAATGGTGACACGCGCCTTCGCCATCGCCACCTCCGGCCGACCTGGACCCGTGGTGCTGGCCTTGCCCGAGGATGTCTTGCGCGAAATCGTGGCAAGCCCCGTTCGGTCCCTGCCCTTCACGCCGGTCGCCACCCGCCCCGGCGCACCGGAACTGGCCGAACTCGACCAGATGATCCGCCGCGCAGAACGTCCGGTCCTCATTCTCGGCGGCTCCCGCTGGACTGCGAAGGCGGTCAGCGAGGTTGAGGACTTCGCCGCCCGCGCAGCCGTTCCCGTCGGCTGCTCTTTCCGAAGGCAGATGCTGTTTGACCACCTCCACTCCGCCTATGCCGGAGATGTGGGCATCGGCATCAATCCAGCGCTTGCCGAGGAGATCAAGGGCTCCGATCTCGTCATCCTCCTGGGCGGACGGTTTTCCGAAATGCCTTCCTCGGGCTACACATTGCTTGATGTGCCCTATCCGGCCCAGCCGCTTGTCCATGTGCATCCCGATTCGGGCGAACTTGGCCGGGTCTACCGGCCGACGCTCGCCATCCATGCCGACCCCGCATCCTTTGCCGCAGGCCTTGCTGGCCTGGCTGCCGATGGAGCGGAAAGCCGTCGCGCACGGATGGCGCGGATGCACGCGAGCTATCTCGCCTGGTCAACGCCGCCGCTCACCGGTCCCGGCGCGGTGCAGATGGGCCCGATCATGGCGTGGCTCGAAGCCAACCTGCCCGAAGACGCGATCATGACCAACGGTGCGGGCAACTACGCGACCTGGCTGCACCGGTTCCACCGCTTCCGCAGGTTTTCCACCCAGGCTTCGCCGACGTCCGGCTCCATGGGATATGGCGTGCCTGCGGCCGTCGCAGCCAAGCAGGCGTTTCCTGACCGGTTGGTGGTCTCCTTTGCAGGCGACGGCTGCTTCCTCATGCATGGCCAGGAATTTGCCACCGCCATCCGCCACGCCCTGCCGATCATCGTTCTTGTCATCAACAACGGCATCTACGGCACCATCCGCATGCACCAGGAGCGCGATTATCCCGGCCGCATCAGCGCCACCACGCTGAGCAATCCCGATTTCGCCGCCTATGCCCGCGCCTTCGGCGGGCATGGCGAGACAGTGGAAACGACGGCCGAGTTTGCGCCCGCCTTCGAGCGCGCCCGCGCGTCGGGACAGCCCGCGATCATCGAGATCCGCCTTGATCCGGAAGCCATCACCCCGACGCGGACGTTGAGCCAGATCGCCGGGACGGGCGTGAAGACGTAGGGTCGGCGGAACCGGGTTTGTGGCGGAACGTGATCGGGTTGTCGCCATACTGCTTCTTGAACGCCCGGGCGAACCCATCGGCCGAACCATAGCCATAGCGCCGCGCGATCGTTTCAATCCGGTGTCCGTGCGCTGCATCCTGACGCGCGAGCGCCAGCCGCCATCGCCGCAAATAGGCCGATGGCGGCTCGCCAACAGTCCATGCGAACAGCTCTGTGAAGCGGCTGAGCGACAACCCGGCAATCTTCGAGAGCTCGCCGTTGCTCCAGTTCCTGCCCGGATGGTCATGGATGGCGGTAATGGCACGGCTGATCCGTGGATCGGCAAGACCGGACAACACTCCGGAGCCCGCTGAGCCGGCTTTCAGCTGGAGACGAACCATCCGGACCACCAGCACTTCGCACAGACGGTTGACGACCGAATCGACGCCACAGCGAGCCGCCTTCAGTTCAGACTGGATCAGCTTGATCAGAAGACAAGTCTCGGGATCGTCGGTCAGATCATGTTCGATTTTCGCCGGCAGAACCGCCAGGAGCGGATTGGCGTCGCCACCCCATTCGATCTCGGCCGCAATGATGGCAAGCCCTGCGTGATGATCGTCAAACCCGGTCGAACTGGTCCTGACAACAACCGTCTGGCCCTCTCCGCCTTCGCACCAGGCCACCAGAAGCGTTGCACTGTCTGGCGACGAAGGCCGAACCTTGAGCGGGAACCGTTCCATCAGCGCGGACAATCGGTCGAAATGTGGCATATCGGTTTTCTGATCGGTTTTTTCGGATTTTTGCGACTTGATTAAGCTGTAGCATAAATCGACCTCAAATCCAGAGTGAATGGAGCACCCATGTTGATACCTCGAAAGACCACTCCCGAACTGACATTGCCGACACTGGATCATGGCCCCTTTGACCTCAGCGCCGAAACCACGCAGCGTGGCACGATCCTGTGTTTCTATCGCGGCCTGCATTGCCCGATCTGCGCGACATACCTGACGGAACTGCAAAAGCGGGTGGCCGACTTTGCCGAGCGCGGCGTCGCAACTGTCGCAATCAGTTCGGACGGAAAGGACCGCGCCCGCGCCATGGCCGACAAGATCGGCGCAGATTCCTTGCGTTTCGCCTATGACCTGCCTTTGGAGAAGGCGCTCGAATGGGGTCTTTACATTTCGACATCGCGGGGCAAGACATCCATCGGGATTGAAGAGCCGCCACTCTTCTCCGAGCCCGGCCTGTTCATGGTGACGCCCGAACAGACGCTTTACTACGCCTCGGTACAGACGATGCCGTTTGTCCGTCCGCACTTCTCAGAACTTTTGAGCGCGCTGGATTTCGCGATCAAGAACAACTATCCAGCGCGGGGCGAATACACCGGACCCCTGTCCTGACCAACCGAAAGAACCCTCATGACCGATACCGCCTACACCCCACCCAAGGTCTGGAAATGGAACAAGGACAACGGCGGCCAGTTCGCCAGCACCAACCGCCCCATTGCCGGTCCGACGCACGACAAGGAACTGCCTGTCGGCAAACATCCGCTGCAGCTCTACTCACTGGCGACGCCCAACGGCGTGAAGGTGACGATCATGCTTGAGGAACTGCTGGCCAAGGGGCACGCGGGCGCGGAGTACGACGCCTGGCTCATCGACATCTCCAAAGGCGACCAGTTCGGCAGCGGCTTTGTCGACATCAATCCCAATTCGAAGATCCCGGCGCTGGTTGACAGATCGGCGGCCGAGCCGATCCGCATCTTCGAATCCGGGTCGATCCTCGTCTATCTCGCCGAAAAATTCGGGGAATTCCTGCCTGCCGACCCGGCTGCGCGAATTGAGACGCTCAACTGGCTGTTCTGGCAGATGGGCAGCGCACCTTTCCTCGGCGGCGGTTTCGGCCATTTCTACGCCTACGCGCCGACCAAGATCGAATATGCGATTGACCGATACGCCATGGAGGTCAAACGCCAGCTCGACGTTCTCGACCGGCATCTCGCCGACAACCGCTACCTCGCAGGCAACGACTACACAATAGCCGACATGGCGACCTGGCCCTGGTATGGCGACGTCGTGGCCGGCGCCATCTACAGTGACGCGGCCACGTTCCTGGACGCTCACACCTATGAGAATGTGATCCGCTGGCAGAAGGAGATCGCCGAGCGGCCGGCCGTCAAACGTGGCCGCATGGTCAACCGGGCCTTTGGAGACCCCTCCGAGCAGCTTCATGAACGCCACGACGCCTCCGATTTCGAGACCAGGACCCAGGACAAGCTCGCCAAAAGTGAGTGAGGCAGTCAGTCTCCATTGGACCACGCTCCCCCCTACCCAGAAGACACGGGGCCAGAAGACGCGGGGCCAGAAGACACGGGGCCAGAAGACACCATCCAGGAAAAAAGGCGCGGAACCGGCTTCCGCGCCTTTCGAGTGGTGTGCTGTTGTGTGGCTCAGTTGATCCGACGGAAAAACTGGTCGAATTCGACCGCGTCGTCTCGATGATTGCCACCGGTCGTGGCAGACCAGTATGCACCGGCAGCGCTGACCAGCAGCGAGGCGGCGATGAGGAATGCCGAGATGATGCCAACACGCCGCGCAGTTTCGGCGGCTTCCGCCACTTGTGTGCGCGCCTCGTAATAGCTTTCGACGGCCGCATCGACCCGCGCCGTCGCATCGGCTTCGCTCAGACCGGTGCGGGAAGCCACGAGCGAGGCGAGGTAGGCTTTGTCGTCGGCGGAGACGTCGCCAGTCCCCGCATTGGCGAGGAGCCGCATCACCTCACCACTCATCGCGCCACTGTCATCAGTTGAACCGGATGCCGATGTGCTTGAGGCGGCGGTGCCCGGTGCCGGACGCATCAAGGTATCGACCACGTAGGTGCCGGATTGGGAAGGCAACGCCGCTGCAATCGCGCTGGCCGCTCCGCCCGCCGCAGTGCCGACCACGGAGGTTGCAGCGCCGATGCCGCTGGTGGCAAGGAACGCGCCGACGACAATCGCGCCGCCCCAGACCAGAAGGCCGTGAATTCCGTCGCGCACGTCGGATTCTTTTTCCGTGGCGTCAAAGAAGCGGCGCCGCATGCGACCGGTCAGGTAGGCACCCGCCATGAAGCTGGACACCTGCACCCAGATGAACCAGAGGCCGATGCCGATGCCGGCGAACGCTAACGTTCCGCTTTGACGATCAGCCACCGACGTCAGGGTGAGGCCGAGCGCAGCACCGAACGTCAACAGCACAACCGACACACCAGTTGCAAGCACGATGCCGCCTATGATCGCCGGCCAATCAACATAGGATGCGCGATGGTCGTCGGAGGAGGATTGCAGTGAAACAAGGTCTGATTGATCAATCATTGCCATAATTGTAGTCCTCAGCTCAGACCGAGGAACGACAGAATGGCCAGTACGACCACGACCAGACCTACGAGATAAATGATACCGTTCATGTTTCGTCTCCGTTTTCAATGTATATGCGGGATTTTGCGCAGTAAAGTGTAGGCCGTAGCCAGGCACCGATGGCAAAGCCACAGGGTTCAGGTGAAGATAGCGATCAAGATGATGATCCAGATGGGGACCCCGAGGGCCCAAAGTCCGATTGAACGCATGGAGGAGCCTTTCAGATATTTGTGTGGCGGCCCGTCTTTAGTCCGTGACCACCAGAGAAACTCCAATGGACCGCCAATGTTCCAGCCCTTCGCCGCTTTTTTGTAAAGAAACGTGAATGCGAAGGGACTTGAATTCCCGATCGCCGATGGCGGACGCCTGTTGCAGATGCGCTTGACGCTTGGCGCATACCATGCCCTGCGACACTGCCGCCCCTCGCCCAGCCATGCAGGCAGCGCTATATGAAGATCATGAGAATCCATCTGCCATTATCAGTCTATTACGACGGGGAGTGCCCGGTTTGCCGGCAGGAGGTGGCGCTGTACCGGCGCATGGACACCGCGCAGTGCGTTGTCTGGATCGATATCTTGACCCTTGCCGACGCGGAGCTTCCCCAGATGAAGTCGCGCGGCGACCTGCTCGGCCGCTTCCATGCCCGGGCAGGCAACGGGGCCTGGATGATCGGGGTTGACGCCTTTGCGGCGATCTGGGACCGCACGCCAGGTTTACGTCACCTTGCATTTCTGTTCAGGACGCCCGGTATCCGCCAACTCGCCAAGGTCGGCTATCTCGGATTTCTCGCCTGGCAGCGCCGGGACCGTGCGCGCAGGGAGCTGAGCCGAGCGTCGGCAACAGCATCGGCCGCTCCAGTGGTGCGATCCTGACAGATAATTTCCATCTGTCAGGACAGATCGCCCCACCAGATCAATAGCTTGTGGGCTTACTTTCCGAAACAGATGGGAACCATCTGTTTCGGTCAGACCACTGGCGTCCGGCTCATCCCCAGTCCACAGCCGGGCGATGGGTGCGGGCACCCGGCCCGACTGATCAGCCGCGCAGATGGCCTGCCTGTTGGAAGACCGCTGTCGAGCGGGCTCCCGACCGGCAATAACCGAGCATCGGCTTTTCCATCTCGTCGAGTGCGTCGACCATGGCGCGAACGGCATCACCCGTCACACCCATCGGACCGATCGGGATGTGGCGCATCTCGATGCCAAGTGCGGTGGCGACGACCTTGATCGAGGTGAAGCTTGGCTGGTCTGCCGATTCCTGGTCGGGGCGGTGGCAGACGATGGACTTGAAGCCCTGCGCTTTCAGCGCCGGCAGGTCCTCGGCAAAAATCTGTCCGGTAACCGAATAGGTGTCCGTGATCGGGTGCAGTTCCATGGGCTCGCGGTCCTCGTGACGGGGTGGGTCAGAAATGTCTAAGGCGGCGGCGCGTCAAGGTCAATCGGGCAGCCCGCGACAGGCGCAGCACTACCCTGAGACAGCGCCGATCAAGCCTTTCACCTGTCGTCACCGGTTGACCCTAAATCCTTCATGGAATAGTCAACTATCTCAGGCCGCACCGCGCTCGGCCGCCACAGGAAGCAGACACGACGTGGGCGAACGTATCCTCAAGTCATCCGCATGGGCGATTTCGCTCATCTGTCTCACACCGATTGCCGCGGTGGCGCTGGCAGCGGCCTCTGGCACCTTCGACACCTGGAACAGCCTGATGAGCACTGTACTTCCGGGCTATGTCTGGACGACACTGAAGCTTGTTGGTCTGGTGGGCGTCGGCACCGCCGTCATCGGTGCCGGTACGGCCTGGCTCGTGACCACCTGTGCGTTTCCGTTCCGCCGAAGCTTCGAGATCGTCCTGGCGCTTCCTCTGGCTTTCCCCGCCTATGTCCTGGCCTACGCCTATACGGATCTGCTGGACCATCCCGGCGTGGTGCAATCGAGCTTGCGCGACATCTCCGGATGGGGGCCACGCGACTACTGGTTCCCCGAGATCCGGTCGCTTGGCGGCGCTGCGGCCATGCTCGTCTTCGTTCTCTACCCCTATGTCTACCTCCTGGCGCGAGCCGCCTTCCTCAAGCAGTCACCGACGGCCTATTTTGCCGCCCGCACGCTCGGCCACACACCCTGGCGCGCCTTCTGGCGGGTGAGCTTGCCGATGGCCCGTCCGGCGATTGCCGGCGGCACGATACTGGCGTTGATGGAGACCATTGCCGATTTCGGCACGGTGACGCATTTCGGCGTGCAGACTTTCTCGACCGGCATCTATGCCGCCTGGTTCTCCATGGGAGACCGGCTGGCTGCATCCCAGCTTGCCATGTGCCTCCTGGTGGTGGCGCTCGTCTTTGCGATGCTGGAGCGTGCGCAACGCGGGCTCGCCCGGCGCTATCCGGCCGGATCCCGCCACGAGGTGATGGAGCGCCACCTGCTCGGCGGCTGGCGGGCGGCGGGTGCCTTTCTGTTCTGCCTGCTGCCGGTTCTGGTTGGCTTTGCCATCCCGCTGGCGGTGCTCGGGCAGATGGCGGTCGAATCGGGACAGAGCCCTTTCACGCCACGCTATCTCGGCTACGTTCAGAATTCGCTGACGCTCGCCGCCATCACCGCCCTGCTCACCGTCGCAGCCGCCGTCGTCATCGGTTTCTGCGCCCGCATCGCCCCGAGCCCGGCCGCCCGCTTCTCCGCCATGGCTGCCGGCATCGGCTACGCGGTCCCCGGTGGGGTGATCGCAGTGGGCCTGCTGGTGCCTTTCGCAGTGCTCGACAATGCCATCGACGCCTGGGCGCGGGCGAAGTTCGGGATTTCCACCGGCCTTTTCTTCACCGGCTCCGTCGGGTTGCTGGTGGTCGCCTATGGCGTTCGCTTCATTGCCGCCGCACTCGGGGCTTTCGACACCGGGATTTCCGGCATCAAGCCCAACATCGACGCAGCCGCGCGCACGCTCGGCCGAAGCTCAAGCCGGATGCTGTTGGAAATTCACCTGCCGCTTCTGCGCCCGGCGCTGCTGACGGCACTGCTCATCGTCTTTGTCGACGTCATGAAGGAATTGCCCGCAACCCTCATCATGCGCCCCTTCAATTTCGATACGCTGGCGGTCCAGGCCTACCGGCTCGCCTCCGATGAACGGCTGACCCAGGCGGCCCTGCCATCGTTGATGATCGTCGGCTTCGGCCTGCTGCCGGTGGTCCTGCTTTGCCACACCATCGGCCGCTCCGGTCAATCGCGGTTACCGACCCGCCTGAGCGAAGCCGCGCTTCTGCCTGCCCGATAGCTCCTCGATTTATTCAAATCTCGCTGCAACAGTCCGGGCGGGCGATCATCCGGAGGTGAGGAATGAAAAGGCCCGGACGGAACACGGATCCGACCGGGCCTTTTCAGGACAACAAGGCGCGTGACGCGACTGCGCTTACTTGTAGCCCACCTCGTTGTAGATTTCCTGAGCGCGCGCCTGGTGGACGCCAAGCTCGTTGAGATTGAGCGTGTCGGCCTTGAAGCCGCCCAGACCCTCGACGATCGAATTGGCCTTTACGCCTGCCACCACGGGATATTCGTTGTTGCCGTTGGCGAAATACTGCTGCGCCGAATCCGACGTCAGATATTCGAGAAACTTGACAGCGTTGTCGCGGTTGGGCGAATTCGCCGCCACCCCGGCACCCGAAATGTTGACATGGGTGCCGTTGCCATCCTGGTCGGGGAAGACCAGGCCGATCTTGTCGGTGGAGCCGCTCAAGCCGTCCACACCGCCGGCAATCGCACGGGCAAAGTAGTAGGTGTTGGCAATCGCGATCTCGCATTCGCCGGAGACCACCGCTTTGATCTGGTCAGTGTCTCCGCCCTGCGGGTCGCGCGCCAGATTGTCTTTGAAACCTTGCGCCCAGGCTTTGGCGGCTTGTTCGCCATTGCGCGAGATGAAAGCGGCCAGAAGCGAGAGCATATAGATGTTCGAGCTTGTCCGCGCGCAGATCTTGCCCTTGTATTTGGGGTCAGCCAGCTCGGCGTAGGTCTTTGGCGGCTCGCTCACTTTCGCTTTGTCATAAAAGATCACCCGCGCGCGCTGGGAGACGGCGAACCAGTAACCTTCCGGTTGCCGCAACGCCTCGGGGATGCGGTCCTTAAGTACGCCCGAGTCCACCGCCTGCAGAAGTTTGCCCTCATAGGCGCGCCAGAGGCGGCCCGCATCAGCTGTCACGAACACGTCGGCCGGGCTGTTGGCACCTTCTGCCTTCATCCGCTCCATCAGTTCCTCTTCCTTGCCTTCGATCAGGTTGATCTTGATGCCGGTGGCCTCGGTAAAGTCGCTGTAGAGCCGTTCATCGGTGTCGTAATGGCGCGAAGAATAGATGTTGACTTCGCCTCCAGCCAGCGCGAGCGACGGGGCAAGCGCCATCAAGGCAGTTGCGGCCAGCAGTGCCAGTCTGCGAATTGAGGATGAGGTCATGAATGTCTCCTTTGGTGCGGTTTTTAATATGAGGCAATCAGTCATGTTTAAAATCGCCACTCCTCCCTGTCAACGGCTGCGGTCACAAAAAGATGATCAATCGAGGAAGCTTTTCAACAAGACCGGCGTGGCCGGGATCCATGCTCTGAAGCGGTCTCTGCAGCCCGAGTGCGCTTAAGCAATTGCAGCGAGAGTGGCACCGCTTTCGCGTCCGAAATTGCGAGAAAACAAGAGGATTGAGCTACTCCGGCGATTCTGACAACGCCGGAAACGCTCTATGCGCTGCCGCGTGGAAACCATCGGCGCTGGGAACCATCGGCGGCTCTCGCCGTTGACAATCGATTGCCCTGACGCTTCCGGCGTGACGCCGCCATGGCGAACGCGCAAGGAGCACTCTCTTCCCATCCTGTATTCATTCCGGAGCCCTCAATGAAGATCCTTATGGTTTTGACATCCCACGACACGCTCGGCGACACCGGGAAGAAGACCGGCTTCTGGCTGGAGGAATTTGCAGCGCCCTATTATGTGTTCAAGGACGCCGGAGCCGACATTGTCCTTGCCTCGCCAAAGGGCGGACAGCCGCCGCTTGACCCGAAGAGTGATGCCGACGACGCCCAGACCGACTCGACACACCGCTTCAAGGCCGATGCGGCCGCAGTCGCAGCACTCGCACACACGAAAACGCTCTCCGGCATTGACCCCACCGGGTTCGACGCCGTCTTCTACCCAGGCGGCCACGGCCCGATGTGGGACCTTGCGTCAGACCGCGACAGCATCCGCCTCGTTGAGGCGTTCGCGAAAGCCGACCGACCCATCGGGGCCGTCTGCCACGCGCCGGCCATCTTCAAGACCACGAAGGGCGCAGATGGAAACCACCTGGTGTCGGGTCGCAAGGTGACCGGATTTTCCAACACCGAGGAAGACGGCGTGGGATTGACCGACATCGTCCCGTTCCTGCTTGAGGACATGCTCCAGACCAATGGCGGCCTCTACGAAAAGGGTCCGGACTGGCAGTCCTTCGTGGTTGTGGATGGAAAACTCGTCACCGGCCAGAACCCGGCCTCATCCGAACAGGCGGCCGAGGCTCTCCTGAAGCTGGTCGAGGCGTAATCCGGCACTGGGCAGCGGTGCCCGCAGGCCGACGGCCTGATGCATGTAGCGCACAAATGGATTCATTTCTGCGATGACGCACATGCATCTCTTCAAAGGGTTACAGCGATCTTTGCGCGTCCGATTGGATGCGCGGCGTTGCGGGCCTAACGATCGTCTGAAGTTCCTTCAGGCCGCACGCGTCTGATTTTGCCTGTCATTTCGGAGCCGCGAAGTGAGAAAATTTGATAGCCCAGACTTATCTGACGATGAATCCGGACTGGTGCTGAACCAATCCGGCCTCATGTCACGACGTCACAAATTTTGAGCGTCGTCACAACAGGGCGGATTCTGTTTCATTGATTTCATTGGATAATTGCAGGGCTGCCTTATTTAGTTCCCGGACTCGTCGTCACATGAGTCCGGACTCAAGGCGCTCATCCTCAGATAAGTCCGGACTCTCTAATCGTAGTCTTGATAACCTGATGAAATACACACGCTGGCTCGGCGCTGCGCTTCGGAAGGACCTTACAACTTTCTAACATCAAGTTGCGTTTATGATGACGCTGCCACGAAAAGCATGTATGGATGCTAGCGTTTTACTCTCAGTTCGATTTATGGCAGGTCTTTTTGTATCACCCCGAGATAATTACACACCTCGCTACCGAATATTCACTGAAGCACATGTGGAAGCGCACAGACTCGTTTGATTGGCAAAGGACCACAGGTGAGACGGTCGGTTTCGACGTTGTAACGACCTTTGCAGATCACTGCTATACAGATGAACAGCTACCCTTTGAGCAAGGCTGCTACACTGTTAAAGGTAAATTAAGGGACCGAGTCTTCTGCACGGATCGCTATGCGAGATCGAAGCAACTTCCACAATTAATTAGTTCATTAATTACAAAGCCTGGGACTGGAGTAAATCTTACCCAAGACCGCAACTGGATGAACCTTGTGCTGGTTATGACGCCTCCTTTGAAGCGCGGGGATCGGTACTATATTTTCTTCCATGTGAAGGGCACCGATGTCCAAGCCGATGGCCGACATAAGGTCACTCTTTATGTGGAGAGCGCCTACGCAAGGGAAGTGCGCATTGACGTTAAGAGACGCGCCCCGTTTGGACGGGTCGTTGAGGAGGTTGTCTTTGGGATATAAAAAACTAAAGGCGGCAAAGCCGCCCTTAGTAGCATTCCATCTCGACCTACCAAGCCTTTCGGCCCATCGGCGTAACCGTATGACTGGAGTCTCCCCCAGCGGGCTAGCGCTATCCACAGTATGCTGTGTCAGTCGCTCCGTCGCTAGCTGCCGCTACGCGTTTCAACGCAGAAGCTCTTATTGCAACAACTTTATAGCGCACATGTTCCCGACAAATCAAGATAAATCTGGATTGAGTCCGAACTTATGTGCCGATGAATCCGGACTTATGCCAACAGAATCCGCCCTGATGTGACGATGGACAAATTTGGTGGGCCCGGCAGGATTCGAACCTGCAACCAAGCGGTTATGAGCCGCCGGCTCTACCATTGAGCTACAGGCCCGGACCGGAGCATCCCCGCGCGGGTCACATTTTGCGAGGGGTCACGCAGTCACATTTGTCGACTATCGCAATTGCACGTCTCCCACAAGCCGCAATGGTGGCCTGTCGGCGGGCCAGCGTCCTTCCCGCGCCGGGATCACCGGTTTCGTCTCTGCGCTGTCTTTCTCCGCCCGCCCGGCTGCCGCAATCCGCCCACATTCGCGCGCCATCACAGTTTCAAAGCGACATCACACAACCGATCGGGATCTCACTCATGCCATCTGCTCTCTCAACCCGCCGTTCCATTTTCATTGCCGGTTCGCTTCTGGCCGCAGGGCTCGCCGCAACCGCGCCCGCACGCGCTCAGGACAAGCCCGCCCCTGCCGTCATCACGGTCTCCGCCGAAGGCACGTCAGCGATTGCGCCCGACATGGCGGTGATCAACCTGTCCATTCTGCGGGAAGCCGACACGGCGCGTGCCGCACTCGACGCCAACACCCAAGCCATGGCCGGGCTTCTCGCCGCGATGCGGGAAGAAGGCATTGCCGAACGGGATCTGCAAACCGCCAATTTTTCCATCCAGCCGCGCTGGGTCTATCCCCAGCCCAAGGAAGGCGAAGTCCAGGTGCCGTTCATCAACGGCTATACGGTCACCAACGGGCTGACTGTGCGCATCCGCGACCTGGCGCGACTCGGCACGATTCTCGATGTCTCAGTGACACTCGGCGTCAACCAGGGCGGCGAGATCGTGTTCACCAATGACAACCCCGACGCCACCCGGGATGCCGCCCGCAAGGCCGCCGTGGAACGGGCGATCGCCAAGGCGCGGCTCCTGACCGAGGCGGCGGGCGTCAAACTTGGCCGGGTGACCCAGATCTCCGAACAGTCCTTCGAACAGCCGCCGATGCCGATGATGCGCGCGGAAATGGGCAAGGTGGCCATGGCCGCAGATGCAGCACCCGTCCCCATCGCCGCAGGTGAGAACGAATACCGGGTGACGGTGTCGATGAGCTGGGAAATCAAGGAGTAAGGCCTGTACCGAAGCTCGCACCGCCAGATGAAAAAACGAAAGAGCCCGGATCGCCCGGGCTCTTCTTGATGAAAGCGGTCAGGCCGCGCGGTGCTGGAGTGTCTCTTGAATTAGACAGGTATTTGGAGCAATTCCAGCGAAAGTGGCACCGCTTTCGCGTCCGGAATTGCGTCAAGACAAGGTGATAGGGCTATTCCGACGATTCTGACAAGGCCGGAACAGCTCTAAAACGGCCACCAGCTTCGCTTGCCGCCTGCGCGGGTGGCATCGGCCTTGCGTCGCTGTTCTTTTTCGCGCTCGGTTTCGCCAAGTTCGCCCACAGGCGCGCTATCGGAGGGGGCCCGGTAGGCGAGCGGCGGGTCGGACAGGAAGCGGCGGCGGTCCGAATAGGCACCTTGTTGAATACGGCGGTTTTCCCGGAAGGCCGCGCTGGCATTCGCCGTCGCCATGGCGTCCGCCACGCTCGGACCCGCGTCGGCGGCACGGCCAAGCGGGGCCGGGCCAGTGCCAGCACCTGTCTGGACGGTCGCCAGCGGCGACCGGTATCCCGGATTGTTGGCGTTCGCGTCAGCCTCGGCAATCAGCCGGGCACGGATGTCTTCAGGCCCTTCGATCCAGGCTGGATTGTTCTCGGCAACGTTCTGCTGCGGCAGGGGCAAGGCCGCACCCTTGGGCGGGCGCACGATGGCGGGCCGCGGCGAATAATCGATGGCCGGTCCACTCTGCGGCTTGATCGAGGCAATGTTGCCGATGTCGTCCATCAGCTGCTCGGTCGAAGTCTTGTCGGTGCCGTATGTCGGGCCGAGACAACCGGCCAGGAGAAAGCCGGCTGCGGCGAGCACGCCCAGATCTAAAACGGCGCGATACCTGGTCTTCGTTGTCATGCGGTTCTTGTCCCGTGCTTTCAAGCCTTGAGGAAACGTGCGGACCGTCGTGCCCGCACAATCCGGCCATTTTCAGGCAGGGTTTTAACGGATCGTCGCCGCAAGGGCAATCGACCCGGAGGGAATTGCCGAAGAAACCCGCCCCACCCTTGCTCCGCGTTGTCCCACCCTTGCTCCGCCCCGGAAAGCCGGGCCGGTTGGTGCTACAGGCGGCCGAGCCTACGCAGTTCGTGCAGCGCCGCCGCATCGCGCGCCGACACGTCCGGAAACTCCGGATCCGAGCCGACATCGTCAGTCAGCCGCCAGGAACGGGCGCATTTGCGACCTTCCGCAAGCTTGGGTGTGACCACCACCTTCGGCACGTCCGGCAGCCGGAACGCGTCCGCCGGTCCGTCACCGGCCAGAACCGTAATGGCGGAGGTGATGCAGATCTCGGCGAAATCCTGCCCCTCAAGCGCTGCCATCAGCATGGGATCGGCCACATGGACGACCGGTGCAGCCTCCAGCGAGGCCCCTATGCGCTTCTCCCGGCGTTCGATCTCGAGTGCGCCAGTGACCACCGAACGGACGTCGCGGATCCTGTCCCACTTTTGTGAAAGCGCCGCATCGGTCCAGGTGCCAGGCACCTTGGGAAACTGCGCCAGATGCACCGAGGCCGCTTCCGGATCGCGTGCGAGCCATGCTTCCTCAGTGGTGAACGGCAGCATCGGCGCAAGCCATGTCACCAGACAATCGAAAATGGTGCGAATCACCTGCAACGACGCCAGCCGACGCGGGCTCGACGGCGCGTCGCAATACAGCGCATCCTTGCGGATATCGAAATAGAAGGCCGAAAGGTCGATGATCGAGAAATCGATCAGCGCCCGGGTGATGCGCTTGAAATCAAAATCGTCGTACCCCTTGCGCACGATCTGGTCGAGCTCGGCCAGCCGCCCAAGCATCAGCCGCTCGAGTTCCGGCATCGCGCTGACCGGCATCACATGGCCGTCGTCATGGGAGAGCGTGCCGAGCATCCAGCGGATGGTGTTGCGGAGCTTGCGGTAGCTGTCGATGTTGGTCTGGATGATGGTCTTGCCGAGCCGCTGATCCTCCCAATAGTCCGTCGTCATGACCCAGAGCCGGAGGATATCAGCGCCCGATTCCTTCATGACATCCTGGGGGGAAACGACATTGCCCTTGGATTTCGACATCTTCTCACCCCTCTCATCCATGGTGAAGCCATGGGTGATGACGGTGTCGTAAGGTGCGCGGCCACGGGTGGCGCAGCTTTCGAGCAGCGAGGAATGGAACCAGCCACGATGCTGGTCCGAGCCTTCGAGATAGACGTCCGCCGGCCATTTGAGATCGGGCCGATCCTCGAGCGTGAAGGCGTGCGTCGAGCCCGAATCAAACCAGACATCGAGAATGTCACGCACCTGGTGCCAGCGAAAAGGATCGTGGTCGTTGCAAAGGAACCGCTCCTTGGCACCTTCTGCAAACCAGGCGTCTGCACCCTCCTTCTCGAAAGCATCGAGAATGCGGGCATTGACCGCGTCATCGACCAGCACGTTGCCGTCCTCATCCGCAAAGACGGCGATCGGCACGCCCCACGCCCTTTGACGGGAAAGCACCCAATCGGGACGTTGCTCGATCATGGCGCGCAACCGGTTCTGGCCTGCGGCGGGCACGAAGCGGGTCTGGTCGATGGCTTTGAGCGCACGGGTGCGAAGGGTCGAGCCATCACCGAAATCTCTGTCCATGTGGACAAACCATTGCGGCGTGTTGCGGAAGATCACCGGCTTCTTCGAGCGCCAAGAATGCGGATAGTCGTGCTTGAGCCGGCCGCGCGCAAACAGGTTGCGGGCATTGATCAGCGCCTTGATCACGGCGTCATTGGCATCGCCCTTCTTGCCGTTGTCATCGATGACGCGCGCGGGTCCGCCTTCGCGGTCGGGTCCGAGGCCGGGCACGTCGCGGGTGTAGAAGCCGGCGTCATCGACGGTGAAGGGGATTGTCGTGTCGATGCCGCGCGCCCGCAAGTCCGGCGCCGCATCCATCCAGGCGTCAAAGTCCTCGCGGCCATGGCCGGGCGCGGTGTGGACGAAGCCGGTGCCCGCGTCGTCGGTCACATGGTCACCGTCAATCAGAGGAACGGCAAAGCCGTAGCCGCCGCCAAGGCCCCTGAGCGGATGGGCGCAGGTGATATCGGACAACGAAGCACCGGCAATGCTGCCAACTGGCTGGAATTCAAGTTTGGCTTTCGTGAAACATTCCAGCGCCAGATTTTCTGCGATGATAAGTCGTTCACCGATTTGCGGGCCGAAATCGTTCCCGGTTGCCGTAACTTCATACAGTCCATAATTAACCCGTGAGGAAAACGATATCGCTCTGTTTCCAGGTATGGTCCAAGGCGTCGTGGTCCAGATGACGACAAATGCACCCTCTAGATTGACCTTCCTTGCTTCGGGAGTGCGCTCGCCTGAAACATTGGGGCCGTGTCGGTCCCAAGTATCAGCTGCGCCAGAAACCACCGGAAACTTCACCCAGATCGTGTCGCTCTCATAGGGCTGGTACTCGACCTCGGCTTCGGCAAGCGCGGTGCGCTCGACCACCGACCACATGATCGGCTTCGAGCCGCGATAAAGCTGGCCAGATTTGGCGATCTTCAACAGTTCGCCTGCGATCCGGGCTTCGGAATGAAACGCCATCGTCGTGTAGGGATGGTCGAAATCACCCTCGATGCCGAGCCGCTTGAATTCCTCCGACTGCACCTTGATCCAGTGGGCGGCAAAATCGCGGCATTCCTGGCGGAATTCGTTGACCGGAACCTTGTCCTTGTCGAGCCCCTTCTCGCGGTATTTCTCCTCGATCTTCCACTCGATCGGCAGGCCGTGGCAGTCCCAGCCCGGCACGTAATTGCTGTCATGACCGCGCATCTGGAACGAACGGGTGATGACGTCCTTCAGGATCTTGTTGAGCGCGTGGCCGATGTGGATGTTGCCGTTGGCGTAAGGCGGGCCGTCGTGGAGAACGAATTTCGGCCGTCCCGCGGCCGACGCGCGCAGCGCCCTGTAAAGCCCGTTCGCCTGCCAGCGAGCGACGATCTCCGGCTCCTTCTGCGGCAGGCCGCCGCGCATCGGGAACGGAGTTTCGGGCAGGTAGAGCGTGGTCGAATAGTCGCGTTTCTCGGTCATGTCAGTCATGGGAATCTGTGCGCTTTCGGGCATTCGGCCTGCCGCACGAAGTGCTGTCTGCAGGCCGTGTCATGAAAAATCGGAGGTGGCGGAATCGCGCCTCAATTCCCGGCTCCCCGCGCTCCTTGCGGCTCGGCGGGAAACCGGGACCATAATTCGCAGCAACGGCGAAAATTGGCGGTCGGTTATTGTCATGGCGCGGTACATATCGGGTTTTCAACGCAGTGAAAAGTGAGAAGGCGATGTCGACAGGCGCTTATTTGCCCTCGCCTGACTACCACACTGGTCCATCGAGTTTGTCGAAGATGATGCGCCGCATCAGACGGGTCAGCAGCGCGGGCGCAAGCCAACCGGCAAACCGGGTGAGTTTGGCCGCAGGCCCTGGGTAGAGCGTCGGCGCGTTGCGGGACGCGGCCGCCAGGATCAGGTCCGCCAGCTTCGCGGGCTCCATCCGCGCCGCTTCACGTGCGCCGCTCGGGGCGTGGCGAGCGGCATGGTCGGTGCGCACTGGCCCCGGAAAGACGGCTGTGACCGAAATGCCCGCTTTCCTGAAAGGGGCACGGATCGACCGGGCATAGACGGCGACCGCATCCTTGGAAGCAGCGTAGGAGGCCGCGCCCGGATAACCCGCCTTATGGCTGAGCGAGGACAGGAACACGAGATTGCCGCCCGGCGCATGCAGGCCCATCCGCTGCATCGCCGACGTCAGCACCAGCGGTGTTTCCGTATTGAGCCGGAGCAGCCGGGCATGGGCCTCGGCGGGAATGTCTTCGAAGCGTCCTGTCGCCGAGACACCGGCATTATGGATCACGATGTCGAAGGCAGGTTCATTTCCGAGCGCTGAGAGCAAGCGATCGACGGCCGCCGCGTCCGAGAGATCGGCGATGTGCAAGGCCACAGATCCGGCCTGAGCCGCCGTGGGCCAGCCGAGCGGGCGGAAGTCGACAGTGGTGACGTGGCAGCCTCGGGCGATCAGCGCTTCTGTGAGCGCGCGGCCGATCCCCGCCCCTGCTCCCGTCACCAACGCGCGTTGAAAGCTTTTCATGACCTTGTTCCGGACAGAAACTGGCGCAGGCGAGCCCAGGCGAAAACCGTCGCAGGCGACCGACCCGACGCCATCAGCTTCTCGATTTCGATGGCTGCGCGCTCCGGCGACAGGAACAGGCGCGCCAGCCGGCCAGGCTGGTAGCCCGCGCGCCCATGCATGGGCGTCACCACCGGGCCGGGATGAATGATCTGGACGGCCACCCGTCCGCGCCATTCCTCCCTGAGCGCGCGCGCAAACCCCGCCAGACCCGCTTTGGAGGCCGCATAGCTTGCAGCCTTGGGTGAGCCTTTGTGGGCCACCGAACCGATCAGCGTGAGCCGCCCGGCCGCCGCCTCAAGGCGCGGCAGCAGCATCCGCGCCAGGCACACCGGACCGGTGAGATTGACCGCCAGGGTCTGGCGGACAAGATCGGCGCTTTCCGTTTCAGGCGCGCCATATCCGCCCAGTCCAGCGCTCAGCACCACATGGTCAAGACGGTCGATCCCAAGTCTGTCAAGCGCCGCCGCAAGCGCCTCTGAGGCGGCGAGGGGATCGGAAAGGTCGAGCGCAAATCGACGGTCGTCCGGTCCGAGCCTGAGGGCGTCGAGCGGAGCCAGATTGCGCCCCGTGAGCAGCAACCGGTGCCGCCCCGCCAGCCGCGCGGCGAGCGCCAGCCCGATGCCCGAGGTGGCACCCGTGATCAGGGTCACCTTTTGGCGGACTGGCGGGCTCAAAAGGCGATCGCCGCATCAAGCGGGCTCTTTGGCGTCACGCCCGAAAGCAAGGCACGGGCTTCTGCCTCGTCCTGGCGCATCTGGACGACGAGCGCGTCAAGCCCGTCGAACTTGAGCTCGGGCCGCAGATAGCCGAACAGCGACACGGTGCATGTTTCGCCATAGAGGTCCAAGCTTGCGTCGAAAACGAAGGTCTCCAGCAGCAGCGGTGCCCCCTCCGTGTCCACTGTCGGTCGGCGTCCAAAACTCGCCACGCCGTCATGGAGCGTTCCGTCGGCCCGTCGCAGCCTTACCGCGTAGATGCCCGGCTTGAGGCCGGTTTCCGGCGGTAGCGCCATGTTTGCGGTGGGATAGCCGAGCGTCCGTCCGAGCTTCTTGCCGTGAATGATTTCGGAGACGATGGACTGTCTGTACCCGAGCAGGGCTGCGGCCTCGGCCACATCGCCTTTGGCAAGCAGGTCGCGAATTCGGCTTGAGGATATCACCTCCGCCCCTTCATCGCGGAAGGCATCAACGAGACTGACGCCAAAGCCGAGCCGCTTGCCCGCCGCCATCAGAAAAGCCGGTCCACCCTCCCGGCCCTTGCCGAAATGGAAATCGAAGCCCGTCACCACATGGCAGACGCCGAGCCGGCGCACGAGAATATCAGCGACGAAGGTCTCGGCCGAGTGGGCTGCAAACTCCGGCGTGAAGGCATGTTCGAAAACCGCGTCAAAGCCGATCAGCCCAAGAAGTTTTGCTTTCATCGGGGCCGGCGTGAGCCGGAACACCGGTCTCTCGGGCCGGAAGACGGTGCGCGGGTGCGGTTCAAATGTCAGCACGCTGGCCGCCGCCCCAAGCTGGTCCGCTCTCGCCAATGCATCCATCAGCACCGCTTGGTGGCCGCGATGCACGCCATCGAAATTGCCGATGGCCACCACACCGCCACGAAGGGCGGCGGGAACGGCAGAAAGTTCGCTCAAGCGTTGCGCCACGGCGCGCTCTCCCCTCTCGCCCTTCAGGCCAGCCATTCCATCCAGTAGGCGGGCGACACGTCCTCGGCCTTCAAAAACGCACCGAGCCGCGCCTCGTCGGTCCGGCGGCCGTCGGAATATGCCCTGGCGTGAACCCCTCGCGCCACATAGACGACCTCAAGGCCATTTCCGATGGCACCACGAATGTCGGTTGCAACCCCGTCGCCGATGGCCACGACCCGTGCCGGGTCGAGCGCGCCGCGCAAAACCGACGCCCGCCTGAGCGCTTCCACGTAGATGGGTGAATGGGGTTTGCCCGCAATCCGCGTCTCACCGCCGATCTCCCGGTAGCTCGCCGCCAGCGCGCCTGCGCAATAGATGATCCGGTCGCCGCGTTCGACAACGATGTCCGGATTGGCGCAGATCATCGCAAGTCCGCGCGCCCGGAACGACGCGAGCATGTCGCGGTAACTTTCCGGCGTCTCGGTCTCATCATCAAATAGCCCTGTGCACACAATGATTTCAGCATCTCTAGCGGAAACCCGTTCGACATCGAGCCCGTCAATGAGCATCAGATCGCGGTCCGGGCCGAGGAAATAGATCTTGCGAGGGCCTGTCGTGACCAGACCGCGGGTGACGTCACCCGACGTGACGATGTCGTCCCAGCAGTCACGATCCACACCGATGGTCTCAAGCTGGTCAATCACGTCGTCGGTCGGCCGCGGCGAATTGGTGACCAGCACGACGCTCTGGCCGCGCCCGCGCGCAGCCTTGAGCGCTTCCGCCGCAAGCGGAAATGGCTCGATGCCGTTATGAAGAACACCCCAGACGTCGCACAGGACAACATCGTACAGCGTAGCGATCTCGGCGATTTTTCGTAGTCTGCGCGGCATCTCGGCGTTCCTCTTGCCATGTTGCATGTCACCCAGCTTTGCCGCGAAAACAAGTCCCCTCGCCGAAAAGCTGCGTCATGTCGGCCCCTTCCAGAACCCCGGCCGGACGCGCGCTGCCGCAGCGAAGCACCCGAAGGGCCATAGAATGCCTTGACTCAGCGACGCCGAATGCATATCTCCCGCTCCGTTAGCACTCATCACACAGGAGTGCCAACATCATCCCATTCGGGTCCGATCCGACCCACCTGTCATTTGACCAAGGATGCAAAGACAATGGCAAAAACCAAGTTCCGTCCCCTCCACGACCGCGTTGTCGTCCGTCGCGTTGAGTCTGAAGAGAAGACCAAAGGCGGGATCATCATCCCCGATACCGCCAAGGAGAAGCCCCAGGAAGGCGAAGTTGTCGCCGTGGGTTTGGGCGTCCGTGACGATTCGGGCAAGCTGGTTGCCCTCGACGTCAAGGCTGGCAACCGCGTGCTGTTCGGCAAGTGGTCCGGCACCGAAGTCAAGATCGACGGGGAAGACCTGTTGATCATGAAGGAATCCGACATCATGGGCATCCTGGGCTGAACGCCCGATCCCTTTTGTCGCAACTATCCAGATCCACGATGGGCTTGAGCCCGGGAGTTTAAGACAATGGCTGCCAAAGAAGTCAAATTCGGTCGGACTGCGCGCGAAAAGATGATGCGCGGCGTCGACATCCTCGCCGATGCGGTGAAGGTCACACTCGGCCCCAAGGGCCGCAACGTCATCATCGACAAGTCGTTCGGCGCACCGCGCATCACCAAGGACGGCGTCACGGTCGCCAAGGAAATCGAACTGGAAGACAAGTTCGAGAACATGGGCGCACAGATGGTGCGTGAAGTCGCCTCCAAGACCAACGAGAAAGCCGGTGACGGCACCACCACTGCAACCGTTCTGGCCCAGGCGATCGTCCGCGAAGGTGCCAAGGCCGTTGCCGCCGGCATGAACCCGATGGACCTGAAGCGCGGTATCGACCTCGCCGTCACGGAAGTCATCGCCGACCTCAAGAAGAAGGCCAAGAAGATCAAGACCTCGGCTGAAGTCGAGCAGGTCGGCACGATCTCGGCCAATGGCGAAAGCCAGATCGGCAAGGACATTGCCGAAGCCATGCAGAAGGTCGGCAACGAAGGTGTCATCACCGTCGAGGAAGCCAAGACCGCCGAGAGCGAACTCGAAGTCGTGGAAGGCATGCAGTTTGATCGCGGCTATCTGTCGCCCTACTTCGTGACCAACCCGGAAAAGATGGTTGCCGAACTGGAAGACGTCTACATTCTTCTCCATGAGAAGAAGCTTTCGAACCTTCAGGCCATGCTGCCTGTGCTCGAAGCCGTGGTGCAGACCTCCAAGCCCCTCCTCATCATCTCGGAAGATGTTGAGGGCGAAGCGCTCGCAACACTGGTTGTCAACAAGCTGCGTGGCGGACTGAAGATCGCCGCTGTCAAGGCTCCGGGATTTGGCGACCGCCGCAAGGCCATGCTCGAAGACATCGCCGTCCTCACCGGTGGCCAGGTAATCTCCGAAGACATCGGCATCAAGCTCGAGAACGTGACCCTTGCCATGCTGGGCCGCGCCAAGAAGGTGTCGATCACCAAGGAAAATACCACCATCGTCGATGGTGCCGGCAAGAAGAAGGAAATCGAAGGCCGGATCAGCCAGATCAAGGCCCAGATCGAGGAAACCACGTCTGACTACGATCGCGAAAAGCTGCAGGAACGTCTTGCCAAGCTCGCTGGCGGCGTTGCCGTCATCCGCGTTGGCGGTGCGACCGAAGTCGAAGTCAAGGAGCGCAAGGACCGCGTCGACGACGCGCTGAACGCAACCCGTGCAGCCGTCCAGGAAGGCATTGTCGCTGGCGGCGGAACTGCGCTGCTGCGCGCTTCTGTCAACATCAAGGTCAAGGGTGTCAATGCCGACCAGGAAGCCGGCATCAACATCATCCGTCGTGCCCTGCAGTCTCCTTGCCGCCAGATCGCCGAAAATGCCGGTGACGAAGCCTCCATCATCGTCGGCAAGATCCTCGATCAGAAGAGCGACACCTACGGCTACAACGCCCAGACCGGCGAGTTCGGTGACATGATCACCATGGGCATCGTCGATCCGGTCAAGGTTGTTCGCACGGCGCTCCAGGACGCAGCTTCGGTCGCTGGCCTGCTGATCACCACCGAAGCCATGATTGCCGAACTTCCGAAGAAGGAATCGGGCGGCGGCGGCATGCCCGACATGGGCGGCATGGGCGGCATGATGTGATCGGGCACGAAGCCTGACGCGAGGGAAGCTCCCATCAATGACAAAGAGCGGGCGCCCGGTTCGGGCGCCCGCTCTCATTCCGTCCGAAGGAAATCAGTCCGCAACGCTGACCTTGACCGGTGATGAAGTGCACGGCATCCTTGCCGCCGAGACGGCAGTCGCTGAGCGCGCGCTTTGCGACGCCCCCGTCAGCGCGCGGAATCATCGCCCTAAAAGCCGCTTCGGCAAAGGTAGTGTCAGAGCGATACGAACTCGTCTCGCTTTTTCCACCACTCCCGGGTCAGGCAGCGCAAAGTTGGCGCCACTCGGCGAGAGCAGCGGCGCGGCTGAGCTTGAAACTTGCGCGGGAAGTCAGGCTGCGTTCCTGATTGAAGATCGAGGCGTGGACGGACGCGAACTTCTGCAATGTTCGGCTCCGCCGGAAGAGCAGTATCGCCCCTTCCCGTCTTCGAAACGGCAGGAGCGGATTTTCCGCTCTATTGTTCGCCCTTCGGCCAGTCTCCTGCCTTTCGCTGACGCCAAGCTCGCGCGGCGCGCCCCATTCGAACGCAGCCTGTCAGTCACGACCGCTCGCACGTGACCATGTCGCTTCAGCGAATTCCTGATGAATTGAACGCTGTTTTCCGATCGCGTCGTTCGGTCAAGAAGCTTTCGAGAACCTCACCCTCATGGCCGACGGATCCACGAGCCTGGCCCGCGGTTGAAACACGGCCGTTTCTTTATCTCGCGGGCGCGGGACGCCGTGATCAAAGCCCGCTCGCCCGCATCGTATCGTGGCGGGCTTCGAACTCCCGGCGCGTGTTGAGGGCCTTCATGTGCAATTCCCACTGCTCTATCGCCATCACATCGAAAACGACAAGAAAGCCACCCGGGGTTTTACCCTGCTCCAGCTGATAAACCGCGCGATATTTGTCCAGAAGCTTGCTGGCGCCCACATCGCCTTTCATCGCTTTCCGTGACAATGTCTTCAGCAACAGCTGCGCCGTGGTATAGCTCCTCGTTTGGCCATCTTCCTGCACGACGTGCCGCTCATGCGCGATCTCGTGCATGATCGTCTTGGTGTTTTTAGAGCCGGGTGGCCGGCCCCGCCGGTTTCTCGGCTGGCCCTGACCGAACCTGTGCTGTTTCGGGGGCTTGCCATAGCCACCAGGATCATCGGAGCCGTCGCTCATAAATCGTAACCCACGATCTCATCATAGATCCGGTCCGCCTCGCTCCGCGTCGCGAGATATTCCGCCTTGATCGGCGCGAGTATTCTCGCCTTCCATGGCGGCAGACCGTGTCTCACGAACGCCGCCTTTGCGACCGCATGGGGAATATCGTTGGGAAGGCGGGCCACGCCGTGTGTCCGCCCGAGTTTCTGTGGTTCGATCGCGCCGTGGTCCGCGAACTCCTTGAGCAGATAGTCGATCGCCCTGAGGTCCTGCCCCTTGATCGCCTTTTCGACCAACCTCCGCAGTTCGACCTCCTTCGGCTGCATCTCGCGCGACTTTCCGCCCACCGTGACTGTCACCGTCCCGAGCAGCGATCCCAGGTCGAGTTCGGTTGCCGCGCGCTTTTTCGGGCGGCCGCCGGGGTTCCCCGACCGGCCCTTCCTGAACTGGGATCTTTTCGGAGGCCGACCGTAGCCGATCCGCTCCTTGTCGTCATCGTCAGTCATGCGGCCGCGCCTCGATCCGCGTTCGGTGACGGCGCCTGCCGAGCCTCGGCTTCGCGCAGAGTCGCGACCGCCTCGAAGCTGGCGCCGCCGTCCCCGAGTAGAGCGTCAAGGCCGCAGACCAGTTTCATCCGGCGCAGTATCACGTCGCAATAGATGGGATCGATCTCGATGGCATGGCCGCGCCGACCGGTCTGCTCGGATGCGATCAACGTGGTTCCCGAACCGGCGAAAGCGTCCAGCACGATATCTTTGCGGTTCGAGCAGTCGAGAATCGCGTCTCGCACCAACGCCACCGGCTTCACCGTCGGGTGCAGGGCGAGATCGGACCGGTTGCTCCCGAAACCGTTCACGCCCGGATAGCTCCAGACATTGGTCCGGTAGCGTCCGTGCCGGCCGAGTTCGACGTTGTTGACGTGGGGCGCCGTGCCCGCCTTGAATACGAAGACCAGCTCGTGCTGCGACCGGTAGAGTGATCCCATCCCGCCGTTGGTCTTCGACCAGACGCAGAGGTTCTTGAGTTCGCTGTAGG
>JBBQJA010000007.1:0-93088 GCA_038325465.1 Hyphomicrobiales bacterium | reverse complement strand
CATCCGATTGGATGCGCGGCGCTGTATCGCCCCGGAGCGCAAAAAAAGAAAAGCCGCCATGACCGGAGGGGGGGGCCATGGCGGCTGATTGGCGGACAAGGGCCATAAGAGGGGGCGGGGCGGCCCTTGTCCTTGAGTCTGGTGGCGGCGGGGGACGTGCCGGTGAGCCAGACGGCGGCTTTTATCAGGCCGATGAATAGGATTTGGCCTTCGGAATGTGGCTTTTCAAGGACACAAAATGCCGGTTTTGATTACAAATCGGTAACGAAACCGTGAGCAATCCACCTGCAGCGCCGTGCATCCGAAAGGATGCGTGAATGCCGCTGTAAACCATTGAATGAATGCACGTCGCGCACAAACGAATCCATTTGTGCGCGACGTGCATTAGGCCGGGCTTTGGTCAAAGCACCGTTCTGGCCGGTTTCTCCGCCAGAGACGGGGCTGAATACAGAGGCCAGTAACAGGGGCCAGTGACAGGGGCCAGCGACAGGGGCCAGCGACAGGGGCCAGTGACAGGGGAGACCGGGTATTTTCCGCGCCCGGTTGGCTGAAAATCCGTTCCGCTCGACCTGCCTATGCTGTAAGCCTCAAGCCATGAAACAGGGCGATCATCTCTTTCTTGTCGACGGCTCGGGCTACATCTTCCGGGCTTATCACGCACTTCCGCCGCTCACCCGCAAATCCGATGGGCTGCCCGTCGGCGCGGTATCGGGCTTCTGCAACATGCTGTGGAAGCTCGTTTCAGACGCGCGCGATACGTCGGTCGGGGTCACACCCACCCATTTCGCCGTCATTTTCGATTATTCGTCCAAGACCTTCCGCAACACGCTTTATCCCGCCTACAAAGCCAACCGGACCGCGCCTCCCGAGGATCTGGTGCCGCAATTCGCCGTCATACGCGAGGCGACGCGGGCCTTCGACCTGCCCTGCATCGAGATGGAGGGTTTTGAGGCTGACGATCTGATCGCCACCTACACCCGGCTTGCGCGAGAGACCGGAGCGGACGTGACAGTGATCTCGTCCGACAAGGACCTGATGCAGCTCGTTGGTCCCAAGGTGTGGATGTATGATGGCATGAAGGACCGCCAGATCGGCATCTCCGAAGTGGTCGAGAAATGGGGCGTTGTGCCCGAGAAGATGATCGACCTGCAGGCGCTTACCGGCGATTCGGTCGACAACGTTCCGGGTATTCCAGGCATCGGACCCAAGACGGCGGCCCAACTCCTTGATCAATTCGGCGACCTCGACACCCTGCTGGCCCGGGCTTCGGAGATCCCGCAGCAGAAGCGGCGGGAAAACATTCTGGCCCATGCGGACAAGGCGCGGCTGTCGCGCGAGCTCGTCCGGTTGCGCGTCGACGTGCCGGTCAAGGAGGGGCTCGACGATCTGGTCCTGAACGCCCTGGATGGACCGAAACTGGTGGCCTTCCTGAAGGCGATGGAGTTCACGACGCTGACCCGCCGCGTCGCTGAGGCGACCGATACGGAAGCCTCCGAGATCGTACCCGCGCAGATCGTGTTCGATACGAAAGAAGACGCTCGCGGCCCGGATCTCGATCCAAACGCCGCAACGGCCCGGACGGCTGCCCCGGCAACGGGCGCTGATCAAGGCGTGCCAGCCTTCACGCCCCAGGCACTGGCCGCGCGCCGGGCGGAAGCTGCGGCGGGTGCCCGCATCGACACCGCCACCTATCTCACCATCAGCGACGTCGATACGCTCAAGGCCTGGTGCGCACGGGCGCGGGAGGCGGGACTGGTGGCCTTCGATACCGAAACGACGTCGCTCGATGCCATGCAGGCGGAGATTGTCGGCTTTTCGCTCGCCGTGCCTGACGGTGCGCCGGAGGCGGGATCTTTCGGCGTCGCAGCGGCCTATGCGCCGCTGGCCCATACCACGGGTGCTGGCGATCTTCTCGGTGGCGGTCCGGCCGAAGGCCAGATGCCGATGGGCGCGGCCCTCGCTGAGCTCAAGGCGTTGCTCGAGGACCCCTCGGTCCTCAAGATCGGCCAGAATATCAAGTATGACATGCTGGTCATGGCCCGGCTGGGGATCGCCATTGTCGCCTTCGACGACACCATGCTGATGTCCTACGCGCTGGATGCGGGCGCCAGCGGGCATGGCATGGATGCGCTTGCGGACACCTGGCTCGGCCACAAGACAATCTCCTTCAAGGATGTGACCGGCTCGGGCAAGAGTGCCATCGGATTTGCGGCCGTGGAGGTGGCGAAAGCCACAGCCTACGCGGCCGAGGATGCGGACGTCACGCTGCGGCTCTGGCGCGTACTCAAGCCGCGGCTGGTTGCCGAGGGAATGATGGGCGTCTACGAGCGGCTCGAACGACCGCTGGTGCCGGTGCTGTGCCGGATGGAGGAGCGTGGCATTTCGGTCGACCGGCAGATCCTGTCACGGCTCTCGGGCGAGCTCGCCCAGGGTGCGGCTGCGCTGGAAGCGGACATCCAGGTTCTGGTCGGTGAAAATTTCAACATCGGCTCCCCCAAGCAACTGGGCGACATCCTGTTCGGCCGGATGGGCCTGCCCGGTGGCACGAAGACAAAAACCGGACAGTGGTCGACCTCGGCGCAGGTGCTGGAGGATCTGGCCGCCGAAGGGCATCTGCTGCCGCGCAGGATTGTGGACTGGCGCCAGCTCACCAAGCTCAAGTCCACCTACACAGACGCGCTGCCGGGTTACATCCATCCGCAGACCAGGCGCGTCCACACCTCGTTTGCAATGGCGGCGACGACGACGGGACGGTTGTCCTCCTCCGATCCCAATATCCAGAATATTCCGGTGCGGACTGTCGAAGGCCGCAAGATCCGCACCGCGTTCGTGGCTGAACCGGGCAACGTGCTGATTTCGGCCGACTACAGCCAGATCGAACTTCGGGTGCTCGCCCATGTGGCCGACATTCCGCAATTGCGCGAGGCCTTTGCCAACGGCATCGACATCCACGCGATGACGGCCTCGGAAATGTTCGGCGTGCCGGTCAAGGACATGCCGGGCGAAGTCCGTCGGCGCGCCAAGGCGATCAATTTCGGGATCATCTACGGCATCTCCGCCTTCGGTCTGGCCAACCAGCTCGGCATCGAGCGGGCAGAGGCCGGCGACTACATCAAGCGCTACTTCGAGCGCTTCCCCGGTATTCGCGATTACATGGACGCGACCAAGGCCAAGGCGCGCGAGATGGGCTATGTGGAAACGATCTTCGGTCGACGCGCCCATTATCCGGATATCCGCTCGTCCAATCCGCAGGTGCGCGCCTTCAACGAACGGGCCGCCATCAATGCGCCGATTCAAGGAGCGGCAGCCGACATCATCCGCCGCGCCATGGTCCGCATGGAACCGGTTCTGGACAAAGCAGGCATCCGGGCGAGACTGCTGCTGCAAGTCCATGACGAACTGGTTTTCGAGGCAGCCGAGGAGGAAGCGGAAAAGGCGATACCCGTGATCGTCGACGTGATGGAAGGAGCGGCCATGCCCGCCGTCGACATGAAAGTTCCACTCAAGGTCGACGCGCGGGCAGCGAAAAACTGGGACGAGGCCCACTGACTGCGAATTTCACATGGTTTGGTGTGTTCATCCCCCAAATGCGGGATGAACCGGATGGAGAAAGTCTGAACACTTCATCAAGCAGGCAAGGTCCTGCACGATGGGGGGTCAAGTTGATGACGACGTCCAGATTGCTCGCCGCGCTTGCCGCGGCACTTACCCTTTCCGCATGTCAGTCCAGCCAGACCGCATCAAGCGCTGGCGCTCCGGTGGCCGCCCAGGCGACACCCGCTGCGGGTGGTGCCGCACTGGCTGCGACCGCTCCCCAAACGGGCAGCGCCAGCACCCAGACCGCCTTTGCCGCCACACACGCAGGCCAGCCCGTCGCTGCGGGCCAGTGCGCCACCCCGATCGTCGGCGGCCCGCCGCCCAAACCAGCCAAGGGCACCGACTTCGCCAAGAACGCCATCGGCAACAATCTCAAACGCAACGTGGCGCGCAATTCGATCTCCATGCTTGGAAGTGCCATCGCGGGACCCCTGGGCGGGGCAGTCGCACAAGGGGTGGCCACCAGCCAGATCCGCACTGAACAGGACCTGAAGGGAATGTGGGCGATAACCGATGGGCGGAGCGACTGCGGGTGCCAGATCGACGTGAGTTCAGGTGTCAATTTGCAGATGAAAAGTGCCAATGCCGGTGTGCTTCAATCCTCCGGCTGCGCAAACCCGCTGCTCGCCCAGGCGGCACGTTGGACACTGGGGCATTCTTTCACCGGATATGACGTCCCCCTGACGCTCCTGGCGAGGGACCGCGCCACGGTTCTCGCCACACTCAACCGCGACGGACTGAACTACTTCTCCGGCAGCCTTGCTGATGGCACGCCCGTCACGCTCTGGCGGCGCGGCGGCTGATCTTGATCACCCAAAGACAGGGCGACGTTGGTCCCCTGTCCAGACCGGGAACCGGCAGGCCCCTCGCCGGTTCCCGGCCTTTCATCATCTTCCTTCATCTTTCATCACCGCCCATCACTGTATTGTGAAAATATCGCATTGCCGACTTGATTGACGCCGGGTCAGTGCTGTGATGTGTGGCGCACAGACTTCAGACCAACGAGGGGTTTCATGCGCACTCTGCCATCGCTCGCCGCCGCCGCAAGCCTGTTCGGGCTCGCTTTTGTTTCCGCAGCTGTTGCCGCCGATCCCGATCCGGAGGACTGGCCGAAGGTGCTCGAAGCCGCCAGGGGCCAGACAGTCTATTTCAATGCATGGGGCGGCGCGGAAAATATCAACAGCTACATCGACTGGGCTGGCGAACAGGTGAAGGAGCGCTTTGGCGTCACTGTCGTCCATGTCAAGCTCGATGACACCGCCAATGCAGTGGCAAAGGTCGTTGCCGAGAAAGCCGCTGGAAAGATTGAAGGCGGCTCTGTCGATCTCATCTGGATCAACGGCGAGAACTTCGCCTCGATGAAACGGCAGGAGCTGCTTTTGTCTCCGGGTTGGGCCACGGCGCTGCCCAACTGGTCCTATGTCGACTACGAGACCAAGCCAACGATCCTGACCGATTTCACCATTCCGACCGAGGGTCTCGAAAGCCCCTGGGGCGGCGCAAAACTGGTTTTCTTCCACGATACGGCGCGGACACCTGCGGCGAGCATGCCAAAATCCTCAGCTGACCTGTTGGCCTGGGCCAAAGACAATCCGGGGCGGTTCTCCTATCCGCAACCACCAGACTTCATCGGCTCGTCATTCCTCAAGCAGGTCCTGTCCGAGGTGATGATCGACAAGGCCAAACTGAGCGGGCCTGTCAACGACGCGACTTTTGCGGAAGACGTGGCGCCGCTGTTTGCCCATCTGGATGCGCTGCATCCGCTGTTATGGCGCGGGGGCAAGGCCTATCCGCAGAACTATCCCGCCATGAAGCAGAAGCTTGCAGACGGCGAACTCGACATCATCTTCGCCTTCAATCCCTCAGAGGCTTCTGCCGCGATCGCGGCCGGGGAGCTGCCGGATACGGTGCGCTCGTTCACCTACACGGCTGGCACGCTCGGCAACACCCACTTCGTGGCGATCCCCTTCAACGCCAAGGCCAAGGCCGGCGCGCTGGTGCTGGCTGATTTCCTGATCTCGCCCGAAGCCCAGGCACGCAAGCAGGATCCGAAAGTCTGGGGCGATCCCACCGTCCTGTCGCTCGGCAAACTCGGCGAGACTGACCGGGCGCTGTTTGCAGGCCTCGAGCTTGGCGTTGCGACGCTCAAACCCGATGAGCTTGGTCCGGCGCTCGATGAACCCCATCCCGACTGGATGGAGCGTATCGAAGGAGAATGGCTCAAGCGCTACGGCGCAGCAAACTGAGCGCACATCGGGGGCTGGTGCATGGCGGCGGCCTGAGCCTGGCGAGGCTTGCGCCGCCGCTGACGCTGGTCGTGCTGGTCGGGCCGCTGCTGTTCGGCCTGGCGGGAACGCTGTTGCCCGCTTTCGGCTACCTGCCGGCACTTGGCGGCACCACTTTCACGACACGACATTTCGAGACCCTTGCCTCAACGCCTGGTATCGTCCGGTCGGTGCTGACCAGCATCCTGGCCGGCGTGGTGGCGACCTTCCTGTCGCTGGCTGTCATCGCCGGCTTCATCGCCGGACACCTCGATAGCCCGATCTTCGCAAGGATGCGGCAGCTGATCTCGCCGCTTCTGGCGGTGCCGCACGCGGCCGCAGCTTTCGGCCTGGCCTTCCTGATCGCCCCGTCCGGCTTTCTGATGCGGCTCGTCTCGCCCTGGCTCACCGGTTTGGACCGCCCGCCAGACCTCCTCATCGTCAACGATCCGATGGCGCTCACCATGGTGGCAGGCCTGGTCGTCAAGGAGATCCCTTTCCTTTTTCTGGTGGCGCTCGCCGCGCTGCCGCAACTGCGCCACGGCGACATGATGCGGCTTGGCCGCTCGCTCGGCTATGGCCGGGTGGCAAGCTTTGCCTATCTGGTCTGGCAGCCGCTCTACCGTCAGATCCGCCTCGCAGTCTTCGCAGTCGTTGCCTATGCCACATCGGTGGTGGATGTGGCCCTGATCCTTGGACCGCACCTGCCGCCGACCCTGCCGGTGCGGCTCATCGAATGGATGAACGATCCCGAGATCGCCATGCGGTATCTCGCGTCGGCAGGCGCGATCCTGCAACTCGGCGCAACGCTCGCCGCCCTCCTCATCTGGCTGCTGATCGAACGGGTGGCGAGCCTGGTGACGGGATTTCTGCGTGGCCGCGGACGCAGGCTGCGCCGTGACGGTGCGGTGCGCGGTTTCGCCCTGGCTTTCATGGCCTTGTCGGCGCTGGTCGTCTTCGGGGGCATCGCCGTGCTCGCGCTCTGGTCGTTTGCCGGGCTTTGGCAGTTTCCCGACGCGCTGCCGCGGGACTTCACCGCCCGCACCTGGACGAGTGTGCTGCAGCGGATTTCCGGTCCGCTGATCACCACATTCTGGGTCGGGTTGATATCGACGGCGATTGCCGTCGTTTTGACCATCCTCTGCCTGGAGCGGGAATACGAGACCGGCCGTGGTCGTGGCCAACGATCGCTGGCGCTCATCTATCTGCCCCTGATCGTGCCACAGATCTCCTTCATTTTCGGCCTGCAGATTCTCGCTATCAGTTTCGGCATCGATGCTGGCGGTGCCAGCCTCGTGCTCGCCCATCTGGTGTTTGTCCTGCCTTATGTCTTTCTCTCGCTCAGCGATCCCTGGCGCAGCCACGACCCGCGCTACGACCAGATCGCGGCCGGACTTGGCCTGTCGCGCTGGCGGGCGCTTCTCAGAGTCCGGCTGCCGATCTTGTTGCGGGCAATACTGACTGCCGCCGCTGTCGGCTTCGCTGTATCGGTGGGACAGTATCTGCCCACGGTGCTGATCGGCGCGGGCCGTCTTGAGACGGTGACCACAGAAGCGGTGGCGCTGGCGGCGGGCGGCAACCGCCGCGTCATCGGAGTCTACGCCTTTCTGCAGACGCTCTTGCCATTCCTCGCCTTTGCGATTGCCACCGGCTTGCCCGGCTTGCTATTCCGCAATCGGCGCGGCTTGCGCGTCTGAGGCCGATTTCTGTGTGCACGTGCCACCGCCATTCCGTCAGGAAAGCCCCATGACCGACACATCGGGACTGAAGCTCACCGCAGTCGCCATCAGTCTGGCTGGCAGGGAGCTTATCGCACTCGATACACGGGTCGCCTGCGGCGAGGTGCTCACCGTGATGGGTCCGTCGGGATCGGGAAAATCGACGCTGCTGGCCTATATCGGCGGCTTTCTCGATCCGGTCTTTTCAGCCCGGGGGTCGGTGCAAGTCGATGGTCAGGACATGACGACATTGGCAGCGGAAGAGAGGCATGCCGGAATTCTGTTCCAGGATCCCTTGCTGTTTCCCCATCTCGACGTGGCCGACAACATCGCCCTCGCCATCCCTGAAACAAACGGGTCGCGGCGGGACCGACGCCGGATGGCGCTGCTGGCACTGTCGGCCGCTGGACTCGACGGATATGGCGATCGCGATCCCCACACGCTGTCGGGCGGCGAGAAAGCCCGGGTCGCCTTGCAGCGCGTGCTGATGTCAAAGCCACGGCTCCTGCTGCTGGACGAACCTTTCTCCAAGCTCGATGCCGGATTGCGCGCCCAGATGAGGACGCTTGTCTTTTCAACCGCGCGCGCCGCCGGACTGCCGGTCGTGCTGGTTACCCATGATGAAGCCGATGCCGTTGCAGCAGGCGGCGCAATCCACCGCGTGGGTGACGATCTGTGACCGGCAACGGACTGGCTGCCTTGCCGGTCGAGGCCGTTCTTGGCGACCTGTGCGCGGCACTGGCTGTGGCACCCAATGCCGTTCTCGCCGCTCCACCGGGCGCCGGAAAGACCACGCGGGTACCGCTTGCGCTGGCTGATGAGGCCTGGTGTGGCGGAAAGATCATCCTGATCGAGCCGCGTCGGCTGGCGGCTCGGGCCGCCGCGCGCCGGATGGCTTTTCTGCTGGGCGAGGAGGTAGGCGAGACGGTGGGTTACCGGATGCGCCTGGAAACGCGGGTATCCGCCCGCACCAGGATCGAGGTGGTGACCGAGGGTGTGTTCACCCGCATGGCACTCGATCAGCCTGACCTTGCCGGGATTTCGCTGGTGATTTTCGATGAATTTCATGAGCGCGCGCTGGAGGCCGATTTCGGCCTGGCACTGGCGCTGGACATCCAGTCCGGCCTGCGCGAGGACCTGCGCATCCTGGTGATGTCGGCCACGCTCGACACCGACCGGGTCGCCTTGCTGATCGGCGGCATCACCATCGCCAGCCAGGGGCGCAGCCATCCTGTCGAGATCCACCATATCGACCGGCCGGGCGGCGAGCGGATTGAGGAGACGATGGCGCGGTGTATCGAACGAATGGCGAAAGAGCAGGCCGGCTCGATACTGGCCTTCTTGCCCGGCCAGGGCGAAATTGCCCGGGTTGCGGAGCGGATTTCAGGACGGCTAGGCCCGGGCGTCGATGTGATGCCGCTCTATGGCGCGCTCAGCGGTTCTGAACAGGATGCCGCCATCCGACCGCCTGCACCCGGACGCCGAAAGATCGTGCTGGCAACACCGGTGGCCGAAAGCTCGATCACCATCGACGGCGTCACCATCGTCATCGATTCGGGGCTCGTCCGGCAGCCGGTATTCGAACCCTCGACCGGCATCACCCGGCTGGAGACGACCCGTATCTCCCGCGCCTCCGCAGACCAGCGCGCAGGGCGTGCAGGGCGCACGGCACCAGGGCTTGCAGTCCGGCTCTGGCATGCGGGCCAGACCGCAGCGCTCAGTGCCTTCGCGCCGCCACAGATCCTGGCCAGCGATCTTTCAGGACTTGTGCTCGATTGCGCCGCCTGGGGCGTGGCCGATCCGGGGGAATTGCGCTTTCTCGATCCACCGCCCGTGGCTGCGGTGGCGGAAGCACGCAGCCTTCTCACCGGGCTGGGTGCGCTCGACGCCAAAGCGGGGCTGACCGAGAAAGGCCGAGCCATGCGCGCCCTTGCGCTGCCGCCACGTCTGGCAGCGATGGTGGTCGCCGCCAGCGATCCGGCTGAAGCCGTGACGGCGGCGGAACTCGCCGTCCTTCTGACCGAGCAGGGTCTTGGCGGCACCGTCCTTGATCTTGACGAGCGGCTTGCAGCCTTCCGCCGGGATGGCACACCAAGGGCCAAGGCGGCCCGTGACCTCGCCCGCCGGATGGTCCGTCAGGCCGGAGTCTCGCCAAAGCCTTTCTCCGGGATGGCGGGATCGTCGACGGGTCGGCTGCTTGCGGAGGCGTTTGCCGATCGGGTCGCCATGCAGCGTGGTGGCCGCGGACGCTACGTGATGGTCAACGGCCGCGGCTGCATCATCGACGAGCGGGAACGGCTGGCGGGCGCGCGCTATCTTGTGGTGGCGGACCTGACGGGCAAGGCGGCATTCGCCCGCGTGATGGCGGCGGCGGAACTTTCTGGCGACGCTCTGGCGGAGATCGCCGGACGACGGGGCGTAACGGGCGAGGACTGCCTTTTTGATGCCGAAACCCGCTCCGTTCGCGCCCGGGCGACCACAAGGCTCGGTGCGATCGTGCTGTTGGAAACACCCATCGCGCGGCCCTCCGGTGCCATGGTGGCTGCGGCGCTGGCCGAAGGCGTACGGATGCTCGGCCCGGCGGCTCTTCCCTTCACCCAAGCCGCGTTGCAGCTGCGCGACCGCATCAGCTTCCTTCACCGCAGCCTGGGAGTGCCATGGCCCGACGCCGGCAACGCCACCCTGATTGCAACCCTTGATGACTGGTTCATTCCCTTCCAGCAGGGCGTCACCTCGTTCCGACAGATCGAACCGGGTTCGCTCACGGAAGGGCTGAAGCACTGGATCGGCCACAGCGCACTGCGGGAGCTCGACCGGCTGGCGCCGACCCACTACCAGGCCCCGACGGGCTCGCTGGTTCCAATCCGCTACGACGGTGCCGAGCCGGTGCTGGCAATCCGCGTGCAGGAACTGTTCGGCGAAACCTCCCATCCTGCAATCGCCGGCGGGACGACACCGCTTGTGCTCGAACTTCTCTCACCTGCGCAGCGGCCGCTGCAGACGACGCGCGATCTTGCCGGTTTCTGGAAGGGGTCCTGGGCCGATGTCCGCTCGGACATGCGCGGGCGCTATCCGCGTCATTCCTGGCCTGAGGATCCCACCAAGGCTGATCCGACACGGCGAGCCAAGCCGCGCGGCACCTGAAATCCCGGTCAGATCGGACCGGTACAGCGGACCTTTCTGACCTGAAATGGCGAAAAATCGGACTGGTGCATGTCGCGTTCAATCGGGTTCGATTGAACGAAACGCACGTACATTCTTTCAAGGGGTTACAGCGACCTTTGCGCGTCTCATAAGACGCGCGGCGGTGCAGGCAGGTCCATCACTGCCTAAATTCGCTTTGAAAGCAGCTTTCGCCCTCCCATCGGCGGACAAACGCGCTAAATCTAGCGGGACATGACATCCTTCCCAACCTTCCTTGAAGATCGCGCCCTGCGCCACCGGCTGCGGCTGCGGCTGCAGACGCTGACGCGGCTGCGCTGGCTGGCGGTGCTCGGCCAGAGTGCGGCGGTGCTGATCATTTCCCAAGGCTATGGCTTTGACATGCCGGTGGCCTTCTGCTTCGTGTTGATTGCCTGTTCGGCCTGGCTCAACATCTTTCTCACAGTGCGCTTTCCGGCCGCTCACCGATTGCCGCCCCTGGCGGCAATGGCGGTACTGGCTTTCGACCTGCTGCAGCTTTCGGGCCTGCTGTTCATGACCGGCGGTCTGGCGAACCCGTTCTCAGTGCTGATCTGCGTTCCGGTGATCATCTCGTCGGCATCCCAACCGGTGCCCCATACGCTCGGGCTCGGGCTGCTGTCGGTCGTTTCAGTGACACTGCTCGCTTTCTTTTCGCTGCCGCTTCCCTGGTATCCGGAGATCACCTTCCAGATGCCGTTCCTGCTGATCGCAGGCGTCTGGATCGCCATCGTTTCAACCACCGCCTTCGCGGCTTTTTATGCCTACCAGGTTTCGGAGGAGGCCAACCAGCTCGCCGACGCGCTGGCGGCCACCGAACTGGTGCTGCAGCGCGAGCAGCATATGTCCGCCCTTGATGGCCTTGCCGCCGCCGCCGCCCATGAATTGGGAACACCGCTTGCAACGATCTCGGTGGTGGCACGCGAAATGGAAAAGGCGCTTTCGGGTGATCCACGCTTTGCCGAAGACGTTCAGTTGCTGCGCAGCCAGAGCGAGCGCTGCCGCGACATCCTGCGCCGACTGACCAGTCTTTCAACGGAGGACGAAGAGCACATGCGGCGCCTGCCGCTGAAGTCGCTCATTGAGGACATCATCTCGCCGCACCGCGAATTCGGCATCAAGATCAGAGTTGTTTCCGACGATGACGGCTCGCGTGAGCCGGTCGGGCGGCGCAATCCGGGGATTCTGTTCGGATTGGGCAACCTGGTGGAGAATGCCGTGGACTTCGCCAAATCCGAAGTCACCGTCGAGGTCAGCCACGACCGCGACCGGGTGGAGATCTCGGTTGTCGACGATGGGCCGGGATTTGCGCCTGAGGTGCTGGCGCAGATCGGCCTGCCGTTCATGAACCGGCGCGCGCGCGGCGGCGGCGAAAAGGCGGGCGGCCTCGGTCTTGGCCTGTTCATCGCCAAGACGCTGCTCGAACGGTCGGGTGCTTCGCTGGTTTTCTCCAATGCCACCGCTCCCGGGTCCGGCGCGCGGGTGGATGTGGTCTGGCCGCGCAATCTGATGGAAAGCCCGAGCCGGGGCGCTGCTTTGGCTGTGCCGGTGAGCAAGCGATAAACCAAACGGGTGAGCCAGACGTACAGACAGACGAACAAAGGTGATGGACATGATGGTATCTGATGCAGTGGTGGAAATGGACAGGGTGGAGCCCGGCTCGACCCTTCTTCTGGTCGATGACGATGCGCCGTTCCTGCGGCGTCTCGCCAGAGCGATGGAAGCGCGCGGCTTCCAGGTCGAGATCGCGGAAACAGTAGCGGAGGGACTTGCCAAAGCCCGATCGCTCGCGCCGCGCTACGCGGTGGTGGATATGCGGCTCGGCGACGGCAATGGACTGGACGTCATCGAGGCTATCCGCGAGCGGCGACCCGACACCCGCATGGTCATCCTGACCGGTTACGGCAACATCGCGACCGCTGTCACGGCGGTCAAGCTCGGCGCCATCGACTATCTCGCAAAGCCTGCAGATGCCGACGAGGTCTTCGCCGCCCTGACAAGACAGCCAGGCGAGCGGGCCGAGGTGCCCGAGAATCCGATGTCGGCCGACCGGGTTCGCTGGGAGCACATCCAGCGGGTCTATGAAATGTGCGAGCGCAACGTCTCGGAGACCGCCAGGCGGCTCAATATGCACCGGCGCACCCTGCAGCGGATCCTCGCCAAGCGGGCACCGCGCTGAGCGGCTGCCTCAGTCGCGATAGCGAAACCCGAAGGCGGCGTGCTCGGCAATCATCAGCCGCTCAGCTGCAACACGGGCAAACCTGTGGGTGACGGCCTTCCTTGTGGGCGACGGGAGGCGGTGTTCGGGCGCGTCGCGCAGGATATGGCCACCATAGATGTCGGCAATGATCAGCCCGCAATCCGGCGGGAAGATATCGGCAGGAACCCCCTCATGGGTGGCGAAGAAGAGCCGGTCGCAATGCTGACGGTAGTCAGGCCATTTGCCGTCCAAGCGGAAATCCTCGATGGACGACTTGATCTCGACGATGAAGATGTCGCCACTGTGGGTGAGTGCGACGAGATCAGCCCGGCGGCCGGAGGCGAGCGGCAGTTCGGGCAGCAGCACATGACCAAGAGCGCTGAACAGCCGCTGGACCCCGCGCCGCACCAGAAGAGCGTGTTCCGACTGGCGGCCGTCGAGCAACGGCGAATCCTTGTGGGGCGAGATGATCGTCATGCACGGAGCCTGCCACGAGGGCGCACAAAGCTCAACGGGGGCGGCTTTGTTGCACAAAAGCCATTGGCGCCAACAATGCGACCGTTCAGCCTCCCGCTTGGCACCGGAAGCGCTTGCCAGAACAAGCAATTGTTCAAATAAGCTCGATCTTGGTTCAGACCATCGGTCAGGCCGCGATTCCTCTTGCACAGAGTTGATGATGACATTCCGCTCCGCATTCACAGCCTTGGGACTTGCAGCAGCGCTGGCGCTGGCTGGTTGTTCCGTCGTCCCGATCGGCTCGGGCTCGACCACCGAAATCTTCACGTCCGAATATGGTGCAGTCTCCGATTCGGGTTTTGCGATACCGGCGATCCCGATCGCCAAGATCGACAAGAAGTACCATCGCCAGATCGTCAGCTATCGCAGCAAGGAAAAGCCTGGAACGATCATCGTCGACACACCCAATCGCTTTCTCTACCTCATCCAGCCCGGCAACAAGGCTGTCCGATACGGAATCGGTGTCGGCAAGGAAGGTTTTGCCTGGGAAGGCGAAGCCTACATCGCCTGGAAGCAGAAGTGGCCCAAGTGGACCCCGCCGAGGGAAATGATCGACCGTCGGCCCGATCTCGCCAAGTATGGCGATGACGGCATGAAGCCAGGATTGGACAATCCACTTGGCGCGCGCGCACTCTATCTGTTCAATCAGGACGGCGAAGACACCCTGTTCCGCCTGCATGGCACGCCGGAATGGGCCTCCATCGGGACGGCTGCGTCATCGGGCTGCATCCGCCTGATGAACCAGGACATCATCGATCTTTTCGAACGGGTCCGGCCCGGCAAGTCAACGCGCGTCGTCGTCAAGCAATAGGTAGCCTTGGGCAGCAGGTAACCGTGGGCAGCAGCACCGGTGGGTCGCAGTCATCAGACGATTTCATCCCGCGCCATCCCTGGCGCAGGCTTTTGATGGTCTTGCGCGGGACGACGCGATGGCCACGCGCGCGGTTGCGGTTCAGGCCGCCTTCCGCTGCGCCTTTTGGTGCGCCTTGAGCTGAAGCCGGCGGCGATGAAGCACCGGCTCGGTGTAGCCGTTGGGCTGCCCACGCCCAGAAAGCACCAGTTCCAGAGCCGCCTGAAAGGCCATCGAGCTGCCGAAGTCACGCGCCATCGGGCGGTAAGCCGGATCGTCGCCGTTCTGGCAGTCGACGACGAGAGCCATCCGCTTCATGGTTTCGATCACCTGGGCTTGCGTGACCACGTTGTGATGGAGCCAATTGGCCATGTGCTGGGCCGAGATACGCAACGTGGCGCGGTCTTCCATCAGGCCCACATTGTCGATGTCGGGCACCTTGGAGCAGCCCACACCCTGGTCGACCCAGCGGACGACGTAGCCCAGAATGCCCTGCGCATTGTTGTCGAGCTCGCGCTGGATGTCAGACGGCGTCCAGTTCGGGTTGCGCGCCACCGGGATCGACAGGATGTCGTCAAGCCGGGCCCGCTCGCGCACCTCGAGTTTCGCCTGCACCTCGCCGACATTGACCCGGTGGTAGTGCGTGGCATGCAGGGTTGCCGCTGTCGGCGAGGGCACCCAGGCGGTGCTGGCACCGGCCATCGGGTGGTCGATCTTCTGCTCAAGCATGGCCGCCATCAGGTCAGGCATGGCCCACATGCCCTTGCCGATCTGGGCATGGCCGGCCAGTCCGCATTCAAGTCCAATATCGACATTCCAGTTCTCGTAGGCCTGGATCCAGGCGGCTTGCTTCATGTCACCCTTGCGGATCATCGGCCCGGCTTCCATGGACGTGTGGATCTCGTCGCCCGTGCGGTCGAGGAAGCCGGTGTTGATGAAGACCACGCGGTCGGCGGCGGCGCGGATGCATTCCTTGAGATTGATCGTGGTGCGGCGCTCTTCGTCCATGATCCCCATCTTGATGGTGGAAGGTGCGAGGCCGAGCGCGGCTTCCACCCGGGCAAAGATTTCAGAGGCGAAGGCCACTTCCTCCGGTCCATGCATCTTGGGCTTGACCACATACATCGATCCAGCGCGAGAATTGAGCCGCCTGCCACTGACGCCGATGTCGTGGAGCGCAATGAGAGCAGTGATCATCGCATCCATCAGACCCTCGGGCGCGTCATGGCCGTCAGCGTCCCTTATCGCCGGATTGGTCATCAGGTGACCGACATTGCGCACGAGCATCAGCGAACGGCCGGGCAGCGACGCCTGAGAACCGTCGGGCGACAGGAAGCTGCGGTCACCATTGAGGACGCGCTCGAAACGCCTGTCGCCCTTGGTCACCATTTCGGAAAGATCACCCTTCATCAAACCGAGCCAGTTGCGATAAACAACGATCTTGTCTTCGGCATCCACGGCTGCGACGGAATCTTCGCAGTCCATGATGGTGGTCAGGGCCGATTCGACCACGACGTCAGAAAACCCAGCCTTGTCGGTGGCGCCGATGGCGCTTGAGGGATCAATGACGATCTCCACATGCAGCCCATTGCGGGCGAGCAACACCGCCTCGGGACCGGCAGTATTGCCGCGGTAGCCGCGGAACTGGGCCGGATCGGCAAGCCCGGTGGTGCCTGACCCACGGGTGATCCGCAGCATCCCGGCTTCCACCGACATCGCCGTCACGTCAGCCCATCTTCCGGCGGCGAGAGGCGCAGACTGGTCGAGGAAATCGCGCGCCCACGCAATCACGCGCTCACCGCGCAACCGGTTGTAACCACCAGCCCGGGTCGCTCCCCCGTCTTCTGAAATGGCGTCAGTTCCGTAAAGCGCGTCATAGAGCGAACCCCAGCGGGCATTGGCGGCGTTGAGCGCATAGCGTGCGTTCATCACCGGCGCGACCAGCTGAGGTCCTGCAAGGGTGGCGATTTCCGCATCGACATTGACCGTCGATAGGGCAAAAGGCCCGCCCTCCGCGACAAGATAGCCGATCTCCAGCAAGAAGGCGCGGTAAGCGGCAAGATCATTGGGGGCGCCATTGGTCCGATGCCAGGCGTCGATCTGATCCTGAAGCGTGTCACGCTGCGCCAGCAGCGCCCGGTTCCGGGGGGCGAGATCGTGGAGCAGCGCGGAGAAGGCCGAAAAGAACTGAGCCGCGATCACGCCGGTTCCAGGAATGGCTTCGTCGACGAGAAAGTCGTAAAGCGCCTTGTCCATCGACAGGCCGCTGGTCTCGATCATGGTCACGCGCAGTCTCCATTTCTGGTTTGCCAGTACTGGTTTGCCAATGCTGGATTGCCAATGCTGGTTTGCCAATGCTGGTTTGCCAATGCGGGCTTGTTGGTGCGGGTTTGCCAGCGACGCCTTCACGCCCACCGAACTCTCAATTGGCAAGGACCCTGCCATTCGCGTCCATTCCTTGTCAATTATTCAGAGCTGCCAAAGATTTTATCCGATTTGGCATAAATCAGCCATCCGCCATTCGGGGCCTGCCCGACGCGGTGGCAATGAAACGGGCTTCGACAAGCTTCTGTCGCCCTTCGATGAGCGGCGCCTCGATAACCTCCGACCGGGTCAAGACCGGGCCTGCGGCACCGCTGCGCAGGGCGAGCGCTTCGGCATGGCGGTCCGCAAGGATGCGGGCGAGCGCGAAGGCGCTGGCCTGGTCGGTCATGCGGTGGGCTTCCCCCGCGCCGTTGACCGCATAGAGACCGTCTTCTGGTTCGGTGACAAAGACGGTCACCGTTTCGCGCACCTGGCCGACCACGGCACCGAGTGCGTTGGCGACCCCGGCATGGACCGGAATGAAGCTCTGCGCTCCGATCATTTCTGCAATGGCCGGGTAGTGAACCGCAGCCGAGGCCCCAAGCGCCACCAGCGGCCGGTCCAACGCGACCGCGAACCGGACAAAGCCCGTGGTTCGCTCAAGCGCCCTGACGATGGGCGGCGAAACGGAGGGCTCGGCACCCTCAATGCCGTCTTCGGCAAACAACGCGCTCAGGATCGCCTCGCAGCTCTGCCGCGTCATGCGCGCCGACACCATGTGGCTCAACTCCTCGGCGGTCGCAGCGATCAGCCGACCGGTGCCGTCGCGTCGGCGGGCGAAAAGCTCCGCACCCAGCCGCGCGGCCTGCGTGTTCCACTGGTCCTGGCGGCACAACACATGCATGGCGTCGGACGGGGTGAAGCCGATGATCTGGACAAGTCCGCGGGAGACCAGGCGGTCGAGCGTGGCGCGCTGCGAGGTGCTGGTCAGCAGGATGTCGAGCGGCTGCGGCTTTCGCGTCAGCCTCACGTAGAGCGCGCGTTCCTGCACCGAGATGCCTGCTGAGAGCGCGTTCGGCAGTCCCGTCGAAATGGCAAAGCGGCCGTCAAGACGTCCGGGGAAGGCGGCGCGGAGCTGCCGTTCGAGCGCGGTGATGACCGGTGCTGCTTCGATATGAGCCGCAAGGCTCAGCGGCATCAGCCGGCGCGGACCCAGCACCAACCGAGGGCCAAGTCCGCCCTCGTCGAGGCGAACCTCGGAATCTCCGCCAAGACCGAACGTGTGCATGGCGACGGCCTCCACCATTGTGCGGTACCGCCCCACGACTGCGCCTTCGCTGTCGAGACGCGGGCGCCCACCATCAAGAACGGCAACGTCGGTGGTGGTTCCGCCGATGTCGGAAATCACGGCATTGTCGAGGCCTGTCAGGTGGCGGGCACCGACGAGGCTTGCGGCTGGCCCCGACAAGATGGTCTCGATGGGGCGCGAGAGCGCCTCGTGCGCTGAGATGAGAGCCCCGTCGCCCCGCACCACCATCAGCGGCGCGCGAATGCCGCGCGCATCAAGGAACCCGCCGGTGGCGCGGATCAGTCTTGAAATCATCGAGATCAGGCGAGCGTTGAGCAGGGTGGTCAATGCCCGCCGCGGACCGCCGAGCTTTGAGGTCAGCTCGTGGCTGCAGGTGACGGGCAGGCCGGTACGGGCGCGCACGAGGTCTCTGACCGCCAGTTCATGGGCCGGATTGCGAACCGCAAAATAACCGGCGATGGCAACCGCCGAGACCTGGCCAGCCAGGGAATGAAGCCTTGCGTCAAGCTCTGAAAGATCAAGCGGTGTCTCCCGGCCATGGACGTCATGGCCGCCCTGCAGATAGATGACGGGATCGTCGCCAAGTGCCTCGGCAAGGCCGGCCCGGGCCAGCTCTGCCGGTCCGAAACCGATCATGATGAGCGCCACCCGCCCGCCCTGGCCTTCGACAAGCGCGTTGGTGGCGAGCGTGGTGGACAACGAGACGAGCGCGATCTGGAGTGGCTGACCGGCGACGACCGACAGCACTGTGTCCACCGCCCCGGCGATGCCCACTGCCAGATCATGGCGCGTGGTCAGCGCCTTGGCGGTTGCCAGAATACCGTCGGTCTGGCTGTAGAGAACGGCATCGGTATAGGTGCCGCCGGTATCGATGCCCAAGAAGACCTGTGTTACCACGTTGTTCCATCCTGCCCAGCTCGCGCCACCGCAAGGCCGGAGCTGTCTGTTGATTGTGCGGCTGATAGGGCATTTTTGACATTTTCGCCACTGCGCGATCCCATGGCCCGGAGGGTTGGCCAGAAAGGTTTGCCAGAAGGGTCAAAAATGCACACTGGATGAAAACCTGATCACACGTACGCTCCAACTTCTTGTTTCGGGCATGCTTTTGTCGGCCCCCCTTCTTTTGTCGGCCCCCTTCTTTTTGTCGGGCCCTTGTGTTTTCAGGGACGCGAGCCGACGCGACGGAAATGCCGCAATCAGTCCACGACCGTGCACCGTGCCCATTCAAACCCGCAAAGATTTCTGGAACTCTCTGTATGACCGCGACATGCTTCAGCGGCGCGGAACAACCCGCATCGGCAATCCGCCCCCGGGCTGTGTGGTGAGTTTCTGCACCGGCCAGGGCTTGGTTTCAGGCAGGCATTGGAAGCGGAAACGCCCGAGCAGCACCGCAAGCGCGATCACCGCTTCCTGCAGGGCAAAGGTTGCGCCGATGCAGACGCGCGGTCCGACGCCAAAGGGTATATACTGGAAACGATCAATGGACGCGCGGTTTTCGGGCAGGAATCGTGACGGGATATAGGCCGTCGGCTGGTCCCAGAGCAACGTGTGACGGTGCAGCGTCCAGGGCATGACGAGGATGGTGGTGCCTTCGGGGATATCGACCGTCCGACCGTCGGGACTTTCCCAATGGTCGCGCGCAATGGCGGCGCGGTTGATCGAGGGTGCCGGCGGATAGAGCCGCATGGCCTCCTCGAAAGCCGCCCGTGTCCAGGGCATGGTTTCAAGCCAGTTGACGGGATCGGTCTCAAGCGCGGTGACCTGATCGATCTCGCGCTCGACCTCGGCCAAGTCGGCCGGGGAATTGGCCAGGCAGTAAAGCGTCCAGGCCAGCGCCCGGGCGGTTGTTTCGTGGCCAGCACCAATGAAGGTGATGATGTTGTCCTCGACCTCGCCCGGTGTAAGCCCGTCAGGTCCGAGTTGGCGGAGCAACAGTGTCAGAAAATCCTCCGGCACATTTGCCGGATCGGAGCGCATGGCGGCCTGGCGGGTCTGCATGGTCTGCTTGACAATGCCGCGGAACTTGGCGAGCACGCCCCGGCCGCGCAGCCGCCAAAGCCGCGGGACCCAGGCGGGTGCCTTGAGAAGATCGAGGGGATCAATACGGCCCATGGTGGACAGAAGGCGGTCAACATCGTGGGCAAACTCGGCTTCCTGGCCCGCGACCTCTCCAGAGAACAAAGTCTCCGACAGGATCTCAAAAGTCAGTTCGGTCATGTCGCGGGAGATTTCATGGACTGCGCCAGCCGGACCGGCGGCCGCATAGCGAGAGACGAAGCCTTCCGAGCGGGCGAGCATCTGGCGGGCGAAGCCACGGGCGTGACGCGGGGTGAAGACCGGTGCCATCGCCTTGCGCGACCGCCGCCAGATTTCGCCTTCTGCGGTCAGAAGGCCATCCTGAAGGATCGGCCTGAGGATCAGCTGCCGGATCGTCGCCATCCGGTAATTGGCGGCATTGTCAACCAGCACATGGCGCACCAGACCCGGGTCGTTGACGATCAGCGAGCGCTCGTTGAAGAACTTGGTCATGATCCAGGGCAGGGTGAAAGACGGTTCGCCCCAAAGCTCGAGCGGGTTGTTCATCACCGTGCGGATGATCTGCAACCGCGTCGGCGGCGTCGTCCGGGGGACAGGCGCGGGCGGCACGAAAGGGGCAATCCTTGCATCCATGAAACGGGCCTTCGACATTGGAGGGAAAAAGTCCGGTATTGGGGTATATAAGGCTCAAAACCGCCATTTCCATGCGGCCCGAGATTTGGATTCCAGACACTGAGACCTTATAGTGGGATACCCATGCCCGCGATGATTCGCGTGTGACCGGCGATTCGCGGACGACCGGCCGCGACGGACACCAGCCTGAAAGACATGTGCACATGAACGACACACCCGAACACGACGCGGGCGCTGAACAGGAATATGGCGCGGAATCGATCAAGGTTCTCAAGGGTCTGGATGCCGTGCGCAAGCGGCCGGGAATGTACATCGGCGACACTGACGACGGCTCGGGCCTGCATCACATGGTCTATGAGGTGGTCGACAACGCCATCGATGAAGCGCTGGGGGGCTATGCCACCCGTGTGACGGTCACACTCAATCCGGACGGCTCGGTCACGGTTACCGACAACGGTCGCGGCATTCCCACCGACATCCACAAAGGCGAGGGGGTATCGGCTGCGGAAGTGATCATGACGCAGCTGCATGCCGGGGGCAAGTTTGACCAGAATTCCTACAAGGTCTCAGGCGGGCTGCACGGCGTGGGCGTTTCGGTGGTCAATGCCCTGTCGAACTGGCTCAAGCTCAAGATCCGCCGCAAAGGCCATATCTTCGAGATGAAATTCAGCCGCGGCGTGCCCGATGCGCCGCTTGCCCAGGTGGGCGATTGCGGCACCGAAACCGGCACTGAAGTCACCTTCATGCCAAGCTCTGAAACCTTCACCATGACCGAGTTCAGTTTCGGCACGCTCGAGCACCGGCTGCGCGAACTCGCCTTTCTCAATTCCGGGGTCCGCATCATCCTGACCGACCGCCGCCACTCCGATGTGCGGGTGGAGGAACTGCTCTATGTCGGCGGTCTGGAAGCGTTTGTGCGCTATCTCGACCGCACCAAGAAGCCTCTGGTGGCCGATCCGGTCACGCTTCTGGGCGAAAAGGACGGCATCACTGTGGAACTCGCCATGTGGTGGAACGACAGTTATCACGAGAATGCGCTGTGCTTCACCAACAACATTCCCCAGCGCGACGGCGGGACCCATATGGCCGGTTTCCGTGCCGCGCTGACCCGGCAGATGGTCTCTTACGCGGAAAGCTCCGGGATGACCAAGAAGGAAAAGGTCTCCCTGACAGGCGATGACTGCCGGGAAGGCCTTACGTCTGTCCTGTCGGTCAAGGTTCCGGATCCGAAATTTTCCTCACAGACGAAGGACAAGCTGGTTTCCTCAGAAGTCCGGCCGGCGGTTGAAAATCTCGTCAACCAGACGCTCGGCGCCTGGCTTGAGGAGCATCCCTCCGAGGCCAGGATCCTTGTCGGCAAAGTCATCGAGGCCGCAGCCGCCCGGGAGGCGGCGCGCAAGGCGCGCGAGCTCACCCGTCGCAAGGGCGCGCTTGATATCGCCTCGCTCCCCGGCAAGCTCGCCGACTGTTCGGAGCGGGATCCGGCGCGGTCCGAACTGTTTCTCGTGGAGGGCGATTCGGCGGGCGGGTCGGCCAAGCAAGGCCGTTCGCGCGAGAATCAGGCCATCCTGCCACTGCGTGGCAAGATCCTGAATGTGGAGCGGGCGCGCTTCGACAAGATGCTGTCGAGCCAGGAGATCGGCACACTGATCACCGCGCTCGGCACCGGCATCGGCAAGGACGAATTCAACATCGACAAGCTGCGCTATCACAAGATCATCATCATGACAGACGCTGATGTCGACGGCGCCCATATCCGCACCCTGCTGCTCACGTTCTTCTTCCGGCAGATGCCCATGCTGATCGAGCGTGGCCATCTCTACATCGCCCAGCCACCGCTCTACAAAGTAGCGCGCGGCAAGTCAGGCCAGTATCTGAAGGACGAAAAGGCGCTTGAGGAATATCTGATCACAACCGGTCTTGACGAAGCATCGCTCGAATTGTCGACTGGCGAGGTGCGCAGCGGCGCAGATCTGCGCGAGACCATCGCTGACGCCATGCGGATGCGCTCGCTTCTTGATGGCCTGCATTCCCGCTACGACCGCACCGTGGTCGAACAGGCGGCAATTGCGGGTGCCCTCAATCCGGAGCGTATCGCCTCGGACGCGCTGTCGCAGACCATGACCGAGGCGGTGGCAACACGGCTCGACATGGTGTCGGAAGACACCGAACGGGGCTGGTCGGGAACCATCACCGACCAGGGCGGCCTGCGCCTTGAGCGAACCGTGCGGGGGGTCGGGGAGGTCATCGTGCTCGATTCGGGCCTCATCGGCAGCCAAGACGCTCGGCTCATCGACCAGATGCTGCCCAAGATGCAGGACGTCTATTTGGAACCACCTGTGCTGCGCCGAAAGGATGGCGGACAGACAGTTTCAGGTCCGCGCGCATTGCTTGAGGCGGTTTTTGCCACCGGGCGCAAGGGACTGACCATGCAGCGCTACAAGGGGCTCGGCGAGATGAATGCCGAACAGCTCTGGGAGACCACGCTCGATCCGAATGTGCGGTCGCTGCTGCAGGTGCGCGTCAATGACGCGGTGGATGCCGACGATCTGTTCTCGCGCCTGATGGGCGACGAGGTGGAGCCTCGTCGCGAATTCATCCAGGACAATGCCTTGAGCGTCGCCAACCTAGACATCTGACCGGCCTGATTTGCCGCGGCCAACCGGTCGACACTCAAGGTGTCGACAGCCGTAGCATGACTGCACCGGCAAACGTCATCCTTGTGGCGACTACAGCGCCGCGCATCCTTTGATTCGCGTGGATGTCGCTGTAGCTCTTTGAATGAATGCATGTGCGTTCCGTCCAATCGAACCCGATTGAACGCGACATGCATTACAGCGCCGCGCATTCAATCGAATGCGCAAAGGCCGCTGTAACCCTTTGAAGAAATGCATGTGCGTTCCGTCCAATCGAACCCGATTGAACGCGACATGCATTAGCCCGCAGATAAAGCGTTTTTCGTTGAAAAAGATCATTTCCATCTGCAGTGCGAAGACACGCGCAGAACCGTGCGGCAGTGCACATATTGCCATGCAGCAAAAGCGTGCTAGTGTCAGAAGTAGAAGTGACACGGGGATTGGTCACGAAGCATCAACGGTCTTGTGCACATCATGATCGTGATCGGACCACCGGTACGACCGACCTCAACGAGGCATAGCATCATGTTTTATCAGTTTTATGAACTCAATCATGCCGCAATTGCTCCCTGGCGCTCCTATGCGGACGCCATGCGCCTGGCTCTCAGCAATCCGATCAACCCATTTGCGCACACGCCCCAAGGCCGGGCGATGGCGGCCGGGTTCGAGGTGTTCGAGCGAACGACGCGCCGTTATGCCAAGCCATCCTTCGGCTTGAAGGAAACCAAGCTCAACACCGGACCGGTCTCGGTGCACGAGAAAATCGTCTGGTCGCGGCCGTTCTGCCAGCTCATCCATTTCGAGCGCGCCTTGCCTGCCAGCCATCGCAAGGACCCGAAGATCCTGATCGTCGCGCCGATGTCGGGCCACTACGCCACGCTTCTGCGCGGCACAGTGGAAACGCTGCTCCCCAAGGCGGACGTCTATATCACCGACTGGACCGACGCCCGCATGGTGCCGGTGTCGGAGGGACGGTTCGATCTTGACGACTATATCGATTATGTCATCTCGATGTTGCACGCGCTGGGTCCGGACACCCACGTGATCGCCGTCTGCCAGCCATCGGTGCCGGTGCTTGCGGCAGTCGCGGTGATGGAAGAGAACGGCGACAGTTTCGCACCGTCCTCCATGACGCTGATGGGCGGCCCCATCGACACGCGGATCAACCCGACCGGCGTCAACGAACTTGCTCAGAACAAGCCGCTGTCCTGGTTTGAGGACAACGTGATCATGCGGGTTCCGTGGCCGCTGCCCGGCTTCTCGCGGCCGGTCTATCCGGGATTTCTGCAATTGAGCGGTTTCATGAGCATGAATCTCGACCGCCACATGATTGCGCAGAAGGATTTCTTCATGCACCTGGTGAAAGGCGATGGCGATCCGGCTGGCCGGCACCGGGAATTTTACGACGAGTATCTCGCCGTGATGGACTTGACGGCGGAGTTTTACCTCCAGACCGTGGACGCCGTCTTCATCAAGCATTCGCTGCCCAAGGGCGAATTGATGCATCGCGGACGCCGGGTCGACACAACCGCGATCCGAAAGGTGGCGCTCTTGACGGTCGAAGGCGAGAACGACGACATTTCCGGACTTGGTCAGACGGAAGCCGCCCAGACCATCTGCCCCAACATACCCGACGACATGCGCTACCACTATGTGCAACCCGCTGTCGGGCATTTCGGTGTCTTCAACGGGTCGCGCTTCCGGGCCGAGATCGCACCGCGAATCCTCGATTTCATCCGCACCCATGCCCAAGCCAATCGCGGCAAACAACCGGTCCGTGGGGTTATCAAGGGTGGCAAAAGCGGCTGAAATCGGCGCTGCCAGGCACGGAAGATTGCGAATTACCATTGCTTATTCGGTTAATTGACCGATTTCCGCGCGGCAATTCTTGAATCACCGTCTTTCGCTTACCACTTCAAATCCAAGAGGCGCGATTCCCGCCGCCTTAATGAACGAGGTTCCGAAAGATGATCCAATCCGCACTTATCCGTCCCGCATGGACCCCTGCAACCATCGGTCTCATGGTGCTTGGCTTTGTGGTTTTCTGGCCGCTCGGCATGGCCATGCTCGCCTACATCATCTGGGGTGACCGGCTTGATGGCTTCAAGGCAGACGTGAACCGGGCGACCGACGGCTTCGGCCGCAGGTTCCGCGGCGCCGGCATGGCACCGCGCGCCTCCAGCGGCAACGCCGCCTTTGATGCCTTTCGTGATGCAGAGCTGTCCAGGCTCGACGAAGAGCGCCGCAAGCTCGATGGCATGCGCAAGGAATTCGACCAGCACATGAACGACCTGCGCATGGCGCGCGACCGGGAAGAGTTCGACCGCTTCATGGCGCGCCGCGAAGCCGAACAGGCCAAGTCGAAGACTGCCGGACGCGTTCCGGAAATCAACGGCTGACACAGACCTGACCGGTTTTCATGCAAACCGGTTGACATTCAAGGGCGGTGCCTCCGGGTGCCGCCTTTTTCATGTGCTACAGCGCCGCCCATCCAATCGGATGCGTGCGCACAAACGAATCCATTTGTACGCGACATGCAGTAAGCGTGAATTGGCCACGAATCGGATAGACAAGGCGTCATGTCCGGATTTTCCCGCAAAGCCCCTCCTCACCCCCGTGCGATTGATCTCGCCGTCAACGGACGCGTCTTGCAGCTGTCGATCCGCGAACATGGGCGCGCGACGCGGATCACGCTGCGGATCGAGCCGGGCGGCAGCGCATTGCGGCTAACAATCCCGCCCGGTCTGCCACGGCGCGAGATCGACGCATTTCTTTATCGCCACCAGGGCTGGCTGATGACCCGGCTTGCAAAGTCGACCGACCCGACGCGTCTTGAAGCGGGTGCCAGCATCCCGATCCGCAACGTCGCCCACCGTCTCGTGCTGACGGGCAAGCTGCGTGGGCTTGCCGAAGCAGCAATGGAGGAAGGCGAACCGGTTCTCAGGGTGTCGGGCGCGCCTGAGCATGTCGCCCGCAAGGTGGCCGATCACCTCAAGCGTGAAGCCCGGCGTGACCTCGAACCGGCGGTTGCCCGTCACGCGGTCGCGGTCGGCCGAAAGATCGCAGCAATCGCCTACAAGGACACACGAAGCCGGTGGGGGTCCTGCACGACAGACGGTAATCTGTCCTTTTCGTGGCGTATCGTGATGGCGCCGCCACTCGTTATTGACTATCTCGCCGCCCATGAAGTCGCACATCTGCGCGAAATGAACCATGGGCCGCGTTTTTGGGCGCTGTGCAAAAGCCTCTGCCCGGAAACCGATGAGGCGCGCAAATGGCTCAAGCAGCACGGCAACCGGCTGCAGGCTCTCGAGTTCTGATCGGCGCGAGTGCCACCGGCCTCTCTCAGGGCAGGCAGCACCCGCCCATGACGACCGCCGGCTGGACGACAAGGACAGATCCTGGCGTCAAGGCTCTTTCCCCCTTTACCACCACCAGCAGTCGACACCGTGAGCTGCGACATGACGGCCGTTATGAAAGGCTGCATCTCGACTCCGCAGTCTTTTCGTGCCAGTGACGCGGCATGACGATCAGCATCAAATTCTGTGGCCTCTCCACTGTCGAGGCGGTCGAACTCGCCGCCAGCCTGGGTGCCTGGAAGGCGGGCTTCATCTTTTTCGAAAAGAGCCCGCGCCACGTGTCGCTCGATACGGCCTCCAGCCTGGCGGCGCTGGCCAGGACCCTTGGGCTTGAAACGGTGGCGGTCACCGTCAATCCGAATGATGCAAGCCTCGACCGGATCATCGACGCCATGAAGCCTGACTGGATCCAGCTGCACGGGTCGGAAAGCGCGGCCCGGGTGACCGAAATCCGGTCACGCTACGGCTTGCCGGTACTGAAAGCGCTTTCAGTGCGCGATCACGCCGATCTTGATGCGGCCAAGGCCTATATCGGCCTGGCCGATCTCGTGCTGTTTGACGCCAAGGCCCCGGCGGGCTCGGATCTTCCCGGCGGCAATGGCGTGCGCTTTGACTGGCAACTGCTGAGACGTGATGCGAGCGATACGGACTACGTGTTGTCGGGCGGACTGGCGGTCGACAATGTCGCCGAAGCGCTTAATGTCAGTGGTGCCCGGTATCTCGATGTTTCCTCTGGCATCGAGCGGGCACCCGGCATCAAGGACCCGGACAAGATGAGGGCTTTCGCGGTCGCCGTCGAGGCTGCGCACCAAGCCCGGACCCCAAAGTAAAGGAAGGTATTCCGTGAACCAGCCTGTGCAACCCAATTCTTTCAAGACCGGCCCTGACGAGCAGGGAATGTTCGGGATTTTCGGTGGTCGTTTCGTAGCCGAAACGTTGATGCCGCTGATCCTTGAATTGGAAGAGGAATGGCGCAGGGCCAAGAACGATCCTGCGTTCAAGGCAGAGCTCGCACATCTGAACACTCACTATACAGGGCGTCCTTCGCCGCTCTATTTCGCAGAGCGAATGACAGCGCATCTGGGCGGTGCCAAGATCTATTTCAAACGCGACGAGCTCAACCACACCGGCTCGCACAAGATCAACAATTGCCTGGGGCAGATCCTGCTCGCCCGGCGCATGGGCAAGACGCGGATCATCGCGGAGACTGGTGCCGGCCAGCACGGTGTAGCCTCGGCCACGGTGGCGGCGCGTTTCGGATTTCCCTGCGAAGTCTACATGGGGGCCACCGACGTCCAGCGCCAGGCACCCAATGTCTTCCGCATGAAGCTTCTGGGTGCCAAGGTCAACCCGGTGACCGCCGGTCACGGCACGCTCAAGGACGCCATGAACGAAGCGCTGCGGGACTGGGTGACCAACGTGGACTCGACCTACTATCTCATCGGCACCGCCGCCGGTCCGCATCCTTACCCCGAGATGGTGCGCGAGTTCCAGTCGGTGATCGGCAAGGAAACCCGCGAGCAGATGCTGGCTGCCGAAGGCCGCTTGCCGGACATGCTGGTGGCAGCCGTCGGCGGCGGATCCAACGCCATTGGTCTCTTTCACCCATTTCTCGATGACAAGGACATCGAGATCATCGGCGTGGAGGTGGGCGGCAAAGGTCTTGATGGCGATGAGCATTGCGCCTCGCTCACCGCCGGTTCGCCCGGCGTGCTGCATGGCAATCGCACCTACCTCCTGCAGGACGGTGACGGCCAGATCACCGAGGGCCATTCCATATCAGCGGGTCTCGACTACCCGGGTATCGGGCCTGAACATTCCTGGCTCAAGGATTCAGGCCGGGTCACCTATGTGCCGATTCTCGACACCGAAGCGCTCGAGGCTTTCCAGTTGTTGACGCGCATCGAAGGCATCATTCCGGCGCTTGAGCCAAGCCATGCGCTGGCCGAAGTGATGAAGCGCGCGCCGAAGATGGGGAAAGACCAGATCATCGTGATGAACTTGTGCGGCCGCGGCGACAAGGACATCTTCACGGTGGGCAAGATTCTTGGCGTTGAATTGTGACGGAACCTCTCAGCAGCCCGCGGGAGCAGTTCAAGACAATGGACAGAGGCCGCCCCTCGACATGGTCAAGGGTCCCCCTGCAAGCTCGTTGTCCGCAACCGCAATGCCACCATGTTTGACAGCGAGCTGATCTTCTGCAGCGAAGAAGAGCCCCGCAGGTTTTTTCTGCCCGGAGGATGAGGACCATTGCCATGACGACCCGTATCGACAACACCTTTGCACGGCTGAGAGCCGAGGGCCGACCCGCACTCGTGACCTATTTCATGGGCGGCGACCCCGACTATGCCACCTCGCTTGCCATCATGAAGGCACTTCCCAAGGCAGGTTCCGACGTCATCGAGCTCGGCATGGCCTTTTCCGACCCGATGGCCGATGGCCCGGCGATCCAGATGGCTGGGCAGCGTGCGCTCAAGGGCGGGCAATCGCTCATCAAGACCCTGGCGCTCGCGCGCGACTTCCGCAAGGCCGATGACGCAACCCCGATCGTGCTGATGGGCTATTACAATCCCATCTACATCTACGGGGTCGACCGCTTTCTCAGCGACGCACGGGATGCGGGCATCGACGGGCTGATCGTGGTGGACCTGCCGCCGGAAATGGATGAGGAACTGTGTCTTCCGGCGATCGCCGCCGGCATCAATTTCATCCGCCTGGCAACGCCAACCACCGATGACAAGCGGCTGCCGAAAGTGCTTATGAACACTTCCGGTTTTGTCTACTATGTGTCGATGAACGGAATCACGGGTTCGGCGATCGCCGATACGTCACAGATCCAGGTGGCGGTGGAACGGATCAAGTCGCACACCAACCTGCCGCTCTGCGTCGGCTTCGGCGTCAAGACCGCCGAGCAAGCCCGTGCGATCGGTCAATACGCCGACGGAGTGGTGGTGGGAACGGCCATCGTCAACCAGATCGCGGCCTCGCTCGACACGAATGGCCACGCCACCGGCGACACGGTGGAGAACGTTGCCGCCATGGTGCGCGAGCTCGCCACCGGTGTTCGCATAGCCCGGCTTGCGCCAGCCGAGCAGTCTCCCCATCTGAGGGGACTGCACCTGATTGGACCCCACTGAGGGGACCCCGTCTCGGGGGATCAAGCAACCGGAGTAAATGCCTTGAACTGGATTACCAACTACGTCAGGCCCAAGATCAATTCGATGCTCGGTCGGCGCGAGGTTCCGGAAAACCTCTGGATCAAGTGCCCGGAAACCGGCGAAATGGTGTTCCACGAGGATCTCGAGGAGAACCATTATGTGATCCCGGCATCAGGCTATCACATGAAGATGTCGGCCAAGGCCCGGCTCAAGCATCTCTTCGACGGCGGCGTTTACGAGACACTTCCCACACCCAAGGTGCCCCAGGACCCGCTGCGGTTTCGGGATTCAAAGAAGTACCCCGACCGTTTGAAAGAGAACCGCAGCAAGACCGGGCTTGAGGACACCATCGTTGCAGCCTGTGGCTCGGTTCAGGGCGTCAAGCTCATCGCCTGCGTCCATGACTTCGGCTTTATGGGCGGATCGCTCGGAATTGCCGCAGGCGAGGCGATCATCCAGGCCTTCGAAGCCGCCATCGCACGAAACTGTCCGCTGGTGATGTTTCCAGCTTCGGGCGGTGCCCGGATGCAGGAAGGCATCTTGTCGCTGATGCAGCTGCCAAGGACGACAGTTGCCGTGAGCATGCTGAAGGAAGTGGGCCTGCCCTACATCGTGGTCCTGACCAATCCAACCACCGGCGGTGTGTCGGCCTCCTATGCCATGCTGGGCGACATCCACCTCGCCGAACCGGGGGCCGAGATCTGTTTTGCCGGCAAACGGGTGATCGAACAGACGATCCGCGAAAAGCTGCCGGAGAATTTCCAGACCTCGGAATATCTCCTTGATCATGGCATGGTTGACATGGTCATTCACCGCCATGAGATCCCGTCGATGCTCGCGCGACTGCTGCGGATCCTTACGCGACAGGAAGCGCCAGCCGAACCTGCTGAAGCCACACTCGTACCGGTCCAGGCCTGAGGCGGCAAATCTGGCGGGCCTGGTCTGGCCGAGCTTCCAGCCTTGCGGCTGCCTGTTTTCTCCATCACCGGCGACGCCGGGATGCGCCTCCATCACAAACATGCGCCCGGCCACGAAAGGACGTCGATGACATCAGCGGCTGCACGAGAAATTGACGCGCTCCTTTCCGTCCACCCCAAGGGGTTCGATCTGTCGCTCGACCGGATCACGCGGTTGCTCCAGGCGCTCGGCAATCCGGAGCGACGGCTGCCGCCGGTGATCCATGTCGCTGGCACAAATGGCAAGGGATCGGTAAGCGCCTTCTGCCGGTCGATCCTGGAGGCGGCCGGACTGAGGGTCCACGTCCACACCTCGCCCCATCTCGTCAACTGGCATGAGCGCTACCGGCTGGCGGCGACCGGCGGCGGGCAACTTGTGGCCGACGAGGTTCTGGCGGACGCCGTGCGTCGGGCAGCGGCCGCCAACGCTCTCGAAAAAATAACGGTTTTCGAGATCCTGACGGCGGTCACGTTCCTGCTTTTTGCAGAGCATGCGGCTGACGTTGCGATCATCGAGGTCGGGCTCGGCGGGCGCTTCGATGCCACCAACGTCATCGAGCGACCCGCCGTTTCGGTGATCACCGCGGTCTCGCTCGATCACCAGGCCTATCTCGGAGACCGGGTCGAGCTGATCGCGGCGGAGAAGGCCGGCATCATCAAGCCAGGCGTACCGGTTGTCATCGGTGAACAACCGGAAGAAGCCGCCCGCGAGGTGCTCGTGGCGACTGCGGGGCGGCTGAACGCACCGGCGACCGTCTACGGGCAGGATTTCTTCGCTTTTTTCGAGCGCAGCCGACTGACCTACCAGGACGAGGAAGGTTTGATGGATCTGCCGCTGCCGCGGCTGAAAGGGCGGCATCAGTTTTCCAATGCCGCCGCCGCGATCCGCGCCGTCAAGGCGCTCGGACTCGGAATTGGCGAGGACGTCTTCGCCAAAGGGCTCGAGCAGGTGCAGTGGCCGGGTCGGCTGCAGCGCCTGACCCATGGCGCGATCGTCGAGCAGGCCGTCGCCGACGCCGAGATCTGGATCGACGGTGGTCACAATCCCGGGGCGGGGCGGGTGATAGCGGAAGCCATGGCAGCCCTCGAGGAGGTGAAGTCCAGACCGCTGTTTCTCATCGCCGGCATGATCAACACCAAGGATCCGCGCGGCTATTTCGAAGCCTTCGATGGCATAGTGCGCCATGTGTTCACGGTTCCGGTCCCCAGATCCGATGCGGCGATCGATCCGGTCCGCCTCTCCATGGAGGCCCTTGACGCCGGGCTGTCGGCCCAGCCGGTCGACAGCGTCGAGGAAGCAATCACCCTCATCAGCCGAGACTGGAATCGCCTTGAAGTCGCGCCCCGGATCCTGATCGGCGGATCGCTCTATCTGGTGGGCGGGGTGCTCGCCGCCAACGGGACGCCACCGCAATAAAAAACCCGCCGGATGAGACCGGCGGGTGCATTCAGATCGGGTCGTGAAGAGGTCCACTCAGGACGTGGCACCAGAAATCCAGGTCGACAGCGCAGACTTCGGCGAAGCGCCAACCTTCATGTCGAAAACGGCACCGGCCTTGAACATGGCCAGCGTCGGAATGGACCGGATGCCGAACTGGGAAGCGAGTTCGGGATTTTCGTCGATGTTGAGCTTGGCGACTTTCACCTTGCCGGCCATCTCGTTGGAAATCTCCTCGAGGCTCGGGGCGATCATCTTGCAGGGGCCGCACCATTCAGCCCAGAAGTCGACGACAACCGGCACGGTCGAATCGAGGACTTCGCTCTTGAAGTTGGTCTTGTCTACTTTCACGGTTGCCATGGGAGGGCACTCCTTGGGATGGAACGGATGGCTGGACTAAAACACAGGCTGTGAATGTGATGATTCGGACCGGCGTATTCAAGACCTTTTATGTTGTCCTTTGCCATCTGGTGGCAAGTCAGTCAGCATCGAGCCCGGCAAAGACCTCCTCCAGCCGGTCGGCGTCGAGCTCGATCAGCACCGGACCGTCCGGGTAGACCAGCGCCGCACGGATGGAATGATCGGGATAGAGCGGCTGCAAAAGAGCCCGATAAATCGCCAGTTGTTTCAAATGGCGGGATGGAACGGCACCGTCTGCCGGGGGGCGACCGGACTTGTAATCGACCACGAGCAGCTGGTCGCCGGTCACCGCCACGCGATCAATGCGACCGGAGACGATCCGGACTTCGCCCCTCAGGCGCAACGTGCCCATGATGGACACCTCAGCGCCGGCGCGGCCGGAAAAGACCGCGCCAAAGCCAGGGTCATCAATGATCTCAACGACGCTCCGTGCAAGCGAGTGCCGCTCGTCGACGGTCAGGCCAGGCAGCATGCGGGCGATGTAACGCAGAGCAGACGAGGCCCGTTCGGCGGGCTCGATCCCGGGCAGAACCTGGAACAGGCGATGCATGGCCCTGCCCCGGCCAAGGGCGATCGAGGTGTACGGATCCGACAGGGCAAAAGGAGAAGCAGGACCGCTGCCGGCCTCATCCTCGTCATCAATGATCGCATTGACGCCAGATGGCAGCAACGGCCGGGGCAAACCCCGTTCGGGTGCCAGCCGGGTCTGGAGAATGGCCACATCCGGTTCGACCGCAAGTGGCGCAGGCCTGCCCGCTCTTTCCGAGAACGGAGCAGCCTCCGCAGTTGCCTGAAGCCCGGAGGGTCGGGGCGGTCTGGTCAGGCGGTGGGCCGTGAAGGCGTTTTCGCCCGATCCATAAGCAATTTCAGTCGACTGCCATCCAGTCTCGCCGTCGCACGCACGCGCGACGGCGGCAGCGACCATGGAGTGCCAGGTGGGTGATCTGGCTTCGGTCTTGCCGCGATAGCCGCAGACCACCAGACGATCAGCCGCCCGGGTCAGCCCGACATAAAGCAGTCGCCGGTACTCCTCTTCGGCTTCGTCCTTCAATTGCGCCAGCACCGGCGCACCCGCTTCGACCTCACAATCCCTGGAGGGAACCCAGACCGGGACGATCAGCCGCCCGGGGCTTCCCGCCACGGCCGGAAGCAGCCGGATGCGCGGAAGATGACTGGACCGGAAAGCCTCGCCACCTGGATCAACGAGAAAGACCACCGGGGCTTCCAGGCCCTTGGCTGCGTGGACGGTCATCACCCGCACCGCGTCGGCACCCTGTTCCATCTCGCGCTTGATTTCCGGAGACTGGCTTTGAAGCGTGGCAAGGAAAGCCTCCAGACCGGGAATGCCCGCCTGTTCGTGGTCGAGCGCGGCGCCGAGAAATTCGTCGAGCACATCGCCCGCTTCACGCCCGAGCCGAGCAAGAAACTGCGCCCGTCCGCCGTCAGGTCCAAGCACGGTGGCGTAGAAGTCATGCGGTGGCAGCACACGGGCAAGACCGACCCAGCGCCGAAGCCGTTGCGCCATGGGGGCGAAATCAGCGTCTGTTTCCGCAAGCCGGGCGAGGTGATCCCACAGCCCCGTGGAGGCAGGACGTTGGCCCGCCAGGCGGAACAGATGGTCCTCGCCGAGCCCGACCAGCGGGCTCTTGACCAGGACGGCCAACGAGAGGTCATCGTCAGACAACAGCGAGAGGCGCCCCAGCGCTACGAGATCCTGAACGGCCACATGGTCGGTCAGACGGAGCCGATCGGCTCCTGCCACAGGGATGGTACTGGTCGCCTTCAGTGTGCGCAAAAGCGAGGGGACGAAGCCGTCGCGCTTGCGTACGAGCACGAGAATGTCGCCGGGCCGGACCGGGCGCATGTGCCCGCTGCGGGCATCCATGATCATCTCGCGGCCGATCCAGGCCTTGAGAACTTCGGTCACCCGCCGCGCCAGCCGGGCGGGCGGGGCAGATTCTGGCGTGGCGTCAAAGGGTGCCGTCCAGCTCTCCGGTTCGTCGCCGGTCTCCGCCGCGATCGGGTCCCACAGCTCGACGAGCCCCGGCGCGCTGCGGCGGGCGGCTTCGTGGATGATCGGTTCGTCAGGGCTGCCGAGGCCACGACGGGCATCCTCGTCGGCAAAGACCAGATCGACGAGATCGAGAACCTCACGGGTTGACCGGAAGGAGACCCGCAGCGAAATCTTTTCGAAATCACGCCCGGCCTCGCGCGCCTTGCGCTCCACCAGTGCGCGCTCTTCGGCGAAGCGCTCGGGCCGGGCCCCCTGAAACGAATAGATCGACTGTTTCTCATCACCCACCGCAAACAGCGTCCGCAAGGCGGGTCGGGCGCCTTCGCCACTGAAAAATTCAGACGCCAGCGAACCAATGACGTTCCATTGCAGCGGGCCGGTATCCTGCGCTTCATCGACAAGAATGTGGTCGATGCCCTGGTCAAGCTTGTAGTGCACCCAAGCGCCCGCACTTTCCCGTGTCAGCAAGCGTTCGGCGCCGGTGATCAGGTCGTCATAGTCGAGAAATCCACGTGCCAGCTTGAGCGCCTCGAAACGGGCGAGATACTGACGACCGATCACCAGCGCTGCGGAGGCAGCTTCAAGCGCCACGAGCGCTTTCATCTCTTCGAAGGCCGCCAGCACCTGGCTCTTTGCGGCTTCAAGCCGGTCCCCGATATCGGGAATGGCTTGAACGATATCCTTTGCCGCCACATTGGCCTGGGTTCGGAGTTCCTGTTTGCCGGTGAGAAAGACCTCTCGCACGTGATCGATGCGGGCCTGCCCCGGTGTCAATGTCTCCACCTGCAGAAGATCATCGGCGAACTTGAAGGCGGTGCTCTTCGACCTCGCATGAGCTACATCCCGAAGCTGCCGAAGGATGTCTTCCGGCAGGCTCGGCAACGGCCAGAGCCTGGCTGCGGCCTCGTCCCTTGTCAACGTCGCCGGGATGCCCAAGGCCGGGCGCAGCGCAACCTCCCAATCCACTTGCCTGCCATGCGGCGCGAGAAAAGCCAGAACTTCGCGGCGCCGGATATAAAGACCCTTCAGGAGCTGGTCGAGACCATGTTCGCCGACATGATCGAGAACGGTGGTGAGGGCCGAAGCTAGGGCCGAAACGGGGGCCAAAGCGACACTGGGGGTCTGGCCCGCGCCCGACAAAAGATCGCTCCTCGCCTCCGCCAGCACCTGAGCTGCCGAGGCGTCATCCAGCACCTGGAAATGACCGGCCACATTGGCTTCCAGCGGAAAGCGATGCAGCAATGATTCGCAGAAGGCGTGGATGGTCTGGATCTTCAAACCGCCAGGCGTTTCCAGCGCTGTGGCGAACAGCGCGCGCGCGCGTGACAGCTCCGCGGGCTTGGGATCGCGTCCCTCAAGCGTGGAAATGGCATCGGCAAGGGCGGTCTCATCAAGACGGGTCCAGTCCGACAACGCGCGGAAGATCCGGTTCGACATTTCGGCCGCAGCCGCCTTGGTATAGGTGAGGCAGAGGATCGCCGAAGGGCGCGCACCGCCAAGCAGCAAGCGGATCACCCGGCGCGAGAGCACATGGGTCTTGCCTGATCCGGCATTGGCCGACACCCATACCGACATGTCGGGCGTGGCAGCGCGCTGCTGGCGCAGCGTCGTTTCACTGACCGGATCGCGCTCGGCCTCATTCATCGCCGGAACCTTCGCCGTCATCGATGACGATCTGCCATTCGGCCACCCGGGCAAGATGGTCGTAAGTGCCGTCCATCTGACGCTGTTTTTCGGGTATGACGCGGGACATGAAGCCCCGGCGGCCAGATTTGAGATCGGACAGCAGACCTTCGAGTTCGCGGGCGGCGCGGGCAGCCAAGGTCTCCACCAGCAGCGCTTCGGCGTCGCCACGCGGTTTGACACCGGCAGGATCGTCGATGCGGTCAATGCTTTTCTCGTTGCCGTTAAGGCGGATATAGTACAGTGCGGAGGCCGGGCGGAGGCCCACACCCTGAAAACCGCCCAGGCCCAGCGCATGGGCCTCCAGTGCAAGTTGCGGATCGAGCAGGCTGCGGGCCACGCTGCGGGAAGGCGTACCCCCGGCCTTGTAGTCGACAATCACCGCGCTGCCGTCCGTCATCAGGTCAATGCGGTCGGCAATGCCGCTCACTCCAAAACTGTCGGATATGGCGATGCCGCCACGCACTTCGCTCAACCGGTGAAGGACGTCGCCGCCGCGCGCCATTTCCCACACACTAAGCCTGTCGGCCGCCTGGCCGAGTCGGTGACGCCAGAGCAGCTTTATCGATTGAGGCAATCGGGCTGCGGCAAAAACGTCTTCGGCGATGGTCAGCATCCGTTGACGGCCGTCGCGCTTCCATTCTTCGTCGGCAAAGAAGCGTTCCAGAACCCGGTGAAACAACGTGCCCCGTTCCCTTGGTCCGGGTTCAGCAGCAAAGGCTTCGACCGGGTCGAGACCGAGAATGCGTCGGCCATAGATCGCATAAGGATCACGGCGCAGCGTTTTGACCTCGCTGAAGCTGTAATTTCGCGGCTGCAGCGCCGGATCGGGGCGTGGTTCGGGCCGTCGGGCAGCGTCGACGGAGGCAACGGCGTCGCGGCTGCGGATATGGTCGATGAAAGCCGCACCGCGCGCAACCATCGCAGCCGACGTCTCCGGTCCGCAAACCGCAAGAAGCCGCTGGACCCAGCGGGAGGCGACAGTGGGTGCCTTGCCCGCACGCTCTGAGCGCGACAGGACCACCCTGTTCACGCCCATCGCCATGACAAAGTCATGCGCCGCCTGACCGATCCGCCGCTCGGGTGGCTCCAATCCGATACCGGCCTTCATCGTACGGGACAGGAACGGGTCCTCGCCGCCGACCGACGGCCAGGTGCCTTCGTTCAGACCTGCCAGCAAGACACTGTCCACGGTCTGAAGCCGCGCCTCAAGCGTGCCCCAAACATAGGCGCGGGGATGTCCGCCAGCCTTGGGCTTGACCATGACACCGGCCATCAGCGCATCAAGCCCTGCAATCCATTGCCGTCCGGTCATCGCAGGTCCGGTCGCGCAGTCTGCGACATCACCAAGCAATTCGGCCAGCGCAGATCCCGCATCTGCGTCCCAGACGGGGAGCAGGGGGAGGGGTCCGGTGACGCTGATCCGCTCCAACGCCTCGATCAGGGCGGTAGCAAGGCGACTGACCGGATGCACAGGATCTGTCGGCGCGGTAGCGTCGGGACCGGGATGAGGCCCGCGCAGCGCTGTCAAAGGCCCCAGCGCTTCGGCGATGCGGCGGGAATGGGCGCGCGCGGCTGTCACGTCCGTCTCATTGAGGCGCGCGAGCCATGACGGGGCGTGTCGACCTTTCCGAATATCTTCGGCTGCGGCCACCCGGGATGACAGACCATCGATCCCGGTCGCACCGAAGCCGGTGCGCAACGCAAGCATTTCCAGCTTTTCACCCAGTCGCCGCGCCTCCTCCGCCGCGAGCCCGAAATGGGCCAAGGGATGTTTGAGGAGGCTTGCGAATGTCACCGGATCTCCGGGTGCGAAGGCCACCGCGACGGCAAGTCTCGCAAGACAGCCCGGTTCGGTGGCCGCCAGGGGACGACCACCTGAATCATTGGCCTCGATCCCGTATCGGGCGAGTTCAATGACAACCCGCCGCGCCAGATTGCGGTCGGGCGTGATCAGAGCGGCGGTTGGAAGGGCCAGATCGGGCCGCGGTTCGAGTGCCATGCGCATGGCGGCAGCCAGCGCGGCGGCCTCCTCCCGTTCATTGGCGGCAACAAGGAGCGAGACACCGGCGAAGGCCTGCGCCAGAACGGCCGCATCGGGCAAAAGGCCCGGCTCGGCCCAGTCCGATGTCGCCGCCGCTGGCAGCATGGCGAGCGAGACGGCCCGCCCACGCCACGCAAGCGGCTCCGGCGGCACCCCAAGTGCGGGAACGAGAGCGACCGCATCGACCGGCAGATCGAGATGCCGCAAAAGTTGCATGAGGCCGAATTGGGGGTGGCTTCGGATCGTGACGGCCGCCAGCGGATCGGCGCGAGATCCGCGGTCGCTGCCAGTCGCAGCGAGGGACGCCACCGCCATCGCCGTCCAGTGGCGCGGTGCCATCGTCTGATCGAGGCCAGGAAGCACCACCGCGCCCCGATCAAGCCGGGCGACGGCGGCGATCAACCGAGCGATGGACGGCCGGGTGCCGGTCGATCCGGCAACGATGACCGGACCTGGATGGCCACCAGCCGCCAGACGCCGTGTCTCGGCGTCGATAAGCCGGTTGTGGTGAAGGCCAGGGCTGGACCGCGCAAGCTCTTCAAGCTTGACCGGCCAGAATTGGCGGGCGATGCGGAGGAATTCCGCCGTGAGCTGCCACCACTGCTGCAGAGACTGGACCATGGCCGGATCAAGGTCCGCGAGATCGGCCTCTTCGGCCTCCACCGCCTGCATGAGATCAAACAGCGCCCGGCCGAGCCAGATCGCGTCGGCCGGGCTGGCGGGCGCCACAAGGGGTGACCCGTCGAGCCGGTCAATGACTGCCCGCGGCAAGGCCTGTTTCCAGGCAAGCACCAATTCGGCCAGGTCGAGCGTCGCATGGACTGCGCTGACGGGGGGCAGGAGATCGAGCGATGCGGGAAGGTCCTCCTCGAAGAAGCCGCTGTCGTCGTCGGTTTCGCCAAGCGGCCGCACCACCGGCAGGATCGCCGATGTCCGTCCCAGCCGCGCGGCGATGTCGGCGCGCAACGCCCGTGCGGCGCGCCGGGTCGGCACATAGATGGTCGCGGTCGACAGCGCCAGGGGATCGGTGGGATCATGGATCGGGCCGACATTGAGACGGTCCTCAAGCAGAGCATCTGCCAAGTTGCCGAGGAAGCCCACACCGGGCGGAATGGTAAAGACATTGGTCGACCGGAAGCCGGTCATGTCGATTGTCCGGAGGCCGTCGTCAAACAGGGGTGCCCCCGCCGGTAGGCAGCCATAGCCGCCTCAGCCTCCACGATGGCACCGGGAGTGCCGACCGTGAGCCAATGACCGCGCAGCGGCAGACCGAAAAGGCGGCCAGCGGCGATCGCCGCATCGAAGCAGCGATTGAGCGAGAACACCTCGTCGTCGATGGAGGCGAGGCAACGCGGGTCAAGGACAAGCGCGCCGGCATAGATGACGGGATGGCTTGCCCCGGCATAGCGGTGCAGGTTCCTGTCGGCATCAAGCGAGAAGTCGCCCCTGCCGGTGTGGCCGGTGGCCTGGTCGAGCCCCGCCACCAGCATCAAGATATCCATCCGGGCGGAATCGAAGGCGGCGGCGAGCGCAACCAGATTGTCGCGCGGCGCCGTCGGGTCCTCGAGCCAGAACGTGTCGGCATTGAGCACCAGGAAAGGGGCATTGCCCAGAAGTGGAAGTGCGCGACGCACGCCTCCGCCCGAATCAAGCAACCTGTCCCGCTCATCGGACACGAGGATTGCCGGATCTCGGCGCTTGAGCCAGGTTTCCAGCTCGTCAGCAAGATAGTGGACGTTGACGACGATCCTGGACACACCCGCCCGTTCGAGCGCCACAAGGCTGTAGTCGATCAGCGGGCGACCGCCCACTTCGACCAACGGCTTTGGCAGCGTGTCGGTGATGGGCCGCATCCGGGTGCCCAGCCCGGCGGCCAGGATGATGGCGGAGGAAATGCTCATGGCTTCGGTGCCTTGACCCTTCCTGATCGGGGTGCGCCAATTCCAGCTTCCTCAAACCAGGACCGCAAGGGGTGCAGCGCTTCATGAGCGAGCGAGGCGGCGATGTAGCGCTCGATTCGCGGCAGATGCCTGAGATAGGCTGGCTTGCCGTCGCGCTTGTCGAGACGCACGAAGATGCCAAGGATCTTCGCCGCCCTCTGGGCTGCCACGATCGCATGGGCCTTGCGGAAGGCCACACCGGAAAATTCCGCGCAAGCTTCCCGGCGTCGCGCTTCATAGCACGCAAGCAGGTCGGCTGCCAGGTCCGGTTCTATTGTCACGCGGGCATCCTGGACCAGCGAGGCGACATCATAGGCGGAGGGGCCGATGACAGCATCCTGAAAATCAATGAGTCCGATACGCGCATGTCCGCTCAGGGCGGGGCACCAGATTAAATTCGGGGAATGGTAGTCGCGCAGCACGACAGCTGTTTCTGCCTCTGCCAGCGCATCAAACAGATCCTGCCAGAGCTTGAAATACGTGCTCCGGCGGCTTTCTGGAACCGGAGCACCGCTGCGCCAGGGCAGATACCAGTCAACCAGCAGTGCAACCTCGATCCGCATCGCCGAGGCGTCATAGGCGGGCGGGCTGTAGACCGCTCCACCGGCAACCGGCAATGGACCGGGAACCGGCCGTTCATGCAGATCGGCCAGAAGCTCCACGGCAGCGCGGTAGCGGACCGGGTCGGGCCGACCTTCGGGGTCAAGAATTTTTCCGTCGCCGAGATTTTCGATGAGCAGCAGGCCGCCCTCGAGATCGATTGCGGAAATTGCGGGTGCGGCGAAACCCTCCCGGCTGAGCCAGCCGCCGATGGCGACAAAGGGGTTCACGTCCTCGGCAAGGTGGGCAATGCGCGAATAAGGCAGCCCGTTCTCGATCGGGGGACCATCGGGCTTGCGCGGAGCGTTCATGACGATGAGCCCACCGGGTCGGTTCGGCCCCACCGTTTCATAGGTCCGGGCGGAGGCGTCGCCTTGAAGCAAGCGCCGGGGCGCGCCTTTCTGGCCGTGGGTGTCAAGAAAAGCACGGATCTGGCGGGAACGCTCAAGCCGACCCATGAAGGGTGCCGGGCCGTCGATGTCGAAACGCCGGACATCGCCCGCGCCGGAAATGCAGATACGCGCCATCGTCGCTGGAAGCCGTCCGGCGCCGCGTTCCGGCCATTCGACAAGTGCCACGCCGCGCTCAAGCACGTCTTCAAGGCCCAACTCGTCGAGCTCGTCGGCAGAGCCGATGCGATAGAGATCAAAATGGCCGATGTGCAGACGAAGCTCGTAGATCTGCACAAGAGTGAAGGTCGGGCTCGGCACTTCCAGTGCCTCGTCGTCGGCCACGGCGCGCAACAAGGCGCGCGCCAGCGTCGATTTTCCAGCGCCAAGCTCGCCTGACAGCGCCAGGCAATCGCCGGCTGCGAGCGCCATGGCAATGTCCTGAGCCAGAAGCACCGTCCCCGCCTCGTCAACGACCGAGATCGCAAGGGTCGGGCTCTCCATGGTCATTTACTCCGCCGCGTCACGGGCTGCAGCAAGATTGCGCGGGATTCGACAGGTCACGGTGGTGCCGCCTCCAACGCGACCGGAGATGACGACACTGCCGCGATGGAGATTGACGAAGCTGTCGACAATGGACAGCCCCAGGCCCGCACCCCGCTTGCGCCCGCCTTGACCGCCGGTCTCGAAGCGCTGAAAAACGCTTCTTCGAATGTCTTCGGGGATGCCGGGTCCGGAATCGGACACCGAAAAGATCGTCGTATCCTGGTCCTGGCTGCACAGAAGGCTGATCACCGAGCCTTCCGGCGCGAAGTTGGCGGCATTGGTCAAGAGCTTGACGATGATCTGCTTGAGACGCTGGTGGTCGCCTGCCATCTCCTGAGGCGCTGAGGCATCGTCAATCTCGAGCCGGAGGCCGTTCTCCTTGAGCCGGTCAACGATCTGCTCAGTGACTTCACCAATCAGCGCCGGCACATCGATGGTGGTGATCTCAAGCCGCATGATGCCCGCATCGACGGTGGCGAGATCGAGAATGTCATTGACGATGGTCAGAAGCACGGAGGAGGAAGTGGAGATGTGGTCCAGATATTCGGCCTGGCGTTCGTTGAGATCGCCGATGCCGGGTGTCTTGAGCAGATCGGTGAAGCCGATGATGTTGGTCAGCGGCGAACGCAGCTCATAGGAGACGTGCTGGACGAACTCGTTCTTGAGCTTGTCGGCCTTCTGCAGCGCCTCGTTTTTCTCAAGCAGCATCCGCTCGGCGCCGACACTGTCGGTCACATTGGCGAAGGCAATCAAGGTCTGGGCATCGGGCAGCGGGACGACGGCATAGTCGAGAATGAGTCCGATGCTGAGTTCGATACGGCCTTCACGGGTCTTGCGCTCATCCTCAAAGCCGGTGATGGCACCGGCGAAAAGCTTCCAGCCGTCGGGCTTGTCATAGGATGGCTGGCAGAGGATCGCCAGTTCGCGAATATGGGTGCCCGGGCGGGTCTGGGCTTCGGTGAGACCCCAGAGCGCACGGAAGGCGGTGTTGGCGAGCCTCAGCTTTCCGTCGGGCCCGAAGACACAGACCCCCTCGGCCAGGTGGTCGATGGTCTCGCCCTGTACCCTGAGAAGCGTGTTGTATCTGGCTTCGAGATCGACCTTCTCGGTCAAATTCTCGAAGATCCAGGTTGCGCCGCCCTGAGGATGGGCGTTGGCGAAGACATTGAGCGTCTGGCCATCGGGCAGGTGCCAGAGCTGCGGCTGTGCTTCCACGGAGCGATACACCGAAAGCACCTGGTCCTTCCAGTCGCGCCAGGCGTGGGGTTCGGGCAGCTTGCCGTCGGCTCGCAGACGTTCGAGAAATTCGCCATTGTCGGGCCGACGTTCGAGATAGCCGGCACCAAGGTCCCACAGGCGCTGGAAAGCCTGATTGTAGAACTGAAGCCTCTGGTCGCGATCAAATATGGCAACGGGCGTGGCCAGATGATCAAGCGTCTCGGCATGGCTGCGCAAGGTCCGGCGAAGTTCCTCACGCACGTCTTCCTCCACCGAGACGTCCAGCGCCAGCCCGGCTGACCCTGTGTGGGTGCGCACATCGGCGACCTCGAGAAACCGGCGATGGCCGCCGATAACGGTGGAGACCTTCTCGTGGAAGGGACGTTCGGGCGTGGTCGCGACGCGGATCCGCTCGCGCGAGGCCGTGCCCAGAAGCTCGAGCTTGCGGTCGATGGCGTCGCTGCGGTCCGTGCTTTCCACGGCCCGCGTATAGGCATTGTTGATCCAGCTCAGCCGACCGTCCGGATCCCGCATCCAGACCGGCATGTCGATGACGTCAAGCAATGTCTGGAACATGTCGAGCGACGCAAGCAGGCGGTCGCGCTCGACCTTCAGTCCGGCCAGCTCCGCCCGGACATTGGAGAGGGCGACAAAGCGGACGAAGGCGCGGCCACCAGAAACGCGTCCCTGAGCCTCCACCACCTGTCCGCGCACCGTTTCGAGCACGAGATCGAACCGCTCGGCACCTGAGCGCAGCCGGTCGATCGCCTGTTGAAGGGAACCGGCCGAGCACGGTTCGAGCCAGCGACCGAAGGCGAGAAACTCGGGCGTAGCCTCAGGCGCGCCGGTCTCGGACGGGAGACTGCCCACCACTTCGGCAGGGAGGCCCACACCTTCCCAGATGACAATCCGGCGGTCACGATCCACGACGAGAGACTGGTAGCGGGCGAGCCTCGCGTTTGCATCGGCAAGCGTGGCCCGCAACGCGGTGTTTTCGGCATCGATCTTCGCGCGCTCACGGATCAACCAGATGGCCGAGATCATGGCAGCCGAGATCGCACCGATGACCATGGCGAAATTGACGACTTCGAGCGACGAAATAGAGAAGGGCGCCGGGGCTTCGGCGGCACCTGCGATCGTCGGCGACAGGATCGCGGCCCCCGACAGCAGCAGCCGGCGCATCAGCCGGACCGGCGTCGAATGGCGGAGCCGACCGGCCGGAGCCTGCCGACGCCCATCGGAATCTTGATATACCGGCATCTCACCGTCCCCTGGCCGCCCGTATGACCGGACATCACCGCTCGGTCTGCCAGCCCGTCCCGGACGACCGCGAATCAATGCCAGAAAACATACCGGTTTCACGAATCGCGGTGAAGGCATTTCGCCCAAAAAGAAACCGCGCCCCTGGTGTCAAGGGCGCGGCTTCAAGATGTGGTGGCTATCGACAGGAGACTTAGTAGCGATAGTGGTCGGACTTGAACGGACCCTGCTGGCTGACGCCGATATAGGCAGCCTGCTCTTCGGTGAGTTCGGTCAGCCGGACCCCGAGCTTGTCCAGATGCAGGCGGGCAACCCGCTCATCGAGATGCTTGGGCAGCACATAGACCTGGTTCTCGTAGTTTTCACCCTTGGAATAAAGCTCGATCTGGGCCAGCACCTGGTTGGTGAAGGACGCACTCATGACGAAGGACGGATGGCCGGTCGCATTGCCGAGATTGAGAAGGCGTCCTTCCGACAGAAGGATCATCCGCTTACCGTCCGGAAACTCGACCATGTCGACCTGGGGCTTGATGTTGTCCCATTTGTAGTTGCGCAGTGACGTGACCTGGATCTCGTTGTCGAAGTGACCAATGTTGCCGACAATGGCCATATCCTTCATCTCGCGCATGTGCTCGATGCGGATAACGTCCTTGTTGCCGGTGGTGGTGATGAAAATGTCGGCGGTCTTGACCACATCTTCCAGACGGACAACTTCAAAACCGTCCATGGCGGCCTGGAGGGCACAGATGGGATCGGCTTCCGTGACCTTGATGCGGGCACCAGCACCCTGCAGCGAGGCGGCCGAACCCTTGCCCACGTCGCCATAGCCGCACACCACGGCGACCTTGCCGGCCATCATGACGTCGGTGGCGCGGCGGATGCCGTCAACCAGCGATTCCTTGCAGCCGTACTTGTTGTCGAACTTCGACTTGGTGACCGAATCATTGACGTTGATCGCAGGGAAGGGCAGCAGGCCCTTCTGCTGCAGCTGGTAGAGGCGATTGACGCCGGTTGTGGTCTCTTCGGTCACACCGCGGATTGCAGCGCGCTGGGCGGTGAACCAGCCCGGCGATTGGGCGAGCCGCTTTTTGATCTGGGCGAACAGGATCTCCTCTTCCTCCGAACCGGGGTTCTTCAGGATGTCCTCTCCGGCCTCTGCGCGCGCGCCGAGCAAGATGTACATGGTGGCGTCGCCGCCATCGTCGAGGATCATGTTGGAGGGCTTGCCGTCCGGCCACTGGAAGATGCGGTCCGAATAGTCCCAGTATTCCTCGAGTGTTTCGCCCTTGATTGCGAAAACCGGAATGCCTGCGGCAGCGATGGCTGAGGCCGCATGATCCTGGGTGGAAAAGATGTTGCAGGAGGCCCAGCGGACCTCAGCACCCAGGATGACGAGGGTTTCGATGAGCACCGCCGTCTGAATTGTCATGTGCAGGGACCCGGTGATGCGGGCACCTTTGAGAGGCTTGCTTTCGCCGAACTCCTCGCGGCAGGCCATCAGGCCTGGCATTTCGGTTTCAGCGATCGTGATTTCCTTGCGGCCGTAGCTGGCCAGCGAAATGTCAGCTACCTTGTAGTCCTGGGTCGCGGTCATCGGGGTCTCCCAACGGGTGGTGCCGCGTCCGGCGGGTCCGGCGCGATCAGATCGCTCGGGCAATAGCAGGAAATACCACCGATGGCAACATCACATAAAGATGTCTTTATATCTTTCTATGTTGTCGCCCGCTCGCAACGCCTCCGTTCTGGCTCATGAGTCCTCGCCGAAACGGTCAGCAACGAGGGCTGCAAGCGCTTCAATGACCGCTTGCGCTTCGCGGCCACTGGCCTCGACCCGGATGGTGCTGCCAGGGCTCGCAGCCAGCATCATCAGCCCCATGATCGACGTGCCGCCGACGGTGTTGCCGTCACGGGTGACCCTGACGTCCGCGTCAAATCCGTCGACGGTCTGGACAAAACGGGCGGAGGCACGCGCGTGCAGCCCGCGCTTGTTGACGATCAGCAGATCCCGGGCGTGAGGCGGCGAAGAGGTGGCGGTCATTTTCCAGTCAGCAGGCGGCTTGCAACATTGATGTACTTGCGTCCGGCGTCCTGGGCTTCGACAAGCGCCTTCTCGATGTCGTTGGCGCCGCGTATCCCGGCGAGCTTGATCAGCATCGGCAGGTTGACCCCGGCGATGACTTCGACGCGCCCCGCTTCCATCACCGAGATCGAAAGATTGGATGGGGTGCCGCCGAACATGTCGGTGAGGATGATGACCCCGTTGCCGTCCTCGGCGCGGGAAACCGCGCCGACAATGTCGAGGCGGCGTTGGTCCATGTCGTCTTCAGGACCGATGCAGACCGTTTCGAAACTCGTTTGCGGTCCCACCACATGCTCAAGTGCATGCTGGAACTCCACCGCAAGCTTGCCATGGGTGACAAGCACCAAACCGATCATTTTGCCTCCAAAGGGCGTTCCATTCGCATGCCCGACCATGCGGACAAGCTCTCTTGCTTGGCAGCCGGAGAACAATTCGCGCCGCCATCTTCGCCAGACCGCCGCGAAGTTCAAGTAAAAAACCCGAAGGCCTGCCGCTTTTCGATGGCCAGTGGTGCGATCCTGACAGATAGTTCCCATCTGTCAGGACAAATCGCCCTACCAGATCAATAGCTTGTGGGCTGACTTTTCGAAACAGATGGGAACCATCTGTTGCGGCCAGACCACTAGTGGCACCAGCCGCGTTCTTTGCCGAGCAGACCGGCCCCGAGATCGGGTCCGTACAAAAGAAACGCAGGCACCTGGCCGGACACCGGGTCGGGGTTCGGCGACGGCTGCTTCAGCGGGGAAACAGGGCAGGACGCAAAGCCAGAAGGCTGGCGAGCGGATCAGAACACGCGTCGGCGACGAGCCGCACCATCGGCAGTTCCACCCCACTGAGGACTTCCCTCTCGTCGTCGGGCGGCAGCCGCGCCTCCGGTGTCCGGCCACCCGGCGCGACGACCAGATGCAGGCAGGCTGACGAGCGGGCGGGCAGCGTGAGGATGCCCGTCCCGCGGAGCTCGAGCAGGCCCGCCGTTGCCTCCGGACGGACGGCAAGGACCCGGCCGGACCAGACCTGAACCAGAACGGCATCATCGGCGATCAGTGCTGCGTGCCAGCCGCGCTGATGAGCCGCCTGCAGGCACCGCAACGCCGTTTCGGATTTCCCGGACCCCGAAGGACCGGTAAAAAGGATGCCTGTTTCGGCCAGGACGATTGCTGTCCCATGAACAAGGATGGCCGAAGACGGAAGCATCAGCGGCGGTCCACTGGCAAGGTGATTGTAAAGCGTGCCCCGGCCCATTCACCGGCCTTCCGCGAGGGGATGTTTTCAGCGGTCAGCTCTCCGCCATGGGCCTCGATGATCTGCCGGCTGATCGACAGGCCAAGACCGGAATTCTGGCCAAAGGCCTCGCCGTCGGGGCGGTCGGTATAGAACCGCTCGAAGATGCGCTCGATATTTTCGGCGCGGATCCCAGGCCCGTTGTCCTCGACCGTGACAATGGCCGCCTCACGGGTGCGCGACAGCCTGATCAGGATCTTGCCGCCGGGATCGGGAATGAAGGATTTCGCGTTCTCGATCAGGTTCGTGACGACCTGACCCAGCCTGAGGTCATGACCCGAGATGACGAAGCCATCCTTCCCAACGCCGCGGCGATCGATCTTCAGCTCGATGACGAATTGACGACTGCGGGAGCGCACCTGTCGCGCGATATCGACCAGATCAGCACTCAATTTCTGCAGATCGACCCGGGCACCGTCCTGGCGGGCAAGTTCCGCGTCGAGCCGCGACGCATCGGAAATGTCGCTGATCAGCCGATCCATGCGGCGCACGTCGTGCTGAATGACGTCCATCAACCGTTGTCGCGATTCGTCGTTGCGGGCCAGCGGAAGGGTCTCCACCGCACTCCGTAGCGAGGTCAGCGGGTTCTTGAGCTCGTGGCTCACATCGGCTGCAAAGCTCTCGATGGCGTCAATCCGGTCATACAGCGCGTTGGTCATTTCGCGCAGCGCCACCGAAAGGTTGCCGATCTCGTCCTGGCGGGCGGAGAAGTCGGGAATCTCCTCGCGCACCTTGGCACCGCGGCGAACCCTTATGGCGGCCGCCGACAAGCGGCGCAGCGGGGTTGCGATGGTGCTGGCAAGCAGCAGCGACAGCACGATTGTCACCGATGCGGCCACCAGCGAGACGCGGAAAATCGCCAGGCGTTCGGCATGGACAATCTTGTCGATGTCGCCCGCCTGGGTGGACAGCAGCAGGACGCCAAGCACTGCGCGAAACCTCTGGATCGGCACGGCGACAGAGACGATGAGCTCGCCGCGCTCGGTCACGCGGTTGACCGCGCCGCGACTTCCGGTCAGGGCATTCATGACTTCCGGATAGATCGACCCGTCAGCGCCTGGCGGCTCGAGGTAGATGGGCAGATTGCGCGGCTGGAAGAGCCAATTTGACCAGCCGGTGAGGGTGTCGCTGAACCCTTGCGCCTCGGGTTCAGTCGGCGGCAGCTCGAACCGCAGGACCTGGCCGCTCGAATAGAGGTAGCGCGAATCGAGCAGCAGACTTGCGTCGTCGTCATAGATGCGCGCACGCGTCCTTGTGGGAGAGATGAGCCGCCTGAGCACGGGAGCGATGCGTTCGGGATTGATGGGAAAATCGAGATTCTCGTTTCCACTGCTTGGCGTGATGGTCTGACCGGCCTGGAGCTCAAGCAGTTTCTCGGGATCGATCGTGATCGAATTGGTCTCCACCGTCGCCGATGCCGCAATGGCACCGGCGATGATCTCACCTTGCGTCAGCAGGCTCTCGACCCGGGCGTCGATAAGGCCTTCGCGGAACTGGTTGAGATACAGGATGCCCGAGACCAGCACCAACAACGCCACAAGATTGAGAAAAAGGATGCGGCGTGTAAGGCTCGAGAAGATGAGGTGGCCGAAGATGCGCCGGATGAAGGTCACCGGATGGCCGAAGCTGAACCGACGCGATGGGGCGATGGAGGACTGGCTGTCCACCACCCTGCCGGTGTCATCGGTTTCAGCAACCATGGTGTCTGTTCTACCTGTCGCGGCCGCATGCCGCCGTTTGCCCTGGGGCGACCTCCCGGTGCGAGGACCGGTCAGGCCGCTTCGCGGAACCTGTAGCCAACCCCGTAAAGGGTCTCGATCATGTCAAAATCATTGTCGACCAGCTTGAACTTCTTGCGCAGGCGCTTGATGTGGCTGTCAATCGTCCGGTCGTCGACATAGACCTGCTCATCATAGGCCGCATCCATCAGCGCGTCACGGCTCTTGACGACGCCGGGTCGCTGGGCGAGCGACTGCAGGATCAAGAACTCGGTGACGGTCAACGTGACTGGCTCATCCTTCCAGGTGCAGGTGTGGCGCTCCTGATCCATGACCAGGTAACCACGCTCGAGCGATTTCGATGGCGTTGCCGAAGGCCGTCCAGCCGCCGCAGCTTCGCGATTGGCTGCACGTCTGAGCACCGCCTTGACACGCTCGACCAGCAGGCGCTGCGAAAAAGGCTTGGTGATGAAGTCGTCGGCGCCCATTTTCAAGCCGAAGAGTTCGTCGATTTCCTCGTCCTTGGACGTGAGAAAAATCACCGGCAAATCGGATTTCTGACGCAGACGGCGCAGCAGTTCCATGCCGTCCATGCGCGGCATCTTGATATCGAAAATAGCCAACTGCGGTGGACGCGCGGTCAGTCCGTCCAGCGCCGAGGCACCGTCGGTGTAGGTTTCCACCCGATATCCCTCCGCTTCCAGTGCAATTGACACGGAAGTCAGGATATTGCGGTCGTCGTCGACGAGCGCGATTGTCTGCATGGGTTCATTCTCCATCATCGTCTGGCTCACCTCTGGGAAGCGCCCCGCCGGCACCGTCCCGGCGCTTCTTTGCGCAAAACGGGCACCTGCAGCCACTCCATGAGGATAAAGTGAGAACAAAATGTGGCACAGATTCCGGTCGCTGTCATCGCATTGCTTCCAGCTCACGTCCGGGCCCCTGCCGCATGCGGGGCGGGGTTCAACCGTATTGAACCGATTTAAACGGGGATCAACGTTTTTTAAATCGATTAATATATTGATTTCATTAGGTATTTGAAATTTTATTTGTTGTTTTTTTAATTTCGCGAACCTATGGTCGCGGCTGATTTCAACCACACGTTCAGCGCATCCACAGGGAGTCCGAAATGATTGAGGAGTTTGGAATTCGCAACTCGGCCGTCGGAATCGAATTGTCCGGCCTGATGAATCCCCGCTCCGTCCGCTACAATCTGCGGGAACCGGAACTCGTGGAATTGGCCATCGCCCGCGGCGAGGCGGTCCTGACCGCCCATGGAGCGCTCAGAGCCCTGACCGGCCAGCACACCGGTCGCTCGGCCAAGGACAAGTTTGTGGTCAAAGACGCATCCACTGACGACCAGATCTGGTGGGACAACAACAAGGCAATGGCGCCAGAGGCGTTCGATCTGCTGCATGGGGACATGGTTGCCCATGCAAAAGATCGGGATCTGTTTGTCCAGGATCTCATCGGCGGCGCCGAAGCGGGATATGCTCTGGCGGCGCGCGTTGTGACAGAATATGCCTGGCATGCGTTGTTCATCCGCAACCTGCTTATCCGGCCGGAGCGCGCAGCGTTGGCGAGCTTCGTGCCTGAATTGACCATCATCAACCTGCCGAGCTTCCGGGCAGACCCCGCCCGTCACGGCTGCCGGTCTGACACGGTGATTGTCGCTGATCTCGCGCGCGGCCTCGTCCTGATCGGCGGCACATCTTACGCGGGCGAAATGAAGAAATCGGTCTTCACGGTGCTCAATTACCTGCTTCCGGCGCGCGGCGTGATGCCGATGCATTGCTCGGCCAATGTCGGCCCGGCTGGCGACTCGGCGGTCTTTTTCGGTCTTTCGGGAACCGGCAAGACGACGCTGTCGGCCGATCCAAAACGCACGCTCATCGGCGATGATGAGCATGGCTGGGGGGCGGAGGGAATCTTCAATTTCGAAGGCGGATGCTATGCCAAGACCATCCGGCTGTCGCAGGAGGCAGAGCCGGAAATCTTTGCCACAACGCAACGATTCGGAACCGTTCTGGAAAACGTGGTGCTCGATGAGAACCGCATCCCGAATTTCAACGACGGCTCTCTGACCGAAAACACCCGCTGTGCCTACCCCATCCATTTCATTTCGAACGCGAGCCCAACAGGCCGTGCGAGCCATCCCGCCAATATCATCATGCTGACGGCAGACGCCTTTGGCGTGATGCCCCCGATCGCCCGGCTGACGCCGGAACAGGCGATGTACCACTTCCTTTCAGGCTACACGGCCAAGGTCGCCGGGACAGAAAAGGGGGTCACCGAACCGGAAGCGACGTTCTCAACCTGCTTCGGCGCACCGTTCATGCCACGCCATCCTTCTGAATATGGCAACCTGCTGCGCAAGCTGATCGCCACCCACACGGTCAATTGCTGGCTGGTCAACACGGGCTGGACCGGAGGCGCCTACGGCACCGGTCGGCGGATGCCGATCAAGGCAACACGCGCGCTCCTCTCGGCGGCACTTGATGGGTCATTGGCCACGGCCGAGTTCCGCACCGACCGGACTTTCGGCTTCCAGGTGCCTGTCAGCGTTGCTGGCGTCGACGGCGCGATACTCGATCCGCGCTCAACTTGGGCCGACACGGCCGCTTACGACGCATCAGCGACACGGCTGGTCGCGATGTTCATCGACAACTTCGCCAAATTCGAAGCCCATGTCGATGCGCCTGTGCGCGATGCAGCACCAGGTCTGCGCCTCGCCGCCGAGTGAAGCTGCAAGACCGGACCGGAGGTTTCGTCTCGATAAGTTCACACCGGCCCCGTTGACCAGACGGGGCCGGTCCCGCATTTAGGAAGTTGCGGTCATTGAGTGGATTGAATTTGACATTTGGTCCACATTTTCGGGTCGTTGCTCAAGAGCATGCGGCAACGGGATGTACATGTTGGATAGATACCACCAGACAGCCGGTTCGCACGCCGGACCGGATGCACCGGCTGGCGCAAGCCCACCTTCCAGGAACCGAGACCATGAGCAGCTTGCCCCTTTTTGCCAACCGCAGCATCGTGATCGCCGGCTCGGAGTTGCAGGAAAGCTTCATCCGCGCCTCTGGCCCGGGCGGGCAGAATGTCAACAAGGTCGCCACCGCGGTGCAACTGAGATTCGACATCCGCAACTCGCCGTCGCTGATCGAGCGGGTGAAGACAAATGCGATCCGGCTCGGCGGCAGCCGGGTGTCCAAAGACGGGGTCCTTCTTCTCGAAGCAAGCCGCTTTCGCACGCAGGAGCGCAACCGCGCCGATGCGCGTGCCCGGCTCAAGGAACTGATCGACCGCGCCTCCGAACCGCCGCCGCCGCCGCGCCGCAAGACCAAGCCGACCCGTGGTGCCATCGAGCGGCGACTGGCGACAAAGGCCGGGCGATCGAACGTGAAGAAGGCGCGGGGCAGGATCGTCGAGGACGACCGCTGATCCCGGCCCAGCAGCAACCGGGTTGGCAGGAGCCGTTCCGCATGCTTATGTCCGACCTGCTCAAAAGGAGAACTGGCAATGGGAATTTTCGATTTCATCAAATCTGCCGGCAAGAAACTCGGCATCGGCGACGACGAACCGCCAGCGGCCGAAGCGGTGAAGAAGGAACTGGACTCCCTCAAGATTGGCTCGGACAAGGTGGATGTGGCCATACGCGGCGACACCGTGGTGCTCTCAGGGGTGGTCAAGGACCAATCGATCTTCGAAAAAGCCGTCCTGGCGGTGGGCAATACGCTGGGAATTTCCAAGGTCGAGGCAGGTGAGTTGAAGGTGGTGATGCCTGATTCGGGACTGTCACTGGATAGCGCCGACATGACGGAGCTCGTAAAGGCCTCAACCGCTGCCAAGGAACCGCGCTTCCACACGGTCAAGAAAGGAGACAATCTCTGGAAGATCGCCGAGGCTGCCTATGGCAAGGGCAAAGGTGGACAGCACACGCTGATATTTGAGGCCAATCGACCGATGCTCAGCCATCCGGACAAGATCTATCCTGGCCAGGTGTTGCGGGTCCCGGATCTGGAAACCGCCTGACGGACCGGGTGATCGGGCAGCGACCCGGACATGATGGTTCTTCCCAAAGGCGTGCGCCACTCTCCCGGCCATCTCGACCGGGCAGCGCAGGAAGCGCTGCTCGCCGATATTCGTGCCGTGGTGGCTGAGGCGCCGCTCTACCGGCCGGAGATGCCCCGCACGGGAAAACCGATGAGCGTCCGCATGACCAATTGCGGGCCGCTCGGCTGGGTCACGGACCGGCATCACGGCTATCGCTACCAGCCGACCCATCCGAGAACCGGACGGGCCTGGCCTCCTTTTCCCGACCGGCTCCTGGCTTTGTGGGAGGAGATGTCGGGGTGCGACCGGCCACCCCAGGCCTGTCTCGTCAATTTCTACGAAAGTTCCGCCCGGATGGGTCTGCACCAGGACCGGGACGAAGAAGATCTGAGCGCGCCGGTGGTGTCGGTGTCACTTGGCGATGCGTGCCTGTTTCGCATCGGGGAAGCAAGCCGGGACGCCCCGACGCGGTCCTTCCGCCTGGATTCTGGTGACCTTCTGGTGCTTGGCGGTGAAGGCCGCCTCGCGTTTCATGGCGTCGATCGCATCTATCCCATGACGTCGACGCTGCTGAAAACTGGCGGGCGCCTCAACCTCACGCTGCGCCGGGTGACGCGGGACTGACCCCAGGTTCAGAGTTTTCTCAGTGCCACCTGTTCGATCAGGTGATCGGGCCCCTTGCGCAGGATAAGATCGGCGCGCGGACGCGTCGGCAGGATGTTTTGGCGCAAGTTGCGCAGATTGATGTTTTCCCACAGGCTTTCGGCAATCGCGCGGGCCGCTTCCTCCCTGATCGTCGCATAGCGATGGAAGAACGAGCCGGGATCGCGAAATGCGGTTTCCCGCAGGCGCATGAAGCGATCAACATACCATCGGTGGATGTCGGCTTCATCAGCGTCGATATAGATGGAAAAATCGAAGAAATCCGACACGAAAGGGATGATCTTGCCGTCCTCGGGAAGGTCGCGCACCTGAAGCACGTTGATCCCTTCAAAGATGAGGATATCGGGGCGATCAACAATCATGTATTCGCCGGCAAGCACGTCATAGGTCATGTGCGAGTAGCGCGGCGCGCGAACGTCGGGCCGACCAGCCTTGATCTCGGACAGGAAACGCAACACTGCGCCGACATCGTAGCTTTCGGGAAACCCCTTGCGGTCCATCAGGTTTTCCCGCCGCAGGATCTCATTTGGATAGAGAAATCCGTCCGTCGTGACCAGATCGACCTTTGGGCTGGTCGGCCACCGGGCGAGCAGTTCGGCAAGCACGCGCGCGGTGGTCGATTTGCCGACAGCGACGGAACCGGCAATGCCGATGATGAAGGGAGTCTTGGCGATTCCGGAGAGATTGAGGAAGCGCTTGCGCTGCTCAAACAGCAGTTGCGATGATTCCACATGAGCCGAAAGGAGCCGCGACAGCGACAGGTAGATCTTGCTGACTTCGTCGAGATCAATGGGATCGTTGAGCGAGCGCAGGCGTCGCACTTCGTCCAGGGTGAGGGTGAGCGGGGTGTCGGCGCGAAAGGATGACCATTGTTCGGCGGTGAAGAATCGATAGGGCGAAAAATCATCCTTGCGGAAATGATCAAGCGAGCCCGGCGCCTTTTTTTCGGTCTGGTCCACCATCAGTCTGCCCACCGCGCCGCCTTTTCCGCAATTCCGGATTGCATGGTTCGCTGTTCCAGTTCGCCCATCACGTCCGAAAGCGCAATATCGGACATCCGTAGCACGACGAGGAGATGGAAGAGAAGATCGGCCGATTCCGATACGATGGCACGACGGTCACCGGTCATGGCGGCGATGACCGTCTCCACTGCCTCTTCGCCGAGCTTCTTGGAGGCCTTGCCCATGCCACCGGCCACCAGTCTGGCTGTCCAGGACAGGGACGGATCGGCGCCGGCGCGTTCTGCGACGATCGCCTCAAGATCGGTGAGACTGAAACGGCTCATGTTTCCCCCTTCAAGCCAACCGGACAGAGACGCCCGCCGCCGCCATGTGCGCCTTGGCCTCATGGATCGTATAGGTTCCGAAATGGAAAATCGAGGCGGCAAGAACCGCCGTCGCATGGCCCTCGCGGATTCCTGCCACCAGGTGGTCGAGCGTGCCCACGCCGCCCGAAGCGATGATCGGGACCCTCACAGCGTCGGCAACCGCGCGGGTGAGTGCGACATCGTAGCCGGACTTGGTGCCGTCGCGGTCCATGGAGGTCAGCAGAATCTCGCCGGCACCCAGAGCAACCACCCTTTGCGCAAACTCGACGGCATCAAGCCCTGTCGGCTTGCGGCCGCCGTGGGTGAAGATCTCCCAGCGGTCAGCCTCGCCCGCCAAGGACACCCGCTTGGCGTCGATAGCGACCACGATACACTGGTTGCCGAACTTGTCGGCCGCCTCGGCGACGAAATCCGGATTGGCGACGGCGGCGGTGTTGATGGAGACCTTGTCAGCGCCAGCCAGCAAGAGCTTGCGAATGTCGGCCACAGCGCGCACCCCGCCACCGACTGTGAGCGGCATGAAGCACTGGTCAGCCGTGCGGGCGACGACATCAAAAATCGTCTCGCGGTTGTCGGAGGAGGCGGTGATGTCGAGAAAACAGAGTTCGTCCGCACCGGCTGCATCGTAAGCCCGGGCGGCTTCGACCGGATCTCCGGCATCGATCAGATCCACGAAGTTGACGCCCTTGACGACGCGTCCATCCTTCACGTCGAGACAGGGGATGACACGGGCTTTGAGGGTCATCGGTGCTTGTCCTTCCACGTCGCGGACGTGGTTGGCCTGGTCACCCGCTTCAGCAGCGCCAGCGCCTCGGCAGGATCGATGCGCCCATCGTAAAGTGCGCGGCCGGAAATTGCGCCTTCAAGCCGAGCGGCGTCAGGCTTGGTCATGCGCGCGATGTCCTCCATCGAAGCGAGACCGCCGGACGCGATGACGGGGATCGCAACCGCTTCGGCCAATGCGAGGGTCGATGCCCAATTGATGCCCGAAAGCACGCCGTCGCGATCAATGTCAGTGTAAATGATGGCTGCAACGCCCGCGCCCTCGAAACGTCGCGCAAGCTCGATCACGCCCAGTTCGCTTGATTCCGCCCAGCCTTCCACCGCCACCTTGCCCCCCTTGGCGTCGATGCCGACGGCGATCCGCCCGGCAAACAGCCGGCAGGCCTCGATGACAAGCGCCGGTTCTCGGACGGCGACCGTGCCGAGAATGACCCGGGCAAGACCTTTCTCCAGCCAGGCCGCGATCTGGGCCAGCGTGCGGATCCCACCGCCAAGCTGGACCGGGTTCCTTGTCGCCTTCAGGATTGCCTCGACCGCGGCACCGTTGACGGACTGCCCCTGAAAGGCGCCGTTGAGATCAACGACATGCAGCCATTGGAAGCCCTGGTCTTCGAAGGCGCGTGCCTGAGCGGCCGGATCGGCGTTGTAGACGGTCGCCGTATCCATTTCCCCGAGCCTGAGGCGCACGCATTGGCCATCCTTGAGGTCGATGGCGGGAAAAAGAATCATGTCAGGGTTTCCAGGCTAGAAAATTGGCGATGAGGGCAAGGCCGAGCGCCTGGCTCTTTTCGGGATGGAACTGGGTCCCGACCATGGTTTGGCGGGCAACCATTGCGGTCACCTTGCCGCCATAGTCGCTGGTTGCCACCACATCGTCGACATCTGCCGCAACCAACTGGTAGGAATGGACAAAATAGGCGTGAAGTCCATCAGGTCCGGTCGGGATGCCTGAAAACAACGGATGCGGCCGGATGAGATCAAGGGTGTTCCAGCCGATCTGCGGGATCTTGAGCGCGGGATCTGCCGGAGCGATCTCGCTCACATCGCCCGGAATCCAGCCAAAGCCCGAAGTCACCGTCTTTTCGAGCCCCCGAGAGGACATGAGCTGCATGCCGACGCAGATGCCCAGAAATGGACGCGCCTTGCGCTCGACCGTTTCCTCGAGCGCCTCGCTCATGCCGGGAACCGCGTCAAGGCCCGCGCGACAATCGGCATAGGCGCCGACCCCGGGAAGGACGATGCGGTCTGCGCTGGAAACGCGGTCGGCATCGGCCGTCAGATCGATTTTAACGCTGATACCGGCGTCGCGGGCAGCCCGCTCGAAAGCCTTGGTGACCGAGCGGAGATTGCCCGAGCCGTAGTCGATGATGGCGACACGCATCGCGCTCAAACCTTCTGCCAGGGAACCAGCCCGATGGCGGGCGCATCAGGTCCGGCCGCAGCCGCTGGACGCGGCGTCCAGGCTGGAGGTGAGGAGCGGTGCGACTTCTGCGCTAAGTCGGACAGATGGAGTTCAAAGGCGGTGTCAGCATCGGGTGCCTCGACGAGATCGATGAGGCGGTACCCTCTCCTCATCAGTCTGCGAACCCGCCATTCCTGCGCTTCGAGACCGACCAGGGTCGACAGCCCTGCCCACAGCACAACAGCTGCAGCCGCAAGGTCGGGTGCCGTGATGACGGCCCAGAGTGCTGCTGCCCGCAAGGCGATGATGACGGCGGCTTCCAGCCAGAGCCGGTGCAGCAACATCCAAAGCACGCCAAAATAGAAAGCAGCCCAGGAAAACCGGTCGGCAATGATGGCGACATCGGGATCCGGACGCACCGCCTCCGGGCGGGACAGGATCAGAAACGCGCTCATCGAGCCGGTCTCCGCACTGAGTTCGGGTTTCTGCGTCTCACACCAGTGTTCCCTTGGTGGAGGGCACGCGCCCGGCCTGGCGTGGATCGATCTCGCAAGCCGTCCGCAGCGCCCGCGCCACGGCTTTGAAGCAGGATTCGGCGATATGGTGGCTGTTGGCGCCATAAAGACTGGCCACATGCAGCGTCAAGCCGCCGTGCTGGGCGAAAGCCTGGAAGAACTCCCTCACAAGTTCGGTGTCGAAGGTCCCGATCTTGGGCGCGGTGAACCCCACATTCCAGACCAGAAACGGCCGGCCCGAGACGTCGATCGCCGCACGGCTCATGGTTTCGTCCATGGGCAGGTCGATGGACGCGTACCGACAGATGCCCTTGCGATCGCCGAGCGCACGGCTCAGCGCCTGGCCGAGCGCTATACCGGTATCCTCCACCGTATGGTGGTCGTCGATATGCAGATCGCCGCGGGCGGAGATCGTCATGTCGATGAGCGAATGCCTGGCGAGCTGGTCGAGCATGTGATCGAAGAATCCGATGCCGGTGGCGATTTCCCCGCGACCCGAACCATCAATGCTCACGCGCACCGAAATCTCAGTCTCGTTGGTTTTGCGGGTCACGCTGGCAGCGCGTTCCGAGCCGGTTTCAACCATCTGGGCCTCACAGGGTCTTTGATGGCTGGGTCATTATCAGCCCGGAACCGAAATATCCAGAACAGGTTTAAAGCGGCGCGATCGCAGAATCCGCCGCGCCTCCGCCAAGCCTGGTATTTGCATTCGGCCGCAGCCCGCTTACATAACGGACAGGACAGAGGCGGCCGCCCTGCCGCAGAGCTCGAATTTCGGAGTTACACGATGGGCGAACACAATCCCTTCGGCATCATGCACGCCACCACCATCATCACCGTTCGCAAGGGCAGGCAGGTGGTCATGGCAGGCGACGGCCAGGTGAGCCTCGGGCAGACGGTGATGAAGGCCAATGCGCGCAAAGTCCGCCGCATCGGCAAAAGCGGGGCTGTGATTGCCGGTTTTGCCGGCGCCACGGCTGATGCCTTCACGCTTCTTGAGCGGCTTGAAGCCAAGCTTGAGCAATATCCCGACCAGTTGACGCGCGCCGCGGTGGAACTCGCCAAGGACTGGCGTACCGACCGTTATCTGCGCAAGCTCGAGGCGATGATGCTGGTTGCGGACAAGACTGTCACGCTTGCCATAACCGGCAACGGCGACGTGCTGGAGCCCGAGCACGGAACCATGGCGATCGGATCGGGTGGAAATTTCGCCTACGCGGCGGCCCGCGCCTTGATGGACACCGACAAGACCGCTGAAGAAGTGGCGCGGCGCGCGATGGAAATCGCTGGCGACATTTGCGTCTATACCAACGGCAACATCGTGGTGGAGACGCTTGATCTCGATTGACCCCACCCCGATCGACATCCGACCCTTGGGCGCGGGCGTTCTCGATCTGCTCCAAGGCTGGAAGATCCTCCCGCATCGGTTTGAAGGGTGGGGAGACCAGGGCGTCGAGGCAGGTTCCATCCGGAACATCCTCGAAAGCTCCGACACGACGCGCCCGCTTCCTGTCGTCATCGACACCATGGCCGAAGGTGATACCCGGATGAGGACATTCGCCGAACCCTTCACATCGCGTCCCCTGGCGCGCGCGACTGGCAGGCGTCCATGACCCCCCCGAGCGAACCCGGCCTGCCCGAAGTGCTGGTCAAAACCCTCGACCGGGCGGTTGAGCGGGGCATCCTGAGCGTAGACCAGCGAGATGCAGTGCTTGCCCTTGAGGCGGGCGGTAGCGCAAGGCTTGCCGACCGGCCAATAACGTCCGATGCAGCTCACCACTCCATTGATGAGCCAATGCGGCTTGTAAGCGGCGGCAACGATCTTTTCGTGACCGTCGGCATCGCGCTTCTGTTCGCAGGCGGACTGTTCGCGCTCTCGGCGCTCGCACCGGAAGCACCGATCCTCAGGACAGTCATCCTGGCGGCAGGTTTGCTGATCCTGGCCGAGATCGTCACCCGGCAGAAGCGCATGCGGCTGGCGAGCACGGTGCTCGCGCTTGGCTTCACGGCCATGGTCACGAACGGCCTCGTCATTTGGGTTGTACGGCGTTTCGATCTCGGCGCGCTCGATTCGCTCGTGGAGATCCTGGCGCTGCGAAGCCAGGCAACCACCATAGGACTTGTTATCGGCGGCGGTGGGTTCCTTGTGGCGACGCTCTACTTCCTGCGTTACCGGGTGCCTGTGTTGGCCGCCGTGGCGGCGCTGACGGCGACCGGTCTGGCTTTTCTGTTCGCGTTGCTTTTTTATTACGACGGGATCACCGGCGGCGCGATCGCGGCCCCGTCGCCTGAAACAGTCCCCGATGTTCTCGAGAGGGCGTTGCTGGTGCCACTCGTGTGCGGTGGTCTGATCTTCGCGCTGGCCGTCATGCTCGATCTGCACGACCGCGATCGGGAAACCATCTGGTCGGATTGTGCCTTCTGGCTGCATGTCGTTTCGGCACCGCTGCTGGTGCATCCGCTGTTCATCCTGGCCACCGGCCAGGATGTGATGCTGGGACGGATCGAACCGGAAGCTTCGGCCAGCCTGATGCTCGGTCTGCTGATCGGCGGGTTCGTCCTCGTCGCGCTGGCGATTGATCGCCGGTCGCTGCTAGCGCCGACGCTCGCCTATTTTGGTTCCATCGGCATCTACTATCTCGTCAATACTGCGGCCAACACCACAGGCATTCCGCCCTTCGCCCTCATCCTGATCGCCATCGGCGCGCTGGTGATCCTGTTCGGCGCCGGCTGGCAGCGCATCCGGCGCTTGATTGTCGGCAATCTGTTTCCCACATCCGTACTCAACGCACTTCCTCCCATCAAGGCCTGAACCTGCATGTCTACCTTTTCTCCCCGCGAAACCGTTACCGAGCTCGACCGGTTCATCATCGGCCAGAATGACGCCAAGCGCGCCGTGGCCATAGCGCTCAGGAACCGCTGGCGCAGGCAGCAGCTCGACGGCCCGTTGCGCGATGAGGTGATGCCCAAGAACATTCTCATGATCGGCCCCACCGGCGTGGGCAAGACCGAGATTTCACGCCGCTTGGCGCGTCTTGCCGGCGCTCCCTTCATCAAGGTCGAAGCCACCAAATTCACCGAGGTCGGCTATGTCGGCCGCGACGTGGAGCAGATCATCCGTGATCTTGTGGAGGTGGGCATCGCGCTTGTCCGCGACCGCCGACGCGAGGAGGTCAAGGCCAAGGCGCACCTGAACGCGGAAGAGCGGGTGCTTGATGCGTTGGTCGGGACGACGGCGTCGCCTGCAACGCGGGACTCGTTTCGCAAGAAACTGCGGGATGGCCAACTTGACGGCAAGGAGATCGAGATCGAAGTGGCTGATGGCGGATCGGGCATGCCCAATTTCGAGATGCCGGGCATGCCCGGCGCCAATATCGGCGTGCTCAATCTCGGCGACATTCTCGGCAAGGCCATGGGTGGCCGGACCAAGAAGCGCAAGACGACTGTCAAGCAGTCCTATGACCTGCTTGTCACCGACGAGTCCGACAAGCTTCTGGATATGGAACAGATCCAGCAGGAGGCGATGAAATCAGCGGAAAACGACGGCATCGTCTTCATCGACGAGATCGACAAGATCGCTTCCCGTGAAGGCGGTGTGGGTGCCGGCGTCTCGCGCGAAGGCGTCCAGCGCGACCTGCTTCCGCTGGTGGAAGGCACGACAGTGGCCACGAAGTACGGGCCGGTGAAGACCGATCACATCCTGTTCATCGCCTCGGGTGCCTTCCATGTCTCCAAGCCTTCCGACCTGCTGCCCGAGCTTCAGGGTCGCCTGCCGATCCGGGTGGAACTGCACGCGCTCGGCAAGGATGATTTTCGGCGCATTCTCACAGAGACCGAGGCAAGCCTGATCAAACAATATGTGGCGCTGATGGCGACGGAGAAGGTTTCGCTCGACTTCACCGAAGACGCCATTGACGCACTTGCCGAAGTGGCGGTTCATCTCAACGGAAGCGTCGAGAACATCGGCGCGCGCCGCCTCCAGACCGTCATGGAGCGGGTGCTCGACGAGATATCGTTTGACGCACCCGACAAGCCGGGGTCGACAATCACGATCGATTCAGACTATGTCCGAAAACACGTCGGAGATCTGGCGCAGAACACCGACCTGTCCCGTTTCATCCTCTGAAAAGGCCTTCTTTCGTGAAGGCGGCAAACGAGTGTCGCCAAGGGAGCAAAGGACGTGCGAGCCACACAACCGAGCGGGATGATTGTCGCCTGCGTTGCGCTGGTCTGGCTTCTGGCTGCGCCCGGTTCAGCGCTTGCCCTGGAAAAGCTGGCACCAGGCAACATCCATGCGGCGCAGCCAGCCATTCCCGGCGCGTCGGTTCGGCGAACAACGGCCACCAAATCCTCCTTCGATGCGAAATATGCCAAGATCCGCGATCTGATTGCCAGCGACACTGAATTGCAGCGCAAGATCCGGGGGGCGGCGGCCGACTACGATATCGATCCGATCCACATCGTCGGCGCTCTCGTCGGCGAGCACACCTACAATGTCGACGCATACGACCGGATGCAGACGTATTATGTAAAAGCCATGTCCTATGCGGGCGAACGCTTCCGTTTCGAGTACAACGGGGAATCAATCACCGATTTCGTTGCCCGGGCCGAATTTGCCGACTGCGCAGGCCCAGGAGACTCCCTTGATTTGTGGACTTGCCGGGAGCGGGTCTGGAACCGGGATTTCCGCGGCAAGACTGTGGACGGCTCGGCATTTCCGAACGACCGATTCAGCGCCGTTTTCTTCCAGCCCTTCTTTGCCGGTCAGACCTTCGGGCTGGGTCAGCTCAATCCGCTGACCGCACTGATGATCACTGACCGCGTGGCGCGGCGCTCAGGCCTGAAACCGCTCGAGGCCACCGACGCTTCGGGTGTCTATCAGGCAATCATGGATCCCGATTCCACCCTTGCCTATATGGCCGCCTATCTGCACGAGGCCATCGAGGCCTACCGCAAGATTGCCGGGTTCAACATTTCCGGCAATCCGGGGATCACGGCCACGCTCTACAATGTCGGCAATCCCGAAGAGCGGGCTGCCGCGCTGGCGGCCGAGAACCGCAGGCGGAAAGCCGCCAACGAGCCGCTCAAGCGGCCGGAGGAAAACTATTACGGCTGGCTCGTCAACGAGCGGGAAGCCGAACTGCGCAGCATCATCGGCGGTTAAGACGGCTCAAGGGCGGGAGCGGTGCAGATCGTCCTCATCAAGGAGCGGCGACGACGGCTTGCGGCCTGACGCTGCTTCGAGAATATCGGCCAGCGCCTCAAGCGCCGTTTCGTCGAGATCCTCGATTGCGGCGGCGAGATGGTTGGCCACTTCGGTGGCTTTCGGCGAAAGTCCCGCCGTGTCGATGGTCACCCGCGGACGAGACAAGGCTGCAAGTCGCTGCAGCTCTTCTGCCTCGTCCCAGATGATGTTGAAATAGCCGATGATCCGCTGCACCAGCTCCCACGTTGGTTCCGAACGACGGCCATGTTCGAGCGCCGAGAGATAGGCGGCCGAAACGCCAATCGCCGCCGCCATATCGCGCTGCGTGACGCCGCGAGTGGCGCGCAGACGACGAAGGGCAAGGCCGAAGGGGGTCATTCCGGCTTGTCCCGCTGGCGGCGCAGCCGGATATACATCGCACCATCGCCGCCATGGGTCCGGGCCGCATCCTCATGGCCGGAAACGAGAAAACGGAACTCCGGCTTGGCAAGCCAGACCGGAACAGCCCGCTTGAGGACGCCCTGGCTGCCCATAGACGAGCCCTTTCCGGTGATAACGAGGACATGGCGCAGGCCGCGCTGATGCGCCCGCACCAGAAAATCGAACAACAGGTTGTGGGCTTCGCTCTGGGTCAACCCGTGCAGGTCGATCCGGCCGTCGATGGCGAGATGGCCCTTGGCCAGCTTTCGCTTGACGGGCTTGTCGATCGGATGGAGCCGCTGCTCCGGCTTCGGCCTGACGGGTGACGGGGAAAGCCCAGACAGTCCAGGCTGCCCGGACTCCGCTGTGGCCCGCGGCGCGTCATCCATCACAAGCGCCAGGGCGGCGGTAAGATCAGGGTCGGCTGGAAGGTCCTTTCCGGAATACCGGCGGACGGTGCGGGCCACCTTTTCCCAGATGATCCGGTCTTCGTGCGTGAGTTTTCGCTCCTTGTCAGCCATGGCCCGGAAGCCTTGCCGGTTCAATCCCACTGGGGAGCAGAACAGTAAAGACCGCGTCCACGTTGACTGCACCTGCCTTGTCGCCCGCCACGTTCCCGGAGCCGGTGAAAAGATCGCCTCGCGCCGGACCGACGATCGCGGTTCCTGTGTCCTGGGCAATCATCAGCCGAGCAAACGGCTGCGGCGCATCGAAGTCAACCAGCGAAGGCGCGCTAACAAAGAAGGGAGTGCTGAAGGTATGGATCAGGCGGTCGACTGCCATGGATCGGCCTGGCTCAAGCGGCACCTTGGCGGCAGCGACGGGGCCAAGGTCGGGATCGTCGACCGGGGCGGGCCGGAAAAAGATGAAGGAGCGGTTTTCCCACATCAAGGCTTCGGCCTCCTCAGCATGGGTCGCAAGCCAGTGTCGGATGGATTGCATGGAGCTGTCAGCCCGGGAAATCTCGCCGCGGGCCACCAGCACACCACCGATGCCAGAAAAAGGGTGACCGCTCTTGGCAGCGTAGGTCAATCTCGATGTCCGACCATCGCGATAAAAAAGCCGGGCCGCACCCTGGACATGGGCGAAAAAGACATCGACCCTCGACTTCGCGAAGGCAATTTCAAGCCCCGCTCCCGCAAAGGCACCTTCCTCGATGGCGCGCCGATCAGGACAGACGCCGAACCGGTCGCCGCGAGCAAGCGCATAGGCATACCCTGGGGGAATGCCCTCAGGCGGGGTGTCGAGATCATCGAGCCGGACCAGATCCGGCGGCGGCGCAAGAAAAGGATACAGGTAGTCCGCGTCCGGCCTGTCCGACACCTCCACGACGGGCTCATAGAATGCTGTCACGTGCCCGCTGCGGTCAGCCATGGGTTCGATGACAAAGGGGGCGAACCAGGCTTCAAAGAAAGCCCGGGCCTGGTCCGGGCCGAGGTCCGCCGAAGCCGCAACGGCTGCCTGGTAGATCGCGGCGAAATCCTGATGGGAAACCCCGAGGCTGCCAGTCCGGTAAGGCTTTTCCGTCAACGCGTGAACAGCGGATCGCCGGAAAGCTGCGAAGGATTTCGTCACGTCGTCGACGGACCAGCCACCGATCTCTCTGAATGCGATCCGCCGAAGCGAGAAGTCCATTACTGATCCGCTTCCGTCGCGATCAGCCTCCAATTGGGATCCTTTGACCGGGAATCCCGCGCAAAGGTCCAGACGTCGTTGACTTCCGCCACCTCCTCGGTCTCGCCCTCAATGATCTTGCCCTCGCGATCGAGCGTTGCAGATATGAGCTGGCTGACGATGCGAATGGTGAGATTGGCTTCGGTCCCCTTCATCTCCGCCTGAGTGATGGCGGCCTTCTCGATACCGACGAAGTTCGAGCGCACGGTCTCGCCGCGGGCTTCGCGAGCCTCGATGGCGGTTACGAACCCGTCATAGACCTCGCGCGACAGCAGGTTCTTGAGTGTCTTGCGATCACCATCGGCAAAAGCGGTGACAATCATTTCATAGGCCATGCCGGCGCCTTTGACGAAATCCTCCGGCAGGAAGGACTGATCGGCGGTTCGCAGATCGCGAAGTCCCTTGTTGAGATCGGTTCCTGGCTTGGCATAGGCATCAATAACCGCCATCGGATCGCTCTCCTCGCGCTGGCGGCGCGGCAACGTAACCACCTTCGGATCATCGACGCCTTCGGCATCGGCCATCCTGTCGCGGAGCGCCGTCTGGTCAAGTGGCGGCCGCTCGCTGCCGGTCCGTCGGCCAAGCACAGAGCGAAGCTGCACGAATATGATCACGGCTGCGACGAAAAAGAAGAACGTCACAAAATCAAAGGAACCCATTACCGCCTTCTTTCAGTTTCATCACCAACACGCTTGCATATAATCCCCAAAGGGCCATCAATCAAACTCTGCGGGCGTTCAAATTGCCTTACCGTGTACTTATATCGCAGAGAAAGCCAACCGGACCAGAATTTCATGCGTTTGTCGTTCATTCCTCTCCTGCTGATCGCCATTCCGCTGACTGAGATTACCGCTTTTGTGGTGATCGGGTCGCGCATCGGTGTGGTGTGGACGCTTGGCTTTGTGCTGCTGTCATCGGTCATCGGTGCGCTGCTGGTGCGCTGGCAGGGATTTTCCTTGATCGCCCGGATCAGGGCCGAAACGGCAGCCGGCCGGGTGCCCTCACGCGAACTGGCCCATGGAGCGATGATCCTGATGGCGGGCGTTCTCCTCATCGTTCCGGGTTTCGTCACAGACGCGATCGGGTTCCTGCTGTTCATGCCACCCGTGCGGGAGGCAGCCTGGCGTGCATTTCGGAGCCGCATCACGGTGGCCTCGATGGAGCCACGCCCGGGCCCGCGCCCAGGACCCGGGGTCGGCGACTTGAAGCGCACCGACGACCGGGTGGTTGATCTCGATCCGGAGGACTTCACCCGCAAACCCGACACCGGATCGCCCTGGGGCAAGGAGAAAAGCTGACCAATGGGCAGCCTGCTCCGTCCAAGGCGCCAGAAGACGGGTTGTAAGCCTTGTGACGAAATGTTAGCCCATCGGGCGAAAAAGGGCCGATGCGCGGCTCCAATGACCACACGACGACAAGGACTGGCCCCATGGCAACGGAAGACACGAGCAAACCAGACGCAGCGGCGGCAAAGGCCAATGGCGAAGCCCCGACGCTCAATGTTCTCGCGCAATATGTGAAGGATCTGTCGTTTGAGAATCCGGGCGCGCCGCGCACGCTCGGCCCGCGCGAGAAATCGCCTGCGATCAGCATCAATGTCAATGTCAACGCCAATCCTCTGTCGCAGACCGATTTCGACGTGCTTCTGACGCTCAATGCGGAAGCCAAGGACGGCGCGACGACCGTGTTCAACGTCGAGCTGGTCTATGGTGGCGTGTTCCGCGTTGCTCATTTCCCGCAGGAGCACATGCTGCCGCTTTTGTTCATCGAATGCCCGCGGATGCTGTTCCCCTTTGCCCGCCAGATCGTCGCCGACGCGACCCGCAACGGCGGCTTCCCGCCGCTGATGATCGATCCGATCGATTTCGGCCAGATGTTCCAGCAGCGCATGGCGGAAGAAGCGACCAAGGCCAAAGTCGCGCAGATGACACAGCCCAACTGAACGTGTCCTCCGGTCTTGCCCGCTTCGGATCGAAGCCCGCTGAAAGGCGGGCTTTTTTTGTCAGCGTGCCCGGTTCCAGATCGCCTTCGTTCCCATTCGGGCCACCAGTCGGCCATGGGCTTCAATTTCGGCGTCCGTCAGGCGGGGTGCCAGCGGCTCGGAACGGGCCCCGATCAGCACACTGTCGTCGTCAATGACTTTGCTGGCCCGGGTATCGGGCTCGTCCACCAGCCCGAGTGCGGCCTGTCGGCCACCCAGCATCTCGATGTAGACGTCGGCAAGGAGTTCTGCATCGAGCAGCGCTCCGTGGCGGGTTCGGTGGGAATTGTCGATCCCATAGCGGCGACAGAGCGCATCAAGACTGTTCGGCCCCATCGGATGACGGCGACGGGCGAGAGAGAGCGTGTCGACGACGCGGCCAGGCTCGACAGACGGCAGACCGAGGCGGGCAAATTCGGCGTTCAGGAAGCCCATGTCGAAAGCGGCATTGTGGGCGACGAAGCGGGCACCTTCGAAAAAGTCGACGATCTGGGCAGCAACATGGGCGAAAATGGGCTTGTCGACGAGAGACGCGTCTTTGATGCCGTGCACGGCAAGCGCATCGGGATGCACCTTGCGCCCGTCCGGATTGATAAAGAGATGCAGCGTCCGTCCGGTGGGAAACTGGTTTTCAAGCTCGATGCCGCCGATTTCGATGATGCGGTCCAGCTTGTTGTCGAGGCCAGTGGTTTCGGTATCGAAAATGATTTCGCGCATGTCAAGGCTTTTCCATTTCGGGCTTTTCCACTTCGGGCTTTTTCACTTCGGGCTTTTTCACTTCGGGCTTTTCCCTTTCGGGCTCTTCACGTCCGATAAGCTCGTCCATGATTTCGCGAACCCGCCGCTGGGCGGTTTTCAGGCCAGCGCCGGTGTCAATGATGTAGTCGGCGCGCGCCCGTTTTTCTGCATCCGGCATTTGACGAGCCAGAATGGCTTCGAATTTCTCGCTCGTCATCCCGGGTCGGGCAAGAACACGGGCGCGTTGGATTTCGGCATCGCAGCTGACAACCACTGTTCGGTCGACGCGGCCTACTGCGCCGCTTTCAAACAGCAACGGGATGTCGACGACCACAAGCCGGTGGCCGGCGGCACGGTTGCGGGCAACACATTCATCTTGCCTGCGGCGGACCAGCGGATGGACAATCTGCTCCAGCCGCTTGAAGCCCGATGGATCGGCGAGAAGCAAGGCCGAAAGGCGGGCCCGGTCGACCATGCCCTCCTGGACCGATCCGGGAAAGGCCTCCTCAATGAGGGGAACCGCATCGCCACGATAGAGATCGTGGACGATCTCGTCAGCGCTGATGACGGGAATTCCAGCTTCAGCGAACATGGCAGCCGTGGTCGACTTTCCCATGCCGATCGATCCGGTGAGGCCAAGAACGATCATGCGTGGCGATCCATGTCGGCGATGACGAGGTTTCTGAGCTCTTCAGTGACGGCGGGACGGGTGCCAAACCAGATCTCGAAGCCCGGAACCGCTTGATGCAGCAGCATGCCGAGGCCATCAGCCACCGTCCGGCCCTGCGCTCGCGCCTGGGCGAGGATCGGGGTAAGGAGGGGGACATAGACAATGTCGGTGACGATCGCTTCGGCCGCCATTGGGCTGAAATCGATCTCGGGCACGGCACCACCCTGCATGCCGAGAGAACTTGTGTTGACGAAAAGATCAGCCGCGACGAGGAGGTCGGGAAGGTCCTCCAAGGGGTGAGCACTGACCCTCTCGCCAAAGCGATCGGATACGTGGCGCGCACGCGCCAGCGTTCGATTGGCGATCCGGATCGAGGCAAAGCCACGCTCGACAAGCGCATGGATGACCGCGCGGCTCGCGCCCCCTGCGCCGAGCACGACAGCAGTCCGGCCACGATCCCAACCAGGATGACGCTGGTCAAGATTTGCGGCAAAGCCATAGGCATCCGTGTTCGTCGCTTTCAGGCGTCCCTCATCGAGCCAGACAGTGTTGGCCACACCGATCATCCGGGCTGTCTCGTCGGCTTCGTCAGCGAGGGCGAAAATGGCTTCCTTGTGCGGAATTGTGATATTGCCGCCGACAAAGGCTTGGCTGCCATCCTTGAGACAGGCAACAAAAGCCGCAAGCCCATCAGGCCTCACCTCGTGCCGCAAATAGGTACCGACTATGCCGTGACCGGCGAGCCAATGGCCGTGGATGAGCGGAGAGCGGGAATGGGCCACCGGAAACCCGGCGACAAAGGCGCGGGGCGGCACCGGATCAGCCATCGATGAGGCCCAGCCTGCGCAGTTCGGCAAGCAACGGAAGAAGCGGCAGTCCGAGGATGGTGAAGTAATCGCCCTCGATGCGATCAAAAAGGTGAATGCCTTCCCCTTCGAACTGGTAAGCCCCCACGCTCGACAAGACGCCTTCGCCCGCCCGCGCGAGGTGTCGGCCGACAAAGGCCGGGTCGAGAGAGCGCATGGTCATGAAGGCGACCGAGACATGGCGCCAGAGTGTTTCGCCGTCGCGGACCAAAACCACCGCGCTGTTGAGGGCATGGGTCTTGCCCGACATCGACAACAGCCTGCGCCTCGCCGCGTCCATCGTGGCGGGTTTGTGCAGCAGCATGCCGTCAAGCGACAATGTCTGGTCGGAGCCGATGACCACGGCAGCTGGGTTGCGTCCCGATACACCAACCGCCTTCGCCTCGGCAAGAATGATGGAAAGATCACCCGGCGTCACCCCGGTCCCAACGGTCGCCGCCTCGACAGTGCGTTCATCGATGAGGGACGATTCGGATCTGAAACGAATCCCCGCATTCTCGAGAAGCAGCTTGCGAAACGGGCTGCGGGAGGCAAGAATCAATGGCTCATCCGTCATTTTGACACCCTGTTCCGGGGCGTGTGCCCAACCCGGTCATAACCTGACCCGATCGTGACCTAGCCCCGTCGTGACCCTGCATTGGGGTTAGCGCCACTTCGGCCGCAAGGCAAGGATCGCGGCCGCGGTTTCCTCGATAGACCTGCGCGAGACGTCGATGACCGGCCAATTGTGGCGTTCGCACAGCGAGCGGGCATATTTTAGCTCTTCGCTGATCAGTGCGCGGTCGGTGTAATGTTCGTTCTGGAAATTTGTTGTGGTGCCGAGCAGTCGGTTCTGACGGACCTGGGCGATCCGGTCGACGGATGCGATCAAGCCCACGACAAGCGGCTTCTTGGCGGCCAAAAGCGCCGGAGGCAGAGGAATACCATAAACAATGGGGATATTGGCGGTCTTGATACCGCGATTGGCAAGATAGATGCTGGTGGGCGTCTTGGACGTGCGCGATATCCCGATGATGACGAGATCTGCCTCATCGAAGTCGGGCGGCAGCTGACCGTCGTCATGGTCCATGGTGAAGTTGAGTGCGTCGATCCGACGGAAATACTCTTCGTTCATTTCGTGCTGGGCGCCGACACGGCGGCGGGACGGCGCACCGAGATAACTCTGGAAGACGTTGATGACCGGTTCAAGCACGGAAACACACGGCAAGCCCATATCGCGACAGCGCAATTCGATGATGCTTGCGAGTTCGGCGTCAACGATTGTGTACAACACGATTCCCGGTGCGCCATCGATGGCATCAAGGACGCCGAACAGCTGTTTGCGGTTGCGAATGAGCGGATAGACATGCTCGAGCGCCTGGGCACCCTGAAACTGGGCGGCGGCGGCGCGCCCTGCGGCCATCAGCGTTTCTCCGGTCGAATCGGAGATCAGATGGAGATGGAAATAGTTTTTGATCTGATCCACAGGAAAAGCAGCTGCCTGTTGAGAATGTTGGACAAGTCAGACCTAAGGACCCCGGCGGTAAATTTGCAAGGGACAGAGGCCGGGTTTTTCCACAAGCACGTGGCTGTGGTGCAAAAACGAGCCCTGGAGCACTTTTGCGGTGGATGAAAATAGCCAAGCCGGACGGGCGCCGACTGTTTTTAGCACATCCTCTTGTTTTTCTGGAGTTTCTGGTCACGCAAAATGCATTGCAACATCGCCATTGCCCGGCAGCCGTCGGGCGTCCTATATGAAGAAGCTGTGGACAAGCTGTGAATGAGCGTGGATCCCCTGAACACACAGACTCTTAGAATCAGAATCCTTTCAATTAGGGATTTATTTGAAGAAGGGAAAACCCTGTATGACGCCGGACCGGAAAATCATGAGAGTGCTAAGTGGCGAAACGCTATCGCCGCCGCCGGTGTGGCTGATGCGGCAGGCGGGACGATATCTGCCTGAATATAGAGCGACACGGGCGAGCGCTGACGGGTTTCTCGATCTGTGCTACACGCCGGATCTGGCGGTGGAAGTGACGTTGCAGCCGATCCGCCGCTACGGGTTTGATGCGGCAATCCTGTTTTCGGACATTCTCGTCATTCCTGACGTGCTCAAGAGGGACGTGCGCTTTGAGGAAGGGCGTGGTCCGCTGATGACGCCGATCGCTGCCAGTGAAATCGAGGGGCTTGATGGCTCAGCGATGCGGACGCATCTTGCCCCAGTCTTTGAGACGGTCAGACGTCTGCGGGCCGAATTGCCACTTGAGACGACTTTGTTGGGTTTCTGCGGTGCCCCCTGGACGGTGGCCACCTACATGATCGCAGGCCATGGAACGACAGACCAGGCGCCGGCGCGGCTGTTTGCCATGCGCCACCCGGACGAATTTCGCCATCTCATTGGCATGCTCGCAGATCTGTCCGCCGATTACCTGGTTGCTCAGCTTGATGCCGGCGCGGACGCAGTCCAGATCTTCGATTCCTGGGCGAGCGTTCTGGGTGAAGTCGAATTCGAGGCTTTTTCCGTTCAGCCGGTCCGCCGCATGGTCGACCGGGTACGTTCGGCACGACCGGGAGCGCGCATCATCGGCTTCGCCAAAGGCGCAGGGGCGCTGCTGGATGGCTACAGGGAAGCGACCTTGATAGACTGCGTAGGACTGGACTGGACGGTGCCGAGAGGGCTCGCCCGGCGGATTCAGCAAGGGGGCGCAGTTCAGGGAAATCTTGATCCAATGCGGGTGGTGGCCGGTGGTACGGCTCTTGATGAAGGGGTAGACCGGGTTCTTGCCGATCTTGGTGACGGGCCGCTCATCTTCAATCTCGGCCACGGCATCACCCCCCAGGCTGATCCGGCCAATGTGACGCGGCTGATGGCGCGATTGCGCGGCGGCCGCTGAGCATGGAACCGACGACAGGAAAAACGGAAGGCCGCCGGGCCAGCGTCAAGGCGCTCGCTACGGTTGCCATTCTGGTGGTGTTGGCCATCGCCGGGATGGTCTTCAATCCACCCTGGCTGTATGATTGGATCAAGGTCCTTCATGTTGCGGCGGTAATTTCCTGGATGGTTGGGCTTTTCTATCTGCCCAGGCTTTTCGTTTATCACAGCGAGGCCCAACGCGGATCGGAACCCGCTGCGACGTTTGAAATCATGGAACGGCGCCTGCTCAAGGTGATCATGGGTCCGGCGATGATGGTCTCGTGGCTGGCGGGTCTGTGGCTTGCCTGGGACGGCTTTGCCTTTGCCGGCGTTTGGCTGTGGCTCAAGCTTGCCTTTGTGGTGGGTCTGACCGTTTTCCATGTCCTGCTGTCCAAGGCCGCCCGCAGATTTGCCGCCGGCAAAAACAGCCTTACTGCGCGGCAATGGCGGATGATGAATGAGGTCCCGACTGTGTTGATGCTGCTTGCGCTCATCATGGTCGTCGTCAAACCCTTCGGTTGACCAAATCATTTTTCAATGGCTCGCGCTCGGGCGAGCCCGCCTGGCACTATGAGGGCTTGCAGCGTTTCACGTGAATCGCTATCTAGTTTTCACCGCCTCTTTGGCGAACGCCACTCACTCTGTGTCCGGTTCATCCCCAGAACCGCATTCGCGTTCGCTTCTTCCCCGATTACCCCGTGAAACATGGATTTCCGATGCAGGAAATGAAGCTTCAAGAGCTCAAGAACAAGACACCTACCGATCTGCTTGCTTTTGCAGAATCGCTGGAGGTGGAAAATGCCTCCACGATGCGCAAGCAGGAATTGATGTTTGCCATTTTGAAGCGACTGGCGTCTCAGGATGTTGAAATCATTGGTGTCGGCGTGGTGGAGCTTCTGCTGGACGGTTTTGGCTTCATGCGGTCAGCCAATGCCAATTATCTGCCGGGTCCTGACGACATCTACATCTCGCCCTCGCAGATCCGCCGCTTTTCGCTCAAGACCGGCGATACGGTGGAGGGCCCCATCCGGGGTCCCAAGGACGGGGAACGCTATTTTGCGCTTCTGAAGGTCAATACGATCAATTTCGAGGATCCGGAGAAAATCCGTCACAAGGTTCACTTCGACAACCTCACGCCGCTCTATCCCGACGAGCGCTTTCGCATGGAGCTTGAAACTCCGACGACGAAGGACTTGTCGGCTCGTGTCATGGATCTGGTAACGCCACTCGGCAAGGGCCAGCGCGGCCTGATTGTGGCACCACCGCGCACCGGCAAGACCGTGTTATTGCAGAATATCGCCCATTCGATCACCGCCAACCATCCGGAATGCTACCTGATCGTGCTGCTCATCGACGAACGGCCCGAGGAAGTCACCGACATGCAACGCTCCGTCAAGGGTGAGGTTGTCTCGTCGACGTTCGATGAACCGGCCGTGCGGCACGTGCAGGTGGCTGAGATGGTCATCGAGAAAGCCAAGCGGCTGGTCGAGCACGGCCGCGACGTGGTCATCCTGCTCGATTCCATCACGAGGCTGGGGCGCGCTTACAACACCGTGGTCCCCTCATCGGGCAAAGTTCTCACCGGCGGTGTGGACGCCAATGCGCTGCAGAGGCCGAAGCGATTCTTCGGCGCAGCCCGCAACATCGAGGAGGGCGGCTCGCTGACGATTATCGCGACGGCCCTCATCGACACAGGATCGCGGATGGACGAGGTGATCTTCGAAGAATTCAAGGGCACCGGCAACTCGGAAATCGTTCTGGACCGCAAGGTGGCTGACAAGCGGATTTTTCCGGCAATGGATATTCTCAAATCCGGTACCCGGAAAGAGGACCTGTTGGTGCCGAGGCAGGACCTGCAGAAGATTTTTGTCCTCAGGCGCATCCTTGCTCCGATGGGAACCACCGACGCCATCGAGTTTCTGATCGACAAGCTCAAGCAAACAAAGACAAACAGCGACTTCTTCGATTCGATGAATACCTAACGCGTAGAATTCAAGAGTTATTGTTTGGTGGTGCGCGATGCGGGACACCATTTTTGCATTGTCGTCCGGGACGCTTCCGTCTGGAGTCGCAGTTGTGCGTTTGTCCGGGCCGCATGTCCGATTCGGTCTCGAAACAATCAGCGGCCCGCTGCCAGAGCCGCGGATAGCGGGCCTGCGCAAGCTTCGAACACTGGACGGTTCGGTTCTTGATAAAGGGCTGGTCCTGTTCTTTGCGGCGCCGCGGTCGTTCACAGGCGAGGACTGCGCTGAATTGCACATTCATGGTGGCAAGGCAGTCGTTGCTGCCTGCCTGGCGACTTTGGCGCACCTGCCGCATTTCCGGCTCGCCGAGGCGGGTGAATTCACCCGACGCGCCTTCGAGAACGGAAAACTTGATCTGACCGAAGCGGAGGGTCTCGCAGATCTGATCGAGGCCGAGACCGAGACGCAGCGGCGGTTGGCGGTTGATCAATCGGGTGGGCAGTTGCGCAGGCTGTATGATGGCTGGGCCACCAGGCTTCTTTATGCTCGCGCAATGATCGAAGCCGAGCTGGATTTTGCCGACGAAGACGACGTGCCAGGGTCGGTGTCGCAGCAGATTTGGGTTGATATGGCGCTTCTTATTGGTGAGATGGATGCACATTTGTCGGGCGCCCGGACGGCGGAGTTGATCCGCGATGGTTTTCGGGTTGCTCTCGTCGGCCGTCCCAATGTCGGCAAGTCAACGCTCTTGAACAGGCTCGCCGACCGCGACGCGGCGATCGTGTCGGAGGAAGCGGGAACGACCCGAGACATTGTCGAGGTCCGGATCGATCTCGATGGCAGTCTCGTCTTGCTCCAAGACACTGCTGGCCTGCGAACACCGGAGAGCAAAATCGAGCAAGAAGGCATCCGGCGGACGCTCGATGCGATTGCTGCAGCTGACCTGGTGCTGCATCTGATCGACGGAGACGGTGAAGATGGCCTGCCTGTCGCTATGACCGCTCAAATCATCCGTATTCGCACCAAGATCGATATGGTTCCAGGGATTGACGATGAGTGTGGGGCTATGCTCTGCATATCTGCTCAGGAGGGCATCGGGATAGATGTGCTACTGTCGAGGTTGCAAAAACACGTGTCCGCGCGCCTTGGTGACCGACAGACGGCTCTGCCGACCCGTATCAGACATGTTGCCCTCATCAAAGCTTGCTTATCTGAGATAAAAGTAGCATCAGCTGCGGTGGAACTTGGGCCAGAGTTGCGGGCTGAGCATCTTCGGTCTGCATCAGATGCGTTGGGGCGAATCACGGGAAGGATCGATGTCGATGATCTCTTGGGGGTCATTTTCGCATCTTTTTGTATTGGCAAGTGATTCACGTGAAACATTCGAGGAGATTTGGAATCTGGCGTGTTTCACGTGAAACATCTGTTCCGATTCTCCGGTCAATGTTAAGGACAGAGTTATGGTTTACGATGTCATCGTTATCGGTGGTGGGCATGCGGGTACGGAAGCGGCCGCCGCCGCCGCTCGCCTGGGTGCCAACACCCTTCTTGTTACGATACAACAGGCTGCGATCGGCACCATGTCCTGCAACCCCGCGATCGGCGGCCTTGGCAAAGGTCACCTGGTCAGGGAAATCGATGCCATGGATGGACTCATGGGTCGCGCTGCCGACTTTAGCGGGATCCAGTTCCGAATGCTCAACCGTCGGAAAGGACCGGCGGTCCGCGGTCCGAGAACACAGGCCGACCGTAAGCTTTACAGGCAGTCTATCCAGGATCAACTCAGTGCCACCGCCGGACTGACTATCGTGCAAGGGGAAGCCTGGGATATCGAGGTCGTCGGCGATGCGGTCTCGACTGTCGTGTTGACTGACGGACGCCGGCTGCAATGCAAGACGGTTGTTCTGACGGCGGGGACGTTTTTGCGGGGTCTCATTCATATTGGTATGCGAAAGATTCCAGCGGGGCGGATTGATGAAGCGCCATCTCTTGGCCTGTCCGGGACACTCGAGCGGTTCGGCTTCCGCCTCGGCCGGTTAAAAACTGGCACACCGGCGCGCCTTGATGGCACCACTATCAACTGGGAAAAAGTTGACTGGCAGGACGCCGACGCAGAGCCCGTGCCGTTTTCATTCATGACCGATCGCATTTCCCGGCGGCAGGTTCGGTGTGGCGTGACCCGTACAACGGCGGAGACCCACAGGATCATTGCTGAAAATATTGGACTTTCGGCGATGTATTCTGGCCAGATCGAGGGTGTGGGTCCGCGCTATTGTCCATCGATTGAAGACAAGATTGTCCGCTTCGGCGAGCGCGACGGACACCAGATCTTCCTCGAGCCGGAAGGTCTCGACGATCCTACGGTGTACCCGAACGGGATCTCGACGTCTCTCCCCGAATCTGTTCAAGATCTTTTTATCCGGACGATCCCCGGACTGGAGCATACCCGAATCACCCAATACGGGTACGCGATCGAGTATGATCACGTTGATCCGCGCGAGTTGACAGCGACTTTGCAGACACGTCGAATCGCGGGACTTTTCCTGGCGGGGCAGATCAATGGGACCACAGGCTATGAAGAGGCGGCAGCTCAGGGTCTGGTGGCCGGGTTGAATGCGGCCAGGTCTGCGGGTGGTTTGCCGGAGGTCCTTTTCAGCCGGACCAATTCCTATATCGGCGTCATGGTGGACGATCTTACAACGCGAGGCGTGACGGAACCCTACCGCATGTTCACATCGCGCGCGGAGTATCGCCTGACACTGCGGGCTGACAATGCCGATATGCGGTTGACACCACTGGCAATTGATCTTGGCGGCGTATCGAGCGCGCGCCTGACTTCCTTTCAAGCCTATTCCTCTTCGCTCTCGCGTTGTCTTTTTGATCTCCGTGCCCGCTCCGTTTCCGAGAAAGAAGCCAAGGCATTCGGGCTTGATCTGAACAAGGACGGGCAGAGGCGGACAGCCTTCAAGCTTCTCGCCCATCCTGATATCGATCTGACAAAGATCGTCGAGATCTGGCCGGATATCGCGACCTATCCTCGGCGAGTGCTTGAAGCCGCTGCGATTGAAGCACTTTATGCGGTCTATCTTGATCGACAGGTTGACGAAATCGACGAGCGCCGGAAGGATGAAGACCGGATCATCCCGGCCAATTTCGATTATGGGGGCATGTCGGGTCTGTCCAATGAGTTGAAGCAGAAATTCGAGGCGATCCGGCCTCGTTCGATCGCACAGGCGGAGCGGATAGAAGGGATGACACCGGCGGCACTGGGTCTCGTCCTCGCCAATCTGAAGCGTAAAGGCGCTCCGACCGATCGCAAGGCTATATGATTTGATGGACAGTTGGCAGGCAGTGAGAAGTCATTTCGATACCGGTTTTGTTTCACGTGAAACACAGCTTCGCCTTGAACGTTACGTGGCGCTGATCCGGAAATGGCAACCATCGATCAATCTTGTCTCCAATACTACCCTTGATTCCGTCTGGACGCGTCACATTGCTGATTGCCTGCAATTGTCGCGCCTGGTTGGTGGACCGAGGATCTGGCTGGACATGGGCAGCGGTGCCGGTCTTCCGGGTCTCGTCACCGCCATCACACTTCTAGAATGGAACGAAGGCTGGGTTCATCTGGTGGAAAGCAATCACAAGAAGGCGGCATTCCTGCGCCAGGCGATCATTGAGACGGGTGCCCGAGCCAGCGTCCATGCGGTGCGCGTTGACGAGATTGTGGATCAGTTGCCGGACATTGCGGCGATCTCGGCCCGCGCACTTGCCCCGCTTGATGACTTGCTGACAACATGCGCCCCGTTGATGCGCCTCGATCCTGCCCCGGTCTGCTGGTTCCACAAAGGACTGGATTACCGTAACGAAGTGAGATCAGCGCGTGACCGATGGTCCTTCGATCTGGTAGAACATGGCAGCAACATACAGGATGGCTCAGCTATCCTCGAGATCCGCCACATACGCCCGCGCTCCCAGGATACCGGACACCCATCATGACGCCCTTCAGGAACCGGATCATCACCATCGCCAATCAGAAAGGCGGTGTCGGCAAAACCACTACCGCCATCAACCTGGCGACCGCTCTGGCCGCCATCGGCGAAAATGTGCTCATCGTGGATCTCGATCCTCAGGGCAATGCCAGCACCGGGCTGGGCATAAATCGGCGCGACCGCACCGTTTCCTCCTATGATCTCCTGACCCGGAATGCGAGCGTGGCGGAAACGGCAATGCCGACCGCCGTTCCGCATTTGAGCATCATACCGTCGACGATGGATCTGCTGGGCGTCGAAATGGAAATTGCCGGGACCCGTGATCGCGTCTACCGGCTCAAGAAGGCGCTGCAAGCAGCCGATGCGCAGACGTTTTCCTATGTTCTGGTTGATTGCCCACCATCTCTCAACCTCTTGACGATGAACGCCATGGCGGCAGCCCACTCGATTCTGGTGCCATTGCAATGCGAATTCTTTGCTCTTGAAGGCCTCAGTCAGCTTTTGGAAACAGTCGAGCAGGTGCGCGATACGCTCAACCCGGATCTCGATATTCAGGGAATCGTGCTGACGATGTACGACGCGCGCAACAATCTTGCCCAGCAGGTGGTTGAGGATGTCCGCGCACATCTCGGCGAGAAAGTGTATCGGACGCTCATACCCCGGAATGTGCGGGTGTCGGAGGCGCCGTCCTATGGCAAACCCGCAATCCTGTACGATCTCAAATGCGCCGGAAGCCAGGCATATCTGCAGTTGGCATCCGAGGTGATCCAGAGAGAACGCAGCCGAAAGGCTGCTTGAGTGCAGTTGGCAGGCTGCTTGATTCAGGTCCGTAACGAGTTGGAATGCACCCATGTCTGATGAAGTGTCCAAGAAGCGTCTCGGTCGAGGTCTGGCCGCCCTGATCGGGGAAATCGATCAACCTGCGGCGGAAGCGCCCCGGGCCCCGGTCAATGCCGACCGGCGTGTCCCCATCGAGCATATCAGCCGAAATCCACGCAATCCGCGCCGCAGTTTCGATCCTGCTGATCTGGAAGATCTGGCACGTTCGATCCGGCAGCACGGCATCGTCCAGCCGGTGGTGGTGCGCAGCACCGGCGTCGAGCGATATGAGATCATCGCCGGGGAACGGAGGTGGCGGGCAGCGCAGATGGCTGGTCTTGTTGGTATTCCGGTCATCATTCGGGAGGTCGACGACCGCACCGCGCTTGAAATTGCGATTGTCGAGAACGTGCAGCGGGCTGATCTCAATCCGCTTGAGGAAGCACTCGGCTATGAGCAATTGATCGCCCATTACAGCTATACGCAAAATGATCTCGGGGAAGTCATCGGAAAGAGCCGCAGCCATGTCGCCAACAGCCTGCGGCTCCTCAAGCTGCCCGCCGAAGTGCGCGACATGCTTGCCTCCGGTGACCTGTCGGCCGGTCACGCACGCGCTATCGTGTCGACGTCCGATCCGGTGGCGCTCGCCCGCCTGATCGTCGCCCGTGGACTGTCGGTGCGGGATGCGGAGAAACTCGCCCAAAAGGACGGTGAGGCCCGTGAAGCCAAGCCGCTCGAAACAAAGTCCGCCGACACCTCAAAGACCGCCGACACGCTCGCACTCGAGCGCAGTCTTGGAGACGTCCTGGGCCTCAAGGTTCAACTCAGCCACAAGGCTCACGGCGGACATCTGCGGATTGACTACAAGTCTCTCGACCAACTCGACGAGTTGTGCCGCCTTCTTGGTGCAAAAAACTAGAGCATATCGCGAAATCTTGCCATTGTTCTCAGTAGATAGTATTCAAAATCAATGAGATAGAGCGTTTTTGGTGAAGCGCCCTCATCAAATTTGCTGCCGTTTGAACATCCGTTTGGACATCTTCGGATCAACAGACGACCGGCTTTTGTCGCTCGGCTCGGTACCTGCTTTTCACCGCTCATCGGCTGATGAGACAACAGCGCATCAATGCCTGCCGGGCAATCGCCGTTTCAAGCGGGGGATGGCGCCGACCCTCAAGAATGGCAGCCTCCAGGCGTGACAATTCTCTGCGGATTGAAGCAAGTCCCCATGTGCGCAGCGCCTTTTCGATAGCCGGTTTGCGACGAAAATGCAGACCGCGGCCTTTTTCTGCCAAAACGGCCTGGGCAGACATTCCCCCATTCTCCATGAAATCGCGAAACAGATCGAGTTGCTGGAGTTGCTGGATGCAACTGCGCAGAACCAGGAAGACAGCCATCTTTGAGGCGATAATGCGCTCAAGCGCCATGTCGAGACGGGCAGGCTCACCCAGAAACACGGCCTCGACCGCGTCATCCACCGACAGCGCCGCTGCATCGCCGATGGCGTTGATCACATCGGCTTCCGTCACCGTGCTGCGGCCGTGGCAATAGAGCGCCAGCTTTCTCAGCTCTGCGCGGCTGGCCAGCCTGTCGCCGCCCAGGAGCTGGGTCAAGCGCCGGCGGCCATCGTTGTCGATGCCAAGGCCTGCCGAGGACAGTTCCTCCTCAATGAGGCTCTGGATCGCACGCGAATCGTCGGCATAGCAGGGAATGGCGAGCGCGGTCCTGGCGCTTTCGATGCATTTGCGCAGGCCAGTGCCTTTCTTGAGATCTCCGGCTTCGATAAGGAGGTGGGACGACCCCATATCGCCGTCGGCCAGGACAGACACAGCGTCCACGACGCCACGCTCGTTGCCTGCATTGCGCAGCCAGACGAGCCGGTCGCCGCCAAACAGGCTGATCGCCTGGCACTCGTCAATCAGGCGGCCGGGATCGCCTGCAACATCGGTGGCTTCCAGACGCAGGACCGAGAAGTCGTCCTTGAGGTCGATGCCGGTCTTGGCTGCGACGCCGGCGGCGCGTTCCGACACCAGTCCACGATCGGGCCCGTAGACCAGGACGATGCGATAGGGCGTGCCATGGCGGCGGATGAAACCTGCAAACTCATGCGCCTTGATCTCCGCCATGGCAGTGGCTCAGCGAGGGATCTTGGCGGCAATATCGGCAAAGATCATGGCAGCCAGCGCCCGTGCGCCCCGCTCCTTGGCATCCTCGATTGCGCGAAGCCGGGCAAAATCCTGGTTGGAAAGATCAACAAGGGATGTTGCCTGACGGTTGCCCTGAAGCACGATTTCGCTGGTCGATGCCGATCTGAGCGAATAACTGGCCCGGACAATGGTGCGGCCGGCCGAGGAATCGTTAAATCGGCCCGTCGGCAGAACGTTCTGAGTGCGTTCATCCACCCGAAGATCGAGAACGTAGGCCGCATTGGCGGCTTCACCAGCACCGCCGCTCAGCCGGAAGATGATCTCGTCACGAACGATCTGTTCGGTCCGGTTGTCGGCTGGGTTGATCTTTACGGCTGGAAGCGATCCCGCTACCGTTCCGTGCAAGGGGCGGACCTGGCATCCCGCCAGCAGACTTGCACCCACCACCAGGAGGACGGCAAGTCCCGGGATCCGGGTCGCGAACTGATCAGATGACGACATTGACGATCCTCTGCATTACCACGATCACCTTGCGCGGTGGAGTGGCGCCGGTGGCGGCACGAACGAAATCAAGCGCCAGTGCGGCAGCCTCGACATCAACTTGGTCGGCATCCCGGCCGATTGTCAATTCACCACGTTTCTTGCCGTTGATCTGCACCGGCAGCACGACGGTGTCATCGGTCACCAAGCCGGGGTGAAAGTCGGGCCATGCAGCCGTCGCCACCATGCCCGAATTGCCGATCCGGCTCCAGCATTCTTCCGCCAGATGCGGCATCATCGGGGCAATGAGCTGGACAAGGATCCCGGTCGCGTCGCGGCAGGCGCCCAGAAGGTCGGCATCGGCACGACCACCGGCTACGTCGGTCAGCGGTCCGGAAAGACCGTTGACGAATTCGTAGATCCGGGCGACCGCTTTGTTGAAAGCGAGCTTCTCGATATCCTGGCCTACCGCTTTGAGCGTCTTGTGGGCCAGGCGGGAGACCTGAAGCGCTTGACCGTTTTCCCCGATGTGGCCTGGCGCCGCGGCCAGTGCGGAACTGCTTTCGCTGATCAGACGCCAGATCCGTTGGACAAAGCGGTGCGAGCCCTCCACTCCTGATTCCGTCCAGATCACGTCGCGCTCCGGAGGGGAATCGGAGAGCATGAAGAACCGCGCGGTGTCTGCCCCGAAGGATAAGATGATGTCGTCCGGATCAACGACATTCTTCTTGGATTTCGACATCTTCTCGATGGCACCGATGGTGACCGCTTCTCCGGTTCTCGAGAGCCGGGCCTGTCTGGTGCCACCCTGTTCCTCGATGATCACATCGGATGGTGGTATCCAGTCGGATTTTCCATCACGGGTGAGCCGGTAGGTCTCATGGACGACCATGCCTTGCGTGAAAAGCCCCTTGAACGGTTCGTCAATCGACAGATGCCCGGTCTGGCGCATGGCGCGGGTGAAAAAGCGGGAATAGAGCAGATGCAGGATCGCGTGCTCTATGCCACCGATGTACTGATCCACCGGCAGCCAGGCATTGGCCGCCGCCGGATCGGTCGGGTCCTCCTGCCAGGGCGCTGTGAAGCGGGCAAAATACCACGAGGAGTCTACGAAGGTGTCCATGGTGTCGGTTTCCCGCCGCGCCGGGGCGCCGCAGCTCGGACAGGCGACATGGCGCCAGGTGGGATGGCGATCGAGCGGATTGCCCGGCGTTTCAAAATCGATGTCATCGGGTAGCCGGACAGGCAGGTCGGTCTTGTTTACCGGGACGACGCCGCACGAAACACAATGAACGACAGGAATCGGGCATCCCCAGTAGCGTTGTCGGGAAATGCCCCAATCACGCAGGCGGTAGTTCGTCTTCCGGCTTGCCTGAGGCTCGCCACGCAGGTTCGCCTCGCCAAGCCTGCTTGCCACCTCGCCGAAGGCCGCTTCTGGCGACATTCCATCCAGATGGCGGGAGTTGATCATCACCCCGTCATCGACAAAGGCCGCATCGGTGATGGCGAAGGTTTCGGCGTTCGCGCCCATCGGCATGACCACCGGCACGACCGGAAGATTGTACTTTCGGGCAAAATCGAGATCGCGCTGGTCGCCCGAAGGACAGCCGAAAATTGCGCCTGTCCCGTAGTCCATCAGAACGAAATTGGCGATGTAGACCGGCAACTTCCAGTCCGGGTCCAGAGGATGGAGGACTTCAACGGAGGTCCGGTAGCCGACCTTGTCCGCCGTTTCCAGCGCGGCGAGCGACGTGCCTGCGCGACGACAGTGCTCACAGAAGGCGGCAAGGGTCGCATCGGAGTCCGACAAAGTCCGCGCCAGTGGATGGTCCGCCGATATCGCCAGGAACGACGCGCCAAACAGCGTGTCGGGACGGGTGGTGTAAACTTCGATCTCGTCATGGCCAATCGGCGCAGTCGCGGCCGCGATGTCCCATCGGATGGTCAGGCCTTCCGACTTGCCGATCCAGTTCTTCTGCATCAGCCGGACCTTGTCGGGCCATTGGTCAAGTCCGTCGAGCGCGGTCAGCAGATCCTCGGCGAAATCCGTGATGCGAAAGAACCACTGCGTAAGTTCCCGCTGTTCCACCACCGCGCCCGAGCGCCAGCCGCGACCGTCGATCACCTGTTCGTTGGCAAGCACGGTCATGTCGACCGGGTCCCAGTTGACCTTCGATTGCCGACGGGAAACCAGCCCGCTCTTGAGGAAATCAAGAAAAAGCATCTGCTGGCGGTGGTAATAGGCCGGGTCGCAGGTGGCGAACTCGCGCGACCAGTCAATCGACAGTCCCATTGATTTCAACTGGCGGCGCATGGTGTCGATGTTGGCATAGGTCCAGTCCTTCGGGTGGACCTTGTTCTGCATGGCAGCGTTTTCGGCCGGCATGCCGAACGCGTCCCAGCCCATCGGGTGAAGCACATTAAAGCCCTTCGCCCGTTTGTAGCGCGCCACCACATCGCCCATGGCGTAATTGCGCACATGGCCCATGTGGATACGGCCCGACGGGTAGGGGAACATCTCCAGCACATAATATTTGGGGCCGGCCGCGTCGTTGTGGGTCGCAAATATATCGGCTTCGTCCCATGCCTGCTGCCACCGGGCTTCGGCCTCGCGCGGATTGTAGCGTTCAATTGCCATCGTGATTCACCAAAGGGAGCTCAAACCGAGGCGACCTTCACCACGAAACCCGGCAAGCGTCAACCATTTCAGGGCTTTCCACTTTGTGCTTCAGGCTATCTGGGATTCGGGCATCCTGGCGTATTGGCTTGGGATGCGTGGTGCGATAACACCTCGGATGATGGGGATCGGCTGGCGAAGTGGAAAAATGACCGGATGAGCGCGACAGACAATCTCACGGCCGTGCGTGCCGCCATTGCCCTCGCCGAAGCGGCCGCAGGCCGGGTGGCGGCTTCGGTGACGCTCGTGGCAGTCTCCAAGACCCGAAGTGCTGCCGAGATCGCTCCGGTGATCGCTGCTGGCCAGCGGGTGTTCGGCGAAAACCGCGTCCAGGAAGCACAGGCGAAATGGCCCGACCTCAAGACCGCCACGCCAGACATCGAGTTGCATCTCATCGGTCCGCTGCAGTCCAACAAGGCCGCAGAAGCGGTTGCCCTGTTTGATGTCATTGAGACCGTGGACCGGTACAAGATCGCCAGCGAGCTCTCCCGCGAGATCGCGCGTCAGGGCCGGACCCCGCGTCTCTATGTCCAGGTCAACACCGGATCGGAGCCGCAGAAGGCGGGCGTTGCGCCCGAAGCGGCGCGGGATTTCGTCACCGTTTGTCGCAATGAGCTTGGCCTGTCGATCGCCGGGCTGATGTGCATCCCGCCTGCCGAGGACAATCCCGGTCCGCATTTCGCGCTGTTGCGCGAGATTGCCAGAGACTGCGGGCTTGAACGGCTGTCGATGGGCATGTCGGCGGATTATGAAACCGCAATCGCCTTCGGAGCAACCGAAGTGCGGGTCGGATCGGCGCTGTTCGGCGCCCGCTCCTGACAAGCAGTCTCTTGCCCGGGTGCTCACATGCTTTTTTGCGAAAGTATGGCCCTTATCCGAAGGTATGGCCTTTACCCGATGGTATGGCTTCCGTTCATCCTGCTCAGGCTCTAACCTGGCTTGGAATTCGGTCCGGATTGGATGGATCGCGGGAGGCAGGACGATGACAAGCAGTTATCACGAGGTCTACGGTCAATGGCGCGGCAATCCCGAGGCATTCTGGATGCAAGCGGCGGACGCGATCGACTGGTTCGAAAAGCCGACCCGTGCGTTTGAACCCGGGTCGGGTGCCTATGGGCGCTGGTATCCCGATGGCGTGACCAACACCTGCTTCAACTGCCTGGATCGCCATGTGGCGGCCGGGCGGGGCGAACAGGCCGCGCTTGTCCACGACAGCCCCATCACCGGGCGCAAGCGCTCGATATCCTATGCGGACCTGCTGGCGGATGTGGAGGCTTTTGCCTCAGGACTGTCCGACATGGGGATCACCAAGGGTGACCGGGTCATCATCTACATGCCGATGATCCCGGAAGCGATCATAGCCATGCTCGGCTGCGCCCGGCTGGGCGCAATCCATTCGGTGGTTTTCGGTGGATTTGCCGCAGCCGAACTCGCCACCCGCATCGACGATTGTGCGCCCAAGCTCATCATTTCGGCCTCCTGCGGGATCGAACCTGGCCGCATCGTGGCCTACAAGCCCTTGCTCGACCAGGCAATCAATCTGTCCAGCCACAAGCCGCAGGGTGCCATCATCGTGCAGCGACCGGAGAAAATCTGCGATCTCGTGGATGGCCGCGACCATGATTTTGCCGCCCTGATGGCGACCTGCAAAGGTCGCAAAATCGCCTGCACTCCGGTAAAGGCCACCGATCCGCTGTATATTCTCTACACGTCCGGCACCACCGGACAACCAAAGGGTGTGGTGCGCGACACGGGCGGGCACATGGTCGCGCTGCATTGGTCCATGCACGCGATCTACGGGATGAAGCCGGGCGAGACCTTCTGGGCGGCCTCAGACATTGGCTGGGTGGTGGGCCATTCCTACATCGTTTATGCGCCGCTTCTCAACGGCAACACCTCCATCGTGTTTGAAGGCAAGCCGGTTGGAACCCCCGATGCAGGTACTTTCTGGCGGGTGATATCGGAGCACAAGGTTGCAGCGCTGTTCACCGCGCCGACTGCTTTCCGTGCCATCCGCAAGGAAGATCCGACAGCCAGCCATGTGGCGCGCTATGACCTGTCGGCGTTCCGGACCTTGTTTCTGGCTGGCGAGCGCGCCGATCCCGATACCATCCAATGGGCTGAACGTGTGCTCAAGGTGCCGGTGATTGACCACTGGTGGCAGACCGAGACCGGCTGGACGATTGCGGGCAATCCGGTCGGGCTCGGTATCCTGCCGGTCAGACACGGCTCACCGGCGGTGGCGATGCCTGGTTACGACGTCGAGGTGCTTGACGATGCCGGCCATCTCGCGCCTCAGGGCACGCTTGGCAACATCGTCGTCAAGCTGCCGTTGCCACCGGGGGCGCTTCCGACCTTGTGGAATGCCGAGGCACGGTTTCGCAGTGCCTACCTGGAGGAGTTTCCCGGCTATTACAAAACCGCCGACGCCGGCTATGTGGACGAGGACGGCTATCTCTACATCATGGCCCGCACCGACGATATCATCAATGTCGCCGGACACCGGCTCTCGACCGGCGGCATGGAAGAGGCAGTTTCGTTTCATCCCGATGTCGCCGAGTGTGCGGTTGTCGGCATTGCAGACGAGATGAAGGGACAGATCCCGGCCGGTTTCATTGTGGTCAATTCCGGCGTCGATCGCCCGATGAGCGAAATCGAAGCGGAAGTCGTCAAGTTGGTGCGTGACAAGATCGGCCCGGTGGCCGCCTTCAAGACGGTAATGACCGTTCAGCGTCTGCCAAAGACCCGGTCCGGCAAGATCCTGCGCGCCACCATGCAGAAGATCGCCGACGGTGAAGACTGGAAGATGCCAGCCACGATCGATGATCCGGCGGTGCTCGACGAGATCATCGCCGTCCTGAGCGCCCGCGGACTTCTCAAGAGCCGCGGTTGACGTGGCACGGGCCGGGGGTCAAAGTCCCGCCTCTTCGACCGAAGGAGCAGGACCATGAAACTTGAAGGCCAGACAGCAATCGTGACCGGCGGCGCCAAGGGGATCGGTTTTGCCATTGCGCGACGGCTGGCGAGCGACGGCGCCCGTGTGGTGATCGCCGACATCGATGAGGCGGCGGGGGCCGCAGCCGAGCGGAACCTGTCGGTCAACGGGTCTGTTCGCTTCGTGGCGGCAGACGCTTCGGAGCGACTGGATGTCCACAACATGATCGCCCACACGATCGATGCCTTCGGTGCGGTGACGATCCTCATCAACAATGCCGGCATCGTCCATGCGGCGGATTTTCTGGAAGTGACAGAGGCGGATTTCGACCGGGTCATCAAGGTCAATCTGAAAAGCGCCTTCCTCTGCGGCCAGGCGGTGGCGCGGCATATGGTGGAGCGGGTCAAGGCGGGCGAAAAGCCGGGGACCATCGTCAACATGTCCTCCATCAACGACACCTTCGCCATCGCCAACCAGGTGCCCTATTCGGTTTCCAAGGGCGGAGTGAGCCAGCTCACAAAGGTCATGGCGCTGTCGCTGGCAACCTATGGCATTCGCGTCAACGCCATCGGGCCGGGTTCGATCATGACTGACATGCTCGCCACGATCGCCACCAACAAGGAAGCCAGGACGCGCATTCTGTCGCGCACTCCGCTTGGCCGTATCGGCGATCCCGACGAGATCGCCTCGATCGCTTCGTTCCTCGCTTCCCATGACGCGAGCTATATTACCGGGCAGACCATCTATGCCGATGGCGGCCGCATGCCGCTCAACTACACCGTTCCGGTCAAGGACAGCTGAGCAAGAGCTTTTCGCGGGGCACAGGCAGAAAACCTGCGATGATCTGAACTGACATGATGAAGTCGGGCTTCAGCCTCGAGGACCAGGTCTTGTCGCAAGGCGTCGCTCGGGGTTCGTAAAAAACAGTGCAACAGGCGAAATTCACTGCGTCGACTGCGCTCTGATTTTCTGTGCAAGCACATCGTCCAATGCATGCCGCGCACAAATGGATTCATGTGTGCGATAACGTACATGCATTCATTCAATGTTTTACAGCGGCCTTCACGCGTCTGAAAAGACGCGCGGCGCTGTACTGCATGCCGCGCACAAATGGATTCATTTGTGCGATAACGGACATGCATTCATTCAAAGCTTTACAGCGGCCTTCGCGCATCCGATTGGATGCGCGGCGGCTGTAGGCGAAAAAACCGTCCGTGCCTTTCTGGATCCGGCTCCAGAAAGGCACAGATGGCATTTCAGAGCAGATCGTCGTCGTCGTCGTTGCGCACGCGCTTCATTGAGGAGAGCTTGGCAAACACGGCATCGGCGTCGATCTCCTTCTCCGCGGGCTCGCCGGAAGCCTGCGCATTTTCGGTTTCCCGGGCCGAAACCAGCACGCTGCCGGTGGTTTGTTCGGTGGTCACGCCGCGGCTGCGGGCGGCGCGCTCGACCTCGAAATCCAGATCGATCTGGGTGCACAGTCCCAGCGTGACCGGGTCCATCGGCGTCAGGTTGGCGGCGTTCCAGTGCGAGCGGCTTCGGATCTGCTCGATGGTCGACTTGGTGGTGCCGACCAATCGGGACACCTGAGCGTCCTTGAGTTCTGGATGGTTGCGGACAAGCCAGAGGATGGCGTTCGGACGATCTTGCCGCTTGGACACCGGGGTGTAGCGCGGTGCCTTGCGCTTGGACTCCGGCACCCTGACCTTTGGCTCGGAAAGCTTGAGTTTGTGCTCGCCGTTGGCTTCGCCGCGGGCGATTTCCTCGCGGGAGAGCTGGCCAGTCGCCACCGGATCAAGGCCTTTGATCCCTTGCGCCGATTCGCCATCGGCGATCGCCTTGACCTCAAGCGAATGGAGCTTGCACAGCTGGGCGATCTGGTCGAAGCTCAATGCTGTGTTGTCGACAAGCCAGACGGCCGTCGCCTTTGGCATGAGTAGCTGCTGTGCCATGAATACAATCCTCCTGTCCGTCCGCTCCGGTGGCGCGGGGGGGTGGGCAAAACCACAATTTCCGGGAAATCGACGCCCTTATAGCCAGTTCAGTCGCCAAATGCAATTCTCGTTTGCGGCTGTGCCGAAAGGGCCGCCCGGGTGCTGAAATCGGGCCGTTTGTCTAATTGCCTGGCCCGCATCGGCTGCTATGAATGGCGAACAGACGGATTGCCGGCCATCGGGACACAAGTGGGGCCGGTCTTGTGAGGAGATGATGATGTCGCAGAAAGTCTACAAGGTCCTCAAGGACGCCAAGGCGCGGGCCCATATCGATCAGGACACCTATCTCGACTGGTACCAGCAGAGCGTGAAGAACCCCGAGAAGTTCTGGGGAAAGCACGGCAAGCGGATCGATTGGTTCAAACCCTATACCAAGGTCAAGAACACCTCCTTCACCGGCAAGGTGTCGATCAAATGGTATGAGGACGGCGTCACCAATGTCTCCTACAACTGCATCGACCGCCATCTGAAGAAGCGCGGTGATCAGGTTGCAATCATCTGGGAGGGTGACAATCCCTATGATGACAAGAAGATCACTTATCGTGAACTTCATGAGCAGGTCTGCCGGCTTGCCAATGTGTTGAAATCCAACGGCGTCAAGAAAGGCGACCGTGTCACCATCTACATGCCGATGATCCCGGAGGCGGCCTATGCGATGCTTGCCTGCACGCGGATCGGGGCAATCCACTCGATCGTCTTCGGCGGCTTTTCGCCCGATGCACTGGCTGGCCGTATCGTGGATTGCGAATCCACGATCGTCATCACGGCCGACGAAGGCTTGCGTGGCGGCAAGACCGTGCCGCTCAAGGACAACACCGACAAGGCGATCGATATTGCCGCCCGAAACCATGTGATGGTGTCCAAGGTGCTGGTGGTTCGGCGGACTGGCGGCAAGATCGGCTGGGCACCGGGTCGCGACCTCTGGTACCACGAAGAGGTACGGGCGGCCAAAGCCGACTGCCCGCCCGCCAGGATGAAGGCGGAGGATCCGCTGTTCATTCTTTACACCTCCGGTTCGACGGGCAAGCCGAAAGGCGTGCTGCATACCACCGGCGGGTATCTCGTTTATACCTCCATGACCCATCAGTATGTTTTCGACTACCATGATGGAGACATCTACTGGTGCACTGCGGACGTGGGCTGGGTGACCGGCCACAGCTACATCGTCTACGGCCCGCTCGCCAACGGTGCCACGACGCTCATGTTCGAAGGCGTGCCCAACTACCCCACCGCCTCACGCTTCTGGGACGTGGTCGACAAACACAAGGTCAACATCTTCTACACCGCGCCGACTGCGATCCGGGCCTTGATGGGCGCTGGCGACGACAAGGTGACCTCGTCCTCGCGCAAGTCGCTCCGGACCTTGGGCTCGGTGGGCGAGCCGATCAACCCGGAGGCCTGGGAGTGGTATTACAGTGTGGTTGGCGAGATGCGGTGCCCGGTTGTGGACACCTGGTGGCAGACCGAGACCGGCGGGATCCTGATCACGCCGCTGCCTGGCGCAACCGATCTCAAACCAGGTTCGGCGACCCTGCCATTCTTCGGCGTCCAGCCGGAACTCGTCGACAACGAAGGCAAGGTTCTCGAGGGGGTTGCGGATGGCAATCTGTGCATCACCCAATCCTGGCCGGGCCAGATGCGCACCGTCTATGGCGACCACGCGCGCTTTATCCAGACCTATTTCTCTACCTACAAAGGCAAGTATTTCACCGGTGACGGGTGCCGTCGGGACGAAGACGGCTACTACTGGATCACCGGCCGGGTCGATGACGTCATCAATGTGTCAGGTCACCGCATGGGCACGGCGGAAGTGGAAAGTGCGCTCGTGTCGCACGAGGCGGTCTCTGAGGCGGCGGTCGTGGGCTATCCCCATGATCTCAAGGGCCAGGGTATCTATTGTTATGTCACGCTCATGCAGGGTGTGGATGGCGATGATGCGTTGCGCAAGGACCTCGTCAAGCATGTGCGCAACGAGATCGGCCCGATCGCATCTCCCGACAAGATCCAGTTTTCTCCAGGCTTGCCCAAGACGCGGTCGGGCAAGATCATGCGGCGGATCCTCAGGAAGATTGCGGAGGATGATTTTGGCGCCCTTGGCGACACGTCGACGCTTGCTGACCCTTCGGTGGTTGAAGACCTCATTGAAAAACGCCAGAACAAGAAAAGCTGAGCGGCGCCTGATCGCACCGCCGTTAAATCGGAAAACCAGTCAACAATGGGCTGTCATTTTCGCCGGAATGACGCTTGTCAGACTGTGATTGAACATCCACCATCACTACCGTGTTCAACAATCGAAAGGGGGTGATCCGATGTCGAGTGGTTCCAAGGTTCTGGTTCGGTCCATGCGGATTGCACTCCGTCGGAGAAACCTCTGACGGCTTGTGACTTCCGATCGCCCGTCGACCGTGCCACGGTCGGGTTTTAATGCATGTCGCGTTCAATCGGGTACGATTGAACGAAACGCACACGCATTCATCCAAAGGTGTACAGCGACCTTCGCACGTCTTGAAAGACGCGCGGCGCTGTAGGACCGGACGGCAACCGGAATTGCGAAGGCCACCCCGCAAGGGGTGGCCTTTTTGATGTCATTCCCGGTTCTGAGGCGATCTCGGGTTTTTGCCCGGATGTCGGCACCGCCTACAGCGCCGCGCATCCAACCGGATGCGTGAATGCCGCTGTAAAACTTTGAATGAATGCATGTCCGTTATCGCACAAATGACTCAATTTCTGCGCGACATGCATTAGAAATCGATCGCCCGCCCGCCGATTTCCCAGTCTCCGAAGCGGACAGGATCGGCACCGCCGCGGCCACCGATCTCCGGGGTGGCCTCAGGTTCGACGCTGGCTTTGCGGCGGGCTTCTGCCTCGGCCAGCGCCCGGCGGGCGGCCGGGCTCAGCGCCTTTCCGGAAGGGTGTGATCGGGTGGTGTCGTGTTCTGCCGTGTCTGGCTGGTCTGCCTTGGTCATGAATTCCTCGTCCGCATTGAAGTTTGCTGGCAATTTCCCCATCTTTAGCGCAAGCAATCGGGTGCGGCCAAGGCCGCACATGCTGGCCACTGGTGCGGCCAAATGCGTCGGTTACGGAGAGAGATGATGAATCTGGTACGAACTGCCATGCTGCTCGCTTTCATGACGGCGCTGTTCATGGGTGTGGGCTTTCTCATTGGCGGGACCGGCGGCATGATGATTGCACTGGTCGTGGCGGCCGCCATGAACCTCTTTTCCTATTGGAACTCGGACAAGATAGTGCTCCGGATGCACCGCGCTGTGGAAGTGGATGCGCGCTCGGCTCCTGAATACTTCACCATCGTCGCCGATCTTGCTGCCAATGCCGGCCTGCCGATGCCCAAGGTCTACATCATCGACAATCGGCAGCCAAATGCATTTGCCACCGGCCGCAATCCGGAAAATGCCGCCGTCGCCGCCACCACCGGTCTTCTCGATCTCCTGACCGACGAAGAAGTCGCAGCCGTCATGGCCCACGAGTTGGCCCATGTGCAAAACCGCGACACGCTGACAATGACGATCACGGCGACGCTTGCCGG
>JBBQJA010000006.1:0-113306 GCA_038325465.1 Hyphomicrobiales bacterium | reverse complement strand
CCCGCCATGGCCGGGGTTACCGCCACTGCCACCAGGAACGACCAGACCAGCATGACCACGACTGCGGTGGCGATGGATCCGACGAAGTCGCCGGCCGGCCCGGGGAGAAGGATCATCGGCAGGAATGAAAGAACGGTCGTGAAGGTGGAGGCCAGCTGCTGCATGAACAGCCGTCGCACCGAGATGGCGACTGCATCGTCGGGCACCATTCCCTTGAGCCGCCGCTGGCCGATCTCGTCGACCTCGACGAGCACTTCTTCCTCGACGATCCCGGCCGGAAGGATCGTCGATCTGTTGCATCGGAGGCTCCAATTATCGATGTTAGCGATCTTAACATATGTTAGACATGCTAACATTGACAAGGAGAATTCAGCCGGTTCGGTTAAGAAAAGTGGAAACGCACGAAGCTCTTCCGTTGACCGCAAAATCTGGCGAGGACTTGCGCATGAAGAAATCGGGCAGCTACCATCACGGCGACCTGCGCAGCGGACTGGTCGATGCAGTCCGCCATCTGGTGGAGGAAAACGGGCCGGACCGGTTCTCGGTCGCCGACGCCTGCCGCATCGCCGGTGTTTCGACCGCAGCGCCCTATCGGCATTTCGCCGACCGCGACGCGATGCTGATGGCTGTGGCGGTGGAGGGCATTCGCCGCCAGCGTGCCACGATGGAAGGTGGCTTGTCCGGTCCTGGTCATGGTCCTGGCAGCGATGCTGCCATTGTCTCGATCGGCATGGGCTATGTGTCGTTTGCCTGCGCCGAGCCCGGCGTGTTCCGGCTCATTTTCGGGTTGACGCGGACTCATGGCGATGACCCCGACATGGTCGCCGAAGGCATGCAGACCTATTCCGTGCTCCTTACGCAAGTTGCCCACCGGCTTGGCAAGGCGGAAATCGATGCCGATGTCAGGCGGTTGAGCTTTCCGCTCTGGGCCTTTGTGCATGGCCTGTCTTTCCTGCTGACCGACGAGAAGGTCACGGCCCTCAAGCTAGACGTCGATCTGCCAGACATGATGGCGGAGACCGTGCGCAAACTCCTCGCCGGGTGAGGACGAAATCCACAGCTCGGGCGCTCAAAGCGTTCGGGTCTCGATGCGGCTGCCCTTGGGCCCGCTGACGATCCGAAAACCATTCGGAATAGCCTGTTGCACCATGTCCACATGGGAAATGAGACCGATGCTGCGGTTGCTGCCGACAAGATCCTGTAGCGCCTGCAGCACGGTATCGAGCGTGTCGCCATCAAGGCTGCCGAAACCCTCGTCGATGAAGATGGTGTCGAGCCGGATGCCCCGCCCGGCTTCCTGCACGATGTCGGAGAGTCCAAGCGCGAGCGCCAATGCGGCAAGGAATGTCTCCCCACCCGACAATGTCGAGGTGGGTCTGGCCCGCCCGGTGTGGCTGTCGTCGACTTCGATGCCCAGACCGCGCTGCCCGGCCCCCTTGGCTTCCCGCTCGCGCGCCAACGCATAGCGGCCTCCCGACATGCGGCTCAGCCTGAGATTGGAGGCCTCCAGCACCGCGTCGAACATGGCGGCGATGGCATAGGTCTCAAGTTGCGTCTTTGCGGGATTTTGACCTGAAAAAACCTCCGCCAGCCGCCTGAGCGGTGCCACATCGCGCTCTCGCGCATCGATTCGGGCACGGTCCTGGGCAAGACCCTTGAGGAGCGCCTCAAGGAAATCGCGACGCACGCGCAAGCTCTCGGCAGCGCGCAGGGCTTCGTCGCGGACCTGATTTGCCGCAGTCCTCTTGGCCATCGCGATGTCGACATCGGGTCTCTCAAGTCCCGTGACCGCTGCTTCCGCAGTGGTGACTTGCTGGCGCGCTGTCGCCCGGTCGGTTCTGTGCGTTTCGATCGTTGCGGCAAATGCGTCGATCAGGGCGATGTCGGGCTGGGCGGCTTCATACCGCGCGGGATCAAGGCCCGCGCGCGTGAGCCGGAGCGCGAAGTCCGCTTGCCGCTCGGACATGTGCGCGGCAAGCACTGTGCGACGGCGACCGGCTTCCTGACAGGTCATCTCGGCGCGGACAAGCGCCTCGGACGCCGCTCGGTCGGCCGCCTCGGCATCGGCAAGGGCAGCCCGCGCCGTGGAAACCGCGGATGTCGCGGCCACGGTTTCAGCATGCAGCTGCGACGGGTTGCGAAGGGTGTCGGGAATGCTGTCAAGTGCGGCTTCGTGGGCCGCGTCAGCCCGCCCGGCGACAAGGTTTGCAGCGTCAAGCGCCGATCTGGCGTGCTCGAATGCTGTGTCGCTGGCGGCAAGTTGAGCGATGGCACTGGTCAGCCGGGCTTCCAGGGCGTCAGGGTCGGCCTGCTCACCGAGGCGGGCGAGCGCCGCAGCGACCGCGTCAAGTTCGGCCTTGAGGCGGTCTGGTTCGGCGTCCGCCAGATCAGCTGGCAAGGCGTTTGCGACAACCAGGTCCTCACGCTCGCCGAGGATGGCGCTGGCGGAAGCGAGCGACGACCGGGCGGCAGTCTCGAGGTCGAGCGCCGCGCCCAGGGTTTGTCGCGCCGTTGCCAGGTCCGGTTCGCCGGTCACCGCAGCAGACGCGCCGGCCGGAGGGGCAGGATGGTGCAGGGATCCGCAGACGGGACAGGGTGTGCCGTCGTCAAGGTCTGCGGCAAGTTCCTGCGCGTGGGTTGATGCGCGTGCGGCTTCCACCGCCGTCAGGGTCACGCGGGCGGCTTCAAGAGCGGTGCTGGCGGCCGCCAGATCAGCCTGGGCACGGGCAAGCACCTGGCGCGCGCGGTCTGCTGAGTGGGTGGCGAAGCGATGGCGGTCAAAGGCGGTCACCGCGGCGCTCAGGGTGGCCCGCCGCAGCAGCAGGCCGCGCCGGTCGGCATCTGTCGCCCGGCAGAGGTCCTCTTCCTTTCGCAAAGCCTGCATCGCGTTGGTCGCAGCTTCGCGCGACATGCGCGCCGCCGCAGCCGCCGCCTGGGCCTTGGCCAATCGCTCCGCCGCCGCCGCCCGGGCTACAGCGAGCGAGCCAGACTTTTCGAACGTTTCCTTGTGTCGGCAAAGTGCGTCCAGCGCACGGTCGAGGGCAGCGCGGCGGTCAGCATCGGCCAGCTGGACCGCTCGGCGTGTCGCTGCTTTTTCCCGGGCTGCGACCGCACCGGCGAGCTCGACGGCTGCATCGGCCAACAGTCGGTCCGCCTCTTTGGCCTGAACGGTGGCGGCCGCGTGGGCGGCGTCGAGATCGGCGAGACTTGCGGCGGCCCGCGCCGGCACCAGACGCTGCACAAGAGCCTCGATCTCCTCGGCACGACGGTCGAGCGCCAGGAGAGTTTCCAGGCAGGCGTCACGGGCAGCAAAAGCTGCCGCAGCCATTTCCGCCGCCTTGACCGCTGCGTCGGCTTGAAGCGCCCCCGCTGAGGCGTGCTTGAAGGCCGTCTCACTGGCCTCAAGGTTGGTGACAGCCGCCTCAAGACCATCGGCAAGTGCCGTATCGGTTTCAAAGCCGGTGTCGGTCAGGCGCCCGCGCGAGGTCGCCCGCATCAGACGGATCTCGGCATCCGCAGCGACAGACTCCGCCTTCAGCTTCTCCGACAGACTGCGGTAGACCGAAACGTCGAACAGCTCGCGCAGGATCGCCTTCCGCTCCTCGGTCCTTGCGGTGAGAAAGGTTTCAAACCGTCCCTGGGGCAGGAGCACGATCTGGCGGAACTGCGGCGCACCGTAGCCAAGGATACGGCTGATCTGTTCTTCCACCAGGCTGATCTTGCGTTCGGCCAGAACCGTGCCGGTGGCACCAGATGCGATGGCGTCGGGCGAAAGCCCGGTCACCTCAAAGACCCAGGCGATGTGCTTCTGGGTCACTTCCCCACCGCCCTTGAGTGCGGGCCGGTCCTGTTCGGGCTGGCGTCTTATGAGATAGTGCCGCTCGCCAAGCGCGAAGACGAACTCGACCTCGGTCACGAGCGCCGGATCGGCATGGTCAGACCGGAGACTTCGCGGCGACTGTTCCGAGCGCGCCGCCTCGCCGAAGAGCGCGAAGGTCATGGCGCTGAAGACCGAGGATTTGCCCGAACCCGTCGGCCCGTAAATCCCGAAAAGCCCACTGTCGATGGCGGCGCGGAAATCCACCTCGACCCGGCCCGCGTAAGGACCGAAGGCTTGCATGGCAAGGCGGACGGGCCTCACAGTGCTGCGTCCTTCTGGCGCAGGCGCTCCAGCGCAACAGCGGCAATCGTCCGCTCTTCGGCATCCATCGGGCTGTCGCGCACACTCTCAAGAAACTGGTCGATCATCTCCTCTGGCCGGGACAGAGCGCTGCGGGCAGACTGGATGGACTTGGTTTCGAGCCTCACGAGATCCTTTTGATATGTCATCATCAACGCGTTGGGGTGGATATCGCGGATCCGGTTCATGGCGTCAATCTGGCGTTCGCTGTCAGTCAGGATGATGTTGAGATAGTCGGCTGCCGATTCCGGTTTGGCCGGGGCGGCGATGAGATCGGCGAGCTTGCCGGTCAGCGTCCGAAGATGGTGGAGTGGAAGCAATGGCAGCGCCTCCACCTTGACGGTTCCGTCCGCCGAAAGGTCCACCAATGACATGGATTTCTCGGCTCCCGCCTCGTCAAAACCAAACGACAGCGGCGATCCGGCATACCGGACATGCCCGGCGCCAATGGTTTGCGGGCGGTGCAGATGCCCGAGCGCCACATAGTGGGCCCCGTCGAAGATCGTGACCGGCACGGTCTCGATGCCGCCGACAACCAGCTTCCGTTCACTTTCACTGGGTTGGGCGCCTGTGACGAAGGCATGGGCGGTCACCACCCAGCGCGCGCCTTCAGGGACAGCCCGCCGGGCTGCGGCGATCTGCGCGGACAGCACATCGGCCGGCGTGCTGATCGAAAGGTCCGAGAAGACCTGACGGGCGGCATACTCGGTTCCGAAAGGCAGGGCGGAAAAGGCGACCGGTCCATGGGCGTCACTCAGAACAAGCGGTGCGGAGTCATTCTCGATGGCACCACGGACGAGCACACGGCTGCGATCGGCGAGTGCTGCCAGAGACGCGATCCGGTCACCCGAATCGTGGTTTCCGGCAATCATCACGATGGCGGTCGAAGTCTGGGTCGCAATGGGGCGGATGAAGTCATTGAACAGGCGGACAGCACTTGCGGGCGGAACTGCGCGGTCGAAAATATCACCCGCGATCACCAGCACGTCGGGACGGCGGGAACAAATTGCGGCAGTCATCTGTTGAAGGCAATGACCATGGTCCTCTGCAAGGTCGCGGCCATGCAGAAGACGTCCCAGATGCAGGTCGGCGATGTGAAGAAGTCTCATGGGTGCCATGTGAATGCGGGTTGAACGGCGCTTTTGCAACGCTATCCGATTCGCTGTCGCTTCCCGTCTCCTTCATCTGGAGGGAGATGAAAAACACTGACTATCCTGGCGCAATTGGTCCATTTTTTGCGTAGGACATTGAAAACGGCTTCTCAACACAGAAATATGCTGCGTAGAGACCCTATTGACCAAAAGTTTGGCGCGCGCGCTCTCTGCGCGGGCTGCACAGGACAGGAAATTTTCCCATGGCCGCATTGACGATCGCAATCCTGGTTCTTGCAGCCGCATCCTCGGGCGCGATCTTCAAACCCGGCGACTGGTACAGAAACCTCCGAAAACCTTTCTGGACGCCGCCGTCATGGGCGTTCCCATTGGTCTGGTCCGTGCTTTACGTGCTGATCGGCTATGCCGGATGGTTGGTCTACACGCTTGAAGGTTTTGGACCCGCCATGGCGGTCTGGGGCTTGCAACTCGTCTTCAACGCTGCGTGGTCATGGCTTTTCTTTTATTTGCGACGGATGGACCTGGCTTTCGTTGACATCTGCGCGTTGCTTCCGAGCATCCTGACCTTCATGGCGCTCGCCTGGCCTGTATCAACCACAGCCACGCTCGCCTTCCTGCCCTATGCGCTCTGGGTGGTGGCCGCCGGCACGCTCAATCTCTCGGTTTTGCGGCTAAACCCGCTCCAGGCGCGCGGCTGAGACAGGACGCGCTTCATCAGGCCTTGCGGGGATCGGTGTCCTGTCGAAAACCGGCTCGGTCATGCTGCGCACCACCCCTCAAACCGTTTTCCCCCGCAGGCGCTGCGCCATTGCCGGATTGAGCATTGCGGCGCATGATGTGCGGCCTGGGGGAGAAACCGCCATGACCGATCCAGTCCATGCTGCAAGCGCGGCCGCTCCGGTCCGTCCGCCGGTGTATCGCGCCGCGCGCCTGAATGATGTGACCGCAAGCCTTGCGGCTGGCTTTGCTGATTTTCGCGCCCAACCCGTGTTCGGTCTGTTCTTCGGGGGGGTGTACGCGCTTGCAGGACTGGCGATCCTGTGGCTGTTGTCTCGGGCAGGGGCCGGCTGGATGATCATTCCCATGGCAATCGGCTTTCCGCTTGTCGGGCCTTTTGTGGCTGTGGGTCTTTACGAGATCAGCCGCAGGATCGCGGTCGGGGAACAGGTGACCTGGGCCGGTGTCCTGTCCCAGGTCTATCTTCAGAAAGAGCGACAGCTTGGCTGGATGGCCTTCGTGGTGCTCTTCATTTTCTGGATCTGGGTCTATCAGGCGCGGCTCTTGTTTGCGCTGTTCCTTGGCCACAAGTCCTTCGTGTCCTCCTCGGCCTTCCTTCACATGGTGACATCGACGACCGAGGGGTTGACGTTTCTTGTGGTCGGAAGCCTTGTGGGGGCCGTGCTTGCCGCGATCCTGTTTGCGACGACGTTTCTTTCGCTGCCGCTGCTGATGGAGCGGGACGTGGATGTGGTGAGCGCCATGATCGCGAGCGTCTCGGCAGTGACGCGTGCTCCAGTCGCCACACTCGCTTTTGGTGCGGTAGCGGGCGGTCTTACACTGCTGTCGATGGTGCCAGGCTTCCTTGGCCTGTTCATCGTCCTGCCGGTTCTCGGCCACGCAACATGGCACTTTCATGCCCGGCTGAAAGTGCCGGAATAGTGTCAATCGTATTTGATCGGTTTTGTTAGAACCGACCCTTCGCGCCTGCATTGAGCGGGTTTGCGCTGGTCCAAAGCTCAGCGCGTCCGGATCGGGTTGTCGAACTTGAAAATTCCACTCGAATCCCGAGGTCGCCCGTGGGTTTCCAGATTTCGACATGTGACCAGGAGTGCGTGCTGAAAGCGCCTGTTGGGCACACAGAAAAGCCGGTGTTCGGGGGAAGAACACCGGCTTGTAGTGCGCCATCATGGTCATGATTGCACTCTGAGGTCGGACCGCTTGGGGGGCAGGGGAGGCTCATGACGCGGTCCGACACTCCTACAATGTCAGGCTTCGGAAAAGGTTCCGACGGGGCAAAGGAAAAATCATCGCCGCGGCAGATTCCAGTGAATCTCCTCAAGCGCCTGCATCCGCGCACGGGCATTGTCCCATTGGTCGCTCGACACCCGGTCGATCAGCGCCTCGGCCACGGCCAGCAGCGTGACGCTCGAATCCCAGGTTCGGCCGGCGTCGACAATGCAAGGCAAAACCACGCGCGCGGAACGGGCAATGGGCGACAGCCAGGGATCGGTGATCAGGATAATGCGCGCCTTGCGTTCGACCAGCAGTTCCCCGATTCGCACCAGATCAGCCTGGTATCGGCGGATGTCGAACATAACCGCCACGTCGCCGGGCCGGATGTCGAGCAACTGGTCTTGCCAAGTCGACGTCTGGCCGGCGAAGTGATGCACATGAGGACGGATGATGCGCAGATGTGCGGCCATGTAGCCTGCGATGGTATCGGTGAAACGACCGCCGAGAAAGAAGCAGGCTGACCGGGAATCGGACAACAGCTCGCAGGCGGCGGCGAATTCGCTTTCGGGAACTGCGGCGAGCGTCGCCTCCAGATTGGCGACAACACGGGCGAAGCTCGCGTTCAGGGCCGGATTGTCGCCACGGCTTGAGGCGATGCGCCGACCTCGCTCCAGCGGCGACATCAGTTGCGCCTGCACATCGGCGCGCAGGGCGCGCTGGAAGTCGGGATAAGAGTCAAAGCCGAGCCGTGCGACAAGGCGCAACACGGTTGGCGCGCTGGTGCCCGCAAGCGCGGCCAGTTCGGCGATGGTGGAGAGGCCGCTGCTGGGATAGTTGGCCAGGAAGGCATGGGCGACCTTTTTTTCCGCCCCCGGTAGTGTTCCGAGTGCTGAATGCATCTGCTCCCGAATGGCCATGACACGCACCGTCCCTTCGCTTAAATGATGTAATAGAAATTACAGTATTGACATTGACAGATCAATCCTAATCAATGTTACAAACGTCGTGGTCATGGGGCAGCAATCAAAATCCTGAACCTGATCAACGAAAAGAGCGGAACGGCATACGGGGACAACGGGCTTGATGGCTCAGGGGACATTGATCGACCCGTCGGAGGGATCGCCGGTGGCGGTGGACCGCAGCGACGGCGCAGGGGATGTGATCCTGGTCTGCGAGCACGCATCGCGGCGAATTCCGGCGTCGCTCGGAGACCTGGGTCTCGACGATGCGGCGCTGGAAAGCCACATAGCCTGGGACATCGGTGCCCTCAGTGTGGCCGAACTGGTGTCGTCGGCGCTGGACGCCACCCTTGTCACGCAGACTTTTTCGAGGCTTGCCTACGATTGCAACCGCCCGCCCGAAGCTCTCGACGCGATGCCAGCGCGCAGCGAGATCTACGATATTCCCGGCAACCGCGATCTCTCTGACGAAGCACGCACCTCGCGCACGGTTGCGTTGTACCATCCGTTTCATCAGACGCTGTCGGGACTTGTCGAAGCGCGGATCGCTGCTGGGCGGACGCCGGTCCTGGTGACGGTGCATTCCTTCACGCCGGTCTATTTCGGGGCCCATCGAGACGGTGAACTGGGCATCCTGCATGACGCCGACACCCGGCTTGCCGATGCACTGCTCGAGGCGGCAACCGCGCACGGGCTTGAAGGAGTGCGGCGAAATTATCCTTATGGGCCTGCGGACGGGGTGACCCACACGCTTAAGCGCCATGCCCTGCCGCGCGGCCTGCTCAATGTCATGCTGGAAATCCGGCATGACCAGATCCGGGACCATGTCGGTCAAACGCTCTGGGCGGGACGGGTGGCGGAACTCATAAGGGCCGCCTTGTCTTCGCTCAGTCTCGCAGCCGGGGAGGGCCGCCACTATGGGTAGTGGGGATCAGGTCCGCGCCGCAGCGAGTTTGCCGAAAAGCGGAGAGGCACAATGACCCTGCTTGCGGCTTACATCGGCGCAGTCGACCATTTCAACCGGCGCGTCGGCCGGTTCGCGATGTATCTCATTTTCGTCCTGATGGGCATCCTGCTCTGGTCCACGATCTCCAAATATGCCGGAGCGCCAGCGCTCTGGACGCTGGAACTCGCCCAGTTTGTCATGGTGGGCTATTACATTCTCGGTGGTCCCTATTCGATGCAGATGGGCGGCCATGTGCGCATGGACCTGCTCTATGCCGACTGGTCGCCACATCGGAAGGCAGCGGTCGACACGCTCACCGTCCTGTTCCTGATCTTCTACCTCGGCGTCCTGCTTTATGGCGGGCTTTCCAGCACAATCTATTCTCTGGAATTCGGCGAGCGGGCCCATTCGGTCTGGCGCCCCTACATGTGGCCGATCAAGATGGTCACCACATTTGGCATCTTGCTGATGCTGTTGCAGGCGTTTGCCGAACTGTTCCGCGACATTCTTTTCCTGCGAGGCGTCACCATCACCCATCCGCAGGAGCCGGGACTGTGAGCTACGAACTGATCGCCCTCTTCATGTTTGCCTCGCTGATGGCGTTGTTGTTGACGGGGCAGCGTGTTTTCGGTGTCATCGGGGCGGTGGCGGTCCTGGCGGCGCTGCCGCTGTGGGGCACGGGGGGCGTGGAGATCGCGTTCGCTCAGTCGATCAAGCTGATGAAATGGTATCCGCTGCTGACCCTGCCGATGTTTATCTTCATGGGTTACATGCTCTCGGAGAGCCGGATCGCCGACGATCTGTACAAGATGTTTCATGTCTGGTTCGGCCCGGTGCCTGGCGGGCTCGCCATCGGCACCATCGGCCTGATGGTCGTCATTTCGGCCATGAACGGCCTGTCGGTTGCGGGCATGGCGATCGGCTCGACCATCGCGCTGCCAGAACTGCTGCGCCGCGGCTACGACAAGAGGATGATCACCGGGGTCATCCAGGGCGGCTCCAGCCTCGGGATCCTCATTCCGCCTTCGGTGGTTCTCGTGCTTTACGGCATGATCGCGCGCCAGCCGGTCAGCCAGCTTTGGCTCGCCGGCGTTTTTCCCGGGCTGCTGATGGCGGGACTGTTCATCCTCTATATCGCCGTGCGCTGTCGCATCCAGCCGCATCTGGGTCCACCGCTTTCAGCACAGGAGCGTGAGGCGATCACGTGGGAAGAGCGGATACGCCTCTTGAAAGCCGGCATCCTGCCATTCATGATCTTTTTTCTGATGAACGGACTGTTCCTGATGGGCGTCACCAGTCTCGTCGAAAGCTCCGCCGTCGGTGCGCTCGCAGCACTCGGCGCCGCCGTGATCAAGGGTCGGCTCACCCGCGAGGTCTTGGAAAATACCGTGCGCAAGACGCTCGGCATCTCCTGCATGTTCATGTGGATCATCCTGGCCGCACTGTGCTTCGGCGCGGTATTTGACGGCCTGGGCGCGGTCAAGTCCATCGAAGGCTTCTTCCTTGACAGCCTCGGCCTCGGCCCCTGGGAGGTGCTGATCCTGATGCAGTTGTCATTCCTGATCATGGGCACGTTTCTTGACGACACGGCCATGCTTGTGATCGTCGCGCCGCTCTACATTCCGCTGGTCAAGGCGCTGGGGTTTGATCTGGTCTGGTATGGCGTTCTCTATACGATGACATGCCAGATCGCCTATCTGACCCCGCCGTTCGGCTACAACCTGTTCCTGATGCGCGCGATGGCGCCGCCGGATTTCCGGCTCAAGGACATCTACCTGTCGGTCATTCCCTTCGTCGCGATCATGTTGCTGACCCTGATGGTCGTCATGATATACCCGCAACTGGCATTGTGGCTCCCATCGCAGTTCCAGGGCAAGCTTCAGGGTTGATCGCCTCCGCGTTTACCAAAGCCAACTCACAGGAAGGAGACTAGCATGTTCAACAGACGTCAATTCCTCACCAAGGCCGGCGTCGCCGGCGCTGCGGCTGGAACGGCTCTCGTAGCCCCACCGGCAATCGCCCAGGAGCCCATCCGCTGGCGCATGCAGACCTATGCGGGGGCGACCCTTGGCCAGTTCGTCACCCAACCCTTCGTCGACATGTTCAACAAGGCCGCCAACGGCGAGATGGTGATCGAGCTGTTCTTCGCCGACCAGATCGTGCCGACGGGGGAACTGTTCCGCGCCATGCAGGCCGGTACGATCGACGCCGTCCACTCGGATGACGATTCCATGGCGGCACCTGTGGAGGTGGGGGTTTTCGGCGGGTACTTCCCCTTTGCCACCCGCCATGCACTCGACGTGCCCACGCTTTTCATCCAGTACGGGCTCGCCGAGATCTGGCGCGAGGCCTATGCCAAGGTCGGCGGCGTTGTCTGGCTTTCGGCTGCGGGTCAGGATCCGTGCAATTTCAACACCAAGAAGGAAATCAAGAGCCTCGCCGACCTCTCCGGCCTCAAGCTTTACACCTTCCCCACCGCTGGCCGTTTCCTCAACCAGTTTGGCGTCGTGCCCGTTTCAATCCCCTATGAAGACGCCGAAGTGGCGGTTCAGACCGGCGAACTCGACGGCATGGCCTGGTCGGGCATCACTGAAGATTACACTGTTGGCTGGGCCAACGTGACGGACTACTTCCTCACCAACAACATCTCGGGTGCCTGGATCGGCTCCTGGTTCGTCAACGAAGCCAAGTGGGCGGCAATGCCAGAGCATCTCAAGCAGATCTATATCGCCTGCATGGAAGCCAGCCACACGTTCCGGAACCAGTGGTACTGGGGCGGCGAAGCCAAGCTGCGGGCGACCGGTGACAAGTTGCAGCTGCGCTCCATTCCGGCTGAGGAATGGAAGCAGGTCGAAGACGCTGCCGTCAAGTTCTGGGACGAGATCGCCGCCGAAAGCGAGGTCAAGGCCAAGGTCATCGGCATTTTCAAGGAATACAACGGCATCATCAACAGTGCCGGCTTCCCCTACAGCCAGACCTGAGCGATAGCCACCTGGAAGTGCTGCCTCCCGGTTCCGCCGGGGGGCAGATGTGTGCATGAAACAGTTTTCTCAAGACAGGCAAGCAACCGCCATGGCCGGACTTCTCACGTTCCAAGACATCAAGACCGCCGCTGAAGCAGGCGAGATCGACACCGTGCTTGTCTGCACCGTCGACATGCAGGGTCGCCTCATGGGCAAGCGCTTCCATGTGCAGAATTTCATCGAGTCGAGCCATGAGGAAACCCACTGCTGCAACTACATGCTCGCCACGGATCTCGAAATGGCCACGCCTGATGGCTACGCGACGACGAGCTGGCAGGCGGGCTACGGCGATTATGTGATGAAGCCGGATCTGACCACGATCCGGCGAACACCCTGGCTCGAAGGCACGGCGATGGTGCTCTGCGACCTTCTCGACCATCATACCCATGAGCCTGTGCCGCAGTCACCGCGCCAGATCCTCAAAGTCCAGCGCGAGCGCTTGAAGGCGCTCGGCTACGAGGCGATGATGGCGACGGAACTCGAGTTTTTCCTGTTTGAGCAGAGCTACCGGGAGCTGGCGCAGTCAGGCTACCGCGAGCTGACACCGGTGAGCGCCTACAACGAAGACTACCATATCCTCCAGACGACCAAGGAGGAATCGATCATGCGGCCGATCCGCAACCATCTCTACGCCGCAGGCATTCCGGTGGAGAATTCCAAGGGCGAGGCTGAGACCGGCCAGGAAGAGCTCAACATCCGGTATGCCGAAGCGCTGATGTGTGCCGACCATCACACCATCGCCAAGCACGCAGTCAAGGAAATCGCCTGGGCGCATGGCCGCTCGGCGACGTTCCTGCCAAAGTGGAGCCACAAGAAGGTCGGCTCGTCCGCCCATGTTCACATGTCGCTGTGGCAGGGAAAGACGCCCGCGTTCGTCGATGCCGACGCCAAGCATGGCATGTCGGAGTTGATGCGCCATTTCACAGCCGGTCTGATCGCCTATGCCTCCGACTATACCTGGTTCATGGCACCCTATGTGAACAGCTACAAGCGCTTCATGAAGGGCAGTTTCGCGCCGACCCGCGCGGTCTGGTCGGTGGACAACCGCACTGCCGGATTCCGGCTTTGTGGCGAAGCTTCCAAAGGAGTGCGCGTGGAATGCCGCATCGGGGGATCGGACATCAATCCCTATCTGGCCCAGGCGGCGCTCCTGGCCGCCGGTATCAAGGGAATTCAGGACAGGCTCGAACTGGCGCCGCCCACCACGGGCGACATCTATCAGGCCAATGCAGCCAAACAGATTCCCTCGACGCTCCGGGCGGCCACCGAAACACTTCGTGCGTCCCGTATGCTCAGGGACGCCATGGGAGATGGAGTGGTCGACCATTATGTGCGGTGTGCGGAATGGGAACAGGAGGAGTTCGACAAGGTGGTGACCGACTGGGAAATCGCCCGCGGCTTCGAACGCGCCTGACGGGGGCGTCGCGCGGACCGAACAGATGGCAGGCACCTCCGGTCAACACAATTTGACACACACACAAAAAAACACACAAGCACACACGCCTGCCACAGCCGGTACACAATGATCCGATTGACAGGATGCTGATCGCCACGGCGCGGGAAAAAGACATGATGATCGTGATGCGCGATCGCGCGATTCTCAAATGCGTGGCCACGGGGCACATCAAGACACTCGAATGCTGACCGGACGGAGTTCCAGATGACAACGACACTGAAATGCATATCGCCGATTGATGGGTCGGTCTTCGCCGAAAGGCCTGTCATGGCTGTCGAGGCTGCGGCGGAAGCTGTGGCGCGCGCGCGAAAGGCGCAGAAGTCCTGGGCGCGGCGGCCGCTGAGCGAGCGGATCGCGCTTGTCCAGGCCGGCATCGATCGGCTCAACGGCATGAAGGACGAGGTCGTCCCTGAACTCGCCCACATGATGGGACGCCCGATCCGCTACGGTGGCGAATTCGGCGGCGTCAACGAGCGGACGCTCTATATGGCCGACATTGCCGCCCGGGCGCTGGCACCCATCGAGATCGAGGACTCCGAGCAGTTTCGCCGCCTGATCGCGCACGAGCCCCATGGCGTGATCTTTGTGGTGGCCCCCTGGAACTATCCGTATCTGACGGCCGTCAACACCGTGGTTCCTGCGCTGATCGCAGGCAATGCGGTTGTCATCAAGCACGCCACCCAGACATTGCTGGTCGGCGAACGCATCGTCCGTGCATTCACCGAGGCGGGAATGCCCGAAGATGTGTTCATCAACGTGTTTCTGGACCACCGTGGCGCTGAGCACCTCGTAGCCGCGGGCAGCTTCGATTTCATCAATTTCACCGGCTCGGTCGGGGGCGGACAGGCGATCGAGCGCGCGGCGGCAGGCACCTTCACCGGCCTCGGGCTTGAGCTCGGCGGCAAGGATCCCGGCTACGTCATGGAGGACGCCGACCTCGATTGGGCCGTCGACGTGCTGATGGACGGCGCGCTCTACAATGCCGGGCAGTGCTGTTGCGGAATCGAGCGCATCTATGTGGCCCGTCCGCTGTTTTCCGCTTTCGTCGAGAAGGCCGCCGTCTGGGCGGAAGCGCTCAAGCTCGGCAATCCGCTCGATCCGGCCACAACGCTCGGGCCTATGGCCAATGTCCGTTTTGCCGCCGAAGTCCGGGCCCAGACCAAAGAGGCGCTTGCCGACGGCGCGCGTGCGCTCGTCGACCCCGCCAAGTTCCCCGAGGACGACGGCGCGGCCTATCTGATGCCGCAGGTGCTCGTCGACGTCACCCACAAGATGCGCGTCATGCGCGAGGAAAGCTTTGGCCCGGTCGTCGGCATCATGGCGGTGGATTCCGACGAAGAGGCGCTGGCGCTGATGAACGACTGCGCCTACGGCCTGACCGCCTCGCTGTGGACCAACGATGCGGAGCGCGCCATGCGGCTGGGTGCGGAAATCGAAACCGGTACGGTGATGATGAACCGTGCCGACTACCTCGACCCGGCCCTGTGCTGGACCGGCTGCAAGGCGACCGGTCGCGGCGGCTCGCTGTCGGAGATCGGGTACCACAACCTGACAAGACCCAAGTCCTACCATCTGAGAAAGAAGCAAGCATGAGCCCGCGCGCCAATTGGTCCTATCCCACCGCAATCAAGTTCGGCGCCGGCCGGATCTCTGAACTGGCCGAGCACTGCAAGTCCGTCGGCATGAAACGGCCGCTGCTGGTCACCGACCGCGGACTGGCCGCGATGGCCATCACTCAGAAGGCGCTCGACGGTCTCGAGCAGGCTGGCTTGGGGCGCGCCATGTTCAGCGAGGTCGATCCCAATCCCAATGAGAAAAACCTGGACGCAGGCGTCGCCGCCTTCAGCAACGGCGGCCATGACGGCGTCATCGCTTTTGGCGGCGGATCGGGCCTCGATCTCGGGAAGGCCGTTGCGTTCATGGTCGGCCAGACGCGACCGGTCTGGGATTTCGAAGACGTCGATGACTGGTGGACCAGGGCTTCCACGGATGGCATCGCTCCCATCATCGCCGTGCCGACGACGGCCGGAACCGGTTCGGAGGTGGGGCGTGCCAGCGTGATTACCAATTCCCGAACCCACGTCAAAAAGATCATCTTCCATCCGAAGTTCCTGCCTGCGATCACGATCTGTGACCCGGAACTTACCGTCGGAATGCCGAAGATCATCACGGTGGGCACCGGTATGGATGCGTTTGCCCATTGCCTGGAAGCTTATTCCTCGCCGTTTTATCATCCCATGAGCCAGGGTATCGCGCTTGAGGGCATGCGGCTGGTCAAGGAGAACCTGCCGAAGGTCGTGGCGGAGCCTTCAGACATCGACGCCCGGGCCGAAATGATGAGCGCTGCGGCGATGGGGGCGGTCGCCTTCCAGAAGGGACTGGGTGCCATTCACGCCCTGTCCCACCCGGTCGGGGCGATCTACAACACCCACCACGGCATGACCAATGCGGTTGTGATGCCGCCGGTGCTGCGCCTCAACCGGCCAGCTATCGAGGAGCGGATCAGACGGGCAGCGGACTATCTCGGCATCGCCGGCGGCTTTGACGGATTTTACGATTTTGTCGTGAAGTTCCGGGCCGATCTCGGTGTGCCGGACAAGCTGTCGGCGCTCGGCGTTGGCGTCGACCGGATCGACGAGATGACCGCCATGGCGCTTGAGGATCCGAGCGCGGGTGGAAATCCCGTCAAGATGACGGTCGACAACACGAAGGCGCTGTTTGAGGCCTGCATCTGAGGCTTGCGGTCCTTCCGCCAGGGCGCATTGCCACTCACGATGTCAAACTGCACCGGCTTTTCGACAGCCTGGCGCTGTCAGGTCTTGTCAGGCGTCGTTGCTTCAAATACGGGTTGACGGATGGACGCAGCAATGAAAGGTTGTTTCCTTGAAACTGCCATTCTATCCGAAAGGCCGACTTGGTGCGGCCGGTTCAGTTTGACCGACTTCCGGCTTTCCTGGCAGGGAAACCAAGTGCAAGGGAGAGTTGAATGACCGCCGACGCCCTGTTCCGTTTTCTCGACGCCCAGTTTGACGATTGCGATCTCGAGGATGTCATTGAAGCGATCGAGGCTCTCGTTGCGGAAGCGGGGTTTGATTATTTCACGCTCACACGCCAGTTGCGCATCAATGATTCACCTGAAAAAATAGTTCTGACCGGATGCTGGCCGCAGGGCTGGCCTGAAGTTTATGTTCAGAAGAAGTATGCAGCTGTTGACCCTACAGTGCGCTATCTCGGCCATGCCCAGCGGGGCTTCCGATGGAACGAGGCCTTCGACCGCTACGGGGAGGATGCGCATCGTCGCCGCATTGACCGAATGCTGGTGGACGCGCGGCGGTTCGGGCTCGATGACGGGTATGTTTTTCCGGTCCATGGTCGGCGCGGCCTGGTGGGATCGCTGACCTTGGGCGGGCGGGTCGTCGAGTTGACGGCGGGCCAGATGGCGTTGATGGATGCTGTGGCCAAGAAGGCCTTCTGGTCGGTTCTGGCGCGGACAGATCCAGAGGCCAGCGACGAGATGTCGGCGCCGGTGGACATGCAGATGACCCGGCGGGAGATGGAAGCGCTCACCTATCTTGCCAAAGGCATGACCTCCATCGAGATGGGATCGACGCTCAGCCTCTCGGCCCATACGGTCGACTGGTACATGAACGGCATTCAGGACAAGCTCAAGGCGCGAAACCGCCACCATGCGGTGGCCATTGCTTTCCGGTTGGGCCTCATTTCGTGATCTGAGCGACTTCCGACCTCGGTCTGCGCCTACAGCGCCGCGCGTGCATCGGGGCGCGCGAATGCAGCTGTACCGCTCTTTTGTGACTGCATGTGCGTTCCGTTCAATCGTACCCGATTGAACGCGACATGCATGAGCCTCACCGCTTTGCACCGGTGGGCGGAGCTTCTGGACCAAATGCCGATTTCAATCGTTTGATACCGCGGCTCGAGACCTGCCGCATTTATTTGCACTGCAACAAAAGTGGCGCTATGGATTGTTCGCGGAGCCTTGTCCTGGTCCGCGCCATCCCCCCGAGCCAGGGAGCAGCCAGTGAAGATTTCCAAGATACTCGTCGCCAACCGGTCCGAAATCGCCATTCGGGTCTTTCGCGCAGCCAATGAACTTGGCATCAAGACCGTCGCCATCTGGGCCGAGGAAGACAAACTCGCACTGCACCGGTTCAAGGCAGACGAAAGCTACCAGGTCGGCCGTGGGCCGCATCTTCCCCGCGACCTCGGACCCATCGAGAGCTACCTGTCCATCGACGAGGTGATCCGGGTTGCTAGGCTGTCGGGCGCTGACGCCATCCATCCGGGCTACGGACTGTTGTCGGAGAGCCCGGAATTCGTCGACGCCTGCAATACCGCTGGCATCACCTTCATCGGCCCGCGCGCCGACACCATGCGTCGGCTCGGCAACAAGGTCGCCGCACGCAACCTCGCTATTGAGATCGGCGTGCCGGTGGTGCCCGCGACCGGTCCTCTTCCCGACGATATGGAGGAGGTGGCGCGGATGGCTGAGACGATCGGCTATCCGGTGATGCTGAAGGCATCCTGGGGTGGAGGCGGCAGAGGCATGCGGGCGATCCGAAGCCCCAAGGATCTGGCGCGCGAAGTCACGGAAGCCAAACGCGAAGCGATGGCGGCATTCGGCAAAGACGAGGTCTATCTCGAAAAGCTGGTTGAGCGCGCCCGTCATGTCGAAAGCCAGATTCTGGGCGATACCCACGGCAATGCGGTTCACCTGTTCGAGCGTGACTGCTCGGTGCAACGGCGCAACCAGAAAGTCGTCGAGCGGGCGCCTGCGCCCTATCTGAGCGAGGCCCAGCGTCAGGAACTGGCGACCTATTCGCTCAAGATCGCCAATGCCGCGGCCTATGTTGGTGCCGGCACAGTGGAATACCTCATGGATATGGACAATGGCGGGTTCTATTTCATCGAGGTCAATCCACGCATCCAGGTCGAGCATACTGTCACCGAGCAGGTGACCGGCATCGATATTGTCAAAGCCCAGATCCATATTCTGGAAGGCCATGCGATCGGCACGCAGGCATCGGGCGTTCCGGCCCAGGCTGATATCCGTCTGAACGGCCATGCCCTGCAGTGCCGGATCACCACGGAAGATCCTGAGCAGAACTTCATTCCCGACTACGGCCGCATCACCGCCTATCGCGGCGCCACCGGTTTTGGTATCCGGCTCGACGGCGGCACGGCCTATTCAGGCGCGGTCATCACCCGCTACTATGATCCGCTGCTGGAAAAGGTCACCGCCTGGGCGCCGACGCCCGAGGAGGCGATCCGCCGGATGGATCGCGCGTTGCGCGAGTTCCGCATTCGCGGCGTGGCCACAAATCTGACCTTTCTCGAGGCCATCATCAGCCATCCGAGCTTCAAGGACAACACCTACACCACCCGCTTCATCGATACCACGCCCGAGCTTTTCCATCAGGTCAAGCGCCAGGATCGAGCCACCAAGCTGCTGACCTATCTCGCCGATGTGACTGTCAATGGCCACCCTGAGACCCGCGGCCGGACAAGGCCGACCGCAGATGCAGCTGCACCGCGCATTCCCCATTCCGATGCGCCGTTCAAGGATGGCACCCGCCAGAAACTCGATGATCTGGGGCCGATGGGATTTGCGAAGTGGATGCGCGGCCAGACCCGGGTTCTGATCACCGACACCACCATGCGCGACGGACACCAGTCGCTGCTTGCCACGCGCGTGCGCACCCATGACATTGCTCGCATCGCCAGCACATATGCGCGCGCCTTGCCCGATCTTCTGTCACTGGAATGCTGGGGTGGCGCGACCTTCGACGTGTCGATGCGGTTTCTCACGGAAGATCCGTGGGAGCGGCTCGAGAAGATCCGGGCGGATGTGCCCAACATCCTGTTGCAGATGCTGCTGCGCGGTGCCAACGGGGTCGGTTACAAGAACTATCCCGACAATGTGGTGCGCCAGTTCGTCGGCCAGGCTGCGCGCGGCGGGGTCGACTTGTTTCGCGTCTTCGACTGCCTCAACTGGGTCGAGAACATGCGCGTGTCGATGGATGCGGTGGCGGAGGAAAACAAGCTCTGCGAAGCGGCGATCTGTTACACCGGCGACATCCTCAATTCGGCGAGGCCGAAATACGATCTGGCCTATTACACACGGCTCGCGGTCGAATTGGAGAAGGCAGGCGCCCACATCATCGCGCTCAAGGACATGGCGGGCCTGCTCAAGCCTGCCGCCGCGCGCCTTTTGTTCAAGGCGCTGCGCGAGGCGACCGATCTGCCGATCCATTTCCACACCCATGACACGTCGGGCATTTCCGCCGCGACTGTTCTTGCAGCGGTCGAGGAGGGGGTCGACGCGATTGACGCGGCGATGGACGCCCTGTCAGGCAATACCTCGCAGCCCTGCCTCGGGTCCATCGTGGAAGCCTTGCGCGGTCACGAGCGTGACCCCGGGCTGGATCCGGAATGGATCCGCCGGATCTCCTTCTACTGGGAAGCCGTGCGCAACCAGTATTCGGCTTTCGAAAGCGATCTCAAGGGACCGGCCTCGGAAGTCTATCTTCACGAAATGCCCGGCGGGCAGTTCACCAATCTCAAGGAGCAGGCGCGCTCGCTGGGGCTGGAAACCCGCTGGCACGAAGTTGCCCAGGCCTATGCCGACGCCAACCGCATGTTCGGCGATATCGTCAAGGTGACGCCGTCCTCCAAAGTGGTCGGTGACATGGCGCTGATGATGGTGAGCCAGGACCTGTCGGTGAGCGATGTCGAAAATCCCGACAAGGAGATGGCCTTTCCCGAATCCGTTGTCTCGATGATGCGGGGCGATCTCGGACAGCCGCCTCAGGGCTGGCCGCAGGCGCTGCAGAAAAAGATTCTCAAGGGTGAAGAACCTTTCACCGTTCGTCCGGGTTCGCTCCTGGCGGATGCCGATCTTGCCGCCGAGCGCAAGACCATCGAGGGCAAGCTCGAACGGAAGGTAAGCGACGCCGAGTTTGCGTCCTACCTCATGTATCCCAAGGTCTTCACCGACTTCGCCCTTGCTGCCGAAACCTACGGTCCGGTCAGCGCACTGCCTACGCCCGCCTATTTCTACGGCCTCGCAGTTGGCGATGAGCTCTTTGTCGAGATCGAGAAAGGCAAGACACTGGTGATCCAGAACCTTGCCCAGAGCGAAGCCGACGACAAAGGCATGGTCACCGTCTTCTTTGAACTGAACGGCCAGCCTCGGCGGGTCAAGGTTCCGGACCGGGCCCATGGGGCCTTGGGCTCGACGGCGCGGCGGAAGGCGGAGCCCGGCAATGACGCCCATGTAGCCGCGCCGATGCCGGGCGTCGTCTCCACCGTTGCGGTGGCCTCAGGACAAGCGGTCAAGGCGGGCGATGTCCTCATTTCGATCGAAGCCATGAAGATGGAGACTTCCATCCATGCCGAGCGGGACGGCACGCTGTCAGATGTGCTGGTCAAGACCGGCGACCAGATTGACGCCAAGGATCTGCTGGTCGTCTATGCTGCCTGAAGGGCTCGCGTCGTGTAAATCGCAGCCCGCAGCGGCCATGTGATCGCTGCGCTGACCAACGAGAAACTCGCCCTTCGCGCCGCGTTCTGCGCCTGCAGCGCCGCGCGTCTCATGAGACGCGCAAAGGCCGCTGTAAACCTTTGAAAGAATGCACGCGCGTTTCGTCCGATCGAACCCGATTGAACGCGACATGCATTAGCCGCTGGTCGAAAGCGATGCGGCGGCAGTGCCTCTTGGCGACTTCGCGCGTCGTGAAGTGACACTGATATAGGCTGGAGCGGCTGGTCTGTGATGCGAGCCGCCCTGCCTGCTCCGCCGATCGCCGCTGCTTAGAGCTATTTCGGCGTTTTCAGAATCGCCGAAATAGCTCTATCCTCTTGTTTTGACGCAATTCCGGACGAGGAAGCGGTGCCCACTTTCGCTGGAATTGCTCTGGTCCACACAATCCATTGACGCGTCGATCGCTCGTCAACCTGCACCTCGAAGAGTAGAAGTCATGACTTTTCCAAATCCGACCTTGGCCACCCGTCTCCGCGCTCCCCTGTTCACTCCGGCACGGCTGGCGGTGTCGATGATGTTTCTGAGTAACGGGTTCCTGGTGGGGAGCTGGGCACCAAAGATCCCGGAGTTTGCGGTCCGGCTCGGTTTGGATGAAAGCGGTCTCGGTTTGATGATCCTGTGTTTCGGCATCGGGTCGCTGGTGGCCATGCCGCTGGTGGGTGCCGCAATCGCGCGGCAGGGCTCCCAGGCTGTGCTGCGCCTGTTCGGACTGCTCGCGCTCGGCAGCATGGGCATGATCACCCTGGCACCGAACGTCGTCAGCGCGGTGGTGGCGCTGTTTGTCTTCGGCGGGGTGATCGGCGGGATGGATGTCGCGATGAACGCCAATGCGGTGGAGGTCGAAAAGCGGCAGGGGCGGGCGATCATGTCTTCCTGCCATGGATTTTGGAGCCTGGGTGGGGTCTTCGGGGCTGGCCTCGGCGGGTTGGTGATCGGCAGTTTCGGGGTCCAGGCGCATGCGCTGGCCGCCACGCTGGCTTCAACGGCCATTGTGGCGCTCGCCTGGCGCAATGTAATGGCCGATCCGTTGACGCCGACAGAGGCGGTGCCGGGAGAGGGATCTCCGGGTCTGGCGAGCGTTTTCGGTGCCTCCGCCCTGGTCTGGCTGATCGGGATCATGTGCCTGTTTTCCATGACGCCGGAAGGTGCGATTCTGGATTGGGGCGCGCTCTATCTCCGGCAGGAACTCGGCGCCGGCGCGGCCCTGTCGGGCCTTGCCTTCGGGGCCTTCTCTGCAACGATGGCGCTGATGCGTTTCCTCGGCGATCTGGTGCGCGACCGGTTCGGGGCGGTGACGACGCTGAGGGTTTCCTGCCTTTTCGCAATCGCCGGATTGGCGTTGGCAGGCCTTGCCGCTGGACCGGTCACCGCGATCTCGGGATTTGCGATCTGCGGGCTCGGACTCGCAAATATGGTCCCGATCTGCTTTTCGGCCGCAGGCAACCTGCCGGGGCTGAAACAGGGCGTGGCGATTTCGGTGGTCACGTTCATGGGCTATTCGGGGATTCTGGTCGCACCGTCTCTCATCGGCTTCGTCGCCGAAGTCACCGGATTTGCTGCCGTCTTTCTTACATTGCCGTTTCTGGTAGTGGTCGTCCTGGCGTTATCGCATCTGGTCCGTCATGCCGATGCCCGAGGTCCGGCAGGCCGTTGAGACCGGCAGTTCAGACGGGTGCCGATCCCGCTCAGACCCCGCGTCTGCCTTGCTGGGAGATACGTCCGTTGTTGGATGGTGACCAAAAGACTTGAAAAGACAAGCGCCGCCGTAAATGCTGGTTTGCGCCTGCTCCGGGCCCGGTTCCGGATCACTGTTCTCATGCCCAGGCGATCGCCCGCGCGGGAACGTCCCCCCGTCTGAGGGACGTGCGCACGACAAGGCGTTCCACAGTCGCCGGTACGCGCCGAACATCCGTTTCATTCAGCGCCCCGCCTGTTGACAAATTTCAGCCAACAGGCGAGGCAACGTTGTCCGTCCCAATTCGGTGAGGCCCGTCATGTCTGATGCCAAATCCCATGCACCGCTCAACCGCCGGGCCAGCGTGGCTGTCGATGTCGGCGGCGTGATCGTCGGAGGCGGCGCACCCGTGGTTATCCAGTCGATGACCAACACCGACACGGCGGATGTGGATGCGACCGTGGCGCAGGTCGCAGCCCTCCATGCTGCAGGATCCGAGATCGTCCGCATCACCGTCGACCGGGACGAGAGCGCTGCGGCCGTGCCACGGATACGAGAGCGGCTCGAGCGCATGGGGCTTGACGTGCCGCTGACGGGGGATTTCCATTACATCGGCCACAAGTTGCTCGCCGATCATCCCGCCTGCGCCGAAGCGCTTGCCAAATACCGCATCAATCCTGGCAATGTCGGTTTCAAGGACAAAAAGGACAAGCAATTCATTGAAATCGTCGAAATGGCGATCCGGTATTCAAAGCCGGTGCGCATTGGCGTCAATTGGGGCTCGCTTGACCAGGTGCTGCTGACCCGGCTGATGGATGAAAACCAGGCGAAGGGCTTTCCGATGACCGCCCGCGAAGTCACCCGGGAAGCCATCATCCAGTCGGCGCTTTTGTCTGCGGATCTGGCTGAAGAGACGGGGCTTGCAAGAAACCGGATCATCCTGTCGGCGAAGGTGAGCCAGGTGCAGGATCTGATTGCCGTTTATCTCGATCTCGCGCGCCGGTCCAACCACGCCCTGCACCTTGGGTTGACAGAGGCGGGGATGGGCTCGAAAGGCATTGTCGCCTCCTCGGCGGCGCTCGCCATCGTGCTGCAGCAAGGGGTGGGCGACACCATCCGTATCTCGTTGACGCCGGAGCCCGGTGGAGACCGCACCAGGGAAGTGATTGTCGCCCAGGAGCTTCTTCAGGTCATGGGCTTCCGGCAGTTCCTGCCGGTGGTTGCTGCCTGCCCCGGTTGCGGGCGCACCACCTCGACGGTCTTTCAGCAGCTTGCCCGAAACATTGAAGATGATCTGCGGCGGAACATGCCTGTCTGGCGGGAGAAATATCCCGGGGTCGAGGGTCTGCAGGTTGCTGTCATGGGGTGCATCGTCAACGGGCCGGGTGAATCCAAGCACGCCGATATCGGCATATCCTTGCCGGGAACCGGGGAAAGTCCGGCTGCGCCGGTCTTTATCGACGGGGAAAAGGCTGGGACGCTGCGCGGGCCGCGGATTGCCGAGGAATTTGAAGCGATGGTCGCCGCTTACATCGAGAAGCGGTTTGGCGCCAACGCGCAGCGGTGAGCCGTCACACCCGTCATGCCTGGCTGCGTGCGGGCTGACTGGCGGATGGCAGCCAGCACTCTATGGTGACTGCGAGCTTGTCCGGTGAAATCGGTTTGGTGACATAGCCATCCATGCCGGCGGCGAGGCAGCGATCCTCATCGCCGGTAAGTGCATGCGCCGTCACGGCAATGACCGGCGTGCGTTGAAGACCGACCTCCATCTCGATGCGCCGGATGGCGGCCGTCGCTTCGTAACCGTTGAGTTCCGGCATCGAGATATCCATCAGCACGAGTGCGGGCTTGAGCGCCTGCCACAGGCGCACCGCCTCCCGGCCATCGTGGGCGATCACATACCGGATATCGAGGCTTTCCAGCGACTGGGCGAAGACGATCTGATTGACCGCATTGTCCTCGGCAACCAGCACAAGCGGCCCGGAACCTGAGGGGATCGCCTGACCAGTCGACGACGCATGTGCGCTGTCATCAAGCGGCAGGGTGGCGTCTGCCAAGTTGAAACCGTCCTCAACGTCGGCACTGCTTGTTTCAGGCGCCAGACCGACGATGGCGTCGACGGCTGCGCGCAATTCCGCCGTGCGGATCGGTTTGGTCAGATGGGCGTTGATCGCCAGCTCCTTGACCGCGATGAATGTGTCATTCTGGTCGATCGAAGATAGAATCAGGATCGGGGTTTGCACGAGGTCGCGATCGCAACGGATGGCCGCTGCAACGTCGGCCCCCGTCAAGCCCGGCATCTGGTAATCCAGGATCACCAGATCGACGCCGAGGCCGAGCCTCGTGCGTGCGTGGCGCAGGAAGTTCAAGCCGATCTCTCCACTCTCCACTGCCACGCAATCCAGACCCCAGCTGCGCACCTGCTCGGTGAGGATCATCCGATTGACGCTGTTGTCATCGACGATGAGGACACGCTTGCCGCGGGCGGCAACGCCGGTCGTGGCAGGACTGGCGATCTGGCCGTCCACATCCATGTCGATGGTGAAGGCGAAGACCGACCCTTCGCCAAGCAGGCTGTCGACCGTGATGCGGCCGCCCATCAAGGCGACGATTCGCGCCACAATTGCCAGGCCGAGTCCCGTGCCTTCGTGCTTGCGGGTTGATGAGCCGTCCACTTGACTGAACTTCTCGAAGACGGATGCGATCTTGTCCTCCGGGATACCGATGCCGGTGTCGCTCACGGAGAGTGTGACGGACACGCGTGGGCGCTGCAATCCAACCGCGCCTGGTTCCGTTGCCACTGTGACGTCGGTCCAGCCGATATCAATCATGACATGCCCCCGTTCGGTGAATTTGACTGCATTGCCCACCAGATTGGTGATGATCTGGCGGAGGCGGCCCGGGTCACCGATGAGCTGCGGGGGAAGTCCTTGCTCGGTGCGCACGACGAGTTCGATGTCCTTTTCCACCACGCGCGACGCCATCAATGTGGCGACATCCTCGACGGTCTCCACAAGATTGAAGGGTCGGGAATCGAGCACCAACTGGTTTGCCTCGATCTTGGAGTAGTCGAGGATGTCATTGATGATCTCGAGCAGCGCATTGCCCGATTTCAGGATCACGTCGGTGAATGTCCGCTGCCTGGTGTCCAGATCGGTGCGCGTGAGAAGTTCCGCCATGCCCAGAACACCGTTCATCGGGGTTCGGATTTCGTGGCTCATGGTGGCCAGGAATTCGGATTTGGCGAGGCCCGCAGCTTTGGCGCTCAGAAGAGCGGTGTCGGCCTCCATGGTCTTGGTTTCCAGGCGCGCAATCATCCGGCTGATGACCACGTCGATGGGCATGAAGACGCAGATCTGCAGGACCAGAAGCCCGATGATGGTGATGAGGAAGAACCGCTCCAGCGTCTCGCCCTGCGACATCGACAAGGCCGAAAGATACGCGCGAATCTGCTCCTGGACGTGAACATTGCTCGGCTTGACGTAACTCTCGTAGAGGGAGAGCATTTCGCGTGCCGTCCAGTAGAGATCGGATTTGGTCTTCACCGTCGCGAGGCTCTTGCCGTCGGCGATCTGCTGGTGATGGCTGAAGGGATCGCTCCCGGTCATGAACTGCGACGTGCGCACGGTGTCCGCCAACAGATCGGGTGGCGCCATGCGCCAAAGCTTTCTCAGCTCCGCCAATTCAATAGAGGCCTTTTCCGTTCGATAGCTGAAACCGGCAATGAACGGGTGAATGTCCGGATCGTTCTGATTGCGCGCCCGGTAATCCTGGCGTTCGGCCAAGGTCATGATGGCGAGCGCCGTGTCATAGGCGTTGGCGTCCGGGGCGAGCTTTCCGGCCAGTCCGACCGAATAGCTGGAGATGTTGGCCATGGTCTGATCGACTGCGGCGAGACGGGACGACAGATTGCCGATCTCGTTGAGCGAATTGTTGCGCTCGCGCTGTTCCATAAAGAAGAGACCGCAGATGATGGCGATTGCCAAAAGCGAAATTGAATACCCAAGCCGCAACGGCAATGTGGAACGACGAGAACGCTGCTTTGCCGTCGTGCTTTTCAAGTGTTTAATCATGGCGTCCCTGACTGTCCCGCCGGACAATTTTGCCGCCTTCTGGTTAAGAAAATGGTGCGTCGGGTCGCAAAAGGTGGTCGCGCAACCGGGCTGCACCCACAATTCCGGCCGGTTCGGGACATGCATTAGTTGTCTCGCTCGGCGATGTAGCGGGCGGCAGCGTCCAGCACCTCGCCACGGGGTCCGAACGGGGCAAGCAGGGCGGAGGCTTCCGCGACGAGTGCTCCGAGCCGGTGACGCGTGGCCTCGACACCGTGCAGGGCGACAAAGGTCGCCTTGCCGCGTCGAGCATCCTTGCCCGCCGCCTTGCCGAGTTTCGCGACATCCGATGTGACGTCGAGAAGGTCGTCGGCGAGCTGAAAGGCGAGGCCGACAATTTCACCAAAACGCGACAGACGGGCAATATCGGCCCTGCTCGCGCCTGCGCTCACGGCTCCGGCTTCACAGGCAAAGCGCAGCAGGGCGCCGGTTTTCATTGCCTGCATGGCCACGACTTCGGCTTCGCAGAGCGTTTCGGTTTCCGCCGCAAGATCGAGCGCCTGGCCTCCCGCCATTCCACCGACGCCGGAAGCGCGCGCCAGACGCTGCACGATGTCGATTGCGGTTGCGGGTGCCAGACCCGACGCGCTGTCTGACAGAATGTCGAAGGCGAGGGTCAGCAGCGCGTCGCCTGCCAGAATGGCGGTGGCTTCGTCAAACGCCATGTGGACCGTGGGTTGGCCCCGGCGCAGGGCGTCGTCGTCCATGGCGGGAAGATCGTCGTGAATGAGCGAATAGCAATGGACGCATTCCAGCGCGGTTGCCACCCGCAAGGCGGCGCTGCGCGCACCGCCCAGCAGTTCGGCCGCTTCCAGCACCAGGAAAGGCCGCAGCCGCTTTCCGCCGTTGAGCGCCCCGTGCCGCATGGCAGCGACGAGCCGTGTCGGCCGTGCGATCTCGCCCTCCAGAGGGGCCGCTGAGATGCGTGCATCAAGACAGGCCGCCACGTCACGGGCCGCCATCGACAGACGGCTCATAAAAAGGGTTGATCCGGTCTCGCTCATGGCGTTCTCATGCCATGGGCAGGGTTGTGCGGCAATGGTGTGCCGGTGCGGGACCTTGTGTTTGGTTGGCGCTTGCGGCTAAGGACAAGGCGTTCCGTCGGCAATGGGCGGACGCAGCGGGACCAGGCGGTTGCCATGACCGGGAAAGGACAGATTTGTATGCACCCGTCCGTGCTCAACACCCGCCGATGGACTATATTTCGTGTCCTTCGCTATTTCATCGGCCTTTGCCTTTTTCTCCTGTTGCTGCCCTATTTGTTGGTGCTCGCCTACATTCCGTCTTCCGTCTATCCGGTCTCCACGTTGATGATCGGTGAAATGGTGGCCGGCCGTACCTATGAACGGGAATGGGTCGCCTTTGACGACATCGCGCCCGCGCTTGTGCAAGCGGTGATGATGTCGGAGGACGGCCAGTTCTGCGCCCACAAGGGTGTGGATTGGGAAGCACTCGACATCGTCATCGCCGAGGCGCTTGAGGGTGAGGCAAGCCGAGGGGCGAGCACCATTCCCATGCAGGTAGCCAAAAACCTCTTTTTGCCTGCGGTCCGCTCCTACGTCCGCAAAGCGCTTGAAATTCCCATCGCGCTGTGGGCTGACCAGGTTTGGGACAAGCGACGGATGATGGAGATCTATCTCAACATCGCCGAATGGGCACCGGGCGTGTTCGGCATCGAGGCTGCGGCGCAGACCTATTTTGGTGTGTCGGCCAAGGAACTCACCCGCCGACAGGCAGCCCTTCTCGCTGTCACGCTCCCCAATCCGCATCTGCGCAATGCGGCAAGTCCGTCGACCGGGATGACCCGTCTGGCCCGCAGGATCGAGGGCCGCGCCGCCCAGTCGGGTGCCTATGTTAAATGTCTTTATGAATGAGTTCAGGACAATTGACTGGTTGGCGGCGCGGTTGTGTGCGAGGACCTGCGCCATCACATTGACGGAGCCGCTTCGATGTCCGGACTGACCCTTTATATTGGCAACAAGAACTATTCTTCCTGGTCATTCAGGCCCTGGATCGGCCTCCGCGTGGCGGGGATCGTCTTTGATGAAGTGCTCATTCCCTTTGACGACGACGCTGGAAACCCTGCCATCAAGGCGATTTCGCCATCTGGCAAGGTGCCGGTGCTGCGCGAGGGTGATCTTCTCATTCCGGAATCGCTTGCCATTCTCGATCATGTCGCCCGGCTTCATCCCGACAGCGGTCTTTGGCCCGCTGACGCCCGCGACCGGACCCGGGCCATGGTGATGTGCTGCCACATGGTCAGCGGCTTTCAGGCGCTCAGATCGGCCTGCCCGATGAACATGCGAAGGCCCCGCCGGGCGATCCCGGTCTCGGCTGCGGTCCGTGCCGACGTGACGCGGATCGAGCAGATCTGGTGCGACGCGCTCGCAGCTTCTGGAGGCCCTTTCCTGTTCGGTGCCTTCTCGATTGCCGACGCGATGTTTGCGCCCGTGGTCAACCGGCTTGACGTCTATGCCTTTGAAGTGGACAGGGCGACCGCCGTCTACAAGGATACGATGAAGGCGTTGCCGGCATGGCTGGAATGGGAAGCCGCAGGTCGGGCCGAACCATGGATCGTGTCCCATGACGAAGCTTGAGCTGGTGCGCGCAGCCCGAAAGGGCCGCCAAGCGTAAAAAAGTATGGCTGTGCGCTGGTCAAACCGGCTGCATTCATGTACAAGCCCGCCAAATTTCCGAAATCTGCACGCGTCAGTTTCGGCCATCTGGTCGACCGTTTCGCGTGGTAAATGTCAAATTGGAGTGTGTCATGGCTGTTCCGAAACGTAAAACATCCCCGTCCAAGCGCGGCATGCGCCGTTCGGCAGACGCAATCAAGGCCGAAGCCTATGTGGAAGACAAGAACTCGGGTGAGCTTCGCCGTCCGCACCACATCGACCTCAAGACCGGCATGTATCGCGGCCGTCAGGTTCTGACGCCCAAGGAAACTGCATAAATTGATCCGCGTCTGACGTGGTGGCAAAAGCCGACCCTCAGTGGGTCGGTTTTTTGTGTTGGGCGTCGATCCAAGCGGGATCGGGCACGGTGCGGATGGTTTCGGCCTGCTTGCGCGGAGGGCAGTGAAGCGGCACTGTAAGCCCATCGGATGAAAGTCGATTCGCCAAATTCGATCCAACTCGTTGCTTCGAGATTGGTCTTGATCGCCAACGGCAGCGCTCCGCGAACCCAGAGAGACAGGACCAAACCATGCTTGCCGCCATCCCGCTGATGATCGTGCCTTTCGTTCTCTACAATCTGGTGATTCTCGGGTTTGTCGGGGGCGGCGTGGGCGCGCTGTCGATGACTGTTGTCAGTCTGGCGATGATGTCGGGCGCGGTCTGGACCATGAGCCTCGGCGATCTCCTGATCGTCATCGCGCTCGGACTTCTCTTTGTCGAAGTCGTCAAAGCCACTCGGACAGGCCGCTGGTCATTGTTTGACCACCTGTTGTCGATGTTCCTGTTTGTGGCGTTTCTCGTGGAGTTCCTGCTCGTCCAGAATGCCGCCACCCAGGTTTTCTTCATTTTGATGATCATCGCCTTCATTGACGTGATCGCGGGCTTCACCGTGGCGATCCGGTCGGCAAGTCGGGACGTTTCCATCGGGCTCTGACAACCCGGCTGCAATTCCGTCAGCCCGCCTCGGCCAAAAACTCCGCGCCCTCGATGCCAGCGATCGCACAGATCTCATCGTTGTCGGAGGTGTCGCCGGAAACGCCCACCGCACCCACTATGTCTCCGGTGGGGTCCTTGACCAGCACGCCGCCGCGCACGGCCAGGATCCGGTTGCCTGAGACAGCCGTCAAGCCTTCGATGAAGTGCGGTCGGCTTTCGGCCTGGGCCTGAAGCCAGCGTCCGCCTGCGCCGACGGCGAGGCAGCCATAGGCCTTTCCCGAGGCGATCTCGAAGCGCAGCATCGAGGCTCCATCCTGGCGCTGGAAAGCCTTGACATGGCCGCCGGTGTCCAGCACCACAACAGCCAACGGCTTCAATCCCAGGTCCTTGCCTCTGGAGAAGGCGGCTGAAATGATCTTGAGAGACTTGGCAAGAGTGAGTTCGCTCATGGGGACACCTTTTTCCGGCAAGTTCGATTGAAGAGGCTTCGTCTATAGGCGATCTGGTGGAACAAGGTTGGGTTTGCTGCCGGTCGAGTCCGCTGAAACAGTTTTTCCGGGAGAGAGAAAATGCGTCAATTCGACTTGCCGGGCCGGTCGCCGGTCATCGCCGAGAACGGCATCGCGGCCACATCGCATCCGCTGGCATCGGCGACGGCTCTGTCGGTGCTCAGGGCCGGCGGATCGGCAGCTGATGCGGCGCTGGCCGCATCAGTGACGCTGTCAGTTGTCGAGCCGCAGATGACAGGTATCGGCGGCGATTGCTTCGTGCTCGTGGCGGGTCCCGATGGTGTGGTCCATGGGCTCAACGGCTCGGGCCGCGCGCCTGCCGATGCCGATGCGACCTGGTATCGCGCCAACGGATTTGATGCCATTCCGGAGCATTCTGCCCATGCCGTCACCGTTCCCGGCGCTCCCAAAGCATGGGAAGCGCTGCATGCCCGCTTCGGCAAGCTCGATTTCGCCACTCTCTTTGCCGACGGCATTGCGCTTGCGAAAAACGGCTTTCCGGTCGCGCCGCGGGTCGCCTTCGATTGGGCCAGGGAAGTTGCGACGCTGTCGCAGGACGAGGGAGCGGTCAAACATCTGCTGCCGGCCGGCCGTGCGCCCAAGATGGGTGAGCGGGTCGTTTTTCCGGCCTTGGCAGAGACGCTCTCGCGCATGGCCCGCAAAGGCGTTGGGTCCTTCTACGAAGGGGCGCTCGCCGCCGAAATGGCGCGCACGGTCACGGCCAAGGGCGGGTTTCTCTCCGAGGCCGACCTTGCAGCTGTGACTGCGGATTGGGTGACCCCCATTTCGACGTCCTATAGCGGCCACCAGGTGATGGAAATCCCGCCCAATGGCCAGGGTATGGTGGCACTCATCATGCTCAACCTGATGGACCTCCTCGGCGTCCGGGACTTGGCGCATGGAAGCGCCTTGCGTTACCATCTCGAGATCGAAGTGGGCCGGGTGGCCTATGCCGTGCGCGACGCCATGCTTGCCGATCCCGCACATATGACCATGAGTGGCGAAGACCTGGTATCAATGGCCTTCGCCAAGACGCTGGTCGGGCAGATAGACCCCGCGCGCCGCAACCCGGCTGTGACGCTGCCGCCGCTGCCCAACTCGGACACGGTCTACCTGACGGTCGCCGACCGGGACGGCCTCGTGGTGTCCTTCATCAACTCGGTCTACGGTGCTTTCGGTGCCCAGATCGTCACGCCCCAAAGCGGCGTCGCGCTGCAGAACCGCGGGGCCTGTTTCAGTCTGGTCGAAGGCCATCCCAATGCGATCGCCGGTGGCAAGCGGCCTTTGCACACCATCATTCCGGCCATGGCAACACGAGACGGCAAACCCTCGTTCTCCTTTGGCGTGATGGGCGGCGCCTATCAGCCGATGGGCCAAAGCCACGTTTTCTCCAATCTCGTCGACCATGGCATGGATGCCCAGGAGGCGCTCGACCACCCGCGTGCCTTCTGGGGCAAGGACGGCATCATTGATGTCGAGGCGGGGATTGATCCGGCCGTGGCCCAGGGCCTCATTGATCTCGGCCATCAGGTGCGCAAGGCGGAAACGCCGCTCGGCGGTGGACAAGTGATCGCAATCGACCATGCCAGTGGCTTCTATGTGGCCGGATCTGATCCGCGCAAGGACGGGCTCGCCATCGGCTACTGATGCTGCTTTCGCTCGCAAGTCGGAGTGGCGACATGCGTGACAGCGACCTTTGTGAATGCATGTCGCGTTCAATCGACTTCGATTGAACGCGACATGCATCAGCTGTCGAGGGCGTTGATCTTGTCCTGAAGCGTCTTGAGTTGGGCCTTGAGATCATCAATGTCGCGGGCGGCGTCGGACTTCTTGCCCGGTGCAGCCGAATTCGTCGTCTGGCCGAGCGCGAAGGGCGAGAACATCTGCATGGCTTGCTGGAACATCTCGGTGTTACGGCGGACCAGATCATCAACCATCTGGATGGGCAACTGGATATTCCGCGTCATCGGATTATCGCCGAAGGTCCGCCCGATCTGGGCGCGGACCTGCTCCTGCTGGTCCGACAGGGCCGCCATGGAATGCTCGAGATAGCTCGGAACCACCATCTGCAACTGGTCGCCATAAAAGGAAATCAGCTGGCGCAGAAAGGATACCGGCAGCAACGTGTTGCCGGTCTTGGACTCCTGCTCGAATATGATCTGGGTCAGGACCGAATGGGTTATGTCGGAGCCAGTCTTGGCGTCCTGAACGGTGAAGTCGTCGCCCTTCTTGACCATCACTGCAAGGTCGTCGAGCGTCACATACGTGCTGGTGCCGGTGTTGTAGAGGCGCCGGTTAGCATATTTCTTGATCGTGACAATCCCGTCTTTCTTCGCCATGACAATTCTCCCAGAAGGACCATTTCAGACCCGGATGTCGCTAAACGCCTTCAACTGTAGGCGAAAAAGCTTGCGAAAGACAAATCTTTTGTGCGTTGCGGCGAACGCAGTGCGGCGCGGTCTTCTGCCGCGCCTCAGAATGGCCGTGATCAGCTGAAAAGGATAGGGCCAGGCCGCGACATGAGTTTGACATGCCTGCCAAGCTGCGTCAGGCTCTCAGCGCTTGATTTCACTATCTGCATCCATTGCCGCATCATTCCGGACACAAGTCAGCTACGGCACGCGCCGGAGCCTTCAGACCCACCGACAAGTTTATGATGCCAGTGGATTTTACACATGTGACATCCGGTTCCGGGCGCATTGAAAACGGGTACCAGTTCTTCAAGTCGATTCGCCAGGCAAATCATCCAATCCAAACGGGGGAGTTTCCATGAGCTCAACACAGATCGTCATCGCCAGCGCCGCCCGCACGGCCGTCGGTTCCTTCAACGGTGTCTTCGCCAACGTACCGGCCCACGAACTTGGCGCGGCAGCGATCAAGAGTGCGCTCGAGCGGGCCGGCATCTCTGGCGCGGAGGTGGATGAAGTCATCCTGGGCCAGGTGCTTCCGGCCGGTGCTGGACAGAATCCAGCCCGCATCGCCGCCATGGCTGCAGGCATCCCGCAGGAGGCAACCGCCTGGGGGCTGAACCAGTTATGCGGGTCCGGCTTGCGCGCTGTTGCGCTCGGCATGCAGCAGATCGCCATGGGCGACGCCAAAATCATCGTGGCTGGCGGCCAGGAATCAATGTCCATGGCACCCCATTGCGCGCATTTGCGCGGCGGCACCAAGATGGGGGATCTCAAGCTCGTCGACACCATGATCAAGGATGGACTGACGGACGCCTTCTACGGCTATCACATGGGCAACACGGCCGAGAATGTCGCCAGGCAGTGGCAGCTTACCCGCGCCGACCAGGATGAATTCGCCGTCGCTTCCCAGAACAAGGCCGAAGCCGCCCAGAAGGCGGGTCGCTTCGCCGACGAAATCGTCCCCTTTGTCATCAAGGGCCGCAAGGGCGATATCGTGGTGGACCAGGATGAGTATATCAAAGCCGGCACGACGATCGAGGCCGTCTCCAAGCTCCGCCCCGCCTTCGACAAGGAAGGCACCGTGACGGCTGCGAATGCGTCGGGTATCAATGACGGCGCTGCCGCCATGGTGCTGATGAGCGCGGCTGAAGCCGCCCGTCGCGGAATCGCCCCGCTGGCGCGCATCGTCTCCTGGGCGACGGCTGGCGTCGATCCGCAGATCATGGGCACCGGCCCCATTCCCGCCTCGCGCAAGGCGCTTGAAAAGGCCGGGTGGAGCGTGGGGGATCTTGACCTGGTGGAAGCCAACGAAGCTTTCGCGGCACAGGCTTGCGCGGTCAACAGGGATCTTGGCTGGGACCAGAGCATCGTGAACGTCAATGGCGGTGCCATCGCCATCGGCCATCCGATCGGGGCATCGGGTGCCCGCATCCTCAATACGCTTCTGTTTGAGATGAAGCGACGCGGTGCCAAGAAGGGCCTTGCAACACTTTGCATTGGCGGTGGCATGGGTGTTGCCATGTGCGTCGAGCGTGACTGATCGGGATTTTCAGGTCCGGACTTTTTTGGAAACATACTCTCTGGGAGGATATCATGGGGAAAGTGGCATTGGTGACCGGCGGATCCCGCGGGATCGGAGCGGCGATTTCGGTCGCGCTGCAGGCCGCAGGGTATACGGTTGCGGCAAATTATGCGGGCAATGACGAAGCGGCGGCCAAGTTTACCGCCGAGACCGGCATCAAGGCGTACAAATGGTCGGTGGCCGACTACGACGCCTGCGTCGCTGGAGCACAGCAGGTGGAATCCGATCTGGGGCCGATCACAGTGCTCGTCAACAACGCAGGCATCACGCGTGACGGGATGTTCCACAAGATGACGCCGCAGATGTGGAACGAGGTGATCACCACCAATCTCACGGGCCTCTACAATATGACGCATCCGGTCTGGAACGGCATGCGCGACCGCAAGTTCGGCCGCGTCATCAACATTTCCTCGATCAACGGCCAGAAAGGCCAGGCTGGCCAGGTGAACTATTCCGCCGCCAAGGCAGGCGACATCGGGTTCACCCGTGCGCTCGCCCAGGAAGGTGCCCGCGCTGGCATTACGGTCAATGCCATCTGCCCAGGCTATATCGGAACCGACATGGTGCGGGCTGTCGACGAGAAGGTGCTCACCGAAAAGATCATTCCGCAAATTCCGGTCGGCAGGCTTGGCGAGCCTGAGGAAATTGCCCGCGCCGTCGTCTTCCTGGCGGCCGATGAGGCGGGCTTCATCACCGGTTCGACCATCTCGGCCAATGGCGGGCAATTCTTCAGCTGAGGCCGGGGACGAAACTTGACCTTTCTTGATCTGACGGACGGCTCCTGTTGGAGCCGTTCGCGTTTCTGCGCCTGTTTGCATCGCGTCCGCGTCGGCGAAAAGTTAATGCCGTCGGCGAATCGATGATTGATTCGGCCACGGAATTGCTGGTGCCTGGTGGCGTCGGCGGGATGCGCCTACCAGATCAGGTATAGAACAAAAACGAAACATTGCTCCATCCGTGATTCGTCGCCGATTCGTTCCATGCCCGTTCCAGAGGTTAACGCGGGCGTTGATCGCCTCCGAAATCGGACGCTCAAGCCCATGAAATCCTTAAGAATTCGTAAACCAGACGCTAGGCTTCGCCCTGCCGCTTCCAGGCCGTCCGACCTATGTTTCGGCAAAGGTTAACGGCAGGCGTGACCAACGGCCATGCCAGTTGCCGATTAATCTGCATATTGTATTGATCGCACGTGCGGTGGATAGATGTAGCAGTGAACAAAGAGCCAACACCGCCAGGTCAGCGATTCGTCGCTGATTCGTTCCGTCCGTGTTCCGAAAGTTAACTCCGCCCCTTGCGCCCCTGATTTTTCACTGTCTCAGGCAGGGCGATATGCTAGACCGTACAGGTTCTCAGGGCTCTGATCCGGCGCGAACGCCGGTGCGGGAGCTGTCAAGGGATCGCCTCCTGATCGGGCGCGCGTCGAGCCCGATATCCACGCCACACGCCGTCTGCCACCCAGCGCCGGACCCCGATGCCCGCATCTTTCCCCACAAAGAGAGCTCCCTTGATCGCCACCGGGCGCGGCGTCACTGCCGTCCTCGGACCGACCAACACTGGCAAGACGCACTACGCCATCGAGCGGATGGTCGCCCATTCCTCCGGCGTCATCGGGCTTCCGCTTCGGCTGCTCGCCCGCGAGGTCTATGGTCGCGTGGTCGAGAAAGTCGGCGTCCGCAACGTTTCGCTGGTGACGGGCGAGGAAAAGATCACACCGGCGGGTGCCCGTTTTTCCGTCTGCACCGTGGAAGCCATGCCCCGGGAAACCGATGCGGCCTTCGTGGCCATCGACGAAGTCCAGATCGCTGGCGACCTTGAGCGCGGCCATGTCTTCACCGACCGGATCCTGTCGTTGCGCGGACGGGAGGAAACGCTGCTTCTCGGGTCGGCGACCATGCGCGGCATTCTCGAGAAGCTCCTGCCCGGTGTTCACGTGATCGAACGGCCACGCCTGTCCAATCTGCACTATGCGGGATCAAAGAAGATCACCCGTCTGACACGGCGCACTGCAATCGTGGCGTTCTCCGCTGAAGAGGTGTATGCGATCGCCGAACTCGTCCGCCGGCAGCGAGGCGGTGCAGCGGTGGTGCTGGGTGCTCTCAGTCCGCGCACCCGCAATGCCCAGGTCGAGCTTTACCAGAATGGCGATGTCGATTATCTCGTGGCGACTGACGCCATCGGCATGGGCCTCAATCTCGATGTCGACCATGTCGCCTTTGCCCATGAGCGCAAGTTCGACGGATACACCTATCGGGCGCTGACGCCATCCGAATTCGGCCAGATTGCGGGCCGTGCCGGTCGGCACCTGCGTGACGGCACCTTCGGCGTCACCGGGCGTGTCGATCCGCTCGACGATGAGCTGGTCAGGCGGCTGGAGAGCCACACCTTCGACCCGGTCAAGATCCTCCAGTGGCGCACCCGCCATATGGATTACTCTTCGCTTGCAGCCCTGCAGAAAAGCCTGGATCAGTTGCCGCCGGTGCAGGGCTTGACCCGGGCGCTGCCGGCTGTGGACCAGAGGGCGCTCGAGCATCTGGCCAGCGACTTCGAAGTGCGCGATCTTGCCACTACGCCCAAAACGGTCGAACTGCTGTGGGATGTGTGCGCCCTGCCAGATTACCGGCGTATCGCGCCTGCCCAGCACGCCGACCTTATTGCCACCATCTATGGTGATCTGGTACGGCGAGGCGCGGTGAGCGAGGACTTCCTGGCCGAGCAAGTGCGACGCACAGACTCGACTGACGGAGAAATTGATACGCTGTCGGCGCGGATTTCGCAGATCAGGACCTGGACCTATGTTTCGAACCGGCCGCAATGGCTGGCTGATCCGACACACTGGCAGGAAAAGACGCGCGAAATCGAGGACCGTTTGTCCGATGCGCTGCATGAACGGTTGACGAAACGCTTTGTTGATCGCAGGACATCTGTGCTCATGAAGCGCCTGAGAGAGAACTCGATGCTCGAAGCTGAAATCAGTGTGAACGGCGATGTCTTCGTCGAAGGCCACCATATCGGACAATTGGCCGGATTCCGGTTTGTTGCCGACCAGGCTGCGCAGGGACCGGACGCCAAGGCTGTGCTTGCCGCATCGCAAAAGGCGTTGGCGCTCGAGTTCGAAGCCCGTGCAGCACGTCTGCATGCGTCTGGAAATTCCGATTTCGCCGTCGGTTCGGATGCCACCGTTCGGTGGCTTGGCGATCCGGTGGCGCGACTGGTGGCGGGAGACCATGTGCTCAAGCCGCGCAGCATCCTGCTCGCCGACGAGCAACTCTCCGGCAATGCCCGTGACTTCGTTGCGGCGCGCATTGACCGTTTTGTCAATCACCATATCGCCACCGTGCTCAAGCCACTCGACGACCTGAGCCGCGCCGAGGATCTTGACGGTCTGGCGCGCGGGCTTGCATTCCGGCTTGCCGAAAATCTCGGTATTCTGTTCCGCCGCGATGTGACCGAGATGATCCGTGACCTCGACCAGGCCGCACGGGCGAGCCTGAGAAAATATGGCATCCGGTTCGGTGCCTATCACGTCTTCATGCCGGCGCTGCTCAAGCCGGCTCCGGCGGAACTGGTTACGCTGTTGTGGGCCCTGTCCAATGATGGACAGCAGAGACCGGGCTATGGCGATGTAACGCCGTTGCTGGCCGCGGGACGCACGTCGGTTGCCACCGATCCGGCGATTGACCGCGAGTTCTACCGCCTCGCCGGCTTCCGCTTTCTCGGAAAGCGTGCCGTGCGCATCGACATTCTCGAGCGGCTGGCCGATCTCATCCGACCGGCGTTGCAATGGACGTCCGGAACCGGTGTCCGGCCGGAAGCTGCCTATGATGGCAAGCGCTTCATCACCACGACGGGAATGCTCTCGATCCTCGGGGCGACACAGGACGACATCGAGGAAATTCTCAAAGGTCTCGGTTACCGGGCGGATCCGGTCAGCGCCGAAGAAGCGGCCGCCCATTTGGCGGCGATCGAGGACGCGCGGGTCAAGGCAGAAGGTGACAAGCCGGCAGGCCCGATTGTCGAGGTGGTGATCAACCGCTCGGCTTCCGAACGGCCGCTTAAGTCTGAAAACCAGGCTGGCGACGTGGAGGCCGAGACTGAAGCGGCCGATGCAACAGCGTCTGCGGAGCCTGTTCCGGTAGAGCCGGTCGAAGCGGAAGCGCCAAGGCCGGTGCTGCTGTGGCGTCCGGGTGGGCGGGCAGATACGCCGCGCAGCGGCCGCACCGAGGCTGTCCGGCCGGGGCGTGACCCGCGCAAGGCCGAGAGCGCAGAGCCGGCCCCGACGTCGGCCACCGAGCGGGATGCTGATCGGGATACCGCCCGGCGCGACGGCGGACGTCGGGATGGACCGCGCCGGGATGGACAGCGCAAGGACGGTCCCCGGCGTGAGGGCGGCGAAAATGCTCCCGGTGCCATGCGTGGCAAGGGTCGGGACCCGGGCCGTGGCCCAGCGCGTGATGGCGACAAGCGTTTTGACAAGTCATCTGCTCGAAAGGGACGCGACGGGGCGCAGGCGGAGGCGGCACCCGGCAAGGAAGATCGCACCCCTCGCAAGGAAAAGCCGTTCGACCCTGATTCGCCTTTCGCCGCCTTGGCCGCACTCCGGGACAAACTGAAGAAATGAGCCGGGCGGCTTGGCGAAGTTAGCCGGGACCGATCGACAGCGCGTCGACAAGTGGCTGTTTTTTGCGCGTGTGGCAAAATCGCGCAGTCTGGCTGCCGCCTTGGTGGAAAGCGGCTGTGTCCGCGTCAATCGCGGCAAGATCAGTCAATCCGGCCATGGGCTCAAGGTCGGTGATGTGCTGACCATCACGCTGGATCGGCGGGTCCTGGTGCTCCGCCTTCACGCTTTCGGCAAGCGCCGCGGTCCGGCGTCCGAGGCCCGGCTTCTGTATGAAGACCTTGTCGGCGCGCCAAGGCCGCCAGGTGGATCTCTGTCCAATACAGGGGGAGGGGACATCGTCTCACACCGGTCGAAAATACAATCAATGGAAGATTGACTCGGGTTTCACTCGCGTTATAGACGAAACGTCCTGATCGCCTTGCCAAGCTCGACCAAAGAAGCTACCTCACCACCAAGGAATGGGTGTCCGCCCAGGAGGCATGAATGACGTATGTGGTGACTGACAGCTGCATCCGCTGCAAATACACGGATTGCGTCGAAGTCTGCCCGGTGGACTGCTTCTACGAAGGCGAGAACATGCTCGTCATCCATCCCGATGAGTGCATCGACTGCGGTGTCTGCGAACCGGAATGTCCGGCTGACGCGATCAAGCCCGATACAGAGCCGGGTCTTGAGAAGTGGCTGCAGATCAACACGGAATATGCCGACAAATGGCCCAACATCACCGCCAAGCGCGAAGCGCCGGCGGACGCCAAGTCATATGAAGGCAAGCCAAATAAATTCGAAGACTATTTCTCTGCCGAGCCCGGCGAAGGCGATTGACAGGCAGCGCCTGTCGGGGATCGGCTGCGCCGCAGCCTTTTCCCGTCCGTCAGACAATTGGCTGTGTTGCGCGACGTGCTTTGCGCACTCAAGGTTAACCAAGTCTTGACGCGGCCCCCGTCGCCCGCTCAACCATATACGCAAATCATTGTTTTCTACGATATTTTGTGATATGTGACTCTATCTGACATAGTCCAATGCACTGCCAAGGCGAAAAATCATCGCAAAATCCTGATCAACGTCCCCAAGAGCTACAGCCGTGTTCCATGCAGCCCGCCGCTGCAAACCGGGACCAGGGTGTCTGGCGTCTTGATCCGGTGGTCGCTTGGCCTGTCTTGTCGGTCAGAGACGCGGCGCCTTTCCGGCGTTCGGCGGGCCTGCCGGAGTTCCGGACCAGTCCTGTCACCTTAACAGGGAGTTTAAAAAAACGCATGACGACCCAGCAGAAAAAGTCTTCTCAGCGCCAGGGCTTCAAGACCGGCGAGTCGATTGTGTATCCGGCCCATGGCGTCGGGCAGATCGTGGCGATCGAAGAGCAGGAGGTTGCGGGCCACAAGCTCGAACTGTTCGTGATTGATTTCGAAAAGGACAAGATGCGGTTGAAGGTGCCGGTTGCCAAAGCGTCGACCATAGGCATGCGGAAGCTGTCGGAGACCGACTATGTCGAGCGCGCGCTCAAGGTGGTCCAAGGTCGCGCGCGCGTCAAGCGCACCATGTGGTCTCGCCGCGCCCAGGAATATGACGCCAAGATCAACTCCGGTGATTTGATCTCGATCGCAGAAGTGGTCCGCGACCTTTATCGTGCCGAGAACCAGCCGGAGCAGTCCTACTCCGAACGCCAGCTCTACGAAGCCGCGCTTGATCGGATGGCGCGCGAGATCGCCGCGGTCAACAAGATGTCGGACACCGAATCCGTGCGGCTGATCGAGACCCATCTCAACAAGGGTCCCAAGCGCGGCAAGGCTGGTGACGAGGAGGGTGGCCCCGACGGTGCCCAGGAAGAAGCTGCCTGACCGGCAGACCGTTTCCGCCGAACGCATGACAGGATGACACGCAATGCCCGGGTCCGAGGACTCGGGCATTTTCTTGGGCGATCGGGTCGTTTTGCGTGATGGCACCAGACGTTACGGGCGAGGGTGACTTTGACCCGGCAGGCGCGAATTCTGACCGCAACGCCCGGCATCAAGTTGCCCCACGCCCGGTCTGAAATCAGCGGCAGATTGATGCGGGATGCCATGCCATTGCGATCGCTACAGCGCCGCGCGTCTTTTCAGACGCGTGAATGTCGCTGTCACGCTTTTTTGTGACTGCATGTGCGGGCCGTTCAATCGAACCGGATTGAACGCGACACGCTCTAACGTCTTTGTGATGATCCAAACTCAGACGAACCGCGTAGACTTTCCAGCGATACAGCGCCGTGCATCCAATCGGATGCGTGAATGCCGCTGTAAAACATTGAGTGAATGCATGAAAGTTATCGCACAAATGAATCCGTTTGTGCGCAACCTGCATCAGGAACAGCGTCAGACAGGAGCGTGCAATGAAAGCATATTCTGCCAATCGCCAGATGGTTCGCGCGGCAATGTCTGCTCCGTACCTCGAACGCAAACAGGAACACGACCTCGCCATCCGTTGGAAAGATCACAAGGATCAGGACGCCCTGCACCAGATCACCATGGCCCATATGCGGCTGGTAATTTCCATGGCAGCCAAATTCCGTAATTTCGGCCTGCCAATGAGCGATCTCGTTCAGGAAGGCCATGTCGGGCTCCTTGAGGCTGCGGCGCGCTTCGAGCCTGAGCGGGAAGTGCGGTTCTCGACCTATGCGACATGGTGGATCCGGGCGTCGATCCAGGACTACATCCTGCGCAATTGGTCAATCGTTCGTGGCGGAACCAGTTCGGCCCAGAAAGCATTGTTTTTCAATCTCCGCCGCCTGCGCGCCCGTCTGGCTCAAGGCGACCCTCAACTTACCGAAAGCGCCATACATTCCCAGATCGCCAACACGCTCGGGGTCCATGTCAAGGATGTCGCGGTGATGGATGCCCGCCTGTCAGGCCACGACACCTCACTCAACGCTCCGATGTCGGATGGCGAAAGCGGGGCCTCATCGGACCGGATGGATTTTCTCAAGAGCGATGAGCCATTGCCGGATGAGCAGGTCTCGACGATGATTGACGAGGAGCGGCGCAACAGCTGGCTCGGCGCTGCGCTCAGGACGCTCAATCCGCGCGAATTGCGCATTATCCGTGAACGGCGTCTGGCAGAAGAGGGCGCTACGCTTGAAGCGCTGGGCGAATCGCTCGGGATCTCAAAGGAGCGGGTTCGGCAGATCGAAAACCGGGCTCTGGAGAAGTTGCGCGCCGTGCTCACTCGCGAGACACCCGAAATCGTCGGTCTGTGAAATGACTCTGAATCTTGGACGCCTGATAAAAAAGCGCCCCTCTGTGGGCGCTTTTGCATTTTGAGATCAGCTTGCGTGACAGGCAAGCCAAGCGACAAAGGCTCAGTCGGTGACGATCTTGAAGCGCTGACCAGGCGTCACAGTTGCGCCTGGGCCCAAGGCATTGATGAGGCGAAACAGGTCGACCTTGCGATCGGTCCCGCGCATGCGACCGGCGAGCGTTGAGACGGTATCGCCCACCGCGGCCGACACGATGCGCACCCGCAGCGGCTGCAGGGCCTGAATTTCGCTGCCCGACAGCTCCCGGAAACTGCCGCGAACAGCCGCAGACGTGACTTCGATGGCGGGTGACCCAAGAGGAGCAGCAATCAAAAACCGGTAGATCCGCCCTTTCACCTTGACCACGGTGATGTCGAAATCCCACCGGTCTGCCTGGGCGCGTGCGGTGGCAGCCGGTAATCCGTTGATGGTTGTTTCCTGGATGGAGCTATCGATCAATCCGGTGACCCAGCCACTGCGGACATAGGCGGCCAGACTGCGGGCGGACGCGTCCGTGACCCCGTCGAACCTTATGGCGATATCGCCGGAGCCGGTGGCCATCACGGCGTCTGCCTTGTTGTCGATCCGAAACCCCTGAGGTGCCTGGAAGCGGACGCCAAGCACCGGGTGGATGAACTCGGGGCCGCGCACGTAGCCTTCGTTCGGGCTGTCGCCGAAGAGAAGCCCGTTGATGCCGTCGAGGTAGAAGTCGCGGCCGCGGTCGATGCTGCCTTCGGCACCGAAAGCGCGCGCGTGCAGTTTGGCGAGTTCCACGCGCTGGGGCGCGTTCGGATGGGTGGACAGAAAGTCCAGGCTTTGGTCGGCCGCCGGATCAACCGAGGAGAAGCGGCTATATGCATCCATCGATTCGAGAAAGCGGGCGGCGGAATAGGGATCGTAGCCTGCTTCGCCCAACATCCGCACGCCGATCACGTCGGCCTGGAGTTCCTGGTTGCGCGAAAATGCTGCAAGCCGGAGCTTGCCGCGGGCGATGACCTGGCGTCCGGCGAGGCTGTCGGAAATGATTTCCGTCGCAACCTGTCCGGCCAGCGCTTCCTGTTGCTCGAGCTGGCGCCGCTCGATGCCGTGGTTCGCCGTTACGTGTGCCATTTCATGCGACAGCACGGCAGCCACTTCCGAGGCGTCATTAGCGAGCGCAAGCAGGCCGCGCGTCACATAGAGATAGCCGCCTGGGAGCGCGAATGCATTGACGGCCGGGGAATTGAGCACTGTGATGCGGTAGGATTGCTGCGGATTTTCTGACACCACCGTGAGTGCGCCGACGATTCGCGCAAGCAGCCGCTCGGTGCGCTCGTCGCGGTATTCACCACCGTAACTTGCCAGGATCCGCGGATGTTCGTTGGCACCGATACGCGTTCGTGGATCGGATTGGCCGGCGCGTTCGGCGGTCTGGGGCGCATCGGACGGCGTGACAGTTGGCCGGTAGACGTCTTCCCCGAGCGTCTGACAACCGCCAAGAACAAGCACGAGCAGCAGCAGCCCCACGTTTACGGGACGTGCCCGCAAAGTGGATCTGGCAGGCTCAAGCGGGGCGGCTTTTGGGAAAGGCATGGCATCCGGAGCGATGTTCGGCCGGTTTACGATGGGTCCGGCGTGTCGGGCGGCGTCGGCTGGAAAAAGCAAAGACGGGTTCCGGCTGACCGTGTTTCCGCTCTATCCTGTTTCCGCTCACCATTCCAGTGCCATTGCCGCGCGACGAAATTGTGGCAGACCGCGCATGCTGTCGCCTGCGCCCCAGGCCCAGCGGTCTCTACCCGGCATTTGCGTCCCGTTGCCGCATGCTCCCTGGCAAATGTCGGAGGCAGAAACACCACTCATGCATGTGCGTTTCGTTTGACCGAACCCGGTTGAACGCGACATGCATCAGCTTGCGGCATCTTGGCCATGTCCGGGTTTGAGATACCGGCTGAGTGCTGGTGTGTCGGTGCGCTCGAAGAAGCCGTCTGCGGGTGCATCGGCGACAATTCGCCCCGCATCGATAAAGACGATGTGATCGGCCGCGTTGCGCGCCTCGTCGGGGTCATGGGTCACGATGACGACCGTGGCGTCCACGGCGCGTCGGATGTCGTCCATAAGTTTGAGCATGTCGGCTGCAAGGCCCGGACCCAGGCCATCGAAGGGTTCGTCGAGCAGCAGAAGCGGACGCGCCCGGGCAAAGGCGCGCGCAAGCGCCACCCGCTGGCGCTCCCCACCTGACAGGGTGCCCGGCAGCCGCGGTCCGTATCCATCAAGACCCACGCGGGCGAGCGCGTCATCCACCCGCGCGGTGTCGGCGCTGCTGAGGCGCAAGGTCGGGTCGAGACCCAGGCCGATGTTGCTGCGGATGTCGAGATGGGCAAACAGGTTGTTGTCCTGAAACACCATCGAAACCCCGCGCTCGGCCGGTGGAAGCCTGGTCACATCGCGATTGTTGATGATTATTTCACCCTGCTGCGGTGCGAGGAAACCGGCAAGCAGGTTGAGAAGGGTGGATTTTCCTGCCCCCGACGGCCCCATCACGGCCGTCACGCCGCCTTTGGGACGCGACAGGGTGAACCTTACCCCCGCTGCGCCGAGCGGCACGCCTACATCCCTCAACTCGAACGCCGGCGGTCTCACATCGACATCCTTTTCGTGCTGCGGGCCAGGTGCTCCGACAGCACCATCAGCGCCAGACATAGACAGCCGAGCAGCAGGGCGATACCGGCCGCGTCGTGGGTACGGTAGGCACCCATCTTCTGCAATAGCAGCCAGGGCAGTGTCACTAACCGGTCGCCGCCGAACAGGACGACGGCGCCGAGATCGCCGAGCGAAAGCGCCATGGCGAAGGAGCCTGCGGTCAGCAGCGGGCGCTTGAGTGCGGGCAGGTCGACGCGCAGCAGCCGGTTTTTGCCGGTCACGCCGAGCGCCAGCGCCAGCCGCCCGTTTTGCGCCATGGCGGTGGCGTGAGCGGGCTCGATGACACGCATGACGAAAGGGAGTGCCATCAGGGAGTTGATCATGATCACGATGGCTATTGGCGCTGCAGTGAGGGAAACGGCACCCGAGAACACAACGAACCAGCCAGCGCCGAGCACCACCGGAGGCGCAAGAAGCACAATCGATCCCGCAGCTCCGGCAAGGCCTGAAAGTCCGCGTGGCAGCCATCCACCGGGCGCATCGCTTGCAGCATGGCGGGCACGGATGAGAAGCAGGGCGAGGCCTGTTGAAACCAGCGCCGCCGCCGCCGCCATGGAAAGACTGGTGGCAGTGGCGCGCCAGAGCAGTCGCTCAGAAAGGATGGCCGGAAGATCAGCCGCCAGCCCTGCCAAGAGGACCGCTGCCAGTGGTGCACCGACAAAAAGGGCGGCCGGCACCACCAGTGCGAAGTCGGCCACGCAGGACCAACCATGCGCCACGTCGGGACGATCGAGGGACGATCCGAGGCTATCGGCGTGTTCGACCGGAGCGGGCAAGCGGCTCAGGACGACAAGGACCAGTCCGGTCAGGGTCATCTGCGCCACTGCAAGCAGGACCGCCCGTTGCGGATCAAAATCAAACCGCAGAGCCTGGTAGATCGCCACTTCGAGCGTTGTGGCGGCCGGCCCGCCGCCCAAGATCAGCACGAGCGTGAAGGAGGTGATGCAAAGCATGAAAACGAGCCCCGCCGCTCCGGTAGCCGCCTTCGCCATTGCAGGCCATTCGATGAGCCGGAAGACAGCCGGCGCACCCATGCCGAGGACGGCGGCGGTCTTCCAGTATTCGCCCGGTGTCCGTTCAAGAGACAGGGTCAGCATGCGGGTGGCGAGCGGTAGATTGAAGAAGACATGGGCGATGAGAATCCCGGGAAGTCCGTAAATCGAAAAGGGCTCATCAAAGCCGGTAAAAGCGGCGATGCCATTGATGATGCCCTGTCGACCCCAGATTTCGATCAGGCCGAGGGCTGCCACCAGCGCAGGCAGTCCGAGCGGCACGGCAAACAGCCGCAGCAGAAAGCTGCGACCGAAAAAACGCGGACGCCGCGCCAATGCCCGGGCGAGGGGAATGGCCAGCAGAAGCGACAGTGTCGTGGAGGCGAAGGCCTGCAGCAGGGTGAACCGCACCACACGCCAGAGATAGGTGTCCCAGATTGGCGCATCGGCACCCAGGCCTGCCGAGCGCGCAAGAAGGGCAGCGACCGGAATGCCGATAGCCGCAAGGATCAGGGCGACGCCGACGCCGCCCCCCACCAGACCGCCGCGGCGCTCCGCCCGGGTCAGCATGGTTGGCCTCCGTGTTCCACCGGGCCTGAGGTCAACGGCTCATCGCATCGAGCCATTCGTCGATCCAGGCCTTGCGGTGTGCCGCCACGTCTTCAGGGGCATAGAGAAAGGTCTTCTTCGGAGTGATGAGCCGGGAAAAGGCCTCAGGAAGGGGCTTGCTCATGGCTGCGGCCGGCAGCATCCAGTTGGTGGTGGGGATTTCGTCCTGGAAGGCCGGTGATGTCATGAAGGCGAGGAAGGAGCGGGCGAGGTCCTTGTCCGGTGCCGCCTTGAGCAGGCCTGCGACTTCGATCTGCAGATAGTGACCCTCGGCGAAAGCCGCCGCCTGGTAGCGCTCGGACCCTTCGGCCACCATGTGATAGGCCGGTGACGTCGCATAGGATAACACCATCGGCGCTTCGCCCGCCGTCATCAGGCCATAGGCCTCCGACCAGCCGGGTGTGACCGTAAGCACCCGACCCCTGAGCTTTACCCAGGCGTCATCCGCGTCCTCGCCATAGACGGACTTGATCCACAAAAGAAGCCCGAGCCCGGGTGTCGAGGTGCGGGGATCCTGGATGACGATCTTTTCTGACGGGTCGCCCTCAATCAGATCCTTGAGGCTCGTGGGCGGGTTCTTCAGCATCTCGGTGTCATAGACGACGGCGAAATGACCGTAGTCATAGGGGATGAAGACGTCGTCGGAGAATGCGCCAGGGACTGCCACTGCGGCCGTGTCCACTCCGTGGGGTTCGAACAAGCCCGTCGCCTTTGCCTCGGCGATCAGATTGGTGTCCAGTCCGAGCACGACGCTCGCTTCAGCCTTGGCACCTTCCAGTTTCAGGCGGTTGAGCAATGCCACGCCGTCGGCGACGCCGACCCAGCGAAGATCGCATCCGCAGATCTTTTCAAAAGCCGGCTCGATCTTCGGCCCCGGGCCCCATTCGGCAACGAAACTCTCATAGGTATAGACGGTGAGCGACCGCTGCTGGGCCTGCGCAGCTGAAGTCAGCAGGCAAAGCGCCGTGGCGCCCGCCAGGGCGATGGCATTGAAGACATTCATAGAGTTAGATCTGCGCATCTCGCGCCTCCTTGGTTCAACAAATGACAGGAAAAGGCGCTTTGGCTAGCGTCTAATCCCTCCGCCGGTACAAACCGGATCAGGTTCTTCGGGTTGGCATGACGCCTCTCAGCACCACCTTGCGGCAGGGCACCCCGTTAGAGCGTGACCAGATTAGAATTTCGGTACGGCGCTGGCAAGTGGGCCAAAAGCTGCTATTGGCTTGCGCCGATGACATCCGTTTCCACATTCGCGATCCTTCTGGGCGGCGTTCTTGTTGCCGACGCACGCGTGCGAGCGCTTGTCGCAGGCGCGCGCGTGATTGCTGCTGATGGCGGCATCCGGCACGCTTCGGCGCTGGGGCTTGATCCCGAGCTGTGGGTGGGCGATTTCGATTCCGTTTCGTCGGCCGATCTTGCGACCTGGAGCGCGACGCCAAGACGGAGTTACCCGGCGGTGAAGGATCTGAGTGACGGAGAGATTGCCATCCAAGCCGCACTTGAGGCCGGTGCCCGCCGACTGGTGATGCTGGGCGCGCTTGCGGGCGACCGCTCCGACCATGCGCTGCTGCATCTTCTGCAGGCCCTTGCACTCAGTGAGCGGGGGATAGCGGTGGTACTGAGTTCGGGTGAGGAGGAGGCCATGCCACTGCTGCCGGGGACAATGGATCTCGATCTTCCCCCAGGTTCACTGTTCTCGATCCTGGCCTTTTCAGAGCTGACTGATCTGTCAGTGACGGCCGTCAAATACCCGCTCGACCGAGTCCGTATATCATTGGGCGCGTCCCGTACGCTCTCCAATGTCGCCCTTGGTCGGGTCCGGATCGCCCTCGGCACCGGCAGGGCAATGGTGATCGCACGGCCCCACGACATGACAGGAGCCTGACCATGGCACCCCCTATTCTGAAACTTGACCAGATCCGCCTGTCTTTTGGTGGGGCTCCACTGCTCGACGGCACCGACCTCCAGGTCGAGCCGGGTGACCGCATCTGTCTGGTCGGGCGCAACGGATCGGGCAAGTCGACGCTGCTGAAGATCGCCGCCGGTCTCGTGGAAGCCCAGTCGGGCGAAGTGTTCCGCCACCCGTCCTCGACCATCCGCTACCTGCCGCAGGCACCCGACTTCGAGGGATTTCAAACCGTGCGCACTTACGCGGAGGCGGGTCTCGGCCCTGGCGACGATCCCTACCGGGTCACCTATCTTCTGGAGCATCTCGGACTTTCGGGAGATGAGGATCCGGCCACGCTTTCGGGCGGGGAGGCGCGGCGGGCAGCACTCGCCCGGGTCATGGCGCCGGAGCCGGACATTCTGTTGCTTGATGAGCCGACGAACCATCTGGATCTGCCAGTGATCGAATGGCTTGAAGCCGAGCTGCAACGCACCCGCTCGGCGCTCGTCATCATCTCCCATGACCGGCGCTTTCTCGAGCGTACCAGCCGGGCCACCGTCTGGATCGACCGGGGCACCACCCGCAGGCTTGACCGCGGATTCCAGCATTTCGAGGAATGGCGCGATCAGGTCCTTGAGGCAGAGGAACTTGAACAGCACAAGCTCGGTCGCGCCATCGAGCGCGAAGAGCACTGGCTGCGCTATGGCGTGACTGCCAGGCGCAAGCGCAACATGCGACGTCTGTCGCAATTGCACGACATGCGCAAGGATCACCGCGGCCACAGGGGGCCACTGGGACGCATCATCACCACCGGTGCCGAGAGCCGCGAATCGGGCAAGCTGGTGATCGAAGCCGAAGGGATCTCCAAAAGCTTCGGACATCTCGCCGTGGTCAGGGACTTCTCCATCCGCATCAACCGAGGCGACTGCATTGGCCTGGTCGGCCCGAACGGGGCGGGCAAGACCACGCTGCTCAAGATGTTGACCGGCGAACTCGCTCCTGACGCCGGGGCGGTACGCCAAGGCACGAAGCTTGATGTGGCCACGCTCGATCAAAAGCGCGCAGAACTCAACCCGGACGAGACGCTGTCGCATTATCTCACCGACGGACGGGGTGATACGCTTCTGGTCAAAGGCGAGCAGAAACATGTGACCGGATACATGAAGGAATTTCTGTTTTCGCCCGAACAGGCGCGGACTCCGATTCGCAACCTGTCGGGAGGTGAAAAAGCCCGCCTCATGCTGGCGCGTATTCTGGCGCGGTCAAACAATTTGCTCGTCCTTGATGAGCCGACGAATGATCTGGATATGGAGACGCTTGATCTCTTGCAGGAATTGGTCGCGAGTTATCCGGGAACGGTCATCCTGGTCAGCCATGACCGCGATTTCCTGGATCGAACCGTCACCTCGGTTCTTTCGCCCGCCAATCCGGAGACGCCGGACGGGCGCTGGATCGCCTATGCGGGGGGCTATTCGGACATGCTGATCCAGCGCGATGCGGCGGCCCGGGAGGCGCGGACCCGGAACGCGTCTGGCACCTCGGGCAGCCGTTCCGCAGGAACCTCGCAAGCCGCCACGCTGGCCACTTCGGCCGGACGAAAGCTCTCCTTCAATCAGAAATTCGCGCTCGACAGCCTGCCAAAGCAGATGGACGACCTGCAAAAGCGGCTCGCTGTCATCGAAACAAGAATGGCTGATTCCGGTTTGTTCAGCCGGGATCCGGACGCCTTCGGCAAATTTGCGGAAAGCCACGGCAAGCTCAAGGCGGATCTTGAAGCCAAAGAGATGGAATGGCTCGAACTGGAACTGCTGCGCGAGGACATTGAGGGCTCGGCGTCAGCCTGACGGGTTGACCGAACGGACGACGAAGGTGTGCAGCGCGTCTTCGCCATGATCGCGGATCGAGACATACTCGCCGATGCGGAAGACGTGGCTCGACAGTCGATAACCCGTTTCGTCGTCTGACGTATCACCGGGGTCGTAGTCGAAGGCCCACTGGTCCTTGGTCTGGTTGACGAGATGGCCGAGCGCTGCGTGTTCGCCATCCCAGAATCGCATCACCGTGGCTATGGTGGGCGCCTTGGCCCATGCGACCGGATCAAGTCGACCGTCCTGATCAAGCGGAGCGACGATGTCATAGCCACGGTGCACGTTGCCATCCGGGAACTCCTTGCTCCGGGCCATCTCCAGGCGGATATGAAAGAGTGTCATGAAAGTCGTCCTTCTGGTGCGCGGGGGAGCTTTCCCACCCCGGATCAACGGGATCCTCGCATGGTCGTTCCACCGGCGTCCTTGATCTTGCGCAAGGCACTTGTCAAACAGCCGCGCAATCTGACAGGGGTGGACGACGCGGGGCAAGCGGCATATGTGCGGCGTGCTGATTGACCGTGAGGAGCTGGACATGAAGTTCGAAGGCACGCAGGCCTATGTTGCAGACAAGGATCTGACCATCGCCGTCAATGCGGCGATCCAGCTGGAACGGCCGTTGCTGGTCAAGGGCGAGCCGGGCACCGGCAAGACGGAACTCGCGCGGCAGGTGGCTCGCGCGCTTGGCCTCGAGCTGATCGAATGGTCTGTGAAGTCGACGACCAAGGCGCAGCAGGGGCTCTACGAATATGACGCTGTCAGCCGGTTGCGCGACAGCCAGCTTGGCGACGGCCGTGTCAATGACATTGCCAACTACATCCGCCATGGCAAGCTGTGGGATGCATTTTCCGCCGACCGCAAGGTTGTCCTGCTCATCGACGAGATCGACAAGGCTGACATCGAGTTTCCCAACGACCTGCTGCAGGAACTCGACCAGATGGAATTCCACGTCTATGAGACCGGAGAGATCGTGCGCGCCCTGCACCGGCCGATCGTCATCATCACATCCAACAACGAGAAGGAGCTGCCCGATGCCTTTCTTCGCCGCTGTTTCTTCCACTACATCCGATTTCCGGAGATAGAGACCCTGAACCGAATCGTCGATGTCCACTATCCCGGTATCAAGCAGAAGCTGGTGCGGGAAGCGTTGACGCAGTTTTACGCTATTCGCGAGACGCCGGGGCTGAAAAAGAAGCCGTCGACGTCTGAGGCGCTCGACTGGATCCGACTGCTGGTCGCCGACGATGTCGATCCGGAGACGCTGCGGGCCGACCCGAAGAACGCGCTGCCCAAACTCCACGGTGCGCTTCTCAAGAACGAGCAGGATGTACACCTGTTTGAGAGATTGGCCTTTCTTGCCCGCCAGCGAAGCGGGAAATGAAGCTACTTGATCGCGTTCAGATTGAGGATGTTGACCGCTCCTGCACGAGTGACTAAATTGAGCTTACCGTGGTGATTTGGCCGGTCAGCTTGCAGCCACGTTAAACAAGTCGCTAAAAGGGACCCGAGGCCCGACCTCTTCCGGAACCGGTGGCGACCTGTGCGTGACCGGTTTTTGTTGGAGTGTTGTGCGCCATGCCGATCCGAATTCCCGATGGTCTTCCCGCCAGAGATGTCCTGGTGCGCGAAGGCGTGCGCGTGATGGATGAGTCCGTCGCCATCCGCCAGGACGTCCGCCCGCTGCAGATCGGCTTGCTGAACCTGATGCCGAACAAGATCGCCACCGAGACGCAGATCGCCCGTCTGGTCGGCTCAACGCCGCTGCAGGTGGAACTGACGCTGGTGCGCATAGGCTCACACCAGGCGAAAAACACGTCGGAAGCGCATCTCATCAATTTCTACCATACCTGGGACGATGTGAGGCACCGAACGTTTGACGGGTTCATCATCACCGGAGCGCCCATCGAGACGCTGCCGTTCGAAGATGTGACCTACTGGAGGGAACTTGAGGAGATTTTCGACTGGACGACGACCCACGTGCATTCGAGTTTTTTTGTGTGCTGGGGTGCGATGGCGGCCGCATGGCATTTCCACCGGGTTCCCAAACATCGACTCACTGAAAAAGCCTCCGGGGTCTATCGCCACCGCAATCTCAACCCGGCATCGCCCTATCTGGCGGGCTTTTCGGACGATTTCCATATCTCGGTGTCACGCTGGACCGAAGTCAGGCGCGAAGATCTGGTCGACGATCTCGAAGTGTTGATCGATTCGGCTGAAACCGGCTTGTGTCTTCTGCATGAAGCCCACGCCAACCGGCTCTATATCTTCAACCATATCGAGTACGATTCAAACACGCTTGCCGACGAGTACTTCCGGGATGTAAAGGTTGGCGCACCAACCAAGATCCCGCACAATTACTTCCCGCACGACGATCCGGCCAACAAGCCACTCAACCGGTGGCGCAGTCATGCGTTTCTCCTGTTCGGGAACTGGATCAATCAGGTCTACCAGACCACGCCCTATGCGCTGGCGGACATCGGTAAAGGGCGATAGCAAAGACTGAGGAGTTGTCATGATGCAGCAAGCAAGCATACGCCCTGTCACCCCAGAGGATGAGGCGGCCTGGCGCACACTGTGGACCGGTTATCTGGAGTTCTACGAGACTTCAGTACCGGAAGCCGTCTACAGCTCGACCTTCAGCCGAATCCTGTCTGCCAACCGGGGCGAACCTGGCACCGCCTATGAACCGCATGGGCTTTTTGCGCAGATCGATGACCGGCCGGTCGGTCTCGTGCACTATATCTTTCATCGCCATTGCTGGACGCTCGCCAATGTCTGCTATTTGCAGGACCTTTACGCCGTGCCCGAAATGCGGGGTCACGGCATTGGCCGCGCGCTGATCGAGGCGGTCTACAGTCGCGCAGACGCTGCCGGTTCCGCCAATGTCTATTGGATGACCCAACATTTCAACGCTGATGCGCGCAAGCTCTACGACCGGATAGCCAAGGTCACGCCCTTCATCAAGTACAGCCGCACCTGACAGCACCAGTGCGCGTCGTACCCATTCAAAGCGGCTTCAGACCATGTTCCTGCCCTTTTTTCTCGAACTGAAAGCCGCCGGGGTACCGGTTTCGCTGCGTGAACATCTTTTGCTTCTGGAGGCACTGGAGATCGGAATTGTTGATTACGATGTCGAGGGTTTTTACTATCTGGCGCGGGCTGCACTCATCAAGGACGAGCGCCATATCGACCGTTTTGATCGGGTATTTGCCCATTATTTCCGGGGAGTGGAGCAGATCGCAGGAGAGGGCGGCGTCGAAGTCGCCACGCTTCCTGAGGAATGGCTGCGCCGTTTGGCGGAAAAGCACCTGAGCGAGGAGGAAAAGAAGCTTGTCGAAAGCCTCGGCGGGTTTGACAAGCTGATGGACACGCTGAGGAAGCGGCTCGAAGAGCAGAAAGGCCGCCATCAGGGGGGCTCCAAATGGATCGGAACTGCCGGAACCTCGCCCTTTGGAGCCTATGGCTACAACCCGGAAGGTGTGAGGATCGGCCAGGAGGAAAGCCGCAACCGCCGCGCGGTCAAGGTCTGGGACAAGCGCGAGTTCCGCAATCTCGATGATTCGGTGGAACTGGGGACCCGCAACATCAAGGTTGCGCTCAGGCGGCTGCGCCGCTGGGTGCGCGACGGTGCCCGGGAGGAGTTCGACCTGCCGGGCACGATAAAGTCCACGGCCGAGCATGGCTGGCTTGACGTCAAGACCCGACCTGAACGGCGCAATGCGGTCAAACTGTTGATGTTCTTCGATATTGGCGGGTCCATGGACGACCATGTCCGGGTGGTGGAGGAACTGTTTTCGGCCGCGCGGGCCGAGTTCCGGCATATGGAGTATTTCTATTTTCACAATTGCCTGTACGAGGGTGTGTGGCGCGACAACCGCCGAAGGCACGAGCAGGCGCTTGGCACCGAGGAGATCATAAGGACTTATGGGTCCGATTACCGCGTCCTTCTGGTTGGCGATGCGACGATGAGTCCCTACGAGATCCTTACGCCGGGCGGGTCGGTCGAACACTGGAACCCGGAATCGGGCCAAATCTGGATGAGCCGGCTTCTTCGCCATTTCCACAGGGCGGCCTGGCTCAATCCGACGCCGGAAGCGTATTGGGAGCCTACCCATTCAATCGCCATCCTCCGGCAGATCATGGATCAGCGCATGTTTCCGATGACGCTGAAGGGTCTTGAGGAAGCCACGCGGCTGCTTACGCGGTAGGGCGTTTCCTGTGCGTTCGGTTGTCGCACGGAGGCTTGCGTTGGCGGGAAATTCGGGCCATGCCCTTTGGACATGTGACAATTCCTACCGACTGGAGCTTCAACATGGCCTCGACATCCAACCGTTTCCTCAAGGAAGCCAATCTCATCGGCGGAGCCTGGGTCCAGGCTGACTCTGGACAGAGTTTCGATGTGATCGACCCGGCCACCGGTGGCCGAATTGGCAGGGTGCCCGACGCCGGTGCGGCCGAAACCCGGCGGGCAATCGAGGCCGCTCATGCGGCCTTTGCCGATTTCCGCAAAACGTCCGCAGCCCATCGTGCCGGTCTCATGCGACGGCTATATGGCCTCATCGTGGAAAACCAGGAAGCGCTCGCCGAACTTCTGACGCTTGAGCAGGGCAAACCGCTTGCGGAGGCGCGCGGCGAGGTCGGGATGTCGGCAGCCTATATCCTTTGGTATGCCGAAGAAGGCCGCCGGATCTACGGCGAGACCATCCCGTCAAGCTGGGCCGACCGCCGCATGATGGTGATCAAGGAACCCGTCGGCGTGGTGGCGGCGATCACGCCGTGGAACTTTCCCTCCTCCATGCTTGCGCGCAAGATCGGACCGGCGCTGGCGACCGGTTGCACGGTGGTGGTCAAGCCGGCCGAGGCAACGCCCTTCTCCGGGCTCGCCTGGGGCATGCTGGCCCAGGAAGCGGGCATTCCCGACGGCGTGGTCAACATCGTGACCGGCCAGCCAGTCGCAATCGGCGGTGAACTCATGGCCAATCCGCTGGTACGCAAGATCACGTTCACCGGGTCGACCCGGGTTGGCAAGATCCTGCTGCGCCAGGCTGCCGATACGGTCAAGAAAGTGTCGATGGAGCTTGGCGGCAACGCGCCCTTCATTGTGTTCGATGACGCCGATCTTGATCGTGCCGTTGAGGGCGCGATGGCGGCGAAGTACCGCAATGCCGGCCAGACCTGCGTTTGCACCAACCGTTTCTACGTCCAGTCGGGGATCCATGACGCCTTTGTCGAGCGCCTGACCGCCGCAAGCGCCCGGCTCAAGGTCGGCAGCGGATTTGAGGACGGTGTCGTGCAGGGCCCGATCATCAACGAGATGCAGGCCGGGAAAGTGGAGGAACTGGTGGCGGATGCGGTCGCCAAGGGTGGCCGGGTGACGACTGGCGGCAAACGGCACGCGCTGGGCGGCACATTCTTCGAACCCACTGTCATCGCTGACGCCCATGCCGACATGCGGATCGCGCGTGAAGAAGTCTTCGGTCCGGTGGCGCCTGTGTTCCGTTTTGACACCGAACAGGAGGCGGTCGAGGCTGCAAACGCGACCGAATACGGGCTTGCCTGCTATTTCTACACCCGCGATCTCGGTCGCACTTACCGGGTCATGGAAGGCTTGAAATACGGCCTCGTCGGCGTCAATGAAGGCATGATTACCGCCGTTGAAGCTCCTTTCGGAGGGGTCAAGGAATCCGGTCTTGGCAAGGAAGGCGGCCGTCAGGGAATCGAGGAGTATCTCGATTCCAAATATGTCTGCATCGGTGGTCTGGGGTTTTGACGTCCCTGCAGATCGAGGACTTCGGGCAGACTGCCTCTGGCGAGCCCGTTCATCGCGTCACTCTTTCGGGCGGCGGTCTCAGGGCAAGTGTGATGACCTGGGGCGCGACGCTGCAAGACTTGCGCCTGGACGGGCATGAGGCACCGCTGACGCTCGGGTTTGCGGATTTTGCGAGCTATCCGCTCTATTCCTCCTATTTCGGGCAGACACCGGGCCGGCATGCCAACCGCATCGCCAAAGGCAGGTTCTTTCTCGACGGGGTCGTCCATCAGCTTGAACTCAACGAGCGCGGCATCGGGCATTTGCATGGCGGCAGTTTGGGGACAGCCAGGCGGCTCTGGCAGCTTGATGCGTATGGCATCGACTTTGCGGAGTTTTCGATCATCGATCCGGACGGACAGTCGGGTTATCCGGGCAGCGTGCAGATACGGGCGCGCTACCAGCTTGGTGGAGATGGCTGTCTGAGCATCACCTATCTTAGTGTTTGCGAGCGCCCGACGCTCGTCAACATGACCCATCACAGCTACTTCAACCTTGACGGTGGAGAAGACATTCTCGACCATGAGATCATGATCGCCGCCGAGCACTATCTGCCGGTGGACGCCGATCTGATCCCGACTGGCGAGATCGCACCGGTGGCTGGAACCGTCTTCGATTTTCGCGAGATGCGGCCAATCCGGCAGATGGGTACGGACGGCGCCCAGGTCGGGTACGACCATAATTTCTGCCTCACCCAGACCCGCGGAAGGGTGCAGTCGATTGCGCTTGTGCGCTCGCTGCGTTCAGGCGTGGCCATGGAGGTGCGCAGCAGCGAGCCGGGCGTGCAGTTCTACACCGGTGCCAAGCTCAAGCCGACGGTGCCGGGATCGCACGGCCGCCTCTATGGGCCGTTTGCAGGCTTCTGCCTGGAGACCCAGGTCTGGCCTGACAGCCCCAATCATCCGGAATTTCCGCAGGCTGTGCTCCGGCCTGGCGAAACGCTGGTGCAGCACACCGACTATGTCTTCATGAAAAGCTGAGCGATTGCAGGCTCAGTCGAGCAGCAGGCGCGCCACCACGCGGGGCCGGCCACCAGGTGTTGGCCCCGGAGCCACGATCACCGCCTCGCCCTGGCGCGGCAGCGTCCCGGTCAAGGCCCGGATCAGCGCCGGATGGGTGATCATCAACTGGTTGCCGTAATCCGAAAACGTCTCGATCGCCGCAATCAGGTCCGGAGGGAAGGCCGACGGGTCCGCATCTTCGGCCGGTGGGTTGAGATAGGCCCTGGTTTCTATCTTGGACCGGCTGAAGGCAAGTGCGGCCGTTTCCTGTGCGCGGCAGTAGTCCCCCGACAAGATGGCCGTGATGGACACCGCGCGGGCAGCGAACCGCATGCCGAGTCTGCGGGCGGACTGGATGCCGCGGTCCGACAACGTCTTCACACCGGCACAATCTCCGGTGTCGGGCCGGAGCGGTTCGCCGTTCCCGAGCGTGCGTCCGTGGCCGAGAAGGATTGTGTACCCACCTTGGGCAAGACGCGCCCAGGCTGCCTCGGTGGCGTGAGTTGCTGCCGTCGGTGCCAGAAAAACCAGTCCGGTCAGTGCGATCGCGAGAAAGGTGCGGGGAGTGGCCCCCAGAAAAGTCCTGATGTTCATGCGGTCAATCTAGTGGCTTTCGCCGCCGATGTAAGGGGCTCTCGCATTGTCTTCGACAGCACAGCGTCTGGCAACTGATTTTCTTGTCAGGAGGTGAACCTGAACTGGCGCACATTGACGCCCGCGGACATGCATTGGCCTTTCATGTTGCGAGCCTCCGCGTCTGGACCCGTCCGGCTTGACAGCGCGGCGTCAGTAGAGCAGGCGCACGGCGAGAAGCGAAATCGCCGGGAAGGCGGTCAGGATCGCCACCCGAACCAGATCGGTCAGGACGAAGGGAAGGACGCCGCGATAGGTGGCCGACATCGGCGTCTCCTTCGACATCGAATTGATCACGAACAGGTTCATGCCGACCGGCGGTGTGATCAGCCCGACCTCGACGACGATCAGCACGATGATGCCGAACCAGAGGGCGAATTCCTCGGGCGAAAGACCGAAATCCAGGCCCACCATGATCGGAAAGAAGATCGGTACGGTGAGAAGAATCATCGAGAGTGAGTCCATTACGCAGCCAAGAACAAGGTAAAGGACGAGGACGGCGAACATCACCAGCCAGGGATTGAAACCGCCGTCGGAGACCAAGGCCGCCGCCGTCTGTGGCAACTGACTCAAGGCAAGGAAAGTATTGAAGATGCCTGCCCCCAGGACAATGAGGAAGATCATTGCCGTCGAACTTGCGGTGGCGAGTATGGCGCGTTTGAGAGACATTGGCGTCAGCCCGCCGTTGATCAAGGCTACCAACCCGGTGCCGAAGGCGCCGACCGCTGCGGCTTCGGTGGGCGTGAAGACACCGCCATAAATGCCGCCGACCACGAGCAGAAAGACGACAAGCACCGGCCAGACCGCGACCAGGCTCCTGAAGCGCTCGCAATAGGGCGCGCGAGCCCTGCTCCCGGCGGATTGCGGCTTGATGCGGACATAGATCGCGATGGCGATGATATAACCGATGGCCGCCAGAATTCCCGGAATGAAGGCAGCGACGAAGAGCTTGGCGATGTTCTGCTCGGTGAGGATGGCGTAGATGACCAGGATGACAGACGGCGGAATGAGAATACCAAGGGTGCCGCCGGCGGCAAGCGTCCCGGTCGCGAGTTCGCCAGAATAGCCGTAGCGTTTGAGTTCCGGAAGCGCCACCTGGCCCATGGTCGCCGCCGTGGCAAGAGAGGAGCCGCAGATGGCACCAAAGCCAGCACAGGCACCAACTGCGGCCATGGCAACGCCGCCGCGGTGGTGGCCCATCCAGGTTTCGGCTGCCTTGAAGAGCGCCTGGGACATACCACCCAGGGAGGCAAACTGGCCCATGAGCAGAAACAGCGGGATGATTGACAGCGAATAGCTCGAAAACGTGCCCCAGGTCAGGTGCTTCATCTGTCCGGTGATCATGGCGAACGATCCGTTGAGAACATAAATGCCACCCATGCCGGTTACCAGCATGGCGAGCCCGATCGGGATCCTCAGAAAGATCAGGACCAGCAGCGCGGGAAAAGCGAGAAGCGCGATCTCCTGGCTGCTCAATGGTGCGCACTCCCGGTCGTTGGCGACAGGCCGGTGGCGATGGCGTCGATGCTGCGCATCACACAGTGCAGGCTGACAACGAGGAAGACCGCCGCGCCCGCCAATCCTGCCGCATAGGCCCACCAGATCGGATACTGCAACACGAACGTGGTTTCACCGTAGCCATATTTGTCCAGCATTCCCCGACCATGCTGGACGGCGATGAGTGCGGCGACAAGAAACATGAGGATGTCGCAGACAAGATCGATCCAGCGGTTGACCGCGTCCCCCAATCGGGCGGTCAGAAGTTCAACAGAAGCATGTTGGCGGTTGATCTGGCACCAAGGCAGAAAGGAGAAAACGGCAAAGCCTGCGGCAAGCTCGATGAGTTCGAAATCGCCCCGGATTGGTCTGAGACCGAGCGGGATGAGGGCGCGGCCGGTGACGGAGGCGACTGTGGCCAGGATGACGAGCACCAGGCCCATTCCACCAAGAATAGCGATGGCAGCGGCAAGCCGGCGCATGCCAGCGTCGATGCGGTCGATGCGGCGCGGCTGCCATCCGTCTGCGTGCTCCGTCGTCATCGGTCAGATCCTGCATCCCGGCGCATTGAGCGGCTGTATCGTGGTGAGCGTCGCACGGTCCAACTCCGCTCTTGTCTGCGAATACCTTGCATGGTTCCGGCGTTCTCTGACAGAAAAATTGTCGGGGATCGCACCGCGGTTGCCGCCGCAGAACCCCTCTCCCTGCCGCATGACCTGGTCACGCCCATGAGGGACGCCTGCGGGGCGATTGTGGTCGCCCCGCTTTCCCGAAAATGTCGGCCATGGCTTACTTTGAAGACTTGGCGATGAGGTCCTGCGCCTTGGCATAAAGCGCCGCGCCGTCGATTCCCTTCTCGTCCATCTCTTTGAGCCAATTGGTCAGGACCGGCTCGGCAGCGGCACGCCAGCGCGCCACTTCGGTCTCGTCGAGCACCTCGAAGGTGTTGCCCGCTTCCTCGGCAATCTTGCGGGCTGGTGCATCGTAGTCGCTCATGGTCTTGCCGGCATTGGCCGAGAACTCGAGACCTGAATTGTCATCGATGACCTTCTTGAGGTCGTCGGGAAGGCTGTCATATTTCTGCTGGTTCATCGCCAGCACGAAGGTTGCCGTATAGAGCGCATGTGTGCCGGAGAATTCCGTGTGTGTCTTGACCAGCTCGGAAATCTTGAGCGAAGCGGTGACCTCCCAAGGGATCACAGTCCCGTCGATCACGCCCTTCGACAGCGATTCCGGGATAGCTGGCACCGGCATGCCGATCGGCTCGGCACCCATTTCCGACAGCAGCGCATTGATGACGCGCGTTGGCCCGCGCAGCTTCTTGCCCTGCATGTCTTCGAGCTTGGCGATGCCCGTACCCTTGGCGTGGATGACGCCTGGACCGTGGACCCATGCGCCGAGAATTTTAAGGCCAGCAAAGTCGGTGTCTTTCATGTCGCTGTCAAACAGCTCCCAAAAGGCACGCGATGTCGCTTCCGCGCTGGTCATGGTGAAAGGAAGTTCGAAGACTTCGCTCCGCGGGAACCTGCCTGGCGTGTAACCGGGAAGCGTCCAGACGATGTCAACGACACCGTCGCGCGCCTGGTCGATGAGTTGCGGTGGCTTTCCACCCAGAGCCATGGCGGAATAGACTTCGACCTTGATGCGGCCAGCGGACTCCGCGCCCACCTTTTCGGCCCAGGGGATCAGGATATGGGCAGGCACGTTGGCCTGCTCGGGCAGGAACTGGTGCATGCGCAAGACCACTTCCTGTGCGTCGGCTTTGCCCGGAAAAAATCCGGTTGCGGATGCCGAGACCGCAAGAGCTAAGGCAGATTTCAGGAAACGGCGTTTGAACATGGCATCCTCCCAAATGACTGTGCGGACAGTCGTGGCCACACGAAAGGAACCTAGTTTCATTTTCGCCCATTGCCTAGCCCGGCAGCGACATTCCAGCGACTGCCCCACCGCTTCGCCGAAGACTGCCCCGCCGCTTCGCCGAACCGGTGGGACCGCGCGTTCCGGCCGCAAGCGTGCGGCCAGAACGACGGGTCCGCTGACGCTCAGTAGCCGCGCGGGCAGCTTGCAATGTAAGTCCGGCCGTACCTGTCGCGATATTCGCACTGGCCCGGACGCTCGGATGCGCGGCCGATGAGGGCCCCGGCGACGCCGCCTACCGCGGCACCGACAAGCGCGCCGCGTGCAGTGCCCGACGCAACGCCGCCGATGGCGGCACCGGACGCGACGCCGATGGCGGCACCTTGTTCGGTTGCCGTGCATCCGGCGAGAGCTGCGGTGAGCAGGACGGCTGCGAGAATCTTCTTCATGGAGGTCTCCCTTTGGGTATTCGGTATCGGGCATCGGTTGCCCTGGAATCCGAGAATTCGGTGTACTTTCGGCCCGCTGCGGACCGATATTGACCAACCCCTCAACGCGCTGCGGCGTGTTTTGTTGCATCGGGTTCAAAACGTCGCATGGCTGCTTCCGCACGGACGTCACGGCGGGCTTGTCAACGTCGACCAATCGTCTAATTGTTTTTGTTGAACGTTCAGAAAAAAGAGCGAGTATGGTGGGAAGAGTGTTTGTGGCTTTGACGCCCGTAGGGAGGAATTTCATGACGACTGTAACGATGACCGTGAATGGTCGACCCGTGTCCGGACAGTGCGAGGATCGCACGCTCCTGGTCCAATTCATTCGCGAAAATCTGGGGCTGACCGGAACCCATGTGGGTTGCGATACATCCCAGTGCGGCGCTTGCGTCGTCCATGTTGACGGCAAAGCGGTCAAATCCTGTACGATGCTGGTTGCACAGGCGCATGGATCGACGGTGGTGACCATCGAAGGACTGGCTTCGGGAGGCGAATTGCACCCGGTGCAGGCAGCTTTCCGCGAGCATCACGGCCTGCAATGCGGGTTTTGCACACCGGGCATGATCATGTCAGCGACCGACATGATCAGCCGTCATGGCGGCAAGCTCGACGAAAAGACCGTCCGTGCCGAGCTTGAGGGCAACATCTGCCGGTGCACTGGCTATCACAATATTGTGAAGGCCATCCTGTCAGCCGCCGAAACCATGCACGGCGCGCGCCAGGCCGCCGAGTAATCAGATCATTCATTTGCTGACGGGTTCAAGTTAAGCCGCGATCGCGCTCTTTTTCCCGCTGGATCAAGACATCCTGAGGAGGAAACCATGGGTATTGAAGGCATTGGCGCGCGTGTGGTGCGCAAGGAAGACAAGCGGTTCATCACCGGCAAGGGCCGCTTCACCGACGATATGGTCGTGCCCGGCATGAAGCATGCGCATTTCGTCCGCTCGCAGCATGCGCATGCCAGGATCGTCAGCATCGACACGTCGGCGGCCGAAGCAATGCCGGGCGTCATCGGAATCCTCAATGGCAAGCAGCTGACCGAAGACGGCATCGGCAATATCATCTGCGGCTGGATGATCCATTCCAAAGACGGCTCACCGATGAACATGGGCGCCTGGCGCCCGCTTGCCACCGACACGGTCCGCTATGTGGGCGACGCCATCCTCGTGGTTGTGGCCGACAGCAAGGCCCAGGCCCGCGATGCGGCCGAAGCTGTGATCATCGAATTCGAAACCCTTCCGGTCGTCACGTCAGCCGTCAAGGCGCTGGAAGCGGGATCTCCACAGATCCATCCGGAAGCCAAGAGCAATCTGATCTTTGATTGGGGCCTGGGCGACGAAGCCGCTGCAGATGCCGCGCTTGCAGGTGCCGCCCACGTCACCGAGCTCAATATCGTCAACAACCGGCTGGTCCCCAACGCAATGGAACCGCGTGCCGCACTCGGTGTCTATGACGCGGCTGAAGACCATTACACCGTCTGGACCACCTCGCAGAACCCGCATGTGGCGCGCCTCGTGATGAGCGCATTCTACAATGTGGCGCCTGAGAACAAATTGCGCGTCATTGCTCCCGATGTCGGCGGCGGCTTCGGCTCGAAGATCTACATCTACCCCGAAGAGATCGTCTGCCTTTGGGCCTCCAAGCGCACCGGCGTGCCGGTGAAGTGGAATGGCGACCGGACGGAAGCCTTTCTGACCGACGCCCACGGCCGTGACCATGTGACCACCGTGCGGATGGGATTTGACGCCGATAACCGCATCGTTGGCCTCAAGGTCGACACCGTGGCAAACCTTGGCGCCTACATGTCACTGTTCTCGTCGGCCACGCCCACCTATCTTTATGCCACGCTGCTTTCTGGCCAGTACAATATTCCGGCCATCTACGGAAACGTGCGGGCGGTCTACACCAACACCGCCCCCGTGGACGCCTATCGCGGTGCCGGTCGCCCGGAAGCCACCTATGTGATGGAGCGCACCATGGAGACGGCGGCGCGCGAACTTGGCGTTTCGCCAGCAGACCTGCGCCGGAAGAATTTCATCCGCTCCTTCCCGCACCAGACCCCCGTCATCATGTGCTACGACGCGGGCGACTTTGAGGCCTCACTCAACGCGGCCATGGAAGCGTCCGACTATCAAGGCTTTGCTGCCCGCCGGGCAGAAGCCGCATCGCGCGGCAAGCTGCGCGGAATCGGCATGAGCTGCTACATCGAGGCCTGCGGTATCGCGCCGTCGGCTGCAGTGGGCTCGCTCGGTGCTGGCGTCGGTCTGTGGGAATCAGCTGAAGTCCGCGTCAACGCGGTGGGCACCATCGAGGTCCTCACCGGCTCGCACAGCCATGGCCAAGGCCATGAGACCACTTTTGCGCAGCTGGTCACCGAGCGGTTCGGCGTGCCGATCAACAATGTCTCCATCGTCCATGGCGATACCGACAAGGTGCAGATGGGCATGGGCACCTACGGTTCGCGGTCTGGCGCGGTCGGCATGTCGGCCATCGTCAAGGCGCTGGACAAGGTGGAAGCCAAGGCCAAGAAAATCGCCGCGCACCTGTTGGAAGCGGACGAAGGTGACATCGTCATCGAGAACGGCGAGCTCAAGGTCGCCGGGACCGACAAGAGCGTTCCCTGGTTCCAGATGGCGCTTGCCGCCTACACGGCACACAATCTGCCATCGGGCATGGAGCCTGGGCTCAAGGAAGGCGCGTTCTACGATCCATCCAACTTCACCTTCCCGGCCGGCTGCTACATCTGTGAAGTGGAGGTCGATCCGGACACCGGAAAGACGCAAGTTGTTCAGTTCGTGGCGGCGGACGACTTTGGCAAGATCATCAACCCGATGATCGTGGAAGGCCAGGTCCATGGCGGCGTGGCCCAGGGAATCGGCCAGGCGCTTCTCGAGGGAACGGTTTACGATGCAGACAGTGGACAGCTTCTGACGGCAAGCTACATGGATTATACCATGCCGCGCGCCGACGACCTGCCATCATTCCAGGTCTCGACCACCGAAACCCCGTGCCCGAGCAATCCGCTGGGCATCAAGGGCTGCGGGGAAGCCGGGGCCATCGGGTCGCCGCCCGCGCTCATCAACGCCATCACCGACGCCATCAGCACCAACAACCTGTCAATGCCTGCCACGCCCCAGAAGGTGTGGATGGCGCTTCAGGCCGGAAAGTAATCGGGGAGAAGAGACCATGTATGCAACGACTTACCATCGGGCCTCGTCCATCGACGATGCCGTCAGCAAAGCCACGGGAGAGGCCATGTACCTCTCCGGCGGCCAGACCCTGATCCCGACCATGAAGCAGCGGCTCGCCGCGCCGACAGACTTGATCGATGTCCGCCATGTGGCGTCGATGAAGGGCATCGAAGTCCACGGTGACACTGTGCACATCGGTGCTGCCACGCCGCATGCAGAGGTGGCGACGTCGGCGTCGCTGCGGGCGGTCTGCCCTGGGCTTGCCGATCTCGCCGCCCATATCGGCGATCCCCATGTGCGTCACATGGGGACGATCGGCGGCTCGATCGCCAACAATGATCCGGCGGCTGACTATCCCTCAGCCATGCTGGCGCTCAATGCCACGATCGTCACCAACAGCCGCAGAATCGCGGCTGACGACTATTTCACCGGAATGTTCGAGACAGCACTGGAGCCGGGCGAACTGGTGGTGGCGGTCGAATTCACGGCGCCAGCGAAGGCCGGCTACGGGAAGTTCCCCAATCCGGCGTCTCGTTACGCGATCTCGGGTGTCTTCGTCGCCAAGCACAAGGACGGTGCCGTGCGCGTCGCGGTGACCGGAGCGGGTGCCGATGGGGTTTTCCGGCACGCGGGCATGGAGGCGGCCCTTGCCGCCAGCTTCACCCCCGATGCGCTGTCGGGCATCAGCGTGGATGCGTCCAATCTGATGTCGGACATGCATGCGAGCGCGGAATACCGGGCAAATCTGGTCAAGGTCATGGCCAGGCGCGCCGTCGCAGCCGCCGGTTGAGATAGCCCCAAACGATTGTCTCAGAGGGAGGGGGCTGTCTTCGGACCGCCCCCTTTTTCATGCGGGCCGACCCGCATGGTCCGCTGCTTTGCTGCATGTCGCGTTCAATCGACCTTGATTGAACGGGTTCGACACGCAGGTGCCGTCAAGCAGGTGTTGAAAGAGTGGCACCGACCGATGACGCGACGGGTTGACAAGCTCGGTTGCGGCGTCCGACCGCCCGGAACGGCATTTTGACGCTTTGCAGAAGGCAGGCTTCAAAGGGAATGCGGGTGAGTTCAGTCTTCCCCATCGGGTCCATGCAAAAAGTGGGCAGGAAAGACACTTGCGCCGATCTGGCTGAAGGCTGCCGCCCAGTTGTCGACAATCGGCCCATGAATTGCGCTTGCAATGGGATTTGGATTGGCGTTTTATCTGCCATGCTGTCGCGGCGTGTATTTCGCGTCAAAGGCAAGCCAGATAAAAATTTGAATTTCAGAAGAGGGAACGCGTCATGAAAAAAGTCCGATCGCTCGTGCTCACCACGGTGTTTGCGACCTTGCTCGCCACCACCGCGCATGCCAAGACACTGGTCTACTGTTCGGAAGGTTCGCCGGAAGGTTTCGATCCCGCGCTCTACACTGCGGGAACGACGTTCGACGCTTCATCCAACCCGGTCTACAACAAGCTGATGGAGTTTGCTCCTGGCACCACCAACCCGGAACCCGGGCTGGCCGAAAGCTTTGAAGTGTCTGCCGACGGACTGGAATACACCTTCAAGCTGCGTTCTGGCGTGAAGTTCCAGACCACCGAATTTTTTACGCCGACCCGCGATTTCAACGCCGACGATGTGCTCTTCACGTTCGAGCGTCAGTGGAAGGCAGATCACCCTTGGCACCAGTACGTGACGGGTGCGTCATGGGAATATTTCAGCGGCATGGGCCTGCCCGACCTCATCGCGTCCATCGAGAAGGTGGATGACCTCACGGTGAAATTCAAGCTCAAGCAAAAGGAAGCGCCTTTCGTCGCCAACCTCGGCATGGACTTTGCATCCATCATGTCGGCGGAATATGCCGACAAGTTGCAGGCCGACGGCAAGATGGAGCAGCTCAACCAGATGCCGCTCGGCACCGGCCCCTTCGAATTCGTTGCCTATCAGCAGGATGCCGTCATCCGCTTCAAGGCCAACGAGGATTACTTCAAAGGCAAGGAAAAGATCGACGATCTCGTCTTTGCGATCACCACGGATGCCGCCGTGCGCTACCAGAAGCTCCTGGCCGGCGAATGCCACGTCATGCCCTACCCGAATGCAGCCGATGTGGCCGCGATGAAGGATGATCCGAACCTGACCGTGATGGAGCAGGAAGGCCTCAACATCGCCTATCTTGCCTACAACACCAAGCAGGCGCCGTTCGACAATCCGGCGGTTCGCAAGGCCCTCAACATGGCCATCAACAAGGAGGCTATCGTCGACGCGGTGTTCCAGGGTGCGGCGATTCCCGCAAAGAACCCGATTCCGCCGACGATGTGGTCCTACAACGACGCAATTGAGGACGACGCCTATGATCCGGAAGCAGCCAAGAAGATGCTGGAGGAAGCCGGGGCTGGCGGTCTGACCATGAAAGTCTGGGCGATGCCGGTGGCGCGCCCCTACATGCTCAACGCCCGGCGCGCGGCCGAACTCATCCAGTCCGATTTCGCCAAGATCGGCGTGACCGCCGAGATCGTCTCCTATGAGTGGGCGGAGTATCTCGATCGCTCGAAGGCGGAAGACCGCGACGGTGCGGTGATGCTTGGCTGGACCGGCGACAACGGCGATCCGGACAACTTCCTGCATACGCTGCTCGGCTGCGACGCCGTGGGTGGCAACAACCGCGCCCAGTGGTGCAATGAAGAGTTCGACAAGATCGTCAACGACGCCAAAGTGGAAACCGACCAGGCAGCCCGGACCAAGCTCTATGAAGAGGCGCAAGTCGTCTTCAAGCGCGAAGCGCCCTGGGCCACGCTTGACCACAGCCTCGTTGTGATGCCGATGCGCAAGGAAGTCACCGGTTATGTGATGAGCCCGCTGGGCAAGCATCACTTCAGCGGCGTCGATATTGCCGAATAATACCGGTTGAACAGTCTGACGGGAGCGTTCGAACCACGATCGCTCCCGTCTGTCTTTTCGGAACATTCATGCCAGATCGCCGTTTGGCGCGACGGCAGGGCGGAAAAAATGCCATGCTTCGCTTTCTTCTCGGTCGGCTTGCGGTCCTGATCCCGACCTTTATCGGGGTGTCCATCATCGCGTTTTCCTTCATCCGCCTGCTGCCCGGAGACCCGGTTCAGCTGATGTCGGGGGAACGGGTGATGTCCCCCGAGCGCTATGAAAAGATGTCCCGGGAGCTCGGTTTCGACCGGCCAATGGTTGTCCAGTATCTGGATTATCTCGGCGGGGTCCTGAGCGGTGATCTCGGGGTTTCTCTGGTCACCAAGCAACCTATCTTCGACCAGTTCCTGACGCTGTTTCCAGCGACGGTCGAGCTGTCGCTGGGCGCCATCATCTTTGCCGTGCTGATCGGTATTCCCGCCGGTGTCGTCGCAGCCGTTCGTCGCGGTTCCTTCATCGACCAGTCGATCATGGGCACGGCACTGATCGGCTATTCGATGCCGATCTTCTGGTGGGGGCTGCTTCTCATCATCCTGTTTTCGGGCATTCTTGGCTGGACTCCGGTGTCGGGCCGCATTTCGCTGCTCTACTTCTTCCCGCCTGTGACCGGGTTCATGCTCATCGACTCAGTCCTGTCGGGACAAAAAGGTGCCTTCCAGTCCGCCGTCAGTCATCTCATTTTGCCCACGATCGTGCTTGGCACCATTCCACTTGCGGTGATTGCCCGGCAGACACGTTCGGCGATGCTTGAGGTGCTGAGCGAAGACTATGTGCGAACAGCCCGCGCCAAAGGCCTGCCGCCAAGCCGTGTCATCGGCCTGCACGCGCTCAGGAACGCCATGATCCCGGTGGTGACCACCATCGGCCTTCAGGTGGGTGTCATGCTGGCCGGCGCGATCCTGACGGAAACCATCTTTTCCTGGCCGGGGATCGGAAAATGGATGGTCGATTCCGTGTTCCGGCGCGATTATCCGGTGATTCAGGGCGGGCTTCTCTTGATCGCGGGCATCATCATGATCGTCAATCTGCTGGTCGACCTGCTTTACGGTCTCCTCAACCCGCGCATCCGGCATTGAGGAGCACCCCATGACCGACACCTCATCCACCCCCGTCGCCGTGACGACCCAGGGCGAGGTCCGCCGCAGTGCCTTTTCGGAGTTCTGGTACTATTTCTCCGTCAACCGTGGCGCGGTCATCGGCTTCTGGGTTTTCGTCATCCTCGTCGTCCTGGCCATTCTGGCGCCGGTCATCGCGCCACATGCTCCACAGATCCAGAACCGGGATGCGGTTCTGGTGCCGCCATTCTGGGAGGCCACCGGGACCTGGACCTATCCGCTGGGCACCGATCAGGTTGGCCGCGACATGCTTTCGCGGCTGCTCTACGGGGCGCAGTTTTCGCTGTTCATCGGCCTTTTCGTCACGACGCTGGCGCTGACCGGCGGCATCATCATCGGTCTGATTGCCGGCTATTCTCGCGGTTGGGTCGATACGGTGATCATGCGGATCATGGATGTCATCCTGGCCTTCCCGTCCCTGCTTCTGGCATTGGTGCTGGTGGCGGTGCTCGGGCCCGGGCTGATGAACGCGATGATCGCCATCGCGCTCGTGCTGCAGCCGCATTTCGTGCGCCTGACCCGCGCCTCGGTATTGGCCGAAAAGGACAAGGACTATGTCATCGCCTCCCGGGTCGCCGGTGCCGGTCACCTGCGGCTGATGTTTCTGACCATCCTGCCCAACTGCACGGCACCGCTCATCGTCCAGGCGGCGTTGTCTTTTTCCAGCGCGATTCTCGACGCGGCCGCCCTCGGGTTCCTCGGCATGGGTGCCCAGCCGCCGACCCCTGAATGGGGCACAATGCTCGCGGAAGCGCGCGAGTTCATCCTGCGGGCCTGGTGGGTTGTCACTTTCCCGGGGCTCGCCATACTTGTCACAGTGCTCGCCATCAACCTGATGGGCGACGGGCTGCGTGACGCCCTCGATCCGAAACTGAAGAAGAGCTGATGTCCCTGCTTGAGATCAAGAATCTTTCGGTGACTTTCGACACCGCATCCGGCCCGTTCCGGGCAGTCGACGGCGTTGACGTCAAGGTCGACGGCCGAGAGATCCTGTCAATCGTCGGCGAATCGGGCTCGGGCAAGTCGGTTTCGATGCTGGCGCTGATGGGGCTTCTCCCACCCTCGGCCACGGTCACCGCCGACGTCATGCGCTTTGACGGCAAGGACCTGCTGACCATGTCGGCGAAGGACAAGCGATCCATCATCGGACGCGACATCGCCATGATCTTCCAGGAGCCGATGTCGAGCCTCAACCCCTGCTTCACCGCCGGGTTTCAGATCGGCGAGATGCTCGCGCGTCATACCGATCTCAACCGCGCAGCCCGGTCCGCGCGCGCCGTCGAGCTGATGCAGGCGGTGGGCATTCCCTCGCCCGAGCAGCGGCTGTCGGCCTATCCGCACCAGCTGTCGGGAGGCATGAGCCAACGGGTGATGATCGCCATGGCGACATCGTGCCGGCCGAAGCTTCTGATCGCCGACGAGCCGACGACAGCGCTCGATGTCACCATCCAGGCGCAAATCCTTGATCTCTTGCGCACATTATGTGCCGAAAATGGCATGGCGCTCGTGCTGATCACCCATGACATGGGCGTTGTGGCGCAAATGGCGCACCGGGTCCAGGTTCACTATGCGGGCGAGAAGGTGGAGGAGCAGGGCGTGCTCGATCTGTTCAGCAATCCGCATCATCCCTACACCGCCGCACTTCTGGCCGCTTTGCCCGAGCGGGCGACCGAACGCGGACATCTGCCTTCGATCCCGGGCGTCGTTCCCGGCCAGCACGACCGGCCCGCAGGTTGCCTGTTCGAGCCGCGCTGCACCCGCGCCACTGCGGTGTGCCGAAAGGGTGCCGTCAGGCAGGGTCCCGATCTCGGGTTCGCGCTGTGCAATCATCCGCTGGTCAACAGCGTCGCCGGCGGTTTTGGGGGTCAGACATGAGCATCGTTGTCGAGGCTGCAGACCTTGCCCGCACGTATGAAGTCCGCAAGGGTGTTTTCGGCCCCCCTGCCCTGGTTCGGGCGCTCAATGGTGTCGGCTTCACGCTGACATCGGGCCGGACGCTGGCAGTGGTGGGCGAATCGGGCTGCGGCAAATCCACGCTCGCCCGTCTCGTGACCATGATCGAGGAGCCCACGGCGGGAACGCTCAAGATCGACGGGCGCGCCGCCAACGCGTCCGATCGGTCGCTCCGGCAGATGGTTCAGATCGTATTCCAGAACCCCTACGGGTCGCTCAATCCGCGCCAGAAGATCGGGTCAATCCTGGAAGAGCCGCTCAAGGTCAACACGTCCGACGATGCTGGAACTCGACGGCGCAAGGCCGAGGCGATGATGGAGAAGGTCGGTCTCCGTCCTGAGCATTACGAACGCTATCCGCACATGTTCTCCGGCGGCCAGCGCCAGCGCGTCGCCATCGCCCGGGCGCTGATGCTCAATCCCAGAGTGCTGGTTCTTGACGAGCCCGTATCCGCCCTCGACCTGTCGATCCAGGCCCAGGTGCTCAACCTGCTGATCGACCTGCAGAAGGAGTTCGCTCTCGCCTATCTGTTCATCAGTCACGATCTGTCGGTGGTCAGGCATATCGCCGACGAGGTGATGGTGATGTATCTGGGACGTCCGGTCGAGTTTGGTGACACAGAAACCGTGTTTGCCGATCCACGGCATCCTTACACGCAGGCGCTGATGTCGGCGACGCCGATCGCCGATCCGACGAAAGTGCGGGCGCGGGTGAAACTCGAAGGCGAGCTCCCTTCGCCGTTCAATATCCCCGACGGCTGCGCCTTCCATCCGCGCTGTCCCATTGCAGTGCCGTCCTGCGCCCGGTCGATCCCGATGCTGCGCGACGTCGCCGGGCGGCGGGTCGCCTGCCATCTGGCCTGAGATCGGGCAAAGTCAGCGCGTTCCGTCCATCAGCTCTGTGGCGCGCCTGCGCGCCTCCCGGTCTGCGGCAAAGACATCCTCGATCGCGTGGGCCGGAGCCAGGTCCGCCATGGCGTCCATCACGCTTTCCACGACATCGGCCATGGCGAGAAACCGGATACGTCCGGAAATGAAGGCTTCCAGCACGGCCTCCTTGGCCCCGTTGAGAACGGCCCCCTGCAGCCCGCCGCGCTGCATGGCCACCCGCGCCAGCCGGAGCGCGGGGAACAGTGTCTCGTCGGGCGCCATGAAGTCGAGCCGTGCGAGCGCAGCCAGGTCCAGCCGCCGGACCGGCAGATTGGCGCGGCGGGGATGGGTGATGGCGTAGCCGATGGCGGTGCGCATGTCGGGTGCGCCAAGCTGGGCCAGAATGGACCCGTCGGAATACCCGACCATGGAATGGATCACCGATTGCGGATGGATGATCACCTCGATCTCGTGCGGCTGCATGTCGAAGAGGTGACGGGCCTCGATCATCTCGAGCGCCTTGTTGAACATCGAGGCGCTGTCGATCGAGATCTTCACCCCCATGGACCAATTGGGGTGGGCGGCCGCGGTTTGAGGCGTCACATCTTCCATCTGCGCCCGGGTGAAGGTGCGGAACGGCCCGCCCGAAGCAGTCAGGATGATGCGCTCCACCGCATGGCGCTGGTCGGTTTCCAGGACCTGGAAGATCGCGTTGTGTTCGCTGTCCACCGGCAGAAGCTTGCCGCCGCCCGCAGCAATGGCGGCCGTGAAGAGATCGCCCGCCGACACCAGGCATTCCTTGTTGGCGAGTGCAATATCGGCACCTGTCCGGGCGGCCGCCAACGTGGGCGCGAGCCCCGCGATGCCGACGATGCCAGCCATGATCAGGTCGGCCGGGCGTGACCCCGCTTCCACGAGCGCCTGGGGTCCTGCGCCCACCTCAATGCCGCTGCCTGACAGGGCGTGCTTGAGGTCGCCATACCGGTCGGGGTTGGCAGTTACCGCAAAGCGGGCACCGCAGGTACGCGCCTGGGCAGCGAGCAGGTCCACATTGCCCATGCCGGTAATCGCCGGTACCTCGAAGGCATTGATGCCACCGAGATGGGCAAGAACGTCAAGTGTGCTTTTTCCGATGGATCCGGTGGATCCGAAGATGGAAATGCGGCGGCGGTCGGGGTGGAATGAATGGTTCATGGATTGACACAATCATGCGCAGCCATCCTGCGGTCAAGATGGCATCGTGGCTCAGCGTTGAAGACCGTTCACATCGAGAAGATCGAGAAACAGCGCCGAGTGATCGAGATCACCACCGTCATGGGTTGCCATCATCCGCACGAAGCGGTCCCGGATGATTTGCACCAGAGGCAGGGTGATGCCGAACGAGCGGGCTTCCGCCAGCACATTGTCGAGGTCCTTGACCTGCACCGAGCATCGTCCGCCCGGTTTGAAATCGTGCTCCTCCATGCGTCTGCCATGTTGCTGCAGGATGATGGAATCAGCAAATCCGCCAGCCAGCGCGGCGCGGAAGGCTGTCAGATCGCCTTCCCCTTCGCGCACCAGCAGTGTGGCTTCGGCCACCGCGCCGATGGCCACGCCGACGATGGCCTGATTGGCAAGCTTGCAAAGTTGCCCGACGCCGTCCGGACCGACGCGAACCGCCCGACCCATCGGCGCAAACACATGGGCGGCACCCGCAAAGGCAGCCGCGTCACCGCCCGCCATGATGGCGAGCGTTCCGGTCTCTGCGCCGTGGGTGCCGCCCGAGACCGGTGCGTCGAGATGGGCCACGCCGCGCGCCATCAGCTGATTGGCGTGGTTGCGGGCCTCAGACGGCTTGATCGAGCTCATGTCGATCAGAGTGGCACCGGGGTCGAGCGCGTCGGCGACGCCCAGCTTGAAGAGCGCTTGGGCCACGACCGAGCCGTCGGTCAGCATGGTGATGACGTGGCTGCAGCCCCTTGCAGCCTCCGACGCCGAGGCGGCAAGGGTTGCACCGGCTGCAACGAGAGTTTCGGCCTTTGTGATGTCGCGGTTCCAGACCCGGAGCGGGAGGCCGGCGGCGAGCAGGCGTCGGGCCATCGGCGCACCCATGAGACCGGTTCCGATGAGGGCGATCTGGCTGGTTGTTTTTGGCATTGGGTGGTCCCGTGGAAGAAGTGCGCTTGCGGCCGGATGAAAGCCGCCGCTCTGGTGCAATCGGTGGGACCGCCGATTGCACTATGACATTCCGATCCGTGATGTCGTGTCTTTAATGCAATCGGATGGCTGGCTGCTTCTTCCACGTCCCGCCTGGAACTTCGGAAGGCGGAAGCTCGGTCAGTTACCCAGGATGCCCGGCAATCTCAGACCCTGCTCGCGGGCGCAGTCGAGCGCGATGTCGTAGCCCGCATCGGCGTGGCGCATGACGCCGGTCGCCGGATCGTTCCACAGAACCCGGCCGATGCGCTCGGCCGCATCGTCGCTTCCGTCGCAGCAGATCACCATTCCCGAATGTTGGGAGAAACCCATGCCCACGCCGCCGCCATGGTGCAGCGAAACCCAGGTGGCGCCCGAGGCCGTGTTGAGAAGCGCGTTGAGGAGCGGCCAGTCGGAGACAGCATCCGAGCCATCCTTCATGGCTTCGGTCTCGCGGTTGGGCGAGGCGACCGACCCTGAATCGAGATGGTCGCGACCGATGACCACAGGGGCCTTCAGTTCGCCCGTCCGGACCATTTCGTTGAAGGCGAGACCGAGGCGGTGACGGTCGCCCAGACCGACCCAGCAAATGCGCGCCGGCAGGCCCTGAAAGGCGATGCGGTCGCGGGCCATGTCGAGCCAGCGGTGCAGGTGATCATCTCCAGGCGTGAGTTCCTTGACCTTCGCATCCGTCCGGTAGATGTCCTCGGGATCGCCCGACAGCGCTGCCCAGCGGAACGGACCGATTCCCCGACAGAACAGCGGACGGATATAGGCGGGCACGAAGCCGGGAAAGGCAAAAGCGTTTTCGAGGCCTTCGTCCTTGGCCACCTGACGGATGTTGTTGCCGTAATCGAGGGTGGGAATACCCATGTTCCAGAAGGCGAGCATGGCCTCGACATGGGTGCGCATGGAGGCGCGCGCAGCTTTTTCCACAGCTTTCGGGTCGCTTTCACGCCGGGCCTGCCATTCCGCCATGGACCAGCCTGAGGGGAGGTATCCGTTGATCGGGTCGTGAGCCGATGTCTGATCGGTGACCATGTCGGGACGGACGCCGCGTCGGACCAGTTCGGGCAGCACATCTGCGGCGTTGCCAAGAAGGCCGACGGACTTGGCTTCGCCTGCCTTGGTCCAGCGGTCGATCATGGCCAGCGCCTCGTCAAGCGTATGGGCTTTCTCATCAAGGTAGCGGGTGCGCAGGCGGGATTCGATGGACTGGGGATTGCATTCGACGGCGAGGCACGAGGCACCCGCCATCACGGCGGCCAGCGGTTGCGCCCCGCCCATGCCGCCGAGACCGCCGGTGAGGATCCACCGCCCCTTGAGATTGCCACCGTAGTGTTGGCGGCCTGCTTCCACGAAGGTTTCGTAAGTCCCCTGCACGATGCCTTGCGTGCCGATGTAGATCCAGGAACCAGCCGTCATCTGGCCGTACATGGCGAGGCCCTTCTTGTCCAATTCGTTGAAATGGTCCCAGGTCGCCCAATGCGGCACGAGGTTCGAATTGGCGATGAGCACGCGCGGGGCATGCTTGTGGGTGCGGAAGACGCCGACTGGCTTGCCCGACTGAACGAGCAGCGTCTCTTCCTCGGTGAGGTCGCGGAGCGTGGCAACGATGCGGTCAAAATCGTCCCAGGTGCGCGCGGCTCGACCGATGCCACCGTAGACGACGAGCTCGTGCGGGTTTTCGGCCACATCCGGATCAAGGTTGTTCATCAGCATCCGAAGTGGCGCTTCAGTCATCCAGGAGCGGGCGGACAGCACTGTGCCGCGGGCGGCGCGGACGTCACGGATGTTGTGGCGCGGATTGGTCATGGGCGGCGTCCTTTGAAGGTCGAAAGTGTTGGGGCGAGTGCTGCGATGCGCGTCAAGATAATGGCAAGATACGGGCGGAGGCGGGCGGCCCGCCCATCGTCATAGCTGAACGGAAGCGCTTCGGCGTCAAGGTAGCCTGATTGCGCGAGCTCCATCTGGATGGCGTGAACGCCCGCCTCGGGGCGGGCATAGTGGCGCGTGGTCCAGCCGCCCTTGAAGCGGCCGTTGAGCACCGAGCTGTAGCCGGGCGCAGAAGCGCAGACCTCGTGAACAGCCGCTTCAAGGGCTGTGGCGCAACTGCGGCCCGAATCGGTGCCGATGTTGAAATCCGGCAGCTGGCCTTCGAACAGAAACGGAATGCGTGATCGGATGGAATGGCAGTCGTAGAGGATCGCCACGCCATGGCTTGAGCGGACGCGGTCGATTTCGGCGGTCAGAGCGGCATGATAGGGCGCGTGGAAAGCCGCAAGCCGCGCCGCCACATCGGCCGGGGTGGGGTGGTCACCATCTTTCCAGATCGGGCGGCCGTCGAAGTCGGTCATCGGCACGAGCCCGGTGGTATTCTGCCCCGGATAGAGGCTTTCGTCCCTGGGGCTGCGGTTGGCGTCAATGACATAGCGGTGAAACGTCGCGCGGACGGTGGTTGCGTCGTCAAGCAGCCCGTCATAGAGGCGATGGATATGCCAGTCGGTGTCGGCGAGATTGCGGCCCGTATCGTTGAGACGCGCCCCGACCTCCTCCGGCATCTCGGTTCCCGTGTGCGGGAAGGCCAGGATGACGGGCGAAGTCCCGCGATGGATTTCGACGACGCTGCTCATGCGCTGCCACCATGTGCGAAGGTATGCGGCACTTGGCCAAGAAGGAGAAACATCCCTTCAAGGTGATGGGTCGGCATGGGTTCTATCCCTCCAGCACCGGCAAGATGCCGACCGAGATCGACCCGGCCAGTGTGCCGGATGCGACGAGGACTGCGGCGGCCTCAAGGTCGGGCGCCATGTAGCGGTCCATCTCGAGTGTGGGGACTACGGCGCGGACAGCTGCGAGCGCCTTGCGCAGTTCCGGACTTGTCAAGAGGGGCGCGCGGAACTCGATGCCCTGCGCGGCAGTGAGCGCCTCAATGCCGATGATGGCGGAAAGATTGCGAGTCATGCGGTGGAGCCGTCGGGCACCATGGCAGGCCATCGACACGTGATCCTCCTGGTTGGCCGAGGTCGGCGTGGAATCGACCGACGCTGGATGGGCCATCTGCTTGTTTTCGCTCATCAGCGCCGCTGAAGTCACTTCGGCGATCATCAGACCGGAATTGAGCCCCGGCTGGCGGGCGAGAAAAGCCGGCAGCCCGAAGGAGAGCGCGGGATCGACCAGCAGGGCGACGCGTCGCTGGGCGATGGCGCCGATTTCGCAGACGGCCAGCGCGATCAGGTCGGCCGCGAAAGCGACCGGTTCAGCGTGGAAGTTGCCGCCCGAGACAACGCTGCCGTCGGAAAGGACGAGCGGATTGTCTGTGACCGCATTGGCCTCGATCTCCAGCGTACGCGCGACGGCCCGCAGAAGGTCGAGGCAGGCACCGTCAACCTGCGGCTGGCAGCGGATGCAGTAGGGATCCTGGACGCGCTCGTCGCCGGTGACATGGCTGTCGCGGATCGCCGATCCCTCGAGCAGCGCGCGCAATGCAGCCGCTGTATCGATCTGGCCCTTGTGACCGCGCAACGTCTGGATGTCGGGATGAAACGGTGCGGACGAGCCCATCGCGGCATCGGTCGACATGGCGCCGGTGACGAGCGCTGCGCAAGCCGCTCGATGGGTCCGGAACAGGCCCGAAAGCGCAAGTGCAGTGGAAACCTGAGTGCCGTTGATAAGTGCGAGGCCCTCCTTGGCGGCGAGCACGACCGGCGCGAGCCCGGCGGCGGCAAGGGCCGCACTAGCGGCCATCCGCTCGCCATCAAACCAGGCTTCGCCTTCTCCGATCATGACGGCGGCGAGATGGGCGAGTGGGGCGAGATCGCCCGATGCGCCCACGGAGCCCTGTTCGGGGATGATCGGCAGGACGTTCCTGTCGAGCATGGCTTCGATGAGCCGGACGATCGAAAGCCGCACACCTGATGCGCCGCGGCCGAGTGAAATCAGCTTCAGCACCATGATCATCCGGACCAGATTGGCCTCGAGTGGCTCGCCCACGCCGCAGCAATGGGAGAGAATGAGATTTCGTTGCAACGTCGCCACATCGCCCGGGGCGATGCGGATGGAGGCAAGTTTGCCGAAACCGGTGTTGATGCCGTAGACGGGTGCGTCGCCGCTGGCGATCTCGGCAATGCGCTGGGCCGCGCGGGCGATGGCCGCATCGCAGGCGGGATCAAGGATGGCGGGAGCGTCCGTCCAGTAGATCGTTTCGAGTTGACTGAGCGGCACTGTGCCGGGGATCAGCACCAGGGTCATCGCGAAAGCGTCCTTTCGAACGTGGAGGCGGTGCGGAACTGCACGTCGCCTTGGAAGATGCGGGCGTAAAGCGGGTTGAAGCCGATCTTGTAGACGAGCTCGGCCGGCGCGCCGATGTCCCAGATGGCGAGATCGGCGGACTTGCCGACCTGGATCGTTCCGGTTTCGCGATCAAGGCCGAGGGCTTGCGCGGCGTGCCGGGTGACGCCTGCAAGGCATTCGGCAACCGTCATTCCGAACAGCGTCGCGCCGAGGTTCATGGCCAGCAGGAGCGAGGTGAGCGGCGAGGTGCCGGGGTTGCAGTCGGTGGCAAGCGCCATGGGAACGCCATGGGCCCGAAACAGGTCGATCGGCGGCTTGCGCGTCTCCCGGATGGCGTAGTAGGCACCCGGGAGCATGACAGCCACGGTCCCGGACGCAGCCATCGCCGCCACGCCGTCCTGCGATGTATATTCGAGGTGATCGGCCGACAGGGCCCGATAGCGGGCTGCAAGTGCTGCGCCGCCAAGATCGGATAGCTGGTCGGCATGCAGCTTGACCGGCAGACCGAGCGCGCGGGCCGCGTCAAAGACCCGACCGATCTGGGCAGGCGAAAAGCCGATGCCCTCGCAGAAGCCGTCGACGGCGTCGATCAATCCTTCCGCATGGCCCTCACTCAGGCCGGGCAGCACGACGTCGGTGAGGAAGTCGTCCTTGCGGTCGCTGTAGGGGGACGGGGCGGAATGGGCGCCGAGATAGCTCGTGGTGACCCGGAGCGGGCGATGACCGGCAAGCCGGCGCGCCGCGCGCAGCATGTCGAGTTCCGTCCCTATCGAAAGCCCATACCCTGACTTGATCTCGATGGTGGTGACACCTTCACCGATCAGCGTGTCAAGTCTCGCCATTGAGGCTTCAAGCAGTCCCTCCACATCAAGTGCGCGGGTTGCGGCCACGGAGGAGACGATCCCACCACCCCTGCGGGCGATCTCCTCATAGGTGACGCCCTCAAGCCGCATCTCGAATTCGGCGGCACGGTTGCCGCCGTGGATGATGTGGGTGTGGCAATCGATGAGACCGGGGGTGACCCAGCGGCCTTGGAGGTCGATCACGTCTGCATGGCCCAGATGGGCCGAGGGAAGATCGCTTTCGGGTCCGGCAAACAGGATCCGTCCACGCTCGATGACCACGGCCGCATTCTGGATGATCCCCAACCCCTCGCGGGCAACCGAGAGGGTGAGCAACTGCCCGTTGCGCAGCAGCAATGGCCGGTTCGACGCCGTGCCATCTGAAAAATCCGAGTTGGACATCGTCGGAGACCTTTCGTGAGACTTAAAACATGTATATACATAAAAACATATTGGCAACTGAAAAAACGGGTGAGTCCGCCGTTTGCGGGCTTGTCTTGAAGGGACCTTGATGACCACGATCCACGCAAGGGCGGCGCTTCTGCCGGATGGCTGGGGCGAGGACGTGCGGATTTCGCTCGCTGAAGGACGAATCCGCAGGGTCGAAACCGGTGTCCGCCCCGAGCGCGATGACTGCCGCTGCGCCGCAGTGGTCCCGGCGATGGCCAATCTGCACAGCCATGCCTTCCAGCGGGCGATGGCGGGGCTGGCCGAAGTGCGTGGACCGTCCCACGATACCTTCTGGAGTTGGCGTCAGACCATGTACCGCTTCGCGCTGCAGATGAGTCCCGACCAGATGGAGGCGGTGGCGGCATTTCTCTATGCTGAGATGCTGGAAGCTGGTTTTGGCCGCGTCGGAGAGTTTCACTATCTTCACAACCAGCCCGACGGGACATCCTATGCGGATCCAGCCGAGCTGTCCCGGCGCATCGCTGCGGCCAGTCTGCAGGCGGGCATCGGGCTCACATTGCTGCCGGTCTACTATGCCCATTCGAATTTCGGCGGCGCCGCGCCCGTCGAAGGCCAGCGCCGCTTCGTCATGACGGTCGACAACTTCGCCCGCCTCATGGAGGAGAGCGCACGGACCATGGCCGACGTGCCGGGCGGCCGCCTTGGAGTTGCGCCGCACAGCTTGCGCGCGGTCACCCTGGAGGAACTGCTTGCCGTCGTTCCGCTCGCCGGCGGTGGCCCTGTGCACATGCATGTGGCCGAGCAGATCAGGGAGGTTGAGGATTGCATTGCCCACAGCGGAGCGAGGCCGGTTGAATGGTTGCTCGATCATGCGCCGGTCAATGACCGATGGTGCCTGATCCACGCCACCCACATGACCGAGGGTGAAGCGCGCGCGATGGCGCGGCGCGGGGCAATTGCGGGCCTCTGCCCGATCACCGAAGCCAATCTCGGGGACGGGTTCTTTGAGGCGGTCTCGTTTCTGGACGAAGGTGGCCGGGTCGGCATCGGATCGGATTCCAACATCTTTCTGTCTGTCGCAAACGAGCTGCGCCAGCTCGAATATGCCCAGCGGCTCAAGCTCCGGCAACGCAACGTGGTGGCTGAGCCTTTTGCGTCCACAGGGCGCAGGCTTTTCGATCTTGCCCTGGCTGGCGGCGGTGCAGCTTTGGACGCGCCTGTGTCGATTTCGCCCGGCGGGACCGCCGACCTCGTGGCGCTCGATACGACCGCTGCACCCTGGCTCAGAGGCGACCAGATACTCGACGCCTTCGTCTTTGCAAGCGGCGTGCGCGTGGACAACGTCTGGGTCGGCGGCGTACAGCGGGTGGAGGGCGGCCGCCACCGCGACCGCGACGCCCTGAACCGCCGGTTCGTCTGGGCGATGGAGGAGATGCTGTCGGCATGATCGAACAGTCCCCCGTCGACGCTGCGGCAGGCACTGCGGCAGAACCGACCCTCAACGACCGGATTCGCGGCGAGATCGAAGCCCGGATCCTGTCTGGTGCCTGGCCACCTGGTTACCGGATCCCTTTCGAGGTTGATCTGGCGGCGGAATATCGCTGTTCTCGCATGACGATGAACAAGGTGCTCGTTCAGCTCGCCCGGACTGGCCTGATCGAGCGGCGGAAGAAATCCGGCAGCTTCGTCAGCCAACCAAAGGCGCAGTCGGCCGTGCTGCAGATCCAGGACATCGCCAGCGAGGTCCGCTCGCTCAACCTGCCGCATTCCCATGAGATCCTGGTGCTGGCAAACCGAAAGGCCAACGCCAAAGATCTTCTGCGGCTTGACGTTCCGAAATCGCCCGGCGTGCTGTCCATCCTCACCCTGCACCGCGCCGGGGCAGGCGGCTTCTGCCTCGAAGACCGGCTGATCAGCCTGTCGAGCGTGCCAACTGCGGCCGACGCGGATTTCAGCTGCGTTACGCCCGGTGCCTGGCTGCTGGAGCGCGTTCCCTGGAGTGCGGCCGAGCACAGGATCTCTGCCGCCGTCGCCGATCCACACACCGCATCACAGCTCGGCATCGCACCGGGGTCGGCGGTTCTGGTGGTGGAGCGGCGCACCTGGAGCGTTCAGGGACCGGTGACGCAGGTGAAGCTCACCTATCCGGGGGACCGCCATGCGCTTGTGGCCCGCTTCACCCCGACCGGCTGACCGGAGTGGTGGTCAGGCGTCGCCCTTGACCACGCCCACGAAGGGAAGCTCCCGGAAGGCATAGGCCACGTCCATGCCGTAGCCGACAACGAAGTAATCCGGGCATTCGAAGCCGACATAGTCGGCCTCCAGGCTGCCCTCGCGGCGGGAACGCTTGTCGAGCAGCACGGCAATGTCGACATGGCTGGCGCCCCGCTCATACATAAGGTCACGGGCAAAACGCAGCGTGCGTCCGGATTCCAGAATGTCGTCGATGAGCAGCACATCCCGCCCTTTGACGTCGCTGTCGATGTCCTTGATGATCTTGACACCCTGGCTCTGAGTGCCTTTGCCATAGCTCGACAGGGTGATGAACTCGACCTCGGGTGCGAGGCCGGCCGTATGCAGCGCTCGGATCAGGTCGGCGGCGAAGATGAATGAGCCTTTCAGGATCGAGATCACCAGGAGGTCATTCTTGGGGTTGGCCGCGATTTCCGCCGCCATGGCGCGGTTGCGGTGATCGATCTGCTCGGGCGTGAACAAAGGCTCAATGATCTTTCCGCGCACGACCGGCATTCCGATGCTCCCTTGATAGTGACTGGTGAATGTGTGGTCTGTCCTACAGCATCGTCGGGCAAGTCGAAATTGAATTCAGGACGGATGTCTGACTGGCTGTCAACCGCCATCAGGCCTTATCATCAGGATCGATCCTGCCCGCTCAATGCGCGCCGGACGGGGTGCCGCTCGGATGATCTCGACAACCGGCGTCAAAGCCGTTGTCTGAGGCGCGCGCGGCTGGATCTCAAGCGCAGTTCCAATCGGCACCGCAGCTTCGGGCGGGCCATCCGATGCGCGCACGGCGGCCGCAGGCAGGGTTGGCGCAGGCAGGCCTGTGGGGCCGGTGAAGACGGTGTGTCCGCCAGCCATCCAGAAGCTTGCCAGAGCCAGGAGTGCCACACCTGTGACAAAAACCGGGCGCGCGACAGGCATGGCGCTCCCGCCTGACCCAGGACCGGTTCGGCGGCTGAAGAGGGTCAGTCGACCACCCTCGCTGATGACGCGGTCGGTCGGGCACTGGCTCGTCACGTTCGGCGGGCCCCAACCAGGTCCACGATCTGGCTGCGTGGTGGCTGCGTTGGGCTCCGAACCTGCCGCTGGCTTGGCTGCGATGACCTCGAATTCGGCGTCTGTCACGTCGCGCGGCCGGGCGGATGTGCGGCGCGCGCGCGGAACCGCGTCGGGCATCAACAGCTCGGCCACAGCGCCCGGCCGATTGCGCTTGCGGTCCTGCGAATGGCTCATCGACCCTCTTTCCGCGCGTCTGTGACCAGCGCCATTGAAACATCGGTTGCCGAGACGTAAACCGGAATGGTTAACGCTTTTCAAACAGCCGTCGCAAAAGCGCCGTCATCGGGGCAGAGTTAACCTTGCGTTAACGATGCACGGGGAGTGTGCGGCGAGCATGTGAGCAGGACATTGGCTTTGATTCATTTCGAAAATGTCGGGTTGCGGTACGGCATGGGACCTGAGGTCCTGCGCGACATGACATTCGACATTCCCAAGCGCTCCTTCCAGTTCCTCACCGGACCGTCAGGAGCCGGAAAGACGACGCTGATGCGCCTTCTGTTCATGTCGCTGCAACCGACCCGCGGCCTGATCCGCATGTTTGACCGTGACATTGCCTCCATCGGCCGGGACGAACTGCCACTCCTGCGCCGCAGGATCGGCATCGTGTTCCAGGATTTTCGTCTGCTCGACCACATGACCACCTACGAGAATGTGGCGCTGCCGTTGCGTGTGCGCGGCAAGGAGGAAAGCAGCTACCGGTCAGATGTCATCGAACTGCTCAAATGGGTTGGCTTGGGCGAGCGGCTCAATGTGCTTCCACCGGTTCTGTCAGGCGGCGAGAAGCAGCGGGTGGCGATTGCGCGCGCGCTGATCGACCGGCCGGAAGTGTTGCTTGCTGACGAGCCCACCGGCAATGTCGACCCACCTATGGCCCAGCGCCTTCTCAATCTTTTCATCGAACTCAACCGGCTTGGCACTGCGGTGGTGATTGCCACCCACGATCTGACGCTCATGGACCGCGTCGACGCGCGCCGCATGATCTTGAGCGACGGGCGGCTCGACATCTATGACTGACGCAACCGACAAAGCCCGTGTCGAAAAGGCCACAAGGGATGGTCGGCGTGCGCGCACGGTGGTCCTGCGACCCATGGCGCCTATCGTTCCGCAGGCCAATGTATCGGGCACGGCGCTGATCGTGGTCATCGCCATCATGTCCTTCCTGTGCTGCATGACACTGGGCAGCGTATTCATGGTCCAGGATACGGCGAAGGCCTGGCAGGGCCAGATCTCGCGGGAAATCACCATCCAGGTCATGCCACAGGATGGCGTGGACATGGAGACCACGCTTGAGGCGGTCCGGACGAGCGTGCTGTCCTTCAGCGGCGTATCAAGTGCCCGCATCATCGACAGGGCGTCGACAGCGCGGCTTCTCGAACCGTGGCTCGGCGACGATTTCAACATGGATGAACTGCCGGTGCCGCGCCTCGTGGTGGTAACCGTGGATGAAGGATCGCCGCCTGACACGTCTGCCCTCCGGGAAGCGCTTGCGATATCTGCCCCACAGGCTACCCTTGATGATCACCGTGCATGGACAGGCCGGCTTGTCGCCATGGCGCGCACCACCATCCTTGTCGGTGTGGGGATCCTCGCGCTCATGCTGTCAACCACCATGCTGACGGTGATTTTTGCGACCCGCGGGGCCATGGCGGGCAACAGACACATCATAGAGGTGCTGCATTTCGTCGGTGCCGAATCGGGGTTCATTGCCTCCCAGTTCCAAACACGTTTTCTCATGATCGGGCTCAAAGGGGCCTCGGTCGGCGGCGCTTTGGCGGCGAGTGTCTTCTTGCTGCTCGGCGTCTGGCAGAACGCCTCGATGGCCACTCCCCTCAATGATCAGGCCACGGCTCTGTTTGGCCGGTTTCAGCTCGGCGACGGTGGCTATTTCGGCATCGTTGCCGTCATTGCGCTGATTGCGGCGATGACGACGCTGACCACCCGGCTTACCGTCATCCGAACCATTGAGGAAATCGACCGCGAGCGGGCCAATCCGTCCATGGCCGAGCTTGAGTGACGCGCCTTTGGCCAAGAAAGACAAAGGCAATCCTCCGTCGTTCCCGGCGGTGCAACGTCCGCGCGACCAAGACTGGCACCAGTCGGCTTTTTGCCCAATTGAGACCAAAAATCGGTCTGGTCCTCGCCTGATTCTCACGGTATGAATTTTTGATGAACATTGAGACTGTTCGTTCGGCGCAGCTGGAGGCGCCAAAAGCCGGTATGGCCTCTCTTCGGCGGCTTCGCCGGGCAGGTCACTATGGGCTGAAAGCCCTCACTCTGGGGCTTGTCGCGCTGGCGGCGCTGATGGCCATCGGGTTCTTCCGGTTCACAGACGAAGTGGCGGCGATCCTGCCGCCCGCGGATCTCGACACGGTGGACGCCATCGTCGTGCTTACGGGCGGCTATCAGCGCATTGACCAGGCCGTTGACCTGCTTGAAACCGGCGTCGGTAAGCGTCTGCTGATCTCGGGCGTCAATCCGGCGACCAGCGGTGCTGCGCTCAAACGTTTGACCGGTGCCAATGACGCGCTCTTCGCCTGTTGCGTCGACATCGGGTATGAAGCGCTTGACACCATCGGCAATGCCAACGAGACCGCCCGCTGGATCCGGGAAAAAGGCTATCATCGTGTCCTGTTGGTGACCAACAATTATCACATGCCGCGCAGCCTTCTCGAACTTGGCGACGCCAGCCCCAACGTGACATTCGTGGCCTATCCGGTCAGCAATTCGGACCTCCGGGATGAAGCCTGGCTGTCCGATCCGGAAGCGATGAGGATCCTGGTGACGGAATATGTGAAATATTCGGTGGCGCGGCTGCGCGCCTATACCGGTGCGCGCAGCGATTCCGGGCTGAGAACCGACCTGCCTTCCGTGGCGAAAAGGGTCACTGCGACCGTGGGCAATTGAAGCTTTTCTGGTGCATGGGCAGTTTTCGACGCCGCCGGGATGGTGTAACCGAAGGACCAGCGGCCGCAGGCACCTTGCCGAATGAAAGCGGCTGCATCAGGGATTTTCATGCTGGTCATTCGCTCCATTCTCTTCAACCTCGCCTTTTATGCCAATCTGATCATCCGCATGATCGTCTTGACGCCGGTCTATTTTCTGTCCGAGCGCAAGAAGGCCTGGAGCATCCCGAAAAACTGGGCGCTGTCCAATCACTGGCTGCAGGAAAAGATCGTCGGAACGACCTTCGAGATCGAAGGCCTGGAGAACATTCCGCAGGGCGGCTATATTTTCGCCCCCAAGCACCAATCCTTTTGGGATACCTACGCGCTCCTGCCGTGGCTCGACGATCCGGTCTATATCCTCAAGCGTGAGTTGGGCTGGATCCCGTTGTTTGGCCAGTATATTTTCAAGATGCGGATGATCCCCGTGGATCGCGGTTCCAAGGGCAAGGTCATGGCCGATGTGCTGGAGCGGACAAAGCGGGAGATGGAGGGGGGCCGACAGCTCATCATTTATCCGGAAGGCACCCGGCGGCCGCCCGGGGCTGAACCATCTTACAAGTACGGCATCGCCAGGCTCTACCGCGACCTTCAGGTTCCCGTGTCCCCGGTTGTCATGCATCCGGGCTTGTTCTGGCCGCGCCGGAAATTCATGCGCTATCCGGGCCATTTCAAGGTGCGGATTCTTCCCGCGATCGAACCTGGGCTCGACCCCGACATCTTCTTCGAGCGGCTGATGCGGGAGATGGAGAACGCGAGCGACGCGCTTCTGGTGGAAACCGTGATGGCCAATCCGCATGTGCCGCTCAGCGAGGACGCCGCTCGGCGGGTCGCGGAATTGGGCTCGGCGTGACAGCGGGGTAGCTCAGCCTGCGGCGGCGTCTCGCTCGTGCGTCTGAGACTGCCGGTTCAGTTCTGCTGCGATGGCCTCAAGCCGGTGATCGCGAAGACCGAGAAGCCGCAGATGCGCGACCGTGTTGAGAACATAGTCCTCGTTTGCTCCCGATTTGCCCATCGCACCTGAGACCGAGCCGACCGCATCCGCAGTCGACAGATGACCCGCATATTGCGGGTGGCGGCGGTCAACCACATAGGCAAGAGCCAGCACCTCGCTGCCGCCCTCCAGCCGGACCGGACGCTCGACTTCCCGATAGACGTGGGTCACGAGTTCGCGGGCTCTGAGATAAGCCCGGGCCTCCTCCACGTCTTCGGCCGGCACGCGAAACGCCAACCCGCGGCAGGATCCGCCGCGGTCCAGTCCCAGCACCAGACCGGGCCGTTCGGGCGTGCCCCTGTGGACGCAGGAGCGCACGCACAGCGCCCGGTGGAAGCCGTGCATGCGGGCGAGACGGGTCTCGGCATGGGCGAAACCTGGACGCCACATCAGCGACCCATAGCCAAAGACCCATATGTCATGTCCCAACGTCATTCCAAATCTCCCGGAGCAGTTCGAACCGCGACCGTTTTTCCGTCACAAACCCGACGCATCAGTGGCACAGGAGACACGGCCTGCAACCACACCCTTTTTGCAACGCAACACCGGAGAACGCAATGACCACACCGACAGAAGTCCGGCCGGAAACGCGCTCGACGGCGCGGAAATTCGTCTGGCTCGGCCTTGGCGTGGTGGCAGCGATCGGCTTATGGACGGCTTTATGGAGCTATGCTGCCGAACGGATGGAGGCGCAGTTGCCGGTTCTGTTTGCCAGAGGGGCGGAAGACGGGTTGAGGGCGAGTTGCGCCAATCCGGAGGTTCGTGGCTATCCGTTCCGGCTCGGGCTCTTCTGCGATGCCACAGAATGGGAAATTCCCGCGCGACAGATCCGCGCCTCGACGTCCGCCTTTCGTTCAGCAGCGCAATTCTATCGCCCAGGCCATGTGGTCTCGGAACTTGACGGACCGCTCATTGTGAGCGGCCCCGAGGGTGCGGTAAGGATCGACTGGCAGGTGATGCACGGGAGCACTGTGATGCGTCTTCACGGACTTGACCGCGCATCGCTGGAGGGCCGGATGCTTTCGGTGGATCTCGACAGTTCAGCGCTGCCAGCCAAGGTCTCGCTGACCGCCTCCGTGGTCGCGCTCCATATGCGCGCCAATGACCAGGATCTCGAGCTGGCCGGTTCGGCCGAAGCAATTCAAGCCAGTTTCGGCCCGAAACTTGCGGCGCGGTCGCTCCGTTTCGCCGTCACGCTCCCCGGCCAGTCTTCACTGTTTGCGGCCAGCGGTTCTGGTCGGCTTGATCTTGCCGGGCAGACGGTTCTGGTCGCGCTCGCCGAGGTGGTCCTCGAAAATGGCGGACAGCTCGCGCTCAATGGTCAGGTCGAGTTCGGGCCGGACGGGCTTGCGACGGGCGATTTCAAGCTGACGATGAGTGATGTCTCCGCCCTGGCCTCTGCGGTCGGCGGCATCGATCCCGATATTGCCAGCCAGATCAGGGCTCTCGCGCCTGTGCTTGCCGCGCTCGACACGCAAGCCGGTGACGACGCCATCACCCTGCCGCTGTCGCTCGTCAACGGCACCGTGCGCATCGGCATTCTGCCGCTCGGCACACTTCCGCCCGTCTGAGGACGTCAGCGGCCTTTCGGATCGCCGTCGGACACTGACGCACCCGCGTTGCGGCCGAAATCGGGGGTCGCCACATCCTGGCCTGCTTCGATGATCGAACGCCGGATACCCCTGGTGCGGGTGAACAACTCGAACAGCTCGTCGCCATCGCCCCAGCGGATGAGCCGCTGCAGCGAGGCGAGGTCTTCGGAGAAGCGGGCCAGCATTTCCAGGATCGCATCCTTGTTGTGGAGGCAGACGTCGCGCCACATCACCGGGTCGGAGGCAGCCAGACGCGTGAAATCCCGAAAACCGGATGCAGAATACTTGATGACCTCGGACTGGGTCACAGTCTCCAGATCATCGGCGGTGCCCACGATATTGTAAGCGATAATGTGGGGCAGATGCGACACGATGGCGAGAACCTTGTCGTGATGCTCCGGGTCCATCTGGTCGACGCGGGACCCGCAGGCTTCCCAGAACCGCGACAAGGTGGTGATTGCATCTGCATCCGCACCTGTGTCCGGCGTCAGAATGCACCAGCGTCCCTCAAACAGGCTTGCAAATCCGGCCTGTGGCCCGGATTGCTCGGTGCCTGCGATCGGATGGCCGGGGATGAAATGCACGCCGTCCGGGATATGCGGCCGCATCTGGCGAACCACGGAGGCCTTGGTGGAGCCGACATCGGTGACAATGGCACCTTGCTTCAGCGACCCGGCAATTTCCTGGGCCACGCTGGCGGACGCGCCGACAGGCACGGAAATGATGATGAGGTCCGCGTCCTTGACCGCTACGGCATTGTCGGTGGTGAAGCTGTCGCCGAGTTCAAGCGCCCGCGCCTGATCCAGTGTTTCTGCACTGCGCGTTGCAATGGAGATATGATCGGCGAGACGCTCGCGCCGGATCACCCGCGCCAGCGACGAGCCGATCAGGCCAATGCCGATCAGCGCGATCTTGTCGAAGTGCATTCCGGTCATCTCTTGGCGGCCATGAAGGTGGACAGCGCGTCGATCACGCCGAGATTGGCCGCCTCGCTGCCAATGGTCAGTCGCAAGGCGTTGGGCAACCCGTACGCGGTCACCCGCCGCAGCACGAAACCCCGCTCCAGCAGGAAGGCATCCGCATCAGCCGCAGTGCGTCCGGCTTCCTGGGGGAAGTGGACAAGAACGAAATTTCCCACCGACGGCGTGACTGTCAGTCCCGTCGCGGTCAGGCCTTCGGTGACCCGTGCGAGCCACGCATCGTTGTGGAGGATGGCCTTTTCCAGATGGGCGCGGTCGAGAACCGCTGCAGCACCGGCGGCAATCGCCATGGCGTTGACGTTGAACGGCCCGCGGACCCGGTTGACCGCATCGATGATCGCCTCGGGCGCGTACATCCAGCCAATCCGGAGCCCCGCGAGGCCATATATCTTGGAAAAAGTGCGTGTCATGATGACATTGATATTGCCCGAGACGAGTTCGATCCCGGACTCATAATCGTTTCGGCGGACATATTCCGCATAGGCCGCATCCAGGACCAGAAGGACAGAGGACGGAAGACCTGCGTGCAGGCGACGCACCTCGCTCAAAGGCATGTAGGTGCCGGTGGGATTGTTCGGATTGGCGAGGAAAACGACCCGCGTCCGCACTGTGACAGCTGCAAGAATGGCGTCCACATCGGCCCTGTAGCCGGTTTCTGGAACCACGACGGGTGTTGCTCCGGCTGCCATGATCTGAATTTTGTAAACGAGAAATCCGTGTTCGGTGAAGACGCCTTCATCGCCCGGCCGCAGATAGGCCTGACAGATCAGTCCGAGCAATTCGTCCGAGCCGTTCGAGCACAGGATGTTGTCCGGGTTGAGGCCATGGGCGCGGGCGATGGCGTCGCGCAGCCGGTGTGCCGCGCCATCGGGATAGAGCGCAAGCCGTGTGGCGACTTCCGCAATGGCCGCATCCACCGCAGGGCTCGGCCCGAGTGGGGTCTCGTTGGAGGAGAGTTTGTGGACCTTGGCTGCCCCGGGTGCGGTTTCGCGGCCAGGCACATAGGCTGCGATATCCATCACGCCGGGCTTGGGTTGGGGCATGTCTTGGCTGCGCATGGCGGGCGGCCTCTCCTTTGAGCTTCTCCGTGGCGGCGGAAATATCTGGTCCGGGACGGCTTGTCGAGGGCATGCGGCGATCAGCGCAGGGGTGCGGGGCCGGAAATCCTGGATGCCTGTGGCGACAGCACCGGCACAAAAACCCGGCGCGAGGCCCGCCGCGCCACCGGCAGGCCCTGATAGAGTCGCTTCTGCGCCTCCACGATGATGACGCCCGAGAAGAGCGGCCAGAATCTGCGGCCCGTCCGCTCGAAAAGACCATGCAGTCTCTGGATAAAGACATGTTCGGATGGAGGGAAAAACAAGGCCTGGGCAAAGGCACCAGGTGTGAAATTGGTTTCCCTCAGCAACCGCACCATCTGCCCTCGGGAATAGGGCCTCCCGGCGCCAAAAGGCGTGTGCTCGAAGCGGGCCCAGACACCGCGCCGGTTGGGCGCCACGATGACAAGGCGACCACCTGGTGCCAGCACTCTCCACAACTCCTTGAGGGTCTCGTGGGGATTTTCCGCAAATTCGAGCGAATGCACCATCAGGATGCGGTCAATGCAGGAATCGGGGAGCGGCAGTTCCTCGTCAAAGACAAGCACTGTCGTGGAGGCCTTGCCGACCGGCCAGTTCACTGCGCCCTGACCGGCGGGCATGAAGGCGAAGGTTCGTTCAGTGTCAGAGCGGAAACGGTCGAGATAGGGAACGGCATAGCCAAGGCCCAGCAGCCGTTCGCCCGGCAACCGCGCCCAAAGGCTCGAAAGTGCCATCGAGACGGCATGGATGGCATGCTCGCCCAGCGGGGAATGATAGAATTGCCTGAGATCGACGATGTCGGCATGCATGATTGAAACTTAGTCCCTGCCAAACCGACAAGCAAGAGTGACGGGCAGCTCGTCCGCCACTACAGCGGCATTCACGCATCCGATCGGATGCGTGAATGCCGCGGTGAAACATTGAATGAATGCATGTACGTTATCGCACAAATGAATACATTTGCGCGCGACATGCATTAGATTGAAGATCCGAACGAACGGAGACCATGGCCTTGAAAACCTTGATGATCGAACAATTCCCCTGCAGGCAGGACAATTTCGGCGTTCTGATCCACGACCCGATGACCGACGAGACGGCCTGCATCGACGCGCCGGACGCCGAGCAGATCGAGCGGGCTCTGGTGCGCACCGGCTGGAAGCTGACTCATATCCTGATTACCCACCATCACCCCGACCACGTGGAAGGGATCCCGGCGCTCAAACAAGCCCATGCCGCCGAGGTCTTCGGTCCAGCAACCGAGGCCGACAGGATTGCAGGTCTTGACCGGAGCTTTCGCGACAGCGAGACGTTTTCCTTTGGCGGGCGCGAGGTGCGCGTGATCCTCACGCCGGGCCATACGTTGGGGCATATCTGCTACCATATTCCCCAGGAAAAGCTCCTGTTCAGTGGCGACACGCTGTTCGCGCTCGGCTGTGGACGGCTGTACGAGGGCACGGCCGACGACATGTGGGCTTCGCTGCAAAAGCTGATGGCACTGCCCGATGACACCACGGTCTATTGCGGCCACGAGTACACGCAGTCCAATGCCCGCTTCGCAGTCAGCGTCGATCCGGACAATTCCGCGCTTGCCGACCGGTTCGACAAGATCGCCGAACTGCGCGCCAGCAAGGTGGCCACGCTGCCGACGACCATCGGTTATGAGAAACGGACCAACCCCTTCCTGCGGGTGTCCGATGCCGCAATCCGCAGCACGCTTGGCATGGAGACTGCAAGCGACGCGGCGGTCTTTGCCGAATTGCGCAGCCGCAAGGACCGGTTCTGACATGGCACCTGAGCTGACCGCCCGGGAGATCATCCGGCTTCTGGCTCTGCAGCCGCATCCCGAAGGCGGGTGGTACCGGGAAACCTTCCGCGATCTCGAAGGCGGGGAGCGCGGCCATTCGACCGCCATCTACTATCTCCTGGAAGGCGGTGACCATTCCCATTGGCACCGCGTGCTGGACGCGGCCGAAGTCTGGCACTGGCATGCTGGCGGGCCACTGGCGCTGACGCTCTCGCCGAACGGGCATGATGCGCAATCGCATCGGCTCGGGGTCAATCTCGCCACTGGTGAACGGCCGCAGATCGTGGTCCCTGCGGGCTGGTGGCAGACCGCAGCTTCGCTCGGCGCCTTCACGCTGGTAGGCTGCACCGTTGCGCCAGGTTTTGATTTCGCCCATTTCGACATGGCTCCACCCGACTGGCACCCGTCGCCCCGGCCGGCGAGAGGCGATCAATCATAGGGCGGCCAGTCATAGGGCGATGACGGTCAGGAAGCCGAGTGCGAGGGCGAGCTGTCCGCCATAGTAAAGAAGCCATATGGCGGGTGCGGTCACGGCGCGCGCCGGAGCGGCCGCGGAGAGCAGGAATTTCTCGACCCCGAGCATGGTGTCGGACGCCATGAACATCAGTGCTCCCACAAGCACAAGGCCGCCGACCGGCACCGCTGTCACACCCATGGCGGCGATGGCCACCACGTAGAGCGCGACGGGCAACGCTAGTTGCCCGGCCTTGCGGACCAGACCCACGCCCACGGCCGCGGTTACTGTCCCCAGGAGGCCCATGGCAATCATCTCAGACCCGGTCTGGACCGTCGCCAAGGACAGGAACAACCCGGCATAGGCGAGATGGGCGGCAAGAAAGCTCGCCAGTCCACTCAGGAAGAACCGCTCTCCGTCCTGGGCGAGACAGGCATCCCCCAGCGCCGAGAGCACCAGCGCCGCCGTCAGCAGAACCGGGCCGCCGAGCAGCACGGACAGCAGCGCCAGCAGGCCCACCGCCGCCGTCTTGGCGAGCGTCCGGCGCCAGGACGGCGGGCGACTGAGCATGGCGAGGTAAAGAAGGGCGGCGACAAGCGAAAACAGAGCGCTGCCGTTGGCGGTATCAGTGAGCGCGCCCGGAAATGGCATCATGCCGCAGGTCTTTTGCGCACAAGCATGTCCTTGGCGGCAAGGACAGCCCCTCCGGTGATGAGCATGCAGGCGGCCAGGACCGGCAATGTCGGTTCGCCGAAACCGAACAGGATCAGCATCAGCGTCGACAGAAGCGGCGCGGCATAACTTGAGGCACCCAGAACCTGGATGTCGCCTTTCTTGACACCGTAATCCCAGGCATAGAAGGCTGCGCCGACAGGACCGAGGCCGAGGCCGAGCACGGCCAGCCATTGCCCCGTGGTCGCAGGCCAGACGGTCGTCTCAAGCGCCAGATGCGACAGCGCCGACAGCAGTGCGGACATCGCGCAGAACCCGGTGACCACATCGGTGGGGACAGCGCCGAACCGGCGCGACATCAGCGAATAGGCCGACCAGGTGAGGGCACCGAGGAATGCCGCGCCATAGCCAAACGCATGGCTCGGGTCGAAGCCCGATCCGCCGCCTCCGCGATACAGGATCAGCGCAGTGCCCGCCAGGCCCATGAGTGCGCCTGCCACATGGTGCCAGCCCAGTTTCTCGCCCGGCAGAAGCGCCGAGCCGACCACGATCAGGAGCGGCCAGAGATAGGCGATCAATCCTGCCTCCACCGCCGGCGCGTTTCTCAGCGCGGTGAAATAAAGGAAATGGTAGCCGAAAATACCAAAAATCCCGAGAAGCCACACTGGAAGGGGCTGGCGCAGGCCGGACAGCCGCGTCGGATCACGGACAAGTGCTGCGACCCCGATCAGGGTTCCGATGGAAAAACAGACGGCAGAAAGCTGAAACGGCGGCATGGTCCCGGAGGCGGCCGTCAAGAGTGCGAGCAGCGACCACATCAGGATCGCCGAAAAGCCCACCAAAGTTGACATCATGCTGAGAGGGTCCCCGATTCGCGCCCGTAAGCTATCGCATCGCCCGGCAAACCGGAACCGGGTCCATCGCTGGCGCGGCGGACTTGGCGTCAGCCGCCGAAGCGTGTCGCCGCGACTGTCACCTGACCGATTTTGGTGGGGATCTTGGCATAGACGGGGGCGAAGAAATCTCCGCCCGGATGCTTGCCGAACCAGATCTCCATGCCTGCAAGCTTGCGCATGTATTCGATGGAGGAATGGCCTTTTCGGTAGCCGGCTTTCGGGATGAAGCGGACCGTGCAGACGATGGCGTCTCCGGAAAAGCCGGTGGTCGAATAGGGCCGGACGCCCTTGTCGGAGAGAACGAGGTCGATCCGGGACTCGCCATCGAAAATGGGGAGGCTGCGGTTGCAGACTTGCGCACCCTTCTTGCCGCCGACGGGGATGATCAGGCTCGACAGCGGGTCAACAACGGCGCGAAGATGAGACGCGTCGACCGGCACCCAGTTGGCGGGTTTGACCTTCCGCTGCGGCGTATTGACGGCGGATTGGACGTTGCCGTTGCGCAACCGCATCTCGGTGCGGTGGGTCCGGTTGCCGCTTGTGTAGGAGACAAGATAGCTGGTGGCCTGGAAGCGGTCACCCCGCACCCGACCGGACGCTTCGGCGGTTCCGCGGGTTTTGCCCACGATGTCCGTGAGCGCGGAGGTGCGCATGGAGCCCGATATCCGGTAGCCGGCACCGTCCACAGTGGTGACAAAGCTCATGCTGGCCACTGGCAGGCCGACAAGCGAGACAGAATAGTCGGAGCGGTTCTCGACGGTCTGCGCGGACGCCCATGGCAGGGCAGCAGCACAGCCTGCGACGGCCACGGCAAGGAACAGGAAATGCCTAGTTTTCATCGTCTTTCCCAGTTTTTGTGACAGCATGCGGCAGGTTTTCCCGGGCCATGCGTCCTTGAACGTTTTTCTTGCTCCGCCAATGCGGCAATTCTGCGCTGCAACTGCGAATTTGTCACCTCCGGTTTCCAACGGGCTCCAATCGGCGTCATTCGCCGGGCCACCGCTTGACGGGGGGAGATCATGTGACTATAGACACCCGACTTTCCATGATAGCCTTGGTCATTCAGGCGAGCGCATCAGCGGCTCCGCATCTGGTCGGGCTAAAAGAACAATAGGTGCAAGATGTCCCGCAGCTGTGAATTGACCGGCAAGGCCGTGATGTCAGGAAACAACGTCAGCCATGCCAACAACAAGACCCGTCGCCGGTTCCTGCCGAACCTGTGCAACGTGACGCTGATCTCGGATGCGCTTGGACAAAGCTTTCGCTTGCGCGTGTCAGCCAACGCATTGCGCACGGTCGAGCATCGCGGTGGTCTTGACGCGTTCCTGGCCAAGGCAGACGCTGCCGAGCTTTCGATGCGGGCGCGCCTGCTCAAGCGGCAGATCGCCAAGAAGGTGACGGAAAAAGCCGCAGCCTGAGGCTGGTGCTTCTTCCGGTCGTGTGACCTGCGGGCCTTTTGGCCCGCAGCGGTGTTTTGGCTGGTGGCATCAACCCAGGATAAAAAAATGCACGCTTTGCGCTCTGTCTTTCCCTTCATGTTGATGATGGCAGCCGTCGTGGCGGCCTCCAATTATCTCGTCCAGTTTCCGGTGGCGGGCCACCTGGCGGGCGTGGACCTCGCCGATCTTTTGACCTGGGGCGCGTTTACCTATCCGGTCGCGTTCCTGGTCACCGACCTCACCAACCGCCGCTTCGGCCCGCACGCAGCCCGTCTGGTGGTGGGCGCAGGTTTCGTCATCGCCATCGCCCTGTCGGTCTGGCTGGCAAATCCACGCATTGCAGTTGCCTCTGGGTGTGCCTTCCTGACGGCGCAATTGCTTGACGTTTCCATCTTCGACCGGTTGCGGGATCGCGTCTGGTGGTTGCCGCCTTTCGTCTCGACGGTCACCGCATCGGTTCTCGACACGGCCATCTTCTTCACCCTCGCCTTTGCATCGGTCGCCAACGGACTCGGGCCGGGCGACGCGTTTGCGAGCGAGATCGCCCCGCTGGTGGGCGTGTTGGCCACTGATGCGCCGCGCTGGGTGTCCTGGGCGCTCGGCGATCTTGCGGTCAAACTCGCAGTCGGACTGGCGTTGCTCGCGCCGTATGGGCTCATCCTGCCGATGCTTGTGGCCAAAGCCCGGGCCTGAGCTGTCAGGGGTTTGGCGCCATCTCGTCGGTGAAGCGGAATTCGAGAATCAGGTTGCGCTGCAGGATCGAGTGATTGTCGTCCGACACCAAGACCACGTAAATCCTGCCTCCCGCATCGACCGAAACATCAAGGCCTTCCATATTGTCGATCTGGTTGCCGAAATCGGATTCCAGGATCACGTCGCCGGTGACCGTGACGCCCGGCCGGATGTCCTCACCGGGAATACGGCGGATGCGCATGCCGATGCCGCCGGCGATCGAATAACGCCGCTCCAGCAACAAAAGGTCGCCGTCGGGAAGAAAATCACCGTCGGTGACATCGAAAGGTGGCGTGCGGCGCACGGAAAAGACGCCGCGCAAAGGTCCTTCGAGAACGGCGGCGAGGATGTTGCCTTCCGGATCGAGGCTCCGCTCGGAGACGGCAACAAGCGCACCGTTCAGCGGCGTGCCTTCCGGTGCCGCAGCGATGGTTTCGAGCCCGCGGTTGCTGCGGAATTCGGCACTCGGGATGGGAAGAGAGACCTGGCCGAGCGGCAGCGATGCGGCGGGGTTGACCGCCGAATAGACCTCGATGCGGTGCTGGCGCTCGTAGCTCACATAGGCCTTGTCGCCCCTGATCGCGAGCCCCTCCGAATCAAAGAGCCATTTTTCGGGTGATGTCTGTCCATCGGCGCCCAGAATGGGTGCCACGGAAAAATCAGCGATGCCGGCGAGCTTGCCGGACGGATCGCGGAGAATGCGGCCGGCATACCAATGACCGGTGTCCATCACGCCGATAAATGCCGAGCGGTCGGCGGCAAGCCTTATGGCGGACATGGCGCCGAGAGCGGAACTGGTGGATGTGAGCTCGAGACCGCCGATGAATTCGAGCACCCCGAAACGGGTTTCGTCCGAGCCCACCTTGAAGCGATCGATGGTCCGGGCGCTCACCGGCAGGAGCACTGCGCCCGCAGTCTCGGCCAACGCGACTGCCGCCTGGATCGGCCCCAACGCGAAGGCAAGCGCCAAAGCGGACATGGCCGCAGCACCGCGCCAGCCAGTGCCGGACGACCTCACGGGCGGCGACGCCTGCGCGAGACACCTGGCTGGGACTCTTCGCTGAAAAGACCTGCCAGCTGTTCGGTCATGGCACCGGCGAGTTCCTCTGCATCCACGATTGTGACAGCGCGGCGGTAGTAGCGGGTCACATCATGGCCGATCCCGATCGCCAGCAGCTCCACCGGGGACCGCGTCTCGATCTCCTCGATGACGGCGCGCAGATGGCGTTCGAGATAATTGCCAGGATTGACCGACAGGGTGGAATCGTCGACCGGCGCACCATCGGAAATCATCATCAGGATCTTGCGCTGTTCGGGCCGCCGCAGCAGCCGGGAATGGGCCCAGATCAGCGCCTCGCCATCAATGTTCTCCTTGAGCAGGCCCTCGCGCATCATCAGGCCGAGATTGCGCCGCGCCCGCCGCCAAGGCGCATCGGCACCTTTGTAAACGATGTGGCGCAGGTCGTTGAGCCGACCGGGGGTGGGCGGTTTACCGGAAGCAAGCCATTTCTCGCGGCACTGGCCGCCCTTCCAGGCCTTGGTGGTGAAACCCAGGAGCTCGACCTTGACGTTGCAGCGCTCGAGCGTGCGGGCAAGGATATCGGCGCAGGTGGCGGCCACCGTGATCGGCCTGCCGCGCATTGAACCGGAATTGTCGATGAGCAGGGTTACGATGGTGTCACGGAAATTGGTATCGCGCTCCATCTTGAAGGACAGGGGCTGCATCGGATCGATGATAAGTCGCGGCAACCGGGCGGAATCGAGATAGCCCTCTTCGAGGTCGAAATCCCAGGCCCGGTTCTGCTGTGCCATCAGCCGCCGTTGCAGCCGGTTCGCGAGCCGACCGACAGCGCCCTGCAGATGGGCCAACTGTTTGTCGAGGAAGGCGCGCAGCCGGTCAAGCTCGGCTTCATCGCACAGATCCTCGGCCCCGGTTTCCTCATCGAATTCCTGGGTGAAGACCTTGTAGTCGATCCGTTCATTCAGGTCCGCGAAGGGCTGGTTGGGCTTGCGCGTTTCGCCCGGCGTCTCAGCGTCCTCGTCGCTGTCGTCAGCGGTGTCGTCGTCGCCGACTTCGGCGCCGTCCATTTCGCCCGCGTCCATCTGCTCATCGGATGTGTCGCTCTCCTCGGCCGGAGCCGAATCGGAGCCATCGTCCTCCTCAGCGCTTTGTTCGTTCTGATCTTCGCTGCGCGGCTGGTCCTCGTTGCTGACATCGTCCTCATCGTCGGAACTTTCGTCGTCACCATAATCTTCGGCCATCTCCATGGCCGAGAGCATGTCGCGCACCGCACGTGCGAAGCCCTGCTGGTCGTTGACCCTGCCCGAGAGTGCGGCAAGGGCCGGTCCCGCCTTGGCTTCCACCCAGTCCCGCCAGAGATCGACGACCTGACCTGAGGATTTCGGCGGTTCAAGCCCGGTCAAACGCTCGCGGACAAGAAGAGCGAGCGCCTCCTCAAGCGGGGCGGTTTCGCGTGTATTGATGGTTGCGTAGTTGGCGCGCTGGTACTTGTCCTCGAGCATGGAGGTGATGTTGGAGGCGACACCGGCCATTCGCTGCGCGCCGATCGATTCCACGCGGGCCTGCTCAACCGCGTCGTAGACGGCGCGGGCTTCGGGCCCCGCAGGTGCCATCAAGGCATGGATGCGGCTGTCGTGGCAGGCCTTGCGCAGCGCCATGGAATCGCCGAGGCCGCGGGTGATGGCGACATCCTGGCGCGAGGGCCGTTTTGGCAGGTCCGGGAGCCGGGCGCGTTCGCCGACGAGACCTGGGCGGTCGTTGGAGAAGGCGACCTCAAGTTCATGGTCACCCGCGATCGCCCGGACGCAGCCGCTCAATGCCCGCTTGAACGGCTCCGTATCCACCGCACCGGCTGGCCTTGCTTTGGAATTGTCTCCGCGTCCGGCCATCGGCTCACCCGTCAGGCGGTTGCGCTGAGGACGAGATTGGCGGCGCTTTCCTTGAGTTCCACTCCAAAGGCGCGCTGGTAATGCTCGGCGACAAGCGCACGCTCGAGTTCATCGCATTTGTTGAGGAAGGTCAGCCGGAAGGCGAAGGCGACGTCGCCGAAGATGCGGGCGTTCTCAGCCCACATGATCACTGTACGCGGGCTCATCACCGTCGACAGGTCCCCGTTGATGAACGAAGCGCGGGTCATGTCGGCGACGCGAACCATGCGCGAGATCGTCTCGCGGCCCTGTTTGGCGGCAAAATCCTTGACCTTGGAGGCGACGATTTCAACCTCGTTGTCATGCGGCAGGTAGTTGAGCGTGGTGACGATGGACCAGCGGTCCATCTGCGCCTGGTTGATCTGCTGGGTGCCGTGATAGAGACCGGTCGTGTCGCCCAGACCGACCGTATTGGCGGTGGCAAAAAGCCGGAACGCGGGATGCGGACGGATGACGCGGCTCTGGTCGAGCAGTGTCAGGCGTCCTGACGATTCCAGCACCCTCTGGATCACGAACATCACGTCTGGCCTGCCTGCGTCATACTCGTCGAAGACCAGCGCAACATTGTGCTGATAGGCCCAGGGCAGGATCCCATCCTTGAACTCGGTGATCTGCAAGCCATCACGCACCACAATTGCGTCCTTGCCGACGAGATCGATGCGGCTGACATGGCTGTCAAGATTGACGCGGACGCAAGGCCAGTTGAGCCGGGATGCGACCTGCTCGATATGGGTGGATTTCCCGGTGCCGTGATAGCCAGAGACCATGACACGGCGATTGTGGGCAAATCCCGCCAGGATCGCGAGTGTCGTGTCACGGTCGAACAGATAGTCCGGGTCGAGCTCGGGCACATAGGCGTCGCGATGTGTGTAGGCCGGCACGTCGATGTCGGACTCGATGCCGAAAGCTTCGCGGACGTTTACGGTCGTGTCGGGCAGATTGGTGATATCGAGGTCGATCTTGCTCATCATGTCTCCATGGCCGAAGGTACCCGCCTGCCAGCCAGCGTTGTCAGGCTTCTGCTTTAGCTTGATCGTTTAGCAGAAACCAGACTGTTTTAACAATTGATAGGCCTGGATGACGGCCCGGAAGCGATCTTCGGAGCCGCGATCCCCGCCATTGGCATCCGGATGATGCTGTTTCACAAGTTCCTTGTAGCGGCTCTTGATTTCCGCCGATGTCGCATTGGCGGCGAGACCAAGCGTCTCGAAGGCCTTGCCTTCAAGCGACTTCACCTTGCGCTGACGCAGTGGCGGTCGGCTGCCGGACGTTTCGTTGAAAAGACCCAAGGGATCACGCATGCGCGCTTGCGAGGCCGCCGACCCTGACCGTGCCGTCGACTGGGTCGGCCCGCTGCGCGCGGCCCGGTTCACGCCCATGCCCCAGGTTGGCCGGTGCCCGGTCAGCGCCTCTTTCTGGTAGCGCGCAATCTCCGTGTCCGAGAGGCCGGAGAAGTAATTGTAACCTTTATTGTATTCGCGCACGTGGTCAAAGCAGAACAGGAAATATTGACCGTCGGCGTTCCGACCCACGGGTGCCCGGTGAACGCCACTCTCCTCACAGCCATCCCACTGGCAGGTGGGGGTGGTGATCTCCGCGGGTCGTTGTCCGCGGGAGCGCAACCGGATCCGGTCGAAATATTTGGAATCGAGTTTCATGCTTCGATTATGGTGCTGGAGGTCTGGATGAACAAGGATTGACAAGGCCGATTCGGACTGGGTACCCCGTCTGAGGTAAGAATGCCACCTCGCCGTGGGGCTATGGGTAATCCGCCTGCGGCAATCCCCGACATTGGCGCAAGGCCAGGGTGGCCAAACAAGCTACAGGAGTTGACATGGATCGCCAACAACGCATCGAAGCAGCCTTGACTGCGGCATTTCAGCCCGTCCGCCTCACTGTCATCAATGAAAGCCATCTGCATGCGGGCCACCAACCACATTTCGACGGGTCGGGCGACTCCCATTTCCGTATCCGGATCGAGAGCGCCGCGTTCTCCGGCCAGAGCCGCATCGCGCGGCACCGGGCGGTCAACACCGCCCTGCAGCTCGAATTCGACGCCGGACTTCATGCTCTCGCCGTCGAGCCGGCAGCACTCGGAGAAGCCACGCGCTGGTAGACGCGAACGCTTCATCAGATCTTGTCGGCGGGCCGGATCCTGAGCCGCGTGATGCGGTTTTTCTCCCGCTTCATGACGATGAAGCGCTTGCCGTGAAAGGTGAATGCCTGCTTTTCCTCGGGAATGATCTTGCTCTCGTGGATGACGAGACCGGCGATGGTGGTCGCCTCGTCGTCCGGCAGCGCCCAGTCGAGCGCGCGGTTGAGATCGCGGATCGGCACCGAACCGTCGACCACCACCGAGCCGTCGGCCTCCTGATGCAGCCCCTGGACGTCGGTGTCGTGTTCGTCGGCGATATCGCCGACGATTTCCTCGAGAATATCCTCCAGCGTGACAAGGCCCTCCAGTTCGCCATATTCGTCGACGACGATGGCGATATGGGCCTTGCGACGCAGGAAGGCGTTAAGCTGGTCGGGGACAGAGGTGGTGTCGGGAACAAACCAGGGCTTCTGGGCGATCTTGACGATGTCGATCCGGGAGGGATCGTTGCCTGCATCGGCAAGCCCACGCAGCACGTCCTTGGCATGCAGGATGCCGATGATGTTGTCGGCAGTGCCGCGCCAGATCGGAATGCGGGTGTAGGGGCTTTCGAGCACGCCGCGCACATTGGCTTCGGCGGGTTCATCCGCATTGAGCATCCGCATCGACGTGCGGTGGATCATGACGTCGGACACTTCGAGATCGCCGAGATCGAGCACCCCGCCCAAGCGGTCGCGGTCAGCCTTGATCACCGATCCCTCGCGGTGGAGAAGATCGACGGCACCGCGGATCTCTTCATGGGCAGGCATCAACGACACGTCGGCCGACAGGTGCACACCGAAAACCGACAGCATTGCCCGAACGATGCCATTGACCACTGTCGACAACGGGCCGACCACCAGCACGAACAGGCGCACGAGCGGTGCCACCGCCATGGCGAAGCGATCTGGCCCGGCAATCGCCCAGCTCTTTGGCAGCACTTCGGCGAAGATCACGAGTGTGACGGTCATGACCGCAGTGGCGACAACGACGCCCGAATCGCCGAAAATCGACAACAAAAGGCTTGTCGCAAGGGCCGAGGACAGGATGTTGACCAGATTGTTGCCGATCAGCAGCGCGCCGATCAACCGGTCACGCCGCTCGATGAGCTTGTTGACGGTCGCGGCGCGCGCGTCACCGCCCTGTTCGAGCGAGTGCATCCGGGCTCGCGACACTGCTGTCAGCGCCGTTTCTGATCCGGAAAAGAAGCCCGACACCATGATGAGACCGATGATGGCGACAATGGTCAACCAATGCTCGGCGAGCGCACTTGTGATGTCTGCAAGGATCATGGGATGCGCTCTTCCTCAAGGAAATTGAAAACCTCTGCGGGCGGAACGTCGGCGGCGATAAAGGCGCGACCAACCCCTCGGGTCAGGATGAAGGTCAGCGCGCCGCGGCTGACCTTCTTGTCCTGGGCGATGTGCTTCATCAGGATATCGGTCGGCGGCAGGCCACCGTCAATGTCTGACAGCCGGGTGGGCAGGCCGACCCCCCGCAGATGCTGTTCGACGCGCTCCGCATCATCGGGGCTGGCGAGGTTCATCCGCGCGGAAAACCGATAGGCGAGCACCATGCCGATCGCCACGCCTTCACCGTGGACGAGGCGGGCGCTGTCATAACCTGTGGCGGCCTCCAGCGCGTGTCCGAACGTATGACCAAGATTGAGAAGCGCCCGCGGTCCCGTCTCCCGCTCGTCGGCGACCACCACATCGGCTTTGGCCTGGCAGCTCGCCGCGATGGCCTCCACGCGTTGGCGCCCGCCCGCAAAAACCGCCCTCCAGTTGCTTTCAAGCCAGGCAAAGAAGTCTGGCCGGTCGATAAGCCCGTATTTGGCGACTTCGGCATAGCCGGCGCGAAATTCCCGCTCAGACAGTGTGTCGAGAGCCCGCGTATCGGCGAGCACAAGGTCGGGCTGGTGGAACACGCCCACGAGATTCTTGCCGTGGCGGGTGTTGATGCCGGTCTTGCCGCCGACGGAGGAATCGACCTGGGCCAGGAGGCTGGTGGGCATCTGGATGAAGCGCATGCCGCGCCGGACGATGCCTGCGGCAAAGCCGCTCAGGTCGCCGATCACCCCGCCACCGAGCGCCAGCACGGCATCGCCGCGTTCAAGCCGCGCCTCCAGCACATGGTCGCAGACTGCGACGAGGTCCTCGAAACATTTGGTCTTTTCCCCCGGAGCGAGCACCATTGGCGCTGCATTGATCCCGGCTTTCGCCAACCCATCCATCAGCGGGCCCAGATGCAGCGCTGCGACATTGGCGTCCGTGATGACGGCGCAACGCTTGCCGGGAAGCCGCCGGGCAATTTCCGCACCGGCACCGGCGATCAGGTCCGGGCCGATCAGGATGTCGTAGGCGCGGTCGCCCAGCGGAACGTGCACGGTTCTCAGATCGGTCATTGCGCGTGGTCCTGGCGGGGGACTGCCGGCTTGCTTTCAAGCGCGGCAATGGCGTCGATACACTCCCCGGAGATGATGTCGCGCGGGACGTCGCGGGACTGCACGGTAAGGTCGGCCATCGCATAGACCGGGTAGCGCTGGTCCATGAGACTGGCGAGGGTGACTTTCGGATCGGCGGTCTTGAGCAGCGGCCGCGAATCGCGCTTGGAGACACGCATCCACAAGACCTCAAGATCGGCCTTGAGCCAGACTGAGAGCGCATGGTCGGCCACCAGCTGGCGGGTCGTTTCGTTCATGAAGGCGCCCCCGCCGGTGGACAAAACCCGCGGGCCGCTCCGGATCAGGCGGCTGATGACACGGGCCTCCAGCGACCGGAACTCCGGTTCGCCGTAGCTCGAAAACAGCTCCGGGATCGTCATGCGGGAGACGCGCTCGATCTCGTGATCGGAATCGACGAACGGAATTCCGAGCGCCTGGGCGACGAGGCGACCGATGACCGACTTGCCAGCGCCCATCAGTCCGACAAACACCAGGGTGCGTCGGCCGAGCGCGCGACGCGCTGCGTCCGCAGCACTTGACCTTTCGACCGCCGGCGTGTCCTCGTCCGTTGTTGTCACCCCGGGTTCTCCCCCGTTGCCTGCGGTCCTGCCCGTCGGCAGCGCCCTTTCCTATTGAGGAATGTCGGCCCGGCGTCAAGCTTGCCATGGGCGGGCCACGCGACGGCAGAGGCTTGCGAACTTGAACTTGCCGCCTGGGTGTCCCATAACGGGTATCAACGTGACACTGCGGAGATGCAATGCCCTCGCTGTTCCGGTTCCTCATGCTTTGCGCCGTTCTAGCGGGTATTGTCTATGGCGTGATGTTTGCGCTCGTCATCTATGTCAAGCCGATCGAGCGGGACGTCACCATCCGGGTGCCGACGGAAAAGCTCAATCCATGACCGGTGTTCCGGGCGGGCGAACGGGAGGGTGTGCGTGCGCGACCTGAGTGCCGCCCATGCGGAGGCGTTTCTCGAAATGATGAGTGCCGAGAGGGGGGCTGCCGGCAATACGCTGGAAGCCTATGGGCGGGATCTCGAAGACACGGCCCGCGCCCTTGTGGCGCGTGGCAGTTCGCTCGACGCTGCCGGCACCGAGGACATCCGCGCGGTCATGGCCGATCTCATGGATCGCGGTTTTGCGGCGTCTTCCCAGGCGCGAAGGCTTTCGGCATTGCGCCAGTTCTACCAGTTCATGCATGCCGAAGGCCTGCGTGGGGACGATCCGACCGGCATTGTCGACCTGCCGCGCAAGGTCCGTGACCTGCCCAAGATTCTCAGCGAGGCGGAGGTCACGCGCCTCATCGCCCAGGCGGAAGCCGATGTTGCCCATGCCGGTGACACGGCCGAAGCCTCGCGGCGGATCCGTTTCCGGGCGCTTCTCGAGCTTCTCTATGCCACCGGCATGCGGGTAAGTGAGCTCGTTGGCCTGCCCGGACGGGTGGTTGCCGACGGTGGTCGGGTTCTTGTCGTCCGGGGCAAGGGCAACAAGGAACGCATGGTGCCGCTGTCGCGGCCGGCGCTGGCTGCCCTTTCAGACTGGATCACCGTGCGCGATGGCGAGGTGCCCGAGGCGGCCGAGCCGTCGCCTTGGCTGTTTCCAGCTGACTCCGCTTCGGGCCATCTCGCCCGGCAGGTGGTCGCGCGGGAGCTCAAGGAAACGGCAGCCCGGGCAGGCATTTCGGCCGCCAAGGTGTCTCCGCACGTGCTGCGACACGCCTTTGCCAGCCATCTGCTCGCCAATGGCGCCGACCTGCGCGTCGTTCAGGAACTTCTCGGTCATGCTGACATTTCCACCACACAGATCTACACCCATGTGCTTGATGCGCGGCTTCGCGCATTGGTCAACGAACACCACCCCCTTGCAAAAACCGCCAAGACTCGCGATGTAGCGCCCACGAGCCCGCTCAGACCCGGATTGTCAACCCCGGCCCGAAGCACGGCAAGGGGCGTCGGAGAGCCTGATGCCTCGTAGTCCGATAGAGACATTTGCACGCGTTGGGTTACGCTGGCGAGCAAATGTCTCAATCGGAGCACGAGTGGAGATAGTGAAGACACTCGATATGGCGCTTGCCGCGGACGGGCCTCGGCTGTCAAATTCGCTCCACCAGTCAGTGAGTGGGAGTGGCGTCGGCGCGACCGGTCGAACGCGCGCTGCTCCCGGAATGGGCGACGTTGCCCTGAAACTGCGCCTGATTGCCCGTCAGGCGCCAAGATGGCCTTTCCGGCCCCGGCAGAAAAGACACGATGCACAATTATCTGGATTTTGAAAAACCGATCTCCGATCTCGAAGGCAAAATTGTCGAACTGAGAAAACTGGCGTCCGAAGACCAGAGCATCGACACCGGCGATGAAATCGCCCGGCTGGAAAGCCGCGCCCGCGACGCGGTGGCCGATATCTACGCCAAGCTCAATCCCTGGCAGAAGACGCAAGTCGCCCGTCATCCGGGCCGTCCCCATTTCACCGACTATGCCGCCGCACTTCTGACCGAGTTCACCCCGTTGGCGGGCGACCGGAAATTTGCAGAGGACGCTGCAATTCAAGCCGGATTTGCGCGATTTCGAGGCCATCCGGTGGCTGTCATCGGCCAGGAAAAGGGCTATGACACCAAGTCCCGCATCAAGCACAATTTCGGCTCTGCCCGGCCGGAGGGGTACCGCAAGGCGATCCGGGTCATGGAAATGGCCGATCGGTTCGGCCTCCCGGTGATCACGCTGGTGGATACGGCCGGTGCCTATCCCGGAGTAGGCGCGGAGGAGCGCGGGCAGGCCGAAGCCATCGCCCGCTCGACCGAAATGTGTCTCAACCTGCGTGTCCCGCTGATTTCTGTCATCATCGGGGAAGGCGGCTCGGGCGGGGCCATCGCCATCGCAACAGGCAACACCGTCTTCATGCTTCAGCATGCGATCTACAGCGTGATCTCGCCTGAAGGTGCGGCGTCCATCCTCTGGCGTGATCCCACCCGGGCCAAGGATGCGGCAACATCAATGAAGATCACCGCCGAAGACCTTATGGGCCTCGGCATCATTGACGGCATCATCGAGGAGCCGATAGGCGGTGCCCATCGCGACCCGCAGGCAGTGATCGCGCGCACCGGCGACACCATCGCGCTCGCACTCGCTGGCCATGACGGACGAAGCGGGGAGGAGTTGCGGGCAGAACGGCGCAAGAAGTTTCTGCGTATCGGACGCCAGATCGGGTGACGCAACGAGGGCCGCTGACATGCCGTATTGGTGCCACATTCGGCCGGTCCTGTGCGCCCTCATGTCCATCTTCATGTCTTCGCCGGTAAGGATTCGTGAACGTTGATCAATTATTCCTGACGGACCAGGATGGCCGCGACACATGTGCGAGCGCGAATTTGCCTGAGGCGGGCACCGAGAGAAAATGACACTGCGCAAGCTCACATTCCTGCCGATTCTCCTCCTGGGCCTTTCGGGCTGCCAGGATGCACTGGAAACCGTCAGCAACAAGGTCGAACATCCGCTGCCCGTCAAGCTCGTCTCCAAGATGAAGGCGAACGACATGAGCACGCGGTCGCCCATCATGATGCGCATCTTTAAGGAGGAAAGTGTCCTTGAGGTTTGGAAGCAGAAGGGCAATGGTCGCTTCGACAAGATCGCCGAATATCAGATCTGCAAATGGTCGGGCAAGCTCGGGCCGAAGTTCAAGGAAGGTGACCGACAGGCACCCGAAGGGCATTATCGGATCTATCCGGCGCAGATGAACCCGAAGTCGAGCTACTATCTGTCCTTCAACATGGGTTATCCCAACAGCTACGACCGCGCCTTCGGCCGGACCGGAACCAACCTGATGGTTCACGGGGCTTGTTCCTCGGCAGGCTGTTACTCCATGACGGACGAACAGGTGCTCGAGATCTACGGGTTTGCGAGAGACGCCTTCAAGGGCGGGCAGGAGTATTTCCTGGTTGAGGCGCTGCCTTTCCGGATGACGCCCGAGAACATGGCGCGACACCGCAACAACGAGAATTTCGAATTCTGGAAGATGCTCAAGGTTGGCTATGACCATTTCGAGTTGACCCGGCGTCCCCCCAAGGTCGATATCTGCGACCGCGGCTATGTTTTCAACATGCAACCGGAGCAGGCCGACGCCGAGTTCAATGCGCTCTCACAGTGCCCGCCTGCTCAGGTTCCGGCGACGCTTGCTTCGGCGCATTCGGCCTACGAGAAGACCTGGAACGCGCAGTTTGTGGTGGCCGTGAAGAAGTTGGAAGCTGAAGACGAGCGTCGCATTGCGGCCGAGACATCCAAGGCGGAAGCAGAAATTGCCCGCGCCGAAACCGAAGCGGCCAGACTTGCCCGGGCGGAAGCGGCCAGGTTGAACCCGTCGCCGCTGTTGAGCCTCATCCCGCTTCCTGGCAAGTCCCGGGCGACCGCGCCGCTGGAGGTCCAGCCTTTGACACCCGATGCGTCGGCCGAAGCACAGGCGATGACCCAGGATTTGGCTCCCGTGCCCGATGCTGCCGCCAATTCAGGCGTCGAGACGGCTCCAGCGCCGGCAGCAGGCGCGTCCGCGACCTCGGACATCCCGGTTGCAAGCGCACCCGTTCCCACACTCAATCCGGCGATTGCAGAACCACAGGCAACCGCAGCCCGCTCAGCCGTTGCAGGTGCTGGCGCCAAACCGTTCTGGAAGATCTGGAGCAAGAATTGAGCGATGGCAGGCGTGTCGCCATGCTCGATCTGCGTGGTTTGAAATGCCCGCTGCCGGTGTTGCGAACCCGTCGGCACCTGCGTGGGGCGGTTTCGGGAGCTCAGGTGGAGGTGCAGACCACTGACCCGCTCGCCGTAATCGATATCCCGCATTTTTGCGTCGAAGACGGGCACCGGCTGGTCCAGGCCTCTCCGTTCGAAGGCGGCCACCGCTTTCTCATCGAAAAACTCTGATTCATTTCCACCGTTGCAGCAAAGGGGCTCGGGCGACAAGCGAGCCGACCGACCGAGCGTCAGCGCCTCGGACCTGTGCCCGGGATTGCCAGCGGATTGTCCATGAGTGCGGCGCTGTCGGGCCGCCCGATGGCTGGCACATCGCTGAAGGCGGCATAAAGCTCCTCGACAAAACCTTCGGGCATGTCGCGGGTGATCAGCACCAGACGGCTTTCCTGTGCCGCACCTTCCGGCCAGGCGGCGAGGCGAACCGGTTCGGCCAGCAAGGACTGGACTGCATGAACAATGACCGGCCGCATCCGGTCGTCGCTCAACACAACGATTCCCTTCATGCGCAGAAGGTTCGGTCCATGGGCTGAGCGCAGCAGATCAAGAAACATTCCGAGCGCAGACGGCGAAATCGGCTGAGCGCTCCGGAACCCGTGGGCGCGAATTCTATCGTCGTGCCGATTGACGTCATGATGCCCATGCCCATGCACATGCCCATGCCCATGCCCTTGCCCTTGCCCGCTATCGTGGGCCTGGTTTTCGGAGGATAGCCAGAGTGCGACGTCGATGCTGCGGCGCGCAGGATCATAGGCACCGCAGTCAAACAGGTTTGCCGCCCCGATTGCGGGATCGTCGCCGTCAAGCAAGGGAGCGAGCGGGTTGAGCGCTTGAAGCCGCGCCTTGATGGCTTCGGTGTCGCCTGCCATCCGCTGCTTGGCGAGCACCAGCCGGTCGGCCACGGCCACCTGTCGCCGAGCTTCCGGATGGGCGTCGAGCGTGGCCTCGCCGTTGACCGCATCGACCACGGTCGCGACGCCTTCGAGCCGGTAGGATTGTCCCAGGGCCGGATTGCCGATAACCGACTGCATCACCGGAACAGGATCGGCGAGACCCGTGGTCTCGATGACGACCCGGTTGAATGGCCTGATCCGTCCACTCTGCAGACGGTCCATCAAGTCGGCGAGGGTGTCGACCAGTTCGCCCCGGATGGTGCAGCACAGACAGCCGTCGGCCAGTTCGATGATGCCATCGCCAGATTTTTCCACGAGCAGGTGGTCGATGCCGATATCGCCGAATTCGTTGATGATGACGGCAGCGTCGGCGAGCCAGGGATCCCTTATCAAACGGTTGAGAAGCGTTGTCTTGCCGGCGCCGAGGAAGCCGGTCAGGATCGACACCGGGATCTGTCTGGGGGCGGTCCAGGTCGGGAGCGTCATGTCAGAGCGTGGGTTTGAGTGAGGGGACCGGCAGACCGCCGCGCAACGGTGACACCTCCGCGGAGGACCCTGCGATGGCGGAAACCGGAGGTTCCCCGGCCAGCCGATCAGGCCTTGGCGTAGGAACGGGGATGCGCGACAACGCAATAGCGCCGCCGGGGACGCCGACAGGCGCGGGCACCAGACGGGGCTCCCGGGTCAATTCAACAATATAGGGTGAGCGCAGAACCATCTTGCCTTCCACATCGCGGCCTTCATAGCGAGCCACACGGGCTTGCTCCGAGCAGATGGTGGTGGAAATATCAGCGAGTGCGTCACGATCGGCACCGTAGGGGGCGAGACTGCTCAACTGCGGCGGCTGTGTCGGCGTTTCAGTCAGCGCTCTGTGCAGAAGCCCGGCGGCATCCTCGGCCCGCTGTTCCTGGCTCGCCGCACCCAGAACAATGGCGATCACGGTCTTGCCATCGATGGTGGCGGAGGCGGCCAGATTGAAGCCGGAGGCGCAGATGAAGCCAGTCTTCATGCCGTCTGCGCCTTCAAAGCGACCCAGCAGGATGTTGTAGTTGTGGTGTTCGCCTTTGCCCATGCGGAAGCCTTCCAGCCCGAAGTAGGAGGCGTATTCAGGAAATTCGCGTCGCAGCGCAACCGCTAGCACGGCCATGTCATGGGCGGTCGTGTACTGGCCCGCGCCCGGCAACCCATGTGGATTGATGAAGCGTGAGGCTGTCATCCCGATCCGAAGTGCCTCGGTGTTCATCATTTCGACGAAGGTGGCCGTGTCACCGGCAACTGTCTCGGCGATCGCCACGGCGACGTCATTGGCCGATTTCACCATCAGATACTTTATCGCTGAATCGATCGTGAACTGGGCACCGGGGTTGAAATACATCTTGCTCGCCGGTTCCTTGGCGGCAGTCGCGCTCATTGTCACCGCCGATTCCAGCGTGATCCTGCCTGATCGCAAGGCGTCGAAAACCACATAGGTCGTCATCAGCTTGGTCAGCGAGGCTGGATACCAGCGTTTGAAGGCGTCCTCGTGCGCGATCACGCGACCAGAGGCGACATCGACGGCGATCTTCGGACCCGCCGTCGCAGCCGTGGACATCAAGGCAGCGGCGAGGCCGAGGGCCAGCGCGATCGGGCGCAGGCTGGGGGTGGAGCTTCTGGGCATGGACACGGGCGTGCGGTTCCTCGGCAGGCTTGGCGGCAGGTCGTACGCCGCGCCTCATGATGGGCTGGCGATGCGGAGCGACGGGTGCGGGCGGCCCTTGATCCGCTTTCCACTCGTCACGGCCCTCTACTTAGCCTATATGGCAAGGGAAAGGCAAAAGGTGATCGGCCAGTTCCGCCGCCGCTTGCCCCGCCCCTCGTCCGTCAAGACGCCAGGAACCTGACCATGAGCATCCACCCGCAGATTTCGGCCATGAAGGACGAAGTGGCAAGCTGGCGACGCCACATCCACCAGCAGCCGGAACTCATGTTCGATGTGCACAAGACCGCCCGCTTCGTGGCTGAGAAACTCACCTCCTTCGGCTGCGACGAAGTGGTCACCGGCATCGGTCGCACCGGCGTGGTCGGCCTCATCCATGGCAGGCCGGGCGGCAACGGTCCGGTGGTCGGCCTGCGGGCGGATATGGACGCCTTGCCGATGACGGAAGCGACAGGAGCGCCCTGGGCATCTCAGACGCCGGGCAAAATGCATGCCTGCGGCCACGACGGCCACACGGCGATGCTTCTGGGCGCGGCGCGGCACCTGGCGGCGTCGCGTGCTTTTGCGGGCAGCGTGGCGGTCATCTTTCAGCCTGCGGAAGAGGGCGGCGGGGGCGGCCGGGAAATGGTGCGCGACGGCATGATGGAGAGATTTGGCATTGGCCGGGTTTTTGGCATGCACAATCTGCCGGGTCTGGAGGCTGGCGCCTTTGCCATCCGTGCAGGTGCGATCATGGCTGCAACCGATGAATTCACCGTCACCGTGCGCGGCAGGGGTGGGCATGCGGCGATGCCGCACAAGACCGTTGATCCGATTGTAGCGGCTGCGGCCATCGTGACGGCGCTGCAGACCATTGCCTCGCGCGGTGCGGACCCGCTCGAAGCGGTTGTTGTCTCGGTAACGAAATTCAATGCCGGCTTCGCCCACAATGTCATTCCCGAGGAGGCCAGGCTCGCCGGGACGGTGCGCAGCCTGACCGGCGAGATGCGCGACTTTGCGGAACGGCGGCTTGGCGAGATTGCCCGCGCGCTGGCGCAGGCGCACGGTGCGGAGGCCGACATTCGGTATGCTCGGAACTATCCGGTGACCTTCAACCATCTGGCGGAGACGGATTTCGCAGCCGGGATTGCCGAGACGGTGGCGGGGGTGTCCCGTGTCAACCGGAATGTCGCACCGACCATGGGCGGGGAGGATTTTTCGTACATGCTGGAAGCACGCCCGGGTGCATTCATATTCATCGGCAATGGTGACAGCGCGGGTCTCCACCACCCCCGCTACGACTTTAACGACGACATCATTCCCCAGGGTGTAAGCTACTGGGTAACGCTGGCTGAACGGGCGTTGGCAGGCTGACGGCGCATCCGCCACTTCCAAGTTGAAGTGGCGGGCGGCTTTCTGTATGCACAAGGGTGCGTGGTCCCGTAGCTCAGGGGATAGAGCACAGGATTCCTAATCCTGGGGTCGAAGGTTCGAATCCTTCCGGGATCACCATTGAAAACAATGACTTAGTG
>JBBQJA010000005.1:0-125523 GCA_038325465.1 Hyphomicrobiales bacterium | reverse complement strand
TCGGGCGCAGGTTGAGCAACCGGTTCAGGCGTGGGCTCGGGCTTCGGAGCAGGCTCCGCAACCGGCTCTGGCCTGGGGGCGGGCTCAGGGCGGGCAACGGGGGCCGGCACGGGCTTTTCTGCAGGCTTGGGCGGTGCTTCGGCCACCACTTCGCGCGGGCTCACACTGGCTGTCTCGACGGGTTTCAAATCAACGCTGTTCTCGCCGGTGTTTTCTGCGTCCGCAACCGGATCAGGCCGCTTGGTGGGCGTGGGCGCTGCCGTTTGCGCAAGCGGTGCCTCCCGCTCACCCTGCTGAATCCGGGTAATCTCCTCGATCGGCACGATATTGATCGGGAAAGCCTCCACATCGGTCACCTCGAGAGTTTTGGGCGCACTGAAGCTCGCCAGCGCAAATCCGAGGAGAAGCACGTGCAGAACCGTCGATGTGGCCAGACTCCCTTTCGTGAGCACGCCGTCAGCTCTCCTGCTCCTGGAGGGTGACAAGACCGAGATTCTTGAACCCGGCGGCGGAAATGCGCGCCATCACCCTCATGACAGTGCCGTAGTCGGCATTGGTGTCGCCGCGCACATAGATGCGCTCATCGTAACCGGTGGTGGCGATCGCCTCGAGCTTGGCCACGACCTCGTCGATGGCGATCTCGGTTTCCTGAAGATAGACCTGACCTTGCGAATTGACCGACACCGTGATCGGCTGGGTTTCGGAATTGAGCGCCCTGGCCTGGGTTTCGGGCAGGTCGATGGGCACCCCGACCGTCAGAAGCGGGGCGGCCACCATGAAGATGATCAGAAGCACCAGCATCACATCGACAAAGGGCGTGACGTTGATTTCGCTGACGAGCTGCTTGCGGCCGCGGCGGCGACCCCGGCGTGATCCGCCTCCGCCGTTGCCTGAGACTGACATGCCCATGACGCGCTCCGATCCTTATTCCGCAGCCTGGCGCGGCTGCAGGCGCTCGTCGATCTGCCGCGACAGGATCCCGGAGAATTCGTCTGCGAAGCCTTCGAGCCGCGACGTGATCTTGCTCGCATCGCCAGAAAACTTGTTGTAGGCGATGACTGCCGGGATAGCGGCGAGCAGGCCGATGGCGGTGGCGAGAAGGGCCTCGGCGATGCCGGGCGCGACAACGGCAAGATTGGTTGATTTCGATCCGGCGATCGCCTGGAACGAGGTCATGATGCCGATGACGGTGCCAAAAAGACCGACGAAGGGGGCTGCAGAGCCGATGGAGGCGAGCGAGCCGAGTTGCGATTCCAGTGCCTCCGATTCCCGCTGCAGCGTCACGTCCATGGCTTTGTCGATGCGCATCTGCAGGCCGATGGGCGACTTGGCACCCCGTTCAAAGGATTTTTTCCATTCCCGCATGGCCGATACGAAGATCGCGCCCATCCCCGAGGTCTTGCGGTCCGAGAGGGTCCGGTAAAGCTCCTCGAGCGACTGCCCGGACCAGAACACCTGTTCGAACTGGTCGAGCTGGCGGCGCACCCGTTTGAAGGAGACATATTTGTCAACGACGATCGCCCAGGTCCAGATCGAGGCACCCACAAGCCCGACCATGACGATCTTGACGACAAGTCCTGCCTGCAGGAAGAGCGACAGCAGCGTCACATCGCTTGTCGCAACCAGTCCAACCTGTTCCATATCGATAACCCTCGAATCCAAACGCCCGGCGGATACACCGGGCGGCCAAGACGTCCTAGTTGCCGGAAAACCTGAAATGTGTGCATGCCGCCACTCACTTCTACAGGCTTTCTTGCGGTAAAATTTGGTCAAAGGAAGGCGCTGATCTCGCGCCATCTTCAGCAGTTCCTTTATAGACTGTTATGGTTAAGGCTTGGTTAGGGAGGACTCGTCCCGACGAGTGGATTGAATTTGACATTTGGTCCCGATTTTCGGGTCGCATCCGATACCAGATGTCAAATTCGTAAAATCCACTCGAAACACAAACTTGCTGGTGGATTTACTGACTCCAGCTTTTGCTTGGGAGCATGCGGCTACGGGATGCACATGTTGGAATCAAACCACTACAGCGCCGGCGCCGCGAAGTCGATCTCCGTCCGCCGCACGACAAAGGCGACAGCGTCTGCGGGATCGCGCCGTCCGTGCAGTGCTCCCCGGGGATGCACCGAGCAGGCGGATGAAATCGGTCCGGCCCCGCTCGAAAAAATGCAGGTAGCGGGCATGATGGACCACGCCCGTGAAATCGGTGTCCTCCTAACAGACCCGCTGCGCGAGTTCATGGCCACCATCGACAAGCCGGCCTGCAAGGTCATGATCGCCCATTGTGAATACCCGGTTCAAAGACGCGCCGCCGGTCTTGTGGCGCTGAATTTTTTTGTGCAGGAACAAAAGTGCGATCGCAAGCATTGCAGGGCTGTCACAATTCTACCCTAACTGCACGTCAGATGGCCTTATGTCCAAGAGGAGTTGACACATGAAGATTGCGATTCTCGGCGGCGACGGTTTCGTCGGCTGGCCCACCGCCTTGCATCTGTCCAATGCCGGTCATGACGTCCACATCTTGGACAACCTGTCACGCCGCTGGATCGACACCGAGCTTGGCGTCCAGTCGCTCACCCCGATGGATTCGATCCAGGAGCGCACCCGCATCTGGCATGCCGAGACCGGCCGCAAGATCCATTTCAATCTGATCGATCTGGCGCGCGATTACGAGTTGCTCAAAGGCTGGCTGGCCAAGAACCGGCCCGACGCCATCATCCATTTCGCCGAGCAGCGCGCCGCGCCCTATTCGATGAAGAGCGACCGGCACAAGAACTACACCGTCAACAACAACGTCAACGCGACCCACAACCTGCTCAACGCCATGGTCGAAATCGGGCTTGATGCCCATCTCGTCCATCTTGGCACCATGGGCGTCTATGGCTATTCCACGGTGGGTGCGGCGATCCCCGAAGGCTATCTCTCGGTCGGCATCGACACGATGGCTGGCGAGACTGTCCGGCAGGAGATCCTCTATCCCTCCAATCCGGGGTCGATCTACCACATGACCAAATGCCTGGACCAGCTGCTGTTCCAGTTCTACGCCAAGAATGACAGCCTCCGGATCACCGATCTGCATCAGGGCATCGTCTGGGGCACGCACACCGACCAGACCCGCCGCCATCCCCAGCTCATCAACCGTTTCGACTACGATGGTGACTACGGCACCGTGCTCAACCGCTTCCTCATCCAGGCGGCAATCGACTACCCGCTGACCGTCCACGGCACGGGTGGGCAGACACGCGCCTTCATCCACATCCAGGATTCAGTGCGTTGCATCGAGATCGCGCTCAACACCCCGCCTGAGCGGGGTGCCCGCGTCGAGATCTTCAACCAGATGACCGAGACCCATCGGGTGCGCGATCTTGCCGAACTGGTCGCCCGCCTCACCGGGGCCGACATCGCCTGGCTGCCCAACCCGCGCAAGGAAGCGCCGGAAAACGATCTGGTGGTCGAAAACCGGAAGTTTCTTGGTCTTGGTCTCGATCCGATCCGGCTGGAGGATGCGCTGCTGGGCGAAGTTGTCGACGTGGCGAAGAAATTCGCCTACCGCGTCGACCGCTCCCGCATCGCCGCCATGTCGGCCTGGACCAAGGACATTGCACCCAGGCTCAATGACGACCCGGAAGGCAAGCGTCTGAAATCGGTGTCATGAGCGGCGAGCCTGCCGCGCGCAACACCCCCATGTCGACGGAGCCCTCCCGGCGGAAAACAGCCTATGTGACGCTTGTCACCAATGCCGATTTCGCTCGCGGCGCAGCCGCCCTCATCCGCTCGCTTGCGCTCACCGGAACCCAGGCCGACATCCTGGTGATGCATACAGGCGGAGTGGATGACAAAGCTCTGAGGCCGCTTGCCGATCGCGGCGCAGGGCTCGTTCCTGTCGCCATGCTGCCGACGTCAATTGCCTTCAACGAGCGCCACGCTCGCAACCAGATCCATGCGCGCAACCCGTTCGGACGAGGCCGCAAGCCGCTTTTCCACACGCCGCTCGACAATTTCTGCAAACTCCGCCTCTGGGAATTGGAGACCTACGAGCGCATCGTCTTTCTCGACGCTGATACCATCGTGCTCAGAAACATCGACCGGATGTTTGATTATCCCGAATTTTCCGCAGCCCCCAATGTGCATGAGAGCCTGAGCGATTTTCACCGGCTCAACTCCGGCGTCTTCGTTGCCAGGCCATCGCGCGCGACCTTCGCCACGATGCTCGACCGGCTCGATGCCCCCGATGCCTATTGGCCGCGCACGGACCAGACCTTTCTGCAGAGCTTTTTTCCCGACTGGCACGGCCTGCCGGTGACCATGAACATGCTGCAATATGTCTGGTTCAACCTTCCCGGCCTCTGGGACTGGAATTCCATCGGTGTCTTGCACTTTCAGTACGAAAAACCCTGGGAGCTCGACCATCCCCGCGCCGGAGCGCTCGCGCCGCTGATCGCGCTCTGGCAGGCCTTCGCTGGCGAGGGACCGGTGCCCGACATCGCAGGTCTTCCCGGACCGGCGACCAACTGATGCAGGTGCTCGTGTCAGGGGGCGGCGGGCGCGTGGGACGCGGTATCGTGGCGCACCTGCTTTCGGCAGGCCACCAGGTGATCGTCGCGGCGCGACGGCCGCCCGACCAGCGGCTTTTCCCAAGAGCGCCGACCTTCCGTTGGCTCGATCTCGACCCCGCAGCCGATATTTCCGGCCTTTTTTCAGGTGTCGACGCTTTCGTTCATGCCGCCTTCGCCCACGTCCCCGGGCGGTATCGCGGCGGAGAAGGGGGTGATCCGGACCGCTTCCGGGTGCTCAATCTCACGGGAACGATCAAGCTGTTTGACGCCGCCCGGCAGGCAGGCGTCGCCCGCGTCGTCTTCCTGTCGAGCCGTGCCGTCTATGACAATTTGCCCGATGGACTGGTGCCCCACGAAGACCAGCCGCTCACGCCTGCCCATCTCTACGCCGAGATCAAGCTGCTGGCGGAAGACCATCTCAAAGCGATGGCGGCGGACGGGTTCGTCCCGGTTTCACTCCGCGCCACCGGCGTTTATGACGCGCGCGCCCCCAACAAATGGGACGAGCTTGTCGATGATTATCTTGCCGGCCGCCCGGTGGCGGCGCGCGCTGGCGGCGAAGTCCATGGGGAGGATATCGGCCAGGCAGCGCGAATTCTCTTGGAGGCGGAAGCCGGGTTGGTGGCCGGTCGCCCCTTCAACGCCTCCGACATCCTTGTTGACACCCGAGATATCCTCGCCATCGTCCGGTCGGTGACCGGCGTCGACCACCCTCTGCCCGAGCAGGCGGACAAGGACGAAGTCCGGCTGATGCCGACCGCACGCCTCCTTGCGCTCGGCTGGCAGCCAGGGGGAATGGCGTTATTTGAAGAGACCGTCACCGCGCTGGCGAAGACGCGGCTCGGGCGCACATGACAGCGATCAGAGCGCCCCGTCGTGCCAGACGATATGCTCCGGCGCGTCCGGCAAGGCCTCGATACGATCGGCGAGAAAGACCGGCGGCAGCGGCAGCGCCTGAAGGCTCGCCCGCGTCGCAGGTGCCCATTTGAATTCCAGATGGTTCTTCCCGTCGGCAGTCTCGTGGACGATCCGGTCGGGCGCGAAGGCAAAGCGGTCCGGGATGTCCATGAGATAGTACCAGCCGGTTTCATGCCACTGGCGGCCTTCGAACTCGAAGAAATTCTCCACGATGAACAGGAGCCGGCCGATGGTGACCGTCAGCCCCAGTTCCTCTTCCATCTCGCGGATGAGAGTGGCGCGGCTGTCCTCGCCGACTTCCGCGGTTCCCCCGGGAAGCGTCCAGAACGGCTCATGCATGGCCCGGTGGATGAGCAGGTGCCCGTTGCGAAAACCAAGTCCCGCCACGCGCTGGTTGTAGCGGCGGAGGCCGTCATCGAGACGGATGGTCCGGCGTGCGGCCATCAGCCGAGATCCGCCACGCCGTCGCCGCCAGGCTCGGTGGCGCGGGCGCAGATTGCCGACAAGCGGGCGGCAGCAGTCCAGGGATCGGCGGCGTGTCCATCGGCGTTACCGACGCGGCAAAGCCTGAGCAGGCCGTGCTGCATGTTCATTCCCCGTCCTCAAACAGGCTCGGCTGCACCGACACCGTATCGCGGGGCGCTTCGAGCCCGAGATGCGCAAAGGCGCGGGCAGTCATCACCCGTCCGCGCGGGGTTCGCTGCAGAAAGCCCTGCTGGATGAGATAGGGCTCGATGATGTCCTCGATGGCGTCGCGCGGCTCCGACAGGCCGGCCGCGATGGTCTCGATCCCCACCGGCCCACCGCCGAAATTCATGGCGATCATGTCGAGATAGCGCCGGTCGAGCTGGTCGAGCCCGATGCTGTCGACGGCAAGACGGGTGAGCGCTGAATCCGCAATTTCCCGCGTCACCGCCTCGGCACCCGCCACTTCGGCGAAATCGCGCACGCGCCTGAGCAGCCGCCCCGCGATGCGCGGCGTCCCGCGCGCGCGGCGGGCTATCTCGAGCGCGCCTTCACCCGTCATGCCAAGCCCCATGATGCGCGCACCGCGGCGGACAATGAGTTCGAGTTCGGCCACCGAATAGAATTGCAGCCGGACCGGAATGCCGAAGCGGTCGCGCAGAGGATTGGTCAGAAGCCCAAGCCGGGTGGTGGCCGCCACCAGCGTGAAACGGGCGAGATCGATCTTGACCGAGCGCGCCGCAGGCCCCTCGCCGATGATCAGATCGAGCTGGAAATCCTCCATTGCCGGATAAAGGATTTCCTCTACCGCCGGGTTGAGTCGGTGGATCTCGTCGATGAAAAGAACATCTCGGTCCTCGAGATTGGTCAGCAGCGCCGCCAGATCACCCGCCTTGGCGATCACGGGACCCGAAGTCGAGCGGAAATTGACGCCGAGTTCCTTGGCCATGATCTGAGCAAGCGTGGTCTTGCCAAGTCCCGGCGGCCCCACGAAGAGCACATGGTCGAGCGCCTCGCTGCGGTTCTTGGCGGCCTCGATGAAGACCTTGAGATTGGCCCGGGCCTCAGCCTGACCGGTGAATTCGTCGAGCGACTGCGGCCGCAACGTCGTGTCGACGTCTTCGCCTCGCTTTTCCGACGAGATCAGGCGGGCAGGATCGCTCATGACAACAATTCCATGCCAGCCACAGACCCGGCCGCGTATCTGTCGAACGTGACCGTATGGCTGCAGCCGGCGCGTCGGCCGAGATGGGCGATCAGGAAATCTGCGATCTGGGTCGGTGAAACGAGGTCGCCATTTTCTGCCTGCAACGCTTCACACCCTTCGACAACGAAATCATCCGAGCTTGACAGCATCTCCACCGCACGAGCGATGTCGCGCTCGCCATAACCATAGGCCTTGCGCAGAACCCAAATTGTCTCCGCAAGCGCGACCGCACTGACAAACGCCGGATCAGCTGGCGATCGACGCCCAAAGAAATCGACTGTGCAGGCATGCTGGTCGGCGTCGTCTGCAGTGAGAAACCGCAACAGGATATTGGTGTCGACGCCGATCATTCCTGGCTTTCCTGCCATTCGCGCCTGATGCGGTCGTCGTCGGCTGCTGCAGCATCGCCGATCGCTTCGCCCATGTCCTCAAGTGGCAGCGTCTTCATGCCGGGCCGATGCAGAATTCCCGCAAGGTCGAGCGCCCGCAGGGTGCGGGCACGCAACCAGGTCTTGCCATTTTCCTCAAGGAACTCGATCGAATCTCCCGGTTTGAGGCCGTGCCTGTCGCGCACGTCCTTGGGAAGGGTGATCTGGCCTTTTGACGTAACCGTCGCTTTTGCGCCCATTTCCTTACCTCGCCACGTCTTCCTTACATTTCAATTTAGTAAGGAACAGGCGAATCGGCAAGGAAATCATCGCGCCAGTTCCTTGAGCCCGAACCGGATCAATTTTGCGGCGTCCGCCCCTTCGCCCGCCGTCTTGAGCGCGCCCATCACCGCGTTGGCGGCCTGGTCGCGGCTGTAGCCGAGATTGGTCAGCGCGGAGACCGCGTCCGTCACCGGCGCGGGTGCCACGCCCTCGCCAAGTTCCTGCTTGAGCCCGATCGTGGCTTGCGCCTCGCCGGCGAAGGCGGGGGCCTTGGCCTTGAGTTCCGTGACGATGCGCTCGGCCACGCGCTTGCCGACGCCCGGCGCGCGGCTGACCATGGCCGTGTCGCGAAGCGCGATCGCATTGGCAAGTTCGGAGGGCGAAAGCGTCGACAGCACCGCCAGCGCCACCTTGGCACCCACACCCTGCACGCCCTGCAGAAGCCGGAACCATTCGCGCTCGAGATGGGTTGCAAAGCCGAACAGGCGGAATTGGTCCTCGCGCACATAGGTCTCTATGAACAGCACCGCCGCCTCGCCGACCGTGAGCTTCGACAGGGTCCGCGCCGAACAGGCGACCGCATAGCAGACGCCGTGAACGTCAACGAGCACCTGGTCCTCGTCGATCTCGTCAATGACGCCCTTGAGCTTGCCGATCATGCCATCACTCCGCCGCCATTCGCCAGGTAAGCGCGGTGCGGTGGTGGGCATGACAGATGGCGATGGCGAGTGCGTCGGCGGCATGTTCGGTATCGAATTCCGCTTTGGGCATCAGTACCTTCACCATCATGATGATCTGCTTCTTGTCGCCGTGGCCGACGCCGATCACCGATTTCTTGACCACGTTCGGCGCATATTCCGCGACCCGCAAGCCTGCCCGGGCCGGTGCCAGCATGGCGATACCGCGGGCTTGGCCGAGTTTCAGCGTGGCGGCCGGATCCTTGTTGACGAAGGTGTTCTCAACCGCCGCCTCGAACGGCATCTGCGCATGGATCACCGCTTCAAGTCCGTCGTAAAGCTCCCGCAGCCGGGTGGCGAGATCGGCGCGCTCGTCAGATTTGAGCGTGCCGGAAGACACGAAACGCAAGGAATTGCCGAGCACGTCAACAACCCCCCAGCCGGTGCGCCGGAGCCCGGGGTCAATACCGATGATGCGAATCGCCTGTGTCATGGAAGGACCCTATCTCTGTGGGCCGCAGCTTTCCACGGGAATGTGAACAAAGCGGAAACAGGGTGGAAAATTTGGGAGATACATGAACAGGCTCAGTGCTCAAGTACGGGATGCCATTTTTACCGGTAGCGCAATCAAACGGAGAATTTGAAAAAGTTGCTTCCCTCTTGGAATTTTTTCAACTTTAGATTGGACTTTTCGGAAATGGAGACAAAGGCTACGGGGCGTGAAGCCGAATCGCCGGAGACGCCTGATCACGTTCCTCAAGGCCTTGGGAGCGGACCTGACGGCAAAGGAAGGTGTGGATGCCGCTCTCGCGGCGATCCTGACGACGCACATCTTGAAAGGCGCTCCATCGCAAAACGCTGTCGCTCAAGCGAAGGACGCCATTGTGAACCTCGCCGCCGAGCGGGCGAACCCGCCGAAGGTGGAGGTGGCCAATGGCTGACCCCTACTTTTTCCAGTCGTTGAACCTGACCGGATTCCGGGCCTACCTCCAACCGAAGACTTTCGATTTCAGCAAGAAGCGGTGCCTGGCGATCTTCGCGCCCAACGGCAGCGGCAAATCCAGCGTCGTTGATGCTCTGGAGTTTATGTTCTCAAAGGACGGAACGCTCGAACGGCTCGGGCAGCGCGCCATCAACAACAAAGCCGGCCCAATCGCTTTGGCGCACAATCTTGCCGAGGAAGCGCAGATCGCCCCGGCGGTGGCGATCAGTGTCATATCGGGCAAGGATGTCACGAACGGTAGTCGCGTAGCGGCCGGCGCGAAGCGCGTGATTCCGGCAGTAGCAACGACCGTGAACGCTTGTTTCTCGGTGTCGCCGATCATTCGCGGCCATGCGCTCCGCACCTTTGTCGAGATCCATACGCCGGAGGAGCGCTACGCCGATGTGGCGAAATGGCTGCAACTCGGACCGCTGGTCGAGGTACAGAAGAATCTTCGTTCGCTGCGGTCGCAGATCAAGATCGCTGCCGAAAACGAGACGGCGCTCCAGCGCGTTGATACCCAACTCGCAAGGGAAACGAATCAAGCTGTCAAATCCTGGAATGCAGCGGCGGTTCTCTTTCATGCCAGTTCGCCTGTAAGAAATGCAACCGCACGAAATTCCAGCGCCCCCTCACGTTGAAGAAGCCAGTATGCGCGCATGGCGGGTGTGAGGCCCCATTCGAGTTTGCAGCAGCTGGAGTGACATCATAAAAGGACGATCGAACTCCGTCGAACTGGCGATCCGCGGCTTTGACAGTTACGGCTGGAACCGCATTGCCGGAAATCCTGTTCAGTGCCTCCCCCCGCTCACGCTGACAGCTTCGCCATGATCTCGTCGGAGACTTCGAAATTGGCGTAGACGTGCTGCACGTCGTCGTCGTCCTCGAGCGTGGCGATGAGCTTGAGCATGGATTGCGCCTTGTCCTCGTCGACCGGCGTGCCGGTCTGCGGCTTCCAGACCGCCTTGATGCTTTCAGCTTCTCCGATCTGTTCTTCGAGCGCGCGGGAGACTTCGCCCATGTCCTCGAAGGCGCAGAGGATGGAATGGCCGTCCGCATCGCTCACCACGTCCTCTGCACCGGCCATGATGGCGGCTTCCATCATCTGGTCTGCCGAGCCCTTGGCGGTCGGATAGACGATCTCGCCCACGCGCGCGAACATGAAGCCCACTGACCCGGTCTCGCCCAGCGCGCCCCCGGACTTGGTGAACGCGGCGCGGACATTGGAGGCGGTGCGGTTGCGGTTGTCGGTCAGCGCCTCGACGATGACGGCGACGCCGCCCGGGCCGTAGCCCTCGTATCGGACTTCCTCGTAATTGTCCCCGTCGTTGCCCACCGCCTTGTTGATGGCGCGCTGGATGTTGTCCTTGGGCATGGACTGCGCCTTGGCGTTCTGGATGGCGAGGCGCAGGCGCGGGTTCATGGCCGGGTCGGGCGTGCCCATCTTGGCCGCCACGGTGATTTCGCGGCCGAGTTTGGAAAAGATTTTCGAGCGCACCGCATCCTGGCGGCCTTTTCGGTGCATGATGTTCTTGAATTGTGAATGGCCTGCCATGGCGCACCTTCAGATGTCATTGGATTTGGAATGGCCGCCTTATAAGGTCGTCTCCGGGTTTCGTCCAGAAGGAAGACCGCCATGGGAAAGACCAAGCTTCCATCCATGCCGCTGACGGGCGGCTGCCAGTGCGGGCGCTTGCGCTACCGGGTGAGCGCAGCGCCGCTCGCCTTCTACCTGTGCCATTGCAGCGAGTGCCAGCGCCAGACGTCCTCGGCCTTCGGCGAGAGCCTAAGGCTTGCCCGCCAGGGGCTCGAAGTCAGCGGCGAGGCGAGCCTGTTTGAGCGCACCGCCGAAAGTGGCGCCCGGCGCGAGGGCTGGTTCTGCCCCTCCTGCGGTGTCCGGATCTGGCACGGCACGAAAGGCTCACCCGAGATCAATCTGAAAGCCGGAACGCTCGACGACACGTCGTGGTTGATCCCGTCCGCCCATATCTGGGCCCGTTCGCGCCAGCCTTTCGTGTCCATCAATGACGGCGCGCTTGTCTATGAAGGCCAGCCCGGAGACGGCTACCAGGCAATCAAGACGCGCTGGGCCGCGATGACGGAGAACTGAAGCAGGGGTGCCCGAAGCATGCAATCGGTGAGGTCACGCTGCCGCGCACATGCCGAACCGGACCCCGCATGGCAAATACCAACCCACCGGTTTTTGACCGCGACCCCCGCATCCGGGCGACAAAGTCGGCCACTTTGTCCGAAGCGAGGCTTTACTCCGGCTGCGTCTGCACTACCCTTGACGCACAGATAGTAGGACACACCGGAGGCATTGCATGCGCCATTTGTTTGCCCTGATCGCGGTTCTCGCCGTCACCACGGTCCCGCTTGCCGCTACCGCCCAGGAGACCGCGCGTCCCTTCAGCCAGTGCCTCGCTGTCGCCCAGGCGCTGCCCAACGCCACCTATGCCAATTTCACGCCTGAAAGCCGCCCGGGTCCCTTCAAGGGTCCTGAGGCTTCCAAAATCAATGCCTCGGGCGATGTCCGCATCAGTTATGCCGGCCATTCGACGTACGTCCTGACCACGCCTGGAGGCGTGACGATCGCCACCGATTATGCCGGCTGGTCGGGCGGCGTGCAAGTGCCCAGGGTCGTGACCATGAACAAGGCGCATTCCTCCCACTATACATTGGCACCCGACGAAGGGATCGAGCATGTGCTGCGCGGTTGGAATGTCGATTCCACGCCCGCCGAGCACAATGTGATGGTCGACGATGTTTATGTCCGCAACGTCACCACCGATATCCGCAGCTATGACGGCATGGAGCCCGACGCCAACTCGATCTTCATCTTTGAGGTCGCCGATCTGTGTATCGGCCATCTGGGACACCTCCACCACGCCCTCGAAGACCGGCATTTCGCCCAGATTGGCCGGCTGGACGTGGTCATGGTGCCGGTCGATGGCGGATTGACGCTGAGCCACACCGGCATGAGCGAAATCGCCCGGCGGTTGCAGTCCTCGGTCCTTCTGCCCATGCACCGGCGCGGCATGCCGCTGTCGAGCTTCATCACCATGATGGGTGACCGCTTCGCCACAGACTATGTCAACAGCGACACCGTGACGATCTCGGCGCGGACATTGCCGCGCCAACCAACCATCATGGTGCTCAAGGGTGTGTGATGGCTCAGGCCCAGAAGTCAGGCACGGTCTCGGCCAACCTCGGCCCCAGACGCAAAGGCGCAATTTTTTCGGCCAGTCCGGTTCGCTCTGAAATCTCGACGCCCACACCGCAGATTGTCGCCGGTCCCGAGGCCGCCTCGAAGCGGCCTTTGGGCATGCGGGTGAGGAAGCGGTTGATCGGTTCCTCCTTGTCCATGCCGAGCGAAGAATCATAATCCCCGCACATGCCCGCATCCGACATGTAGGCAGTTCCGGCATTCAGGATCTGGCAGTCGGCGGTGGGCACATGGGTGTGGGTGCCGACCACGAAACTCGCCCGTCCGTCAACGAAATGCCCAAAACACAGTTTTTCGCTGGTGGCCTCGGCATGGAAATCGAAGACAATGGCGTCAGCCTGCTCGCCCAGCGGACAGGCTCTCAAGATCGCCTCGCCCGCGCCGAAGGGATCATCGAGATCGGGATGCATGAAAACCCGGCCCATGATATTGGCCACCAGCACCCGGGCACCGTTGCGGGCGATGTAGAGGTTTGACCCGCGACCCGGCGTGCCGGGCGGATAGTTGGCGGGTCTCAGAAACCGGTCCTGACGGTCGGCAAAAGTGATTGCCTCGCGCTGGTCCCAGACATGGTTGCCCGTGGTCACCACGTCGGCACCAGCCGAAAGGGTATCCATGAGGATTTCTTCCGTGATGCCAAAGCCGCCAGCCGCGTTCTCGCCGTTGACGATGACAAAATCCAGCCGGAAATCGGAAATCAATCCGGGCAAGCGGTCGTAAACCGCAGTCCGGCCTGTCCGTCCAACCATGTCTCCGAGAAAAAGCAGGCGCATCCGGTTTTTATATAGCCTCGCCGAAAGAGCGCAAGCCGCCTTCCGTCAGGATCATCTGCAGCGCCATGTCGTGGGGTTCGGCCGGCAGCGCGGGCACTTCCTGGAAGCCGAAGGCGGTTCCGATCAGTCGCGGTGCGCGGCCCATCGCCATGAGGCGCGCGATCGCGCGGTCATAATGGCCCGCCCCGTAGCCGAGCCGGTTGCCAGCACCATCGAAGGCCGACAGCGGCACCAGCAGAATGTCGGGATCCAGGACAGCCGCATCGACGTTTGGACCGGACGTTCCAAAGCCGGTGTCGACGAGGGCCGCACCGCGCACGAACTCTCTGAAGACAATGGTCTGGCGGTCGCGGACCACAGGCAGGCACAGCCGTGCGCCCCGCTCCCGGAGCCGCGCCAGAAGCGGACGCAAATCCGGCTCTGACCGGATCGGCAGATAGCCTGACACGATCGCACCCGGCTCGAAGGCGATGGCCTCCCCGTGCGTGGCCATCTCGAGGCCCATCTCGATCCGTCGATCTACAGGCAGGCCGTCGCGCCGGGCGAGCATGGCTTTGCGGATTTCAGATTTGGAAGACATGGTGACTGCTTTCCGTGCCGGGACCGTGAGCCGTGCCGGGCCCCTGTGCTCTCCCGGGGACCATTGTCGCCGCCGCCCGGACCTACAGCGCCTCGCGTCTGTTCAGACGCGTGAATGTCGCTGTAACCCTTTCAAGAAATGCATGTGCGTTCCGTTCAATCGAACCCGATTGAACGCGACATGCATGGCAGCGCCGCGCGTCTTATGAGACGCGTGAATGTCGATGTAACCCTCTGAATCAACGCGACATGCATTGGGGTCAAGCCGCCGGTGCCGCAATCGACGAAAGCCGCCCAGGCCTCCGCAGCATTGGAGCGTGGAGGAATGAAGTGCGATCCACAACAACCGATGGAAGGTTCGATCCCGGGTGCCTACAACGTAGGTGGGTGCCGTGTGACCAAACCCACGGGTCGGGCCAGGGACAGCTCCCTAAGGATCGAGTAAGGCCCCGGGGATTGTTTATCCTGTCGAGAGGCGCAGACCGCAGCAAAGATATAGGCCCATGGCGACCGATGCGCCAGTGGCGAACGTGTCAGATCGGCGAAAAGGCTGCTGAATTGCCGATCTGGCCAATTTCAAACCCTACAGCGCCGCGCATCCGACAGGATGCGTGAATGCCGCTGTAAAACATTGAATGAATGCATGTGCGTTGTCGCACAAATTAATCCATTTGTGTGCGACATGCATTAAAGCGTCTGGCCGCTGAGCTTTCCGGCAATCGCCTCGATGCGCCCGGTCACATCGATGAGCGCGGCGGTCAGGTCCTGATCGGTCTTCTCCACCCGGTGCAGCGCGGTATCGCGGGTTTTCTTGAGTGTTTCGAGCTCAGCCTCGAGCCCGCGCATCTTGCGCTGCAACTCGTGGAGTTCATCCATCACCATGATGCCCGCCATGACGGTCAACCGAAGATCGCCGATTTCACCGAACTGTCCCTTGAGATGGTTCACATAGCGGTCAAAACGGCCAGCGAGGTCGGTGAGATGATCCTCCTGGCCTTCCTCGCAGGCCATGCGGTAGGCCTTGCCATCGATCAGGACTGTTACTTGCGCCATCGTGGGGTCCCTGTGTGTCTCATTTCGGGTCTTGTTCATTTGGATGGGATGGAGAAAGCCCGCCCGATCAGCGATCAAGAACCGCGCGGATGGTTTCCATGGCTGTCACAAGGCGCCGCGAAACCTCGCGATTGGCCTCTTCCAGGCGGTTGGACCGGTCTTCGGACTGGTCAAGCTCATGGGCGAGACGGGACCGGTCATCAACCATACGGCGTAATTCAAGTTCGGCCTCTGCTGCATTCCGCCCTGTCTCCACGTGCCGATCGACAGCGTTGTCCAGCCGAGACAGCGCCTGATGCAGCGCATCAAGTGCGGATTTCACTGTCTTTTCAGTGGGCATCATGGGGTCCCTGCTGCGGCTACGATCGCCCGAATCGCTTAAATCCCGAAGACTTGTCACAGGGAGTTTATCCAACGGGGCAACAATGCGTCAACAAAGCCCCACAGCCGGTCCCCAGGGAATTCCGCACCGGCACAAATCGGCTCGCTTTGTTGACACCGACAGTGCAACTGCTATGTGTTCGCCGTCCTTCAACCGGCCTCTTCGCGGGGCCTGTCTGACCTGAACGCCAGCCTACCTGAACGCAAGCCAACTTACCTGAACGCAAGCCAGCCTACCTGAACGCAAGCCAGCCTACCTGAACGCAAGCCAGCCTACCTGAACGCAAGAAGGCCCGACCGCCATGATCTCACGCGAAAAACACAATCGGATGGCCAATGCAATCCGGTTCCTGTCCATGGACGCAGTCGAGAAAGCGAAATCGGGCCATCCGGGCCTGCCGATGGGTGCGGCCGACATCGCCACGGTTCTGTTTTCCCGCTACCTGCGCTTCGATCCCAAAAAACCCGGCTGGCCCGACCGCGACCGCTTCGTGCTCTCGGCCGGCCACGGCTCAATGCTGATTTACTCACTGCTCTATCTTCTGGGCTATGATGACATCTCCATCGACGATATCAAGAATTTCCGTCAGTTGGGCTCCCCGACTGCCGGGCATCCCGAATATGGCCATGCCGCCGGCATCGAGACCACCACGGGCCCACTCGGACAGGGCATCGGCAACGCCGTGGGCATGGCAATCGCCGAGCGCCACCTGGCCGCCGAGTTCGGTGCCGAACTCGTCGACCACTACACCTATGTGCTGGCCGGCGACGGCTGCCTGATGGAGGGCATCAGCCAGGAGGCGATCTCGCTTGCAGGCCATCTCCGGCTCGGTAAGCTCATCCTCTTCTGGGACAACAACAACATCTCCATCGACGGACCGATTTCGATCGCCGATTCCACCGATCAACCCATGCGCTTCCGCGCATCTGGCTGGAATGTCATCGAAATCGACGGCCAAGACCCAGATGCCATCGCATCCGCCATCGAATCGGCCCGCAAATCCGACCGGCCCACCATGATTGCCGCAAAGACGACCATCGGCTTTGGCGCGCCAAAAAAAGCGGGCAGCAAGGAGGCGCATGGATCGCCGCTCGGTGCCGAGGAGATCGCCGCCACCCGCAAGGCGCTCGGCTGGACCGACGAGCCCTTCGTCATTCCCTCCGACATTCTCGATGCCTGGCGCATTGCCGGCCTGCGCTCGGTCAAGGAGCGCAAGGCGTGGGCAGATCGGCTCGCCAACAGCGGCAATGACACCAGAATGGACTTCGAGCGCCGCATGAACGGCGAATTGCCCGGCGGTCTGGAGCCCGCCATGGCTACCTACAAGCGCAAGTTGGCCGAAGAAAAGCCCAATGTAGCCACCCGCAAGGCGTCCGAAATGGCGCTAGAGGTAATCAACGCCGTGGTGCCGGAAACGCTCGGCGGCTCGGCCGATCTCACCGGCTCCAACAACACCCGCACCAGCCAGACCAAGGCCATGACCGCCGACAATTATGCCGGCCGCTACATTCACTACGGCATTCGCGAGCATGGCATGGCCGCCATGATGAACGGCATGGCACTGCATGGCGGTGTCATTCCCTATTCCGGCGGCTTTCTCATCTTCTCCGATTATTGCCGCCCGTCCATCCGCCTCGCCGCCCTGATGGGCATCCGCGTCATCCATGTGCTGACCCATGATTCCATCGGACTTGGCGAAGACGGACCCACCCACCAGCCGGTCGAGCATATGGCGGCGCTCAGAGCGATCCCGAACCTCTTGATGTTCCGTCCTGCCGATGTGGTGGAAACGGCCGAATGCTGGCAGGTGGCGCTTGCCAGTGCCAATCGCCCGAGCGGCATTGCGCTCACGCGCCAGAACCTGCCCACCGTGCGCGGCCAGTTCATCGAGGAGAATCTCAGTGCCTACGGCGCTTATGATCTGGTCTCGGTAAGCGAAGCGGATGTCACGATCTTCGCCTCGGGCTCGGAAATCGAGATCGCACTCGCCGCGCGCGACCAGCTCGAGGCCAAGGGCCATTCCACCCGCGTCGTCTCGGTGCCCTGCTTTGAGCTTTTCGAGGAGCAGAGCCCGGAATATCGCCGCGCCATTCTCGGCGATTCGCCGGTCAAGGTTGCCATCGAGGCCGGCATTCGTCAGGGCTGGGACGCTTTCATAGGATCTGACGGCATTTTCATCGGGATGACCGGGTTCGGCGCATCCGGCCCCTACAAGGAACTCTACAAGCATTTCGGCATCACGCCAGAGGACACGGTTACCGCCGTCGAAGCCCGCCTCAAAACCCCTCGCTGACCCCAAATTGACACGCTCGCCTTTATCTCCAAGGAGGATCAACATGAAAACCAGGATTGCTATCAACGGATTTGGCCGTATTGGACGCAATATCGTCCGCGCGATTTTCGAATCTGGCCGCAACGATATCGAGATCGTTGCCGTAAACGACCTCGGTCCGGTGGAAACCAACGCCCATTTGATGCGCTATGATTCCGTGCATGGTCGTTTTCCCTACCCGGTGACCGTTGACGGCAACACGATTTCGGTGGGCTCGGAAAGCTTCAAGGTTTTTTCGGAACGTGACCCCTCCAAGCTGCCTTGGGGCGAGCTCGACATCGACATCGTCATGGAATGCACCGGCATCTTCACCGCCCGTGACAAGGCGGCCATCCACATTCAAGCCGGCGCCAAGCGTGTGATCGTCTCGGCACCTTCCGACGGTGCCGACCTGACCGTGGTCTACGGCGTCAACCACGACAAGCTGACCAAAGACCACATCGTCATCTCGAACGCATCCTGCACCACCAACTGCCTCGCCCCTGTTGCCAGCGTTCTTCACAATGCGATCGGCATCGACAAGGGCTTCATGACCACGATCCACGCCTACACCAGCGACCAGCCGACACTCGACACCGTGCACAAGGATCTCTACCGGGCGCGCGCCGCTGCCATGTCGATGATCCCGACTTCGACCGGTGCGGCCAAAGCCATCGGCCTCGTCATCCCCGAACTCAAGGGGCGTCTTGACGGCACATCGATCCGCGTGCCGACCCCCAATGTTTCGGTTGTGGACTTCAAGTTCATCGCCAAGCGCGCAACCAGCGTCGAGGAAGTCAATGGCGTGATCGAGGCGGCAGCCGACGGAGCGCTCAAGGGCGTGCTCGGCTACACCAAAGAACCAAACGTCTCCATCGACTTCAATCACAATCCCAATTCGTCGACCTTCCACATGGACCAGACCAAGGTGCTGGATGGCACATTCGTACGGGTCTTGTCCTGGTACGACAACGAATGGGGCTTCTCCAACCGCATGAGCGACACCGCAGTTGCCTTGGCGAAGCTGATCTGAGGGCAGCAGACCGGCTCGCGGTGCGTCGTCCGGGACGGCAGCGGCCGACAACCCTCAGAACGGCCAGACATCGGGAGGCGCCGCGTTGACTTCATTCAAGACCCTGGACGACATGGGCGACATCACCGGCAAGCGTGTGCTTGTCCGTGTCGATCTCAACGTGCCCGTCAAGGACGGCAAGGTCACAGACTTCACCCGCATCGAGCGCGTGGCACCGACCATCACGGAACTCGCCGATCGTGGCGCCAAGGTGGTCCTGCTCGCCCATTTCGGTCGCCCGAAGGGCGAACCCACCGAAGGCATGTCCCTCTCCCCGATCGCCGCGACGGTGGAATTGGTTCTTGATCGCACGGTTCACTTCAGTGCCGATTGCATCGGTTCGGCTGCCGAACACGCCGTTGCGGCCATGCAGGATGGCGACATTCTGCTGCTTGAGAACACCCGGTTCCACAAGGGCGAGGAAAACGATGACCCGGAATTCGCCCGGGCGCTTGCTTCAAATGGTGACATGTATGTCAACGACGCCTTCTCGGCGGCGCACCGGGCGCATGCATCGACCGAGGGCCTTGCCCACCATCTGCCCGCCTTTGCCGGGCGCGCCATGCAGGCCGAACTTGTCGCGTTGGAAAAGGGTCTGGGCAATCCGGACCGGCCCGTGGTCGCCATCGTGGGCGGTGCAAAGGTCTCCACCAAGATCGATCTTCTGTCCAATTTGGTGACCAAGGTCGACGCCCTTGTAATCGGCGGCGGCATGGCCAACACCTTTCTCGCCGCCCGCGGCATCAATGTCGGCAAGTCGCTGTGCGAGCACGACCTGGCGGAAACCGCCCGCGAAATCGAGAAGGCCGCAAGCAGTGCGGGTTGCACCATCGTTCTGCCGGTTGACGGCGTGGTGGCACGGGAATTCAAGGCCGGTGCTGAAAGCCAGATCGTGGACGTCGATTCCATCCCGGTCGACGCCATGATGCTTGATATCGGTCCAAGGACACTAAAAGAAGTCAATGACTGGATCTCCAAGGCCAAGACGCTGGTCTGGAACGGCCCGCTCGGTGCCTTCGAGATCCCTCCTTTCGACACGGCGACCATGTCGGCCGCCCGTCATGCGGCCGAGCGCACCCGGGACGGCGTGCTCGTTTCGGTCGCAGGCGGCGGTGATACCGTGGCTGCACTCAATCAGGCAGAGGTCAGCGAGGCCTTCACCTATGTCTCGACCGCAGGCGGGGCCTTCCTCGAATGGATGGAAGGCAAGCCGCTTCCCGGCGTTGACGTGCTACGCACCTGATCGGGTGGGCCGCACCGCTTGGTCCCGATCCGACATTTGTATCGTCGGGGCTCCCGCTGCCGGGAACATGCCTGACCCGAACCGCCATTTACAGCGGCCTTTGCGCATCCAGTCGGGTGCGTGAATGCCGATGTGAAACATTGAATGAATGCATGTCGCGCACAAATGAATCCATTTGTGCGCGACATGCATCAGACAGTTCCAGATCTTCCAAGTCTTTTAAACGTTTGAATTTTTTTCAATCGATTCAGGCACTGTCCATCCAGTTTTCCTGCGCCCTTCACTCTGCTATCGGCAAGGCGTTATCAATCGGGAGAACAGGAATGAGCGAACGTCTGGAAGATATTGCAGCCGCCATGGTCGCCAAGGGCAAGGGAATCCTTGCTGCCGATGAATCAGGCGGCACCATCAAGAAGCGGTTTGACGGTATCGGTCTGGAATCGACCGCCGACTCACGACGCGACTACCGGGAAATGCTCTTCCGCAGTGAAGAGGCGATGAAGAGTTACATCTCCGGGGTCATTCTCTATGACGAGACGATTGGCCAGTCCGCCCGCGACGGCACGTCGCTTGTCGATCTGATCCGCCGGTCGAATTCCATCCCCGGCATCAAGGTCGACGCAGGCGCCGTGCCGCTGCCGGGCCATCCCGGCGAGACAATCACCGAGGGGCTCGACGGGCTCGACGCCCGGCTCAAGGCCTATCATGGGATGGGCGCACGATTCGCCAAATGGCGTGGCGTGATCTCGATCGCCGATGGTCTTCCGACATGGGGCGCAGTCAAAGCCAATGCACATGCGCTCGCCCGCTATGCAGCCCTCTGCCAGGCCAATGGCATCGTTCCGATCGTCGAACCCGAAGTGCTGATGGACGGCGTACCGGGCGATCACTCGATCAACCGTTGCGAGGAGGTGACGGCCTTCGTTCTGAAAACTGTATTCGCCGAACTCGCCGACGCCCGGGTTCGGCTGGAAGGCATGATCCTGAAGCCGAATATGGTCATCGACGGCAAGAACGCCCGCAAGGCAAGCATCGCCGAGGTGGCTGAGGCGACGGTGCGCGTGCTCAGGCAGACCGTGCCGTCGGCCGTTCCCGGCATCGCCTTTCTGTCAGGCGGCCAGTCCGACGCCGAAGCCACGGCGCATTTGTCAGCCATGAATGCCGCTTTTGACATGCCCTGGGCGCTCACATTCTCCTACGGGCGCGCGCTGCAAGCGGCCGCCATCAAGGCCTGGGGCGGCCGCAGCGAGAATGTCGCAGCCAGTCAGCGCGCTTTCACCCATCGTGCCCGCATGAACGGACTTGCCGCACGCGGAGACTGGAAACAAGATCTCGAGCAGGCCGCCTGAGGCCGCCTTCGATCTTTCGATGCCACGATCGCCGCCTGCCAGGGCGGCGGTTTTCTTTGTATTGCGGCAGACACCCTCGCCAAACCCCTGTTCAAGACCGTTGAAAATTGCGGTATCACAAGCGCATGAATGATCTGACGGCATCTCTGCTCAGTTGGCTGCTTTTGCCTTTGGCGCTCGGTCAAGGGATCGGCTTGCGCCGGACCGCGACACGCATGCCGCCGCCGCGTGGACCGCAGTCAGGCCGTGTGGGTGCATCCGAGCCGCTCTGGCGGATCCTCGTCATGGGTGATTCGTCGGCTGCGGGCGTCGGTGCCGAGCGCACGGCCGACACGCTCGGTCCCCAGATCGCCCGTATCATCCATGACCGGACGGGCGAGAGCGTGAGCTGGCGCAATGCGGGGGCGAATTCGGCGATCTCGGAGGAGGTCCGCGACCACGTGCTGCCCCATGTTGACGGCCGCGACTTCACCCACGTGGTCCTCGTGGTCGGCACCAATGACATGAAGAACTACAACACGAAAGCACGCTTCACCCGCGGCTTCGGCGGCCTGCTTTATGCCTGCCATGCGCGCTGGCCCGAGGCCGTCGTGATTTGGTCGCCGGTGATCAACATGCCGGAAGTGCCGATCATGCCGCCTCGGCTCGCCAGGATACTTGCGCTGCGAACCCAGATCATCAATGCAATCGGCAACGAGCTGTGCAGCGATCGCCTGGCCATCGCATCCTCGCCGCTGCCCATCGAAGGTCGGCAGGGTTTCGCAGTCGACGGCTTTCACGCCAACGCCGTTGGGTACGCCTATTGGGCAGAGCACCTGGCCAACGTCATCCTCCGGGACGCAGGACGATCGTCACCATCAGCGCCGCAATGACAAAGACGGCGATTTTCCAGACATCGCTGCGCTTTTTGAGTCCCGGCAGTCCAAGTGGCCGGATCAGGTGCAGGACCATCAGGATGATGACGATACCCGACAGAATTTTCGTCATGCCTTTGCCCGCCTTTTCCCGCTGAGCCATATCAGGGCCACTTTCTGCGTCAATTGCCCTCCTTTCCTTTGTCCCGCCGGATTTTCCGGGTAGAGGTTTGATGGAAACATTTCGATCCCGCTGCGATAGGCTCAATGGAAAATGTTGGAATCGAAAAAGCCCCTGGCAAAATGACGATTTAAGTGGATTTCGGGAATTTGACATCTGGCTTTTGCCGCACCGAACATGGGGCCCAAATGTCAAATCCAATTCACTAATGCATGTCGCGTTCAATCGGATGCGCAAAGGCCGCTGCAGATTCTCACCGAAACCGGAATTCGAGCTCATGGCCCGCAACATCTTCCCCATTTTTGCCCTCCTGATGGGGACTGCCTTCCTTCTTGCGGGCAATGGCCTGCACGGGCTTCTTCTGCCCATGCGCGGTTCGGTCGAGAATTTTTCCGCCACGTCGCTCGGTCTTCTGGGAACAGCCTGGGCGACCGGATTCGTGCTCGGATGCCTGTTCTCCCAACGGTTGGTTCGGCGAATTGGACATGTGCGCGCGTTCTCGGTCTTTTCGGCGTTGATCGCCATCATCGCGCTCATGACCGGTCTCATGATTGATCCCGTTGCCTGGATCGTGCTCCGGGTGGTCACGGGCTTCTCGCTGGCGGCCGCGTTCATGATCATCGAAAGCTGGCTCAACGAGCGCGCCACCAACGAGACCCGCGGGTTGATCTTTTCGCTCTACATGACGGTCAACTATGTCGCCATCGTGCTCGGGCAGATGAGCATCGCCTTCGGTGACGTGGCTGCTCCCACCTTCTTCATGGTGTGCGGCATTCTCTACTGCCTGGCCCTGTTGCCCACGGCCGTTTCCACCGCCTCAAGCCCCGCGCCGCTCAAAGAGGTCAAGCTCGATCTGAGGGCGATCTACCGCAATTCACCGGTCTCCTTCGTGGCCATTCTGCTCATCGGCGTCGCCAACGGTGCCTTCGGCACACTCGGGCCGGTTTTCGGCAGCGATGTCGGGCTTGCCGACATCACGATCGCCAGCATGATGTCGATCACGATCTTCTCGGGCGCAGTCCTCCAGCTTCCCGCCGGCCGGCTGTCCGACCGGATGGACCGGCGCTACGTTCTGGCGGGATTGGCCGCCATTGCAGGGCTCTCCGGGCTGACGATCTATCTGCTGGCACCGACCGGACTGGTGGTGCTGTTCACCATCATCGCCATTTATGGCGCAATGTCCTACACGCTCTATTCGATCATCGTCGCCCATGCCAACGACTTCGCCACCTCGGACCAGTTCGTGACCGTCTCCGGCGGCCTGCTGCTGCTCTACGGCGTCGGCACCATCATCGGCCCGGCGCTTGGCGGCTTTGCCATGGCGACGGGCGATCCGTACATGCTTTTCCTGGTCACGGCTTTGGCGCATCTGGGCGTGGCGGGCTATGCAATCTTCCGTTCGCGCCGTCGCAAGGCTGTTCCAGTGGGGGAACGGGAAACCTTTGCGTCGCTTCCCTCCGCCCGCTCGGCCACGCCCGAGACCATCGCACTCGACCCGCGCGCCGCAGGCAAGGACGGATTTGGCGCGACCTGACCCGAACACCCCGCCTCAGGCGACGTCGAGCACGATCTTGCCGATATGCTCGCCTTCCTCCATCCGCTGATGGGCGGCGGCGGCCTGACTGAGCGGATAGATCGAATCCATGACCGGCAAGACTTTCCGCTCCCCCAGCAGCGGCCAGACATGCTGGCGCAGCTCGGAAGCGATCGCCGCCTTGAACTCAACCGGTCTTGCCCTGAGCGTGGAGCCCGTATGGGTCAGCCGCTTCATCATCAGCAACGAGAAATCCGCTTCGGCCTTGCGTCCGTTGAGAAAGGCGATCTGAACGATCCGCCCGTCCAGCGCCGCCACCTGGTAATTGCGCGTGATGTAGTCGCCGCCCACCATGTCCAGCGTCAGATGCACGCCTTCGCCCGCTGTCGCCTCCCGGACCACCTTGACGAAATCCTCAGTCCGGTAGTTGATCGCAAGCTCCACGCCCAAAGCGCGCATGGCGTCACATTTGGCGTCGGACCCGGCGGTGGCGAAAACCCGGGCGCCGAAAGCCCTGGCCAACTGGATAGCCGTCGTACCGATCCCGGAGGTTCCGCCATGGACGAGGAAGGTTTCCCCCCTTGCTAGCCTTCCGCGCTGGAACACGTTGCTCCAGACTGTGAAGAATGTCTCGGGAATCGCCGCTGCCTCACTCAATGTCAGGCTTCCCGGAACCGGCAAAGCGTTGCTTTCATGGACAACGCAATGGTCCGCATACCCTCCACCCGGCACCAGGCCACAGACGAGATCGCCCAAGGCATGGCGGGTGACAGAAGCGCCCTTGCCGACAACCTCACCGGCGATCTCAAGTCCCGGAATATCGGAGGCTCCCGGTGGCGCCGGATAAAGACCTTGCCGCTGCAGGCAGTCAGGGCGGTTGACCCCTGCGGCCCTGACGCGAACCAGCAGTTCGTCCGGTCCCGGAACGGGCATCGGCCGCTCGACTTCGACCAGCACTTCGGGTCCGCCAGGTTCCCTGATCATGATCGCGCGCATGTCTCGTGCCTCCTGTGACTGCGTGGTGTTGCCCCGGTACAGCCCGGGGGCTTTGCCTTGTCTTGATGCATGTCGCGCCCAAATGAATGCGTGTACGTTATCGCACAAATGAATGCGTGTACGACATGCATTAGAGGCAATGGCGGATGCCTCTCGCTGGAAACCGGAGCCGACCTATGCTGTCTGACGACGACCATCCCAAACCCCGCCGTGCCCACGAAATCGGCTGTGACCTGTCGCTGATGTCTGCCGCCGAGATCGGTGAACGCATTGCCGTGCTCAGAGCCGAGATTGCGCGGCTGGAAACTGAGATGGCGACCAAGGCAGCCAGTCGCGGTGCAGCTGAGGGTCTGTTCAAGACCAAGTAGCAAGGCCTTTTCAACAAAGCTCTCATGCACACCGGTAATTTAACCGGTCGTTAAGCTTTATGAGTTATTACTCTCGTTATCCGGTCTTCTGGATGTGACAGTCTGATTTTCATCAACTGTTTGACGCCTCCCTGTTAAACTCTTGAGAGCCGCTCCTGCGGCTCTTTTTTTGCCCCTAAATGGCTGCTCGGGCTGCCAAATTGCCCCGCTGTTGCCATTAACCCTTTTTTAAGAATAAACTTGCCCCCGCTAGGGAGCCGCGCCATTGTGGCACTGCAAGACCAGCTGACCGCTGCCCTGCCAAAAGCTGATTTGCAATATACCTCGCCATCAGGATACCGGCCACATGTCAGAAAAAAGCCGCAATACCGTCAACCTCGCCGATCATATGGCCAATTCAGCCCAGTTCAAGGCGCTCTACGCCGAGGGCATGGGTCTGGTGGAGGAGACGGCGAGCTATCTGGACGGTGTCGGTCGCTCGGCCTCCAAGGCACTGCCCCGGATGGCGGCCGTGCTTTACGCGGCCGAGTCCATGCGTCTGACCACGCGGCTCATGCAGATGGCGTCCTGGCTGCTGCTGCAGCGCGCGGTCAACAACGGCGAGATGAGCCGCGAGCAGGTGATGGCCGAGAAGACCAAGGTCCGCCTCGACGGCTTCAACTGCGACCGCTCCGCACCAGGCTGGAACGATCTGCCGGCGGCGTTCCGCGATCTGGTGGAGCGCTCGCTGCGCCTGCAGAACCGGGTGGCCATCCTCGACCGCGAAATCTATCGTCCGGGAGAAAGCGTCGGCCTCCGGCCCGACAACCAGAACGCCGTTCAGGCGCAGCAGTCACTGCTGCACACGGTCTTCGGCCTGCGCTGATCCGCACATACCGGACGAAAAGTCGGGTCGCGACGGGAAACCGGACGCGGCCTTTGTCTTTTCAGGCGATAGCGCGCTCGAGCAGCATCGCGACACGAAAAAGCCCGCGGCGGGCGCGGGCTTCGGGACGTCCGGAAAATCAGGACAGATCAGAGGCCGAGGCCTTCAAACCGCTTCTTGAACTTGGACAGGCGTCCGCCACGATCCAGCATCTGCTGATTGCCGCCAGTCCAGGCGGGATGCGATTTCGGATCGATCTCGAGGTTCATGGTGTCGCCTTCCGAACCCCAGGTGGAGCGGGTCATGTATTCGACGCCGTCGGTCATGACCACCTTGATCATGTGGTAATGCGGATGGATCTTGTCCTTCATCGGTCTGTCCTGACAGTTATGGCCCAAGCGCGGCGGGTGTTGCGGCAATTTGGCCTGAGATACAATTCAAGCCGCACACCTCACGGTCCACGGCTTCCCAATTCGATGGCGAGCCTATACATGAAGGATCCGACGAGAACAAGGGTCGCAACCCAAATTGCGGCCCGACACCGCGGCGCTCCCTCGGCCAGTTCCCGGCGCGGAAAACCCCGCTGACCGAAATGGCCGGACAGCCCCGGACGCGTCGAGGAGGACGCGGGCGGTTTGGGCGGAGCGTAATGCGCAGGAGGAAATGTGGCAAAGCCGAACGATGCAGCAACGTCAGCACGGCGCTCGATCCGCCCGCTGACACGACTGGTTCCCTATGTCTGGCGGTATCCGAAACTCGTCATGGGGGCTCTCGCCTTTCTCGTGGTGGCCGCCGCGACGACGCTGACGCTGCCAATGGCGGTCAGGCGCATGATCGACAACGGCTTCTCGGAGGCCGATGCAGGCTTCATCAACAGCTATTTTTCGATGTTGGTCGCCATCGCCCTCATTCTCGCCTTCGCAAGCGCCTGCCGCTATTACTTCGTCATCACGCTGGGCGAGCGGGTGGTCTCCGATATCCGGCGCGACGTCTTCGACCATGTGACGACGCTGTCCGCCTCCTTTTACGACGCCAACCGATCGGGCGAGATCGTCTCCCGCCTGACCGCCGACACCACGCAGATCAAGTCAACCGTCGGGTCCACAGCCTCTCTGGCGCTTCGCAACATGATCCTGTGCATCGGCGCTGGCGCGATGATGTTCATAACCTCCCCGGAACTCTCAGGCCTCGTGTTGCTGGCCATCCCGCTCATCGTTTTCCCCATTGTCGGTTTCGGCCGCAGTGTGCGCAAGCGCTCGCGCGCCGCCCAGGATACGCTTGCCGAAGCCATGACATTTGCAGGCGAGGCCATCGGCGCCACCCGCACGGTCCAGGCCTTCAACACGGAAGAGGCCGCCCAGAACCGTTTCTCCAAGGCGGTCGAGCAGGCGTTCGAGGCCGCGCGGGGCTCCATCCTTGCCAGATCGGTGCTGACCGGATTTGCCATCGCCATGGCGTTCGGCAGCGTCGTGGCCGTCCTCTGGTATGGAGCGCAGTCGGTGCTCGCGGGCGACATGACCGCAGGCAGGCTCGGCCAGTTCCTGCTCTACTCGGTCTTCGCCGCAGGCGGGCTGGGTGCGCTGTCAGAAGTCTGGGGTGAGCTGTCCCAGGCCGCCGGTGCCGCCGAACGTCTCGGAGAACTTCTCGACGAGGTCCCTGAGATCCGGGCACCGCGGGATGCCGAACCTCTGCCGCAGCCGCCCTTGGGCGATATCCGTTTTGAAGACGTGCGCTTCGCCTATCCGGCGCGGCCGGACCTGCCGGCGCTCAAGGGCACCCGGTTTCATGTGCGTCCAGGGGAAAGCGTGGCCGTGGTGGGGGCCTCGGGCGCAGGCAAGAGCACGCTGTTTGCACTGCTGCTGCGCTTTTATGATGTCAACTCCGGCCGCGTCCTGGTTGACGGCGTTGATGTGCGCCGCGCCGACCCGGCCGAAGTCCGCGCCCGCATTGCCCTGGTCCCTCAGGACGTCACGGTCTTTGCCACCAGCGTGCGCGACAACATCGCCTTCGGACGCGCTGGGGCCTCGGATGCGGAGATCGCTGCCGCCGCCCGGGCGGCCCAGGCGCATGACTTCGTCATGGCGCTGGAGCATGGCTACGACACTCAGCTCGGCGAACGCGGGATCACCCTGTCGGGTGGCCAACGCCAGCGCATTGCCATCGCCCGCGCCATCCTGCGCGACGCCCCGGTGCTCTTGCTCGACGAGGCGACCTCCGCACTTGATGCGGAAAACGAAACGCTCGTCCAGAAGGCGCTGGAGGGTCTGATGAAGAACCGCACGACCATCGTCATCGCGCATCGGCTCGCCACCGTGCTCAAGGCGGACAGGATCCTGGTTATGGACAAGGGCACCATCGTTGAGGAAGGCACCCATGCCTCGTTGGTGGCCCGCAACGGCCTGTATGCGCGGTTGGCGCGACTGCAGTTCGAGCTTGGTGCAGAGGCTTTGTCGGTTGACTTCCGGGCAAGTCCGGCCTCCTCCTGATCCTTGGACCGCGGCTCGTCGGCGGGTGGTCGCAGATGTCGCCTTTCGATCTGTGCAGCGAGGTTCACAATCTTGTGAAGCTTCGCAAATCAGGCTATTGAATTTGACTGGATCGGGTGCGGCGCCGGGACGGGACCCTTGAGGCGCAGACACCGCGGTCGCTTCTGTGGAACGGTTTACACAATGCGGGACAGTGCGGAGTGGCGGACCCTGCTTCTTGCGGGCGTTTGTTATGCTGCTTGGGGCTTGTTGACATTCGGTCTTGGTGACCTGCCGACAGCCTTGCGGATTTTATTACTGGTACCAGTCATCACGCTGCATTCATCGCTGCAGCATGAGCTGCTTCATGGCCACCCGTTCCGAAACCAGTCTTGGAACGATCTCCTTGTCGTGCCGCCGATTGGACTTCTGGTGCCCTACCTGCGGTTCAAGTCGTGCCACTTGACGCACCATATCAACGAAAACATCACCGATCCCTATGACGATCCGGAGAGTTATTATCTCGATCAGGATGTCTGGAGCAGCCAGCCGGGCTGGATGAAGGCGCTGCTGACTGCAAACAACACCCTCGTGGGCCGCATGACGCTTGGCCCCGGCCTCGCCACCGTCGGATTTGCGGGCGCGGAATGGGCGAAGGCGTCCGCTGGCGACCGCACCGTCGCTCAGATCTGGGCGCGCCATGCCCTCGGTGTCATCGTCTTGCTGACTGCGGTCAGCCTTTGGGGTGCCGTCCATCCACTGCTGTATGGTATAGTAGCCTATTTCGGCATGGGCCTTTTGATGGTCCGTTCCTTCATCGAGCACGAGGCGGTGGAGAAAACCAACCAGCGCTCTGTCATCATCGAGACCCGCGGGCCGCTGGCCTTTCTCTTTCTCAACAACAACCTCCATTCCGTCCATCACGCCTATCCCTCGCTCGCCTGGTACAGGCTTCCCGGCTTCTTTCGCCAGAACCGCGAACGCTTCCTGCGGATGAACGGCGGATACCGCTTCGCAAGCTACTTCGATGTCCTGCGCCGCTATGGCCTCAAGCCGAAGGAGCCCGTCGCCTGGCCGATCGACCGTGAACGCATCCGCAAACACCGGCGCGACCGGGCGTGAGGGCGACCGAACGATCCGATACGGGCTTGCGCGCTTCGCTGCCCATGTACGACTGGCCGGAAATCCGCGACGCAACCGACCGCTACTGGCAGGCAGTGGCCAACGCTGTGCGCGCTACCGGCCTCGATGCACCCGACAGACTCATCCGCCCGACAGATCCCGCAGCCGAATGGACCCACCCCGGCCTCTTCCTGTCCCAGACCTGTGGTCGACCCTATGCGACGGCGTTGACCAGCCGTGTGGTCCTGATCGGGATTCCAGCCTTTTTTGGCACCGGTGCAGAGCCCGGACGCTATCACAGCGTTCTGGTGTCGCGTTCAGGTGCGCCGATCACCACGCTGAAGGATCTCGAAGGTCTGCGTTTCGCCTTCAACGGACGAAACTCCCAGTCGGGCTTTGCTGCGCCGGTCCGTCTGCTGATCGCGGAAGGTGCTTACTCAACGCCCACCCCGTTTGAAACCGGTGGCCACCGCGCCTCCATCCGCGCGGTGGCCGAAGGTCGGGCTGACTGGGCGGCCATCGACGTGGTGAGCTGGCTGCTCGCCCTGCGCCACGAACCGGCCGCCGCAGCGCTCACCGTCTTCGCGCAGACCCCCGACACAGTCGCTCTCCCGGTTGTGGCAGGGCTCCCGTTCGTGGGCGAGGCCGGTCGCCTTGCAGATGCTTTTGGCAGCGCGATCACCGCACTTGCGGACACGGATCGGCATGCACTGATGCTGTCGGATTTTGTCTCGGCAACCGAAGCGGAGTATCGTGGGCTGGCTGCCCCCTTTGATCCGCGTGATGCCTTGCCGGGGCTTGCGGAAGCGACTTAGACCATGGTCCGGTCAATCAGCCATGAGTAACCCGAACGGACATGCATGAATGACCCGGTCTGGATGACTTTGATTATCGCTCGGTCAGCTTGAGCTCGATGCGCCGGTTGGTGGCGCGGCTCGCATCGCTGTCGCCTTCGGCGATCGGCTGGAACTCGCCAAACCCGGCCGCCACCAGGCGGTTGGCGGGCACGCCTTGCGAGACCAGGTACTTGACCACCGAAGTCGCGCGCGCCGTGGACAATTCCCAGTTGTCCGCATAGCGCCCCGACCCGGACAACGGCACGGAGTCGGTGTGGCCATCAACCCGCAGAACCCAGTTGATTTCGTCCGGGATTTCCCGCGCCAGCTCGTTGACGGCGGCCGCAAGCTTGGCCATCGCATCCTCGCCCGCAGGGTTGAGCGCATTGCCGCCGGAGGGAAACAGCACTTCCGACTGGAACACGAAGCGGTCACCGACAACGCGGACATCGTCGCGGCCCGACAGGATCTCGCGCAACCTGCCGAAGAAGTCAGACCGGTAGCGGTTCAACTCCTGCACGCGCTGGGCCAGCGCCACATTGAGCCGTTTGCCAAGATCGGCAATCTTGGCCTGGGTATCGCGGTCCTTGGATTCCGACACCTCAAGCGCACCCTCGAGCGCCGCAAGCTGGCTGCGCAGGGCGGCAATCTGCTGGTTGAGCAATTCCACCTGGCTCAAGGCACGGCGCGAGACCTGTTGCTCGGCAACGAGGCTATCGGTCAGTGTACCGAGTTTGGTGTCGGCTTCCGCCGAGGCACCCTCGCCGCTCGAAAGCAGTTGCTGCAGACGTGACCGCTCGGTCTCCGCCTCCGAGAGCGAGGCCTGCATGTTGGCGAGCGTATCGTCAAGGTCCTGACTGCCAGAACGCTCGAGCGCAAGCAGTTGGGTCAGTTCGTTGATCTGGCTGTTGAGGCGATTGAGGACATCATCGCGGCCGGAGATCTCGCGGCTGAGGAGAAACTGCGCCAGCACGAAGACCGTCAGCAGGAACATGATGGCGAGCAGCAGCGTCGACAGCGCATCCACAAAGCCCGGCCAGTAGTCGACCGTCCGATCCCTGCGCCGGTTGCGGGCAAGCGCCATGGCTCAGCGCTCGCCCATCTTGTCGGCAAGCTTGTCGAGGGTTTCGCGCATGGCGCGCGATTCCGCCTGCTGCGCCTCGATCCAGTCCCGCAGCATCTGTTGCTCGCTGCGCATGTTCTTGACCAGCCCCTGGATGCCTTCGGCGAGGCTCGCCATGGCCTGGGTGGTGCGCTGTGTCGTGCCGCCTTCGAGTGCCAGCTTTTGCATCCGCTCCGACAGCGCCCGGATCTCGTCGGTCGTCCCCTGCGACAGCGCCGCGGCCGGCGCGCCGGAATCCACATCCGTCACCGTGGACAACCAGTTTTCGAGTTCGGTGTAGAAACGGTTCTGCGCCTTGCCCGCCTGCAGATCGAGAAAGCCGAGAATAAGTGAGCCTGACAAGCCAAAAAGCGAGGACGAAAAGGCGGTGCCCATGCCGGTCAGCGGCGCTGACAGGCCGCTCTTGAGCGTCGACAGCACGTCATCGGTGCTGCCGGTTCCCGGATCGAGCGACTGGATGACCTGATTGATCGAACTGATGGTCCCGAGCAGTCCCCAGAAGGTGCCGAGCAAACCGAGAAAGACGAGAAGGCCGACGAGATAGCGCGTGGTATCGCGCGATTCATCAAGCCGCGTGGCGATCGAATCAAGGATCGAACGCAGCGACGACGTCGACAGCGCCATTTCCTGACGCCGTCCGACAAGAGCCCGCATCGGCGCAAGCAGGACCGGATCGCGGCCAACTTTGTCGGCGTCACCCGCCGCCCGGAAGGAATTGACCCAACGCACTTCGGGCCGGAGCCTCAGAACCTGGGTGAAGACGAGGAGAATACCAACCGCGAGCACGCCGATGATGAGCCCGTTCAGCCCCGGATTGGACTGGAACGCGGTCTGGACCTGCCGGTAGAGGATGGCTGCGACAAAGCCCGAAATGATCAGAAAGATCATCATGCTCCAGAAGAAAACCATGGGGCTCGACAGCTTGTGCGGGTCAGCGCCGCTGCCGTCTTCAGAGATGCCCCAGCCGGACAATGTCAGTTTCGCCATGCGTGTTGCGCCTCAAATCATCACAGAATTGGGACACTAGCCGATATTGTGGCGGAATTGAAAGCACTGAGGATAGGGTCTCGCACCGCCAGCGGTCGTTCAGGAGGTCGGAACCGGGCGCTGGATGAGATCGAGCAAGCCTTTGAGAATGGTTTCATTGCCTGCAGCAATCGTGCTGGTGGCGAACATGTTGTCCCCGCCGGTCATGTCCTTGACGAGGCCGCCCGCCTCGCGGATGAGCACGATGCCTGCCGCCATATCCCACGGCGCAAGCGGCTTTTCCCAAAATCCGTCGAGGCGGCCGGCGGCGACGTAAGCAAGATCAAGAGCTGCAGCACCCATGCGGCGGATCCCCGCGCACTCACCCATCACATGGCGCAGCTCGACGAGATACTTGCCGTGATGGCCACGGCCGAGATGGGGTACGCCCGAGCCGATCACCGCGTCCGACATCGCCTTGCGGGCGGCGACCCTGAGCCGTCGGTCGTTGAAAAAGGCACCGCCGCCGCGTTCGGCGGTATAGAGTTCGTCGGTTGCAGGATTGTAGATCACCCCGGCGACGAGGTCCTCGTTGCGTTCAAGCGCAATCGAGACAGCGAAATGCGGAATGCCGTGCAGAAAATTTGTGGTGCCATCAAGCGGATCGACAATCCAGCGGTGCGAGCCGTCAGAACCTGACGTCTCCCCGCCTTCCTCGCCGAGGAAACCATAAGTCGGCCGGGCTCGCATCAGCTCAGTGCGGATAACCTCTTCGGCCTTGCGGTCGGCCTGGCTCACGTAGTCGCCGGGACCCTTGAGCGAAACCTGCAGGTTCTGCACCTCGCCGAAATCGCGCGCCAGCCCGCGGCCCGCCTTCAGCGCTGCCTGAACCATCACATTAAGTAAAGCCGAACGAGCCATCGCACCATTCCTTGCACCGGCGGGCCGCAGCCCCGCCACGCCCGCTCTATCAGTCTCGCCGCCGCAGCGGCATCAAGGCCGCCAGACTGCAGCACCCTTTGTGCGTCCATCCGGAAGCGCGGTTCCGTCAATCCTTCAAGACCTGCCTGTCGCGCTCAATGGAGAGAGATTGAACGGAACGCAGATGCAGGAGGCGAGGTTCAGTCGGCGCGTCGCACATAGGCAAGTTCGCTGGTGTCCACCACCACGCGCTCGCCCGCCGAGATGAACGGCGGCACGAGGATCCGCACGCCGTTTTCAAGCAGCGCCGGCTTGTAGGACGATGCCGCCGTCTGCCCCTTGACCACAGGATCAGCCTCGGAAATCGTCAGCGTGACGTAATCCGGCAGGGCGATGCCGATCGGTCGCTCGTCATAGAGTTCGACCGTCACCATCATTCCGTCCTGCAGGAAAGCGCGACGGTCGCCGACGAAGTCCTTCTGCAGTTCCAGCTGCTCGTAGCTTTCGACGTCCATGAACACCAATGCGTCTCCCTGTTCGTAGAGGAACTGAAAGTCCTTCTGCTCAAGCCGGATCCGCTCGACGGTTTCCGACGACCGAAAGCGCTCGTTGAGCTTGGTGCCATCGATGAGATTCTTCATTTCGACCTGGTTGAAGGCCCCGCCCTTCCCGGGCTTCACAGCCTGGGTCTTGACCACCGCCCAAAGACCGCCGTTGTGTTCGAGTACATTTCCGGGACGAACTTCATTTCCATTGATTTTCATGGGAGGTTTCCGCGCAAAGCCTGGAGGAAGGACCCATCAGGGGTCCTTGTTGGCGGCCTCAAGACCACAAAAACCGCCAGTTTTCAAGTCTTGCCGGCGATGGCCACTTTCCTGCCGGATAAACTATTGGGGGCGGAACCGGTTGGCGGCGTCGATAGCGGCTTTCTGTTCCTCGCTGGTGAGCCCCTGGTAGAAATCATCCAGACCGCGATCGTCATACCCTGCCCGCTTGGACAGGATGTACCATTTGCCGGCCTCTACGGGATCGCCACGGGTGCCGACGGCGTTTATGTAAAGGATCGCAAGCCGGTTCTGCGCCACCACGTTCCCGCCCATGGCCGCAAGCTGCATCCAGCGGAAGCCGTCGTCGTAGTTCTTGTCGCCGCCAATGCCGTCGATGAGCCAGATCGCGAGATCGAGCTGAGCCGTATCATAGCCGCCGCGGGCAGCCCTCTCGATCCAGGAGCGGGCGGTCGCGCGCTTGTCCTCGGAAATGCCGTCGGTGTTCATGTAAATCTGCGCCAGCGCGTATTGCGCGTCCCGCACGCCCTGCTCGGCGGACTTTTCGAAATAGGGCAGCGCCTCGCGGATGCCGGTTGATCCCGGCTTTTCCGCGACCACCGACTGGGCATGGTTGAACTGGGCGAAGGCGTTGCCGCCATCGGCCGCCTTCAGCATCAGCTCCGCCGAACGCTTGGGATCGCGCGGCACGTGCCGGCCCTCAAACAGCATGATCGCAAATTTGAACTGGGCCGAGGGGTCGCCGCTCCTGGCCGCCTGTTCATACCAGAAGGCGGCCTCGTCCATGTTGCGGGCAACGCCCAGGCCCTCGGCGAAAAGCTCGGCCACCAGCGTCTGCGAGCGCGCGTTGCCTTTGGCAGCTTCCGACAGCGCCAGATCCATGGCCGTGAGATAGTATCCGCGCTGGAACGCGCCATAGGCGCGCGCTGTGGCCTCGACTTCTGTTTTGAGCGCGCCCGAGGGCGGCTGGCCAGTGGGAGCGGGAAGCGGATTGGACTCCTCGACCGGTGTTCCGAGCGGCGCGGAAAGCGGCGGGGGCGACGCCGGCGTCGGTGCGGCAGGCGAGCCGACCGGCGTTTGAGGTGCTGCGTCCGTTTCCTGGGCCGCGCCCGGTCCGGTCAGGACCAGCCAGCACACGGCGAGAAGAAGCAGGACGCGGGACGGAACAGCCATGAGGGTCAACGCGGAGGCGGGCATCATGGCACGCATTATTCGTCAAACCGTGGCGCTTTTTCGTCCAGCACTGCATTGATCTCGGCGATGATGCGCGGCGCGTCCTCCGGGCTGTCGAAAACGGCCTTGCCAAAGGCAATGAACTCGACGCCCGTTTGAGCCATTTCGGCGGCGAAGGCAGGGCTCGACCCCCCCATCAGGATTGCCGGAATGTCGATGATTTCGGCCCACCACTGCGCAAGCTCCAGGTTCTTGCGGTGAGGCTCGGGCCTTATGTCGCCGTCAAGCCCGCCGAAAAAGAGATAATCGGGCTGGCTTTCGCCGACGGCGAGTGCCGAGTGCCGGTCGCGGGCATTGCCGCCGCCCACGATCAGGCCTGGCGCATGCGTTTTCATGGCCTCGGCCATGGCTTCCGCACCACCCTCCAGATGCAAGCCGTCGGCGCGAACACGAACGGCAATGCGGGAATCGCCCGCCACGAGAGCCGCCGCCCCGGCACCCTGGATCACCGGGATGACCGCTTCGCACAACCGCTGGAAGCTCGTCTCGTCGCGGCCGCGCTGGGCCACGATCACCGAAGCCACATCGCCACCTCTGAGCGCATCGGCGATGACGCGCGAAAGCTCCGCCGGTTCGGCGATGTCGGGCGCAATGAGCACCAGTCGGCAGCGGTCTTCAGCGTCGGTCATGGTCTGTCCTGTCGGATGCGCCGGTCGCAACATACGCGATCTGGCCAAGGTCAAGGAAACGGGATAGACCGGCTTATCACAAGGATCAACTGCCCCCCATGATGACTGACCCGTTGTTTTATGCCGTTGCCATACCGGCCGTCATTCTCGTGGGTCTGTCCAAAGGCGGCTTTGGCGGTGCCATGGCCCTGCTCGGCGTGCCGTTGATGGCGCTCGCCATCCCGCCCGTCCAGGCCGCCGCCATCATGCTGCCGATCCTGATCGTCATGGACGCCGTCAGCCTCTGGTCCTGGCGGTCCCACAGTGATCCGGGCACTCTGAGGGTCATGCTGCCCGGCGCCATCGTCGGCATCGGTATTGGCTGGGCAACCGCAGCCTGGATAACCGATCCGCTGATCCGCCTGATCGTCGGCTCTGTCGCCCTCTGGTTCGTCTGGCGCTATCTCGTGCAAACCTGGTTCAGGCGGGGCCAGACCGAGGCACCGCCACGGACCCACAGCGCGTGGCGCGGGAGCTTCTGGGGCGCGCTGACAGGGTTCACCAGCTTCGTCTCCCATGCCGGCGGCCCGCCTTACCAGATCTATACCCTGCCGCTCAAACAGGATCCCAAGGTCTACACCGGCACCAGTGTCCGCTTCTTCGCCGTCATCAATGTCATCAAGCTGGTGCCCTATCTCGCGCTCGGTCAGTTCGACGCGGCCAATCTGAAGACCTCGCTGGTGCTGGCGCCGATCGCGCCGGTGGCCACGCTCGCCGGGGCGTTCATCGTCCGCCGCTTGCGTCCGGAGTTCTTCTACCCGTTCATGTATTTCATGGTGCTGGTGACCGCACTCAAGCTGGTGAGCGACGGATTGCACTACCTTCTGGCAGGATGACAATCGCCAACACCGGTGTATTGATGGCTCGCCCATCCGGAGGAGACCGACTTTGGCAAAACAGTCCAATCCCTATGAAACAGATCTCGGCCGCAATGCGGCCAATTATCAACCGCTCACACCGATTGCCCATCTGGAACGGGCAGCCCTGGTCCATCCGGACCGGATCGCCGTCATCCATGGCAGCATGAAAATGAGCTATCGCGATTTCCTGGCGCGGTCGAGACGGCTTGCATCCGCGCTCGCCGCGCGTGGCATCGGCAAGGGCGACACGGTGTCAGTCATGCTGTCCAACACTCCCGCCATGCTTGAAGCCCATCATGGTGTGCCGATGACCGGAGCCGTGCTGCATTCCGTCAATACTCGCCTCGACGCAACAGTGATCGCCTTCCAGCTCGACCACGCCGACACCCGGGTGCTCATCGTCGACCGCGAATTTTCGGCCGTCATGGCAGAAGCTCTCGCGCTTGTGACCGTCAGACCGCTGATCATCGACTATGACGACTCCGACTTTCCCGCCGATGCGCCCTTCCCCAAAGGGCCCGCCATCAGCGAAATCGACTACGAAGCCTTCCTTTCGAGCGGGTCGGCCGACTTCGTTCGCCTCGGCCCGGACGACGAGTGGGACACTCTCTCGCTCAATTACACGTCGGGAACCACCGGCAACCCCAAGGGCGTGGTGTATCATCACCGGGGTGCTGCACTGATGGGCTATGCCAATGTGATCGCCTCGGGCATGGGTCGCCATCCGGTCTATCTCTGGACCTTGCCGATGTTTCATTGCAATGGCTGGTGCTTTCCGTGGACGCTCGCCATGGTGGGCGGCACCCATGTCTGCCTGCGCTGGGTCCGCGCCAAGGCCATATACGACGCCATCGCCGACCATGGCGTGACCCATCTGTGCGGCGCGCCCATCGTCATGTCGATCCTGCTCGATGCGCAGGCTACCAACGTTCGCGACTTTCCGCAGACCGTGACCTTCAACACTGCCGCCGCACCGCCGCCTGAAGCCGTGCTGTCGGGCATGGCGGACGCCGGTTTCGAGGTGGTCCACCTCTACGGGCTGACCGAGACCTACGGACCTGCGGTGGTCAACGAATGGAAATCGGAATGGAACGCGCTCGAAAAAGGCCCCCGCACCACGAAAAAGGCGCGTCAGGGTGTCCGTTATCCAGCGCTCGAGGATCTGGCCGTGATGAACCCCGAAACCATGGAGCATGTGCCCGCCGACGGCGAGACCATCGGTGAGGTGATGTTTCGTGGCAACATCGTCATGAAGGGGTATCTCAAGAACCGGGAAGCCTCCGAAGCGGCATTCCGGGGCGGCTGGTTCCACTCCGGCGATCTCGGCGTCATGCATCCCGACAACTATCTCCAGCTCAAGGACCGGTCGAAGGACATCATCATCTCCGGCGGCGAGAACATCTCGTCCATCGAGGTAGAGGACGCCCTCTACAAGCACCCCGACATAATGGCCGCCGCCGTCGTGGCGCGTCCGGATGACAAATGGGGCGAAACGCCGTGCGCCTTCGTCGAGCTCAAGCCCGGACGCACAGTGAGCCAGGCCGAGGTAATCGCGCATTGCCGCACGCTGCTTGCCAGTTTCAAATGCCCGCGAACGGTGATTTTCACCGAGGTGCCAAAGACCTCGACCGGCAAGATCCAGAAATTCCTGCTGCGTGACCGTGCAAAGCTGCTCTGACATCGCCGACGCGCGGCCCGAGACGCTGTCGTGACGGGTTCTCCGGACGGGAACGCTGCACCTTGTACGCGGGCAAGTGCAGTGCACAAAAGCCCTTGCCGCCATGCGGGGAATGACTTAGCGTCTGCTGATGACAACGGATGCTTTCTCGGCTATCGCAGACCCGAACCGGCGCTATCTTCTTGAAGAACTGCGCCGACGTCCGCGCACGGTCAACGAACTCGCAGACGGCCTTCCGATCAGCCGACCGGCGGTGTCGCAGCATCTCAAGGCGCTGCTGGACAGCCGCCTTGTCACGGTGACCAGCAAGGGCACACAGCGGATATATTCCATCAATCCGAATGGATTCACCTATCTCAACATCTGGCTCGACCAGTTCTGGATTTGAATTCGGATCGGGCCGGCAAGGCTCGGGGATATCCGCATGAGACGCGCGGCAGCAAGGCCGGTTGTGTCATGCGGATGTCATGGATGATCGTTAGTGAGTGGTGACCCGAGAGCGGAGTCGCTCAATCTCGTCTTTCAGGCGCAGCTTGCGTCGCTTGATGGCCACGATTGTCTCGTCGATTACGGAAGGCTGGCCGAGCGCGGTACGAAGCTCGGATTCCAGTTCAGTGTGCTTCCTTTCAAGTGATGCAAGATGTGCGTCAATCGACATGGGCAACTCCTCGGTTTGGAGAGGCAGCACAGGTATCGCGACACCGGTGCACCTGGTTCATCGACGCACGAAGTGTGGCACGCTTCGTTCCCGTTGTCGAAGGTGAAAACATATCGATAGGTAACTTCGCGTTACCAATTGCTTGCACTTCCTGCCGGGAAGCCCGCCGCTCAGTCGGACTCCGAGAATGCGAAAAGCCCAGCCGGTGTTCGACCGGACTGTGACGCTCCGACTTTAGCCCACCCAAGGCCAGGCCAGAGAGCCAGAGAGCCAGAGGGCCGAAGAGCCGAGGCCAGGGTCAGGCAGAGGCCAAACTCAGAGCCTTGGTCTTTGGTGCATCTACCTTTCTTGGACAGGTCTTTTGTGCTAGGAGCGCCAAATATATACGCGGCGCGTCCCTCGGACGCCGGGCTGCCGAGACGGGGAACCATTGATGTCGGATCAGGAAAAAGCGGATTTCCGCATGCTGGCGGCGCGGCTCAGGCACGAGCATGAGGATTTCGACGCAGCCATCAACGCCATGATCAAGGTGGGCTGCGACCAGCTGCGGATCCAGCGGATGAAGAAGAAGAAGCTGGCGATCAAGGACAAGATCACCAGGCTCGAAGACCAGATCATCCCCGACATCATCGCCTGACCGACACCATCGCCTGACTAAAATCATCGCCTGACCGAAAGCGGAGCCTGCTGTGACCGACATTGAGACGCCGCCGGTGGCCATCATCATGGGAAGTCAGTCCGACTGGCCCACCATGAAGCATGCCGCCGAGACGCTCGCTGACCTCGGTGTGCGCTTCGACGCGCGAATCGTTTCCGCTCACCGCACGCCCGACCGGCTTGTCGCCTTCGCCAAGGGCGCGCGCGCCAACGGCTTCAAGGTCATCATCGCGGGTGCGGGTGGTGCGGCCCATCTTCCTGGCATGACAGCCGCCTTCACGCCGCTTCCGGTTTTCGGCGTTCCGGTGGAATCCAGAGCGCTCTCGGGCCAAGACAGCCTCCTGTCGATTGTGCAGATGCCCGCAGGCATTCCGGTCGGAACGCTCGCCATCGGCCGCGCTGGCGCGATCAATGCGGCATTGCTCGCTGCAGCCGTGCTTGCGTTGTCTGATCAGGGCCTCGCTGACCGGCTAGACGCCTGGCGCCAGGCCAGAACCGCCGCTGTCGCCGAGCACCCGGCGGACGACGCATGAGCCTGCTCGCGACCGGTGCCACCATCGGGATCATCGGCGGTGGCCAACTCGGCCGCATGCTCGCCATGGCGGCCGCGCGGCTCGGCTACCGCACGGTTGTGCTCGAACCCGATGCTGAGGCACCCGCCGCCCAGGTGGCCAATGATCAGATCGTCGCCGCCTATGATGACAGCCAGGCGCTGGCCCGGCTCGCCAAGGTTGCAGATGTCGTCACTTACGAATTTGAGAATGTTCCGGTTGAAGCAATTGAATGGCTCGAGCGGTATGTTCCCGTCCGCCCGGGGTCCAGGGCATTGCGGGTCGCTCAGGACCGGCTGGCTGAAAAGACCCTCGCCCGCAGGCTTGATGCACGGACCGCCCAATTTGCCCCGGTCAATGACAGCGCCGACCTTGCATCCGCAATCGAGCTGACCGGCCTCCCGGCGGTGCTGAAGACGACGCGGCTCGGCTATGACGGCAAAGGCCAGGCAAAAATCCTTTGCCACGCCGACGCAGCGTCGGCGCTTGCTGCCATGAATGGCCGGACGGCCATACTCGAATCCTTCGTCGACTTCGACATCGAAGTGTCCGTCGTCGCTGCCCGCGGGGTGGACGGCCGCATCGCCGCCTATGACGTCAGCGAGAATGTCCACCGCAATCACATTCTTCACACCTCGACCATCCCGTCCCGCCTCGGTCCGGCCGCCAAAGCCGAAGCTGTCGCCATTGCCGGACGGATTGCGGACGACCTTGGCTATGTCGGTGTTTTCGCCGTCGAGTTCTTTGCTGTGCGCCAGGATGCGGGCCATGAGCTGCTCGTCAACGAGATCGCTCCGCGCGTGCACAATTCCGGCCACTGGACTGAAGCCGCCTGCGCCGTTTCCCAGTTCGAGCAGCATATTCGGGCCGTGGTGGGACTGCCACTGGGCAACCCCGACCGCCATTCCGACTGTGTGATGGAGAATCTCATCGGCGACGACGTGCTGAAGCTCGGGGACCTCGCCGAGGAAGCCAATTGCGTCATCCACCTCTACGGAAAGGCCGAAGCCCGGCCCGGGCGCAAGATGGGCCACGTCACCCGCATCCGTCCACGCGCCTGAAACGCATCAATCTGCCTTCCCACGGAAAACCACAGCCCCGCAGTTGACAGGAAAAAGCTGAGCGGCTACATGGCTGCCAACCAGTGGACGCGCCCGTTTCCGGCGCGCTTTTGATTGCATGGGGCCTGTCAGCGGCCCTCAACCCCGCGGATCAGACCGATGAAGATCAAGAATTCGCTCAAGTCCCTCAAGGCTCGCCATCGTGACAACCGTCTGGTTCGTCGCAAGGGCCGTGTGTACATTATCAACAAGCTCAATCCCCGCTTCAAGGCCCGCCAGGGCTGATTGGCAGCAGAAGGCGGGATCACTCAAATTTGCATTTGATCTTTGGCGCTTGCGAACTATTTTCTCCGTCATGAGCCATTTCAGCTTGCCCGTATCTGTCTGCCTTGCCCTCGGTTTAGGGGCTTCAGTTGCGGCTGCACAGGGCTCTGAACCGCAGGCCGAGCCTGCACCGCTGCCGGCAGCCCGTCAGACGGAGACACTTGCAACCCTTTTTGTCGAGCTCAAGCGGGAAGGTGACGAAAGTGCCGCCCGCCGCATTTCGGAACGGATCTGGGCCAAATGGCGCGATTCGGGCAGCGCCACCGCCAATCTCCTCATGGTCTGGGCGGAAAAGGCGATAAGTGACAAGAAAAACGGGCTGGCGCTCGATTTCCTCGACCAGGTGACTGTGCTCATGCCCGACTACGTCGAGGGATGGAATCGCCGGGCGACGCTGCACTACATGATGGGCAACCACGCCAAGTCGATGATCGATATCAACCGTGTTCTCACGCTCGAACCGCGCCATTTCGGGGCGCTGGCGGGCATGGCAGCCATCTTCACCGAAAACGGCAATGACAAGCTGGCGCTGCGGGCATGGGAGCAGATGCTGGAGATCTATCCAGCCGATCGCAACGCCCAGGCCAGGGTTGGCGAATTGTCAGAGAAACTGTCGGGCAGCCGGACGTGACGCATGCCTGAAACTTTGTGACGGGCGACATCGTCCAAGGTTCCAACCATTGGGATGCTTGCCACCGGTGTCAAACCACCAGACCACGCCGAGCACAGCCCGTCCGCTTCCCTTGTCCCCCACAACGTCCCTCCCTACGGTATCCTCTTGAGATTTTTGCGATTGACCATGCTCCTCGTCCTTGCTTTCCTTCTCCTTGCCGGTCTTGCTCTCTACGCCTACAGCCGCGTCAGGACGGCCGAAATCGAAGCCCGCTATCCACCGGTGGGCACAATGGTCGATGTGGGAGGCTACCGGCTGCACGCCGTCCACGTCCCCGCGACCGCAGGCGCGGATCTGCCGCCGCTGGTCTTCATTCACGGTGCGAGCGGAAACCTGCGCGATCCGATGGTGGCCTTCCGGGCCCGCCTTGAAGGCCGTGCAGAGATGCTGTTCATTGATCGCCCGGGACACGGCTGGTCGGAACGCGGCGGGCCTGAGAACGCCACCCCGGACGGCCAGGCGCGCGCGCTCGCCGCGGCGATGGCGCATTTCCAGATCGACAGCGCCATCATCGTCAGTCATAGCTTCGGCGGCGCAATCGCGGCAAGTTTCGCGCTCGAGAGGCCTGAAATGACCAGCGGACTGGTGTTCCTTGCCGCTGCGACCCACCCCTGGCCCGGCGGCGTCGCCTGGTATTACGGCTTCACCCGCACCCCGGTCACAGGCTGGCTTTTTGCCAACACCGTTGCGTTGCCCGCCGGCATGGGTCGGCTCGAAAGTGGCACGGCTTGCGTCTTCGCACCCAATCCGAGCCCGCCCGACTATGTCGAGACCACGGCGCCGGCCCTTGTGCTCAGGCCTGGCGCGTTCCGCGCCAATGCCATCGACGTCGCCAATCTGAAGGCCTACGTGACGCGGGTCGCTCCTCGCTATCCCGGCATCACCGCGCCGACAGTCATCGTCACCGGCGACAGCGATGCGGTCGTGCTTGCCAATATTCACTCCACCGGACTTGCCCGTGACATTGCTGGCTCCGAACTGGTCTGGATCAGCAATCTTGGCCACAAGCCCGATTATGTGGCCACTGACCTGGCCATTGCTGCCATCGAGAAAGTAGCAGGCAAGCCGCGCGACCTGCAGGCCATGGCGCGCACCGTCGAGGCCCGCATCAAAGACGACCGGGTCGACTGCGGTCCACCGTCAGCCACCGCAGGCTGAGCCGCCGCGCCGACGCCCTCTCTTCTCCTCGCCCTCTCTTCTCACTCCTCGCCCTCTCCTTCTCTCTCTACGTCTGCACCCCGCTAAAATGGAGAGCTTGTCTTGGCAGCATTTTGGCAATAGCGTCCCCTTTCTCTCAATCGGACGGAACAGACTGCGTGGCTTTCCTTCGACTGCATGATTCCTCAAATCAAAACCGGACATCGAACAAAGTTCGCTCACCATCACGGGGTGCCAGACGCACGCCGCATGGCAATGGCAAGAGGCCGCAAGCACATGTTTCGTAGACCTGTCCCGAGCGGCGTGGACCTGATTCAGGCCTTCAATTCCGCACCCAATCCCTACGTATTGTTGGACCGTGACCTGGTGATCGTCGGCCTGAACGATGCCTACGAAGTCACCACCATGCGCACACGAGACGCGTTGATCGGGCGCACCGTGTTTGAGGCTTTTCCCAGCGATCCCGCCTCCACCCATGGCAAGATGCTGCGCGCCTCGCTCACCAAGGTTCTGATCGAAGGCGCGGTCGACCATCTGCCGTTGATCCCCTACCCGATCGCCAAACCCGATGGCAGTCTTGAGAACCGTTTCTGGAGCGCCACCCATTCGCCGTTGATGGCGGCGGACGGAACTGTCGGGTTCATTCTGCAGCACGCCGTCGACGTGACCGAATTGCACAATCTCCGGCGACTGAGTTCGGGACGCGACCTTTTGGTGCAGTCCGAACTCATGCGGCGCGCCGACGCAGTCCATATCGAAAACACCGCGCTCGGCCAGGAACGCGGCTATCTGCGCTCTCTTTTTGAGCAGGCCCCCGGCTTTATCGCCGTTCTCGCCGGTCCGGACCATATCTTCACCTTGACCAACGCCGCCTACCGGCAACTCACCGGCCACCGCGACCTTCTCGGCCAGGGTGTCGCCACCGTCATGCCCGAACTGCGCGGTCAGGGCTTCCTCGAACTGCTGGATCGGGTGTTTCAATCCGGAGAAGCCTATGTTGCAAAGGGTGCCCGGGTGTTCCTGCAGCACAAGCCCGGTTCGGAGACGGTGGAGGAGCGCTTTGTCGATTTCATCTTCCAGCCACTGGCGGATGCCGATGGGGAGGCGACTGGCATCTTTGTCCAGGGTCACGATGTTACCGACCAGAAACGTGCCGAGGCAGCCGCCGCCGAAAGCGAGAGGCGGTTTCGTTCGCTTGCCCAATCCATGCCCAACCATGTCTGGACCGCTTTGCCCGACGGCGCCCTCGATTGGTTCAATGACCGGGTCTACGAGTTCAGCGGGCATCACCCGGGCGAGCTTGACGGGGACAGCTGGGCGTCGATCGTGCATGAGGACGACGCCGCCGCCGCCGCGAGCGCCTGGAGAACGGCGCTGGAAGCCGGCTCTCCCTACAAGACGGAATTTCGTCTCCGCGGCAGCGATGGCGCTTACCGATGGCACATCGCCCGCGCCATTGCGCTCAAGGACCCTGAGGGCACCGTGATCCGCTGGGTGGGATCCAACACCGACATCGAGGACCAGAAACGCATCGAGGAAGCGCTCGAATACCTCAATGAACATCTCGAGGCCCGGGTCGAAGAACGCACTCTCGAATTGATGAAGACCCAGGAAATTCTGCGCCATACCCAGAAGATGGAGGCGATCGGCACGCTGGCTGGCGGCATCGCCCATGACTTCAACAATCTCCTGCAAGTCATCACCGGCAATCTGCAACTTTTGGCCAAGGACGTGGTCGGGCAGGAGCGCGCGGAAACACGCGTCTGCCATGCGCTCGCCGGTGCTCATCGCGGCTCCCGTCTTGCCTCGCAGTTGCTCGCCTTCAGCCGACGGCAGCCGCTCGAGCCAAAGGTCTGCAATCTTGGCCGCCTGATCGGCAACATGGATGAGATCATTCGCCGCAGCATCGGCGAGGCCATCGAGATCGAGACCGTCATCGCAAGCGGTCTGTGGACGACGCTGGTCGATCCGGGCAATGTGGAAAACGCTCTGCTCAATCTCGCCATCAACGCTCGCGACGCCATGGACGGCAGTGGCAAGCTGACAATCGAGGCAGGCAACGCAATCCTTGATGACGCCTATGCCCGCTTCCATGACGACGTCGCACCGGGGCAATATGTGATGGTGGCGGTCACCGACACCGGCAGCGGCATGCCCGCCGAAATCATTGACAAGGTGTTCGATCCCTTCTTCACCACCAAAGCCGAGGGCAAGGGCACCGGCCTTGGGCTGTCGATGGTCTATGGCTTCGTCAAGCAGAGCGGCGGCCATATCAAGATTTACAGCGAGCACGGCAACGGCACTTCCATCAAGATCTATCTGCCGCGCAGCCACCAGGCCGAGAACGCAGTCATTGCATACGACGATGCGCCCGTCACCGGTGGAACCGAAACCGTGCTCGTGGCCGAGGACGACGAAGCGGTGCGCGTCACGGCAGTCGCGCTGCTCAAGGATCTTGGCTACCAGGTGCTGACCGCCAAGGACGCCCAAAGCGCGCTTGTGGTGATCGAGAGTGGCACCCACATTGACCTTCTGTTCACTGATGTGGTCATGCCCGGACCTCTCAGGAGCACCGAACTTGCTCACAAGGTCCGCACGCAGCGGCCGGACGTCGGCATTCTGTTCACATCCGGATACACGGAGAACTCGATCGTCCATGGTGGACGGCTCGACAGCGGCGTCAACCTGCTGAGCAAGCCCTACACGAGCGAAGCGCTGGCGCGCAAAGTTCGCCAGGTGCTCGACGCAGCCGCGGCAACAGCGGCCACCGACCCGCCAGCGCAAGCCGATCAGGACGCTCAACGTGAATCCATCCTGTCCCCCCCTCCCCGAATCCTTCTGTGCGAGGATGAACCTTTGATCCGCATCACCACCGCCGACATGCTCACGGATCTGGGATTGACAGTGACCGAAGCAGGCACCGGCGGCGAGGCGCTGGCTGCGATCGCTCATACCGCTTTCGATCTGCTGATCACCGATGTCGGACTGCCGGACATGTCGGGTGTCGACCTGGCGCGGACATTCCGTGCCCAAGCCCCCGAGGCATCGGTGATTTTCGCCACCGGACACATGGACGTCCCGGGGTCGGAGGAATTGGGTCGCACCGCGATCCTGACCAAGCCTTATGACGAGCGTGGTCTCAAGGCCTGTTTCAAGGCGCTCGGCCTAAATCTCTGATGCATGTGCGTTCCGTTCAATTGGAGCCGATTGAACGCGACATGCATTAGTGACCGGTCAACCCGTCCGACCCGATATAGGCGATGCGGAGCATGTTGGTGGTGCCAGGCGTGCCAAGCGGTACGCCAGCCGAGATGATGATCCTGTCACCCGGTTTGCCAAATTCTTCGCGAAACGCAATCCGGCAGGCGCGATCGACCATGTCGTCGAGATCGGTCGCGTCTTCTGTCACCACGCAGTGCAGCCCCCAGACGACGGACAGGCGTCGGGCGGTCTGAATGACCGGCGACAATGCGATGATCGGCACCTGTGGCCGTTCACGCGCAGCCCTCAGCCCGGTGGTTCCAGAAGAGGTGTAGCAGACGATGGCCGACAGGTTCAGCGTCTCGGCAATTTGCCGGGCGGCCAGCGAGATCGCATCGGCGCCGGTGGAATCGGGCTGCGGACGCTGGGCGTAGATGATGCCCGGATAGTTGGGGTCACGCTCCACCTTGCGGGCAATGGCCGCCATGGTCGTCACCGCTTCCACGGGATACTGGCCGGCCGCCGACTCCGCCGACAGCATGACGGCATCCGCTCCCTCAAACACCGCTGTCGCCACGTCGGACACCTCGGCGCGGGTGGGAACCGGGGCGCTGATCATGGATTCGAGCATCTGCGTGGCCACGACAACGGGTTTTCCGGCCTTGCGGCAGGCCCGCACCAGTTGCTTCTGAATGCCGGGGACCGATTCAATCGGCATTTCCACGCCCAGGTCGCCGCGCGCCACCATCAGCGCATCCGACAGTTCGATGATCTCGTCGATGCATTCAAGTGCCTGCGGCTTTTCAATCTTGGACATGAGCCCGACCCGCCCGCGGGCAATCTTTCGCACTTCCGCAAGATCTTCGGGTCGCTGGATGAAGGACAGTGCCACCCAGTCGACATCGCCGATGGCCAGCACGGCGTCGAGATCCTTGCGATCCTTCTCGGTCAGCGCGCTCACACTCAGGGTGGAGTCGGGCAGGCTTACGCCTTTGCGGTCGGAAATCTTCGTGCCGCTGACCACACGACAGACAATGGATTTGCCGTCGCTCTTTTCCGCCAGCAGAGCCAGGCGTCCGTCGTCGATCAGCAGCCGATGCCCCGGCTTGACCGCTTCCAGAATTTCAGGATGCGGCAGAAACACCCGCGTGCGATCGCCCGGGGTATCGTTGTTGTCGAGCGTGAAGGTCTGGCCCGGCGTCAACTCGACAGCGCCGTCGGCGAACTTGCCGACACGGAGTTTGGGCCCCTGGAGATCGGCCAGAATACCGATCGGCCGACCGCACATCGCCTCGACCGCCCGGATGCGGCTGACCAGCAAGCGCAACGTGTCGTGAGAAGAGTGGCTCATGTTGATGCGGAAGAGGTCCGCACCCGCTTCGTGGAGCTTCCGGATCATGGCTTCATCTGAAGATGCCGGTCCCAAAGTGGCAAGGATCTTGGCCTTGCGTTGCCGCTGCTTCATCAATTCTGGCCTTCTTGCGCTGCCGCCGGAGCGTCCGAAAGCTGAACCATCCAGCTGCCTTGCCGCCCGGTGTCATATTCCTTGAAACCCGCGCGCTGAAACCCGCGCGCAAAACAGTCCTGAACCCCGTCGATGCGGAATTCGTTGTCGGCGACGCACATGTTGACGTCGCCCGCCCAACGCCCGCCTCCGCCGGCATCCTCGGCATAAAGATAGTAATAACGCGATTCCAGTTGTCCCTCGATCAACGTGGCGCAGGAATTGGCCGGGATCTGCCACCACCCTTCGGCAACCCAGCCTTCGGAGGTCCGGTAACCGATCGCACCGCCCACCAGGGACTGGGTGCCATTGCAGACCCTGAAATCAGCTCGCGCAACTGGCGCGCTGGCACACAGGGCGATGCCGGAAACGAGAATGACGCTTGCCAGTCCGGAAACCGTCAAGCGGCGAGTTGGAAGCAACGTGCCAAACATCGATCTTGTCAGCCTTCGATGAGAGTGGTCGACAGGGCCACCCATCGCTTCATCCGCGCAGGCGCCATTGGGGATTTCTGACGTCGTGCCTGGCCGCGCGGGACAAACGAAACGATTGAACCAGATATGCTCGATGCTTTTTGCGCCGCAGCGCGACGAAAGTCAACGAAAGACGGAGGCTCCCGCCGCTCCGCCGACAATGTTCTGGACGGGCGGTTGCGCCGTTCGCCGCCCTGTGCCAAAGAGCGGATCGGAAGCGACACCGTCCTGCAAATGCCTCGGAGCGCCGCATGACCGCGTTTGAACCCTTTGAAATCATTTCCGGCAATCCGACACTCGGTCTTGTGCTTCTCGCCGATCATGCGATGAACCGTCTGCCGCCAGCCTATGGGGATCTCGGCCTGCCCGCATCCGCGTTCTTCCGACACATCGCCTATGACATCGGTGTCGAGGACGTGGTCCGCGGTCTTGCCTCGCGCCTGGCAGCTCCCGCAGTCCTGGGGTGCTTCTCGCGCCTCCTCATCGATCCCAACCGGGGCGAGGACGACCCCACGCTGATCATGAAGCTGTCGGACGGTGCCGTCATCCCGGCCAACCATCCACTGACCGAGGCCGAGCGTGAACACCGGCTCGACGCCTTCCACCGTCCCTACCACGAAGCAGTCGGGGCCACGATCGCCTCGGTCGCCACAGCGTCTGCCGGCGCACCTCTGGTGATTTCCGTTCATTCTTTCACACCCGCCTGGAAGGGCGTTTGCCGTCCCTGGCACGCGAGCATCCTGTGGGACAGCGACGCGCGCGCAGTCAGACCGTTTCTTGAGGCTCTTGCCCGGGACAAAGCCCTTGTCGTGGGCGACAACGACCCCTACGACGGCGCGCTCCGGGACGACACCCTGCATCGGCATTGCACGACGGCAGGCCTTGCCCATGCATTGCTCGAGATCCGCCAGGACCTGATCAGTGGGCCGACAGGCGTCAACGCCTGGGTCGAGCGCCTCACTCCCATTCTCGCAGACCTCAACGCCATGCCGGTCCTGCACGAGGTCCAGCACTTCGGCTCACGTGCCGGATGACCGCCTGGTTTCTGAAATCAGCGTCATAACCGAAATCGGCACTTGACCAGGACGTCGGCTGCGGGCAACTGACGCCATCCGCAATGCAGTGAGGAGTGATCCATGTCCGATGCAGGCGCAGTCGCCCGGGACCAGCTTCGTGCCTTTGTCGAGCGCATCGAGCGTCTCGAGGAAGAGAAGAAAACAATCTCCGACGACATCAAGGATGTCTACGGCGAGGCCAAGGCGACGGGTTATGACACCAAGGTTTTGCGAAAGGTGATCGCCATCCGCAAGCAGGACCAGGACGATCGCCTTGAGCAGGAGGCAATTCTCGACACCTACCTGCATGCGCTTGGCATGGCCCCGGCCCCGGAAGGCGCCGAATAACGCCATTCCTTCAAAACGTCCGATGGCGAAGCAAAGCCTGCGGCTGTGGTCGCGGGTTTTGTGCGTGCACGACCTGCCCGTGACGGGGTTGGGAACCTCCCGCTCCGCATGATCCTGTTCGGGTTGTATTTTTGTTGGCACGGTTAACCTGAGGTGGTATGGGTGAGATGTTGTACGTCAAACTCTGCTATGAGGAAGCCCAACATGTCCAACGAACGGAAGATGGCGGTCGAGCTGATTGAAAAGCTCAATGCCACGATGCCCGAAATGCGCCGCATGGAAAAAGAGGCCAACAGCCTCAAGTCTCAGATCGCAACGATGAACGCAAAAATGTTCATCAGCGATACCGCCACTTCGGACGCTGATTTTGCGCGTCACATTCAGGCGGCTATGGACGCCTGGTAAGCCCAAAAGTGTGCACAAGCCAATGGTCGCCGCAAGAAAAGCGGCTGCTCAATTGGCTTCTGCACGTTTTTCCGGCGAGATCGCAAGGTGGGCGGAGACAGGCGGGTGTCCAGAAAGATCGTGGTGACGCTGGGCGATGTGCCGGAGTGCGTGATCGCGGAGGTGGCAGCTGCCTATGAAACAGAAGCGGTAAACGTTGCCGTTTCCGACCAGGACCGGGTGTTGCTTCTTGTCGCTTTCGACCGCACCAGTCCCGGCATCTTTCTGCACACCGTCGATTCATTCCAGAAGCGCGGCATCGCTTTCGGCATCCTGCCCTTCGTCGAGGGCGTGACGGAACCGTCAACCCTGGCGCGCCGAGCCCGCGATCGCACGATCACCGTGAGTCTGGACAGAAGCGTCATGCGGATGGGCGCACGGCCGGGGCTGGCGACCAGTTCGGCGCCCGAAATCTTCCAGCCTGAACTCCCAAGCGACAAACTCGCACCGATCGCCCCGCCGCAGGACTGCGATCTCCTCATCCTCCAGGGCCATGCCGGGCCAGTGGATGCTGGCATCGGACAGGGTGGCCTGCTGTGTGGACGGTTTCTTGCCGCGCCGGGCGACCAGGCCACGTTGTCCTGCATTGCTGATGGCATGTGCTTCCGGCAACCGCTTTTCGGCCGCGACCCCACCTCGACGCTCGGGCTTTTCGATCCGCGACGCCTTGCGGCCCGACTTCTGATCCTCGACGGATGCAACACCTTTCCGCTCCCAATTCCGCTCCCAGGCCCGCTCCCAGGCCCGCTCCCAGGATCAATCTGGGACTACCGCAGCACCTTGCTGCGGGGCGTGATGGACAGCAGCGTGGATGTACCGGTGCTCATGCACGGGCTGAAAAGCAATCCGGTCTCGGCGTACTGCGTCTTTCTGACCCGCCTCGCCACAGGCGCATCCATCGGTGCGGCGGTCGCTGCGGTCAACCGCTACTGGAAGGCATGGGCGGGCTACGGACCGCTGGACGACGTGACGGCACCGTGGATGCTGATCGGTAACCCGGACGTGACGGTCGACGGCCTGGAAGTCAGCCAGGGCTCTTTCATCCCAGACCGGGAAGGCGGTGGCACACTGCGCATCGCGCGACCGCGCATGAGTCGGGCCGGATTGCTGGCTGTCGCGCCCGTGCCTGTCGACCTCAGCAATCACGCCTTCACCGACAAGACCGGAGAGACTGCCGAAGACCCGAACTGGCCTTGGCGCGTGGGCGCCGGAGGCCCGGACCGGACGATGTGCGTTTGGCTTTCAGGGGCGGGCCCGTTCTCCCCTCCACTACCAGATGGCTCCATTTCGATCGGCGTGGCACCTGCCGATCATCGGGAGGGCGATATCCTTCTGCAGCGGTGCCGCGCCTGGCTGGACGCAGCCGACTGGTACGAAGCTCTGGGTGCCAAAGCCACCGTCGAAGCCGACGACCGGTTGAAACTTGCCTGGCTTGCGGGGGAATGGCGTCGGCGCGCGCGGCACCTGTCGTCCTTTGTGCCGCCTTGTGCCGCCGAACAGAACCGCAGCCCTCCAGCAAGCTATGAGTTCCTCGCCGCACCCTGCGATATCAAGGCCCTGACAAAGAAAACAGCCGAACCCCTGGACGAACTGTCGGTCACCTTCGCCGCCGCGGCCATCCCTCGTGCAGGGCCGCGCCTGACCCAGTTGTTTCCCTTTGCCCAAAGCCTGTCCAGTCACCAGCCTGACCGATCCCTCTGCCCTTGCGGAACAGCCTTGCGCGCCACCGTGCGCCGCAATCACACGCTTCAGACCGAGCGGCTCTATCTCGTGTGTCCCGCCTGCGGCCCGCTGGCCGACCTTGGCGGCTTCGCCCGCGGGCGTCAGGATTGCGCCGACACCACCCTCGTTCCATCCATTGAGGTGGAGGTGTCGGCTCGGAGGATCGAGCGGGGCGAGCGGCCGTTCTTCCGGATAAGCCGAAACGACCCACATCGGGGAGGTTGGGCCAAGGCCGTTTTCTTTCACCCCGCGCGCACCCATGTCACGACTTCACAGGCCGTAAGCCTTGAGGGAACCGCAGCGATGAACATCGTAATGGAGGTATCGCCTACCATGCCCGACGGGTTGTTCCATGCGGTGGTTGTCGTTTCAGTGGGCGGCGTGCTCAGTCTTGTCGATCTCGACATCCTGCTCGCCCCGCGAAGCTGACAGACGGGTTGCTGGCAGACGGGTTGCTGACAAACGGGCGGCGATCAGTTCCGCCAGACGTCGGGGCGTCTCGAAATGGTCAGTTTCGAGATCCTGATCCGTGAAGGCAACGCCGAAGATTTGCTCGAGCTCCACCAGCAGGTCCACGAAATTCGCGGAATCAAGCAGGCCCGCCTCAAAGAGCGGATAGTCTGGATCATTGAGATCCGTACCGCTAATGGCCTTCAAGATCGTCAGGAGCTGGGGGAGAAGGGCGTTTTGCATGATCATCACTGCTGTGGGAGAGAAAATGGGCAAGAACCGCCCTGGTGTCGATTTTTCCCGATGCGGTCTGGGGCAGCGTTTCGAAAAACGCCCAGTGTTGCGGGATCATGTACTCCGGCACAAGTTCGGCCAGCCGCCGCCTCAGATCAAGACTGTTCGGCGGTGGTCCGCGCCCGGCTTCGCAGGCCACGCAGATCCTGTTCTGCGCGGTTTCGTCGGGAATGGCGACCACCGCACAGGTGCTGATTCCGGGGAGGGCTTCGATGTGGCTCGCGATATCGTCGAGTTCGAGACGGTAGCCCAGCCTCTTGATCTGGCGGTCGTTGCGGCCCAGAAAATGCAGCCGCCCGGTCTCGTCCGTCCGGGCGAGATCGCCGGTGCGGTAGACGGTCTGTCCCGAACCCGGCGGCCACTCGACAAAGACCCGGGCCGTCAGATCAGGACGTCCGAGATACCCCGGACTGAGATGGGGACCGCCGACCACAAGCTCTCCCGGCACCTCTGCAGCGCAGACCTGCCCGGTTTCATCGATGATATGGATCGGCTTGTCGTCGATCGCCCAGCCGATCGGCACGGAGGTCTCATGCGGTGCTGGCGGGATTGGGACGTCGAAACAGCTGCACAGGACGGCGGCCTCGGTCGGACCATAAAGATTGGCGAAGCGGACATGACCGAGCCGGTCCATGAGATAACGCAGCACCGGCACGGCCATGGGTTCGCCGTACCAGCACAGGCTGCGCAGGTTCGGCCAGTCTCCGCGCACCAGCACATCGCGGCGAATGAAGTTGCGAAAGGCGGACGGAACAGACGCCCAGCGCGTCAGCGCCCGGTCCCGGGCAAAGGCGACGAGCCGTTCCGGGACGAGATTGAGCGCAGGCGGAACCAGATGGACCTCCGCCCCCGCGAGGAACCCGCCGAGATAGTCCCACAGCGACGTGTCAAACTGCAGCGGCGCATGGCAGATCATCCGGTCGTCCCGGTCTATGCCGAAATGGTCGTTGCACCACCGGACAACCTGCATGACGCTATCATGGCGAATAGGAACTGCCTTTGGCACACCGGTGCTGCCCGACGTCATGAGGAGATAGGCGATATCGGGTGGCAACTGCAGTGCCCGGCGGTCTGGGTCCCTGGCTGAGGACGCGCCGACCCGTTCGAGCCTTCGGTCGGGTGACCTGCGGTCAAGCGCGAACAAGTCCGGTCTGCTGACCCCTTGCGCGTCAAGGAGCATGATGCAGTCCCGCGCGCGCGGCAGCTTGTTCTGATCGGCGACAACGGCGGCCGGGCCGCACAAGGCCATCATCGCGGCGATCCTTGGTGCTGGGCTTGCCGGATCGAGCGGAATGAAAACACCCCCAACCTTCGCCGTTGCCAGGATGGCGGCGAGTGCGGCCGCCGATTTCTCCATCAGGATGCAGACCGTTTGCCCTGGCTGAATACCGGCGGCTGCCAACACAGTCGCCATCCCTTCCACCGATCCGGCAAGATCTTCATAGCTGACCGGCGCGCCGTCAACGTCGACAAGGGCTCGCCTGGCACCGTGCCGACTGATCGCAGCCAGGATGGCGGTGTCGATGCGGTCGATCCGTTCGACCCCTTGCATGGTGCGACTCCGGAGTGGCAACGACGGGAAAGCGTATCTTCAGAGTTGAAAACTTACCGGGATTCCATCTAAAGTAAAGTCATCTGTCGCGGGGTATGCGTCAGCGTCTGCAAAGACTTGCGGTGTCTCTTTCGGAGGGCGACATGACGATAGGCCTGTCGATGTTCGAACCCGACCATCTCGAAGGGATCTGTGAGCTCCAGGATCTCCTCTGGGGTGGTGGCGCGCAGGCCAACAGCGCCTATTTCGGCTGGAAATACCAACTCAACCCCTATCTCGAACCGATCCACGTTGTCCTTGCGATGGACAACGGCCGCCCGGTCGGCATGCTCGGCGCCTTCGGTGCCTTATGGGAGACCGCCGACGGTCAGACCCTGCTCATTCCCTGCCTTTCGGACACCGTCATCGCCCCGTCCTTGCGATCAACCGCGCTGTTCATGTCCATGCTGGGGCGGCTGGTCGAGGACCTGCGGGCAGGCGGCCATGCAACCCTTCTGGATTTCGGCGACCAGCCGTCGGCGGCAGCCATGCGGCTGCGGGGCTGGAAGCTCGTCGACCGCTGGGCGATCGCCACCAGGCCGAACGGTGCCGGGCTGGCAGGCAGAAGTCGGGCCACCGACCTGGACATCGATCTTGAGCCGGAGCCAAACCTTGCCGAACTCGCCGCGCTTGCCCGGGCAGTGCCGTTTGCGGGGGCCATCCGCCACGTTCGCGACACCGGCTATTTCCGTTGGCGACACGCCAATCCGCTTGCCAGGTACCGCTATCTCGTTGCCAGGCGTGCAGGTGAGGCACAAGGCTATCTTCTGTTGCACCGGCCCAAAGGTCGGTGGGCAATGAATGCACCGACCGTGCTCGCCGACAGTGCGGCGGCTGATGACGAAACCTGGACCCGCCTGCTGGCCCACGCAAGTGCCCTGTGCGGCGACGAACATCTGCAGGTGCCAGCCCGCAACCTTTCCCCCATCCGCCAGGCGGCATTGGAAGCATCGGGCTTCGCCGTGCAGCACCCGACAGGATACATTACCCGGGACATCGACCTGCCGCACCTGCTCCTGCGCGAGATCTTGCCAGCAAATCAGCCAGTTGGCCTGTCGCAGTCATCGACCTGGGATCTGTCTGCAACATGCGGCCGCAGTTGGCGCTGATACATGTCGCGCTAGAGGTACTCCGGCGTTGTCAGAATCGCCGGAATAGCTCTATCACCTTGTTTTGACGCAAGTCCGGACGCGAAAGCAGTGCCACTTTCGCCGGAATTGCTCTAATGCATGTCGCGTTCAATCGGAGTCCAACGAACGGAACGCACACGCAACCATTCAAAGAGTTACAGCGTCCTTCGCGCGCCTGAAAAGACGCGCGGCGCTGTAGTGGATTGAATTTGACATTTGGTTTCGGACGCACCCAGAAAAATTCGAACCGGAATGTCACATTCCATCCGCCAGCAAAATCGACCGAGGCGCGGCGGCAGCCTGCCCCGGCCGTCCGGTTCAAAAGGAGATGACGCACGTGAACGACATGGCTTCACGCTGGATCTGGACCCGGACGGTTGACCCCGAAATGGTCGACGACCTGATCAGGGACAGTGACTGGCGCAACGCAATGCCCGGCGCACCGGCACCGAAGCGCAACTCCGACAGGACGCGGCATCTGGTCGAACGCGGCTATAGCCATGTCCTGACCATCGACGACCGGGCGGCCGCGACGGTGACGGTCGTCGATGACGCGCCTTTTGCCTTGCCGCAGGGACTGTTCACGACGGCACGCCGGCCGCTCTACATGCAACGACTGGCGGTTGCGTCCTGGGCGGCCCGATCGCATGGCGCATTGCCAGGCTGTGGTGCGGTGCGGCGGGCCGTCGAGGTGGCCGTTGACCAAGGCGCAGATTGGCTGCGCTGCGAGGTCAACCCGGATCTCGCCTCGGTACACACCATGCTCAGTGCATTCGGTTTTCGCGATATCCATGAGATCCTGGAGGCGGGGAAACCGCGGCGAACCTGTCTTGAACGGCCGCTCGGCCCATAATCTGGTGCCTCCACCACATCGCCGAGCGTCTTTTCAGTCGAGTGGACGTCGCTGTACCCCTTTGAATGAATGCATGTGTGTTCCGTTCGGTAAAACCCGATTGAACGCGACATGCATCAGGCACCCATGGCTTTCATCCGCTCGGCAAGCAGGGAAGCGAGATCGGGGCGCCGGATCTTGCCAGTCTGCGTTCGCGGCATCTGGTGAAGGCGCACATACGCCGAAGGAAGCGCAAAAATTGGAAACATCCGGGCCAGGTGTCCGGTCAGGTCCGCATCCGACACGGTCGGTTCGCAGACGACAGCGACGGCGATCAGCTCTCCTTCGAGCCGATCGGGCAAGGCAACGCTGACGGCGTCGTCCACCCCTTCCATGGCCTGCAATTGCCGGTCCATCTCGTCGAGCGAAACGGTCTCGCCGCGGATCTTGGCAATGTTTTTGCTGCGGCCGGTCAGAACAATCAGACCGCCGCGGACCGGATCGTGGTGAAGGTGCCCGAGGTCGCCGGAATGAAACCAATCGTGCCCGAACGCCTGCGCCGTCGCATCTGCATTGCCATGATATCCCCCCATGACATTGGGTCCGCGCATGCATACCTCGCCGGTTTCGCCGTCAGCGACGACAGTCCCCTTCGGATCAAGAATGGCGATGTCATTGCTGACCGGCAGGCCGACCGGCGGGATCGCCATGTCCAGCATCAGCCGCTGGTAGCAAGCCGAATCAAGGTCGTGCGGCATGGCGCAGGAGAAATTGGTGGTCTCCGACAGACCATAGCTCTGGACGATGCGGGCACCCAGGCGCTCGTAGACCACTGCGGCGGTGGTTGCAGGAAGCGGCGCGGCTGCGCTGACGAAGTAGCGGAACGTGGTCGGCAGGCGGCCGTCGCGCCAGACGAGGCAGAGCGCTTCCAGAAGGCTCGGGGCAACGCTGGCGAGATGGGGCCGGTAGGTTTCGAGAAGCCGTTTGTAGAGGAAGGGGTGGAACCCGGACGGAAGGATGGCATGGGCACCGGCCGCAAGTGTTGCCATCAGGGTGAAATGCAACCCGTTGACATGGCTGATCGGCATGCTGCTGAGCAGCCGATCGCCGACCGCAAGCCGGTGATGGGCGACGGTATCGGCGGCATTGGCGGCCGCGTTGCCATGCATCTGGCTCACGATCTTGGAGGCTGCGGTGGATCCGGAGGTCCCGACCAGGAACAGCGGCGACCAGCGCTCGGCCTGAGCATCGGAAAACCCACCGCTGTCAAGCTGGTCGATATCGGGAATGACAACCGAGTTTGGCACATCGGATGGGCCGTGCCGGGCTGAGCGCAGGGTGAGCACTGGCCCGACCGCATCGCGCAGCAGCATCTGCCGCTGCGGCGGATCGGTGGGATTGATGAGAAGCGTGACGGCGCCAACCCTGACAAGCGCAAACAGCGCCAGCACCGAATCGATGCTGTTGGCTGGTGCGACGGCGACCGGGTCGCCAGGGCGGATGCCGTGGCGTCGGCTCAGCCAGGATGCAAGTCGCGCGCTGCAGGCGTTGAGCTGGCCGTAGGAGAGCGTGACCGCCCGACCCTGCGCATCCACTTCCGTCACATAAGGCTGATCTGTCTGGGCGAGCGCCCGCCGACGGATCAGATCCGGAATGAGCGGCGGCGGCGCGCGGCCTCGCCAGAGGCTGCTGGCGTGGATGCGGGAATGGAGCAGCCCGGCGGTCATGCCGGATCGCTGTCAGAGATCAGGGGCACCTCCCGTTTGCCGCGTCGCGCGCGTTCGGCCAGCGTCAGGCGCGCGATCGTCCCAGACGTGGCAAAATTCTCCGGCGTCAGAGCTCCGCTGGGATAAACGAGACTGAAATGCTCCTCAAGCGCAACGAGAAGGCGAACCATCGCCAGCGAATCAAGACCCGCGTCGGCCAGTATCGCATCGGCCGACAGGGGTTGTATCCCGGGTTTCATGCTCACAGCCAGGGCGATGATCTGCGCAGTCGCGTCGTCAAGTCCAAGCCCGTCTTGCGGACGGGTCAAATTGGCAGGCTCTGGCATTTCCCTGTCCTCCAGGACCATATTCAGGTTGCTATAGCTTCCAATATGCCACATAAAGTTGAGATTGGTGTCATCTTTTCCCCGGCAGGACCCTTCAAATATGGTCGATGCGATGACAGATGTGGAAGGGGTGTTTCAAGAATCTCCCGGCGACCGGCACGTCGGTCTGCGAAGCGAGATGCTTGATCCCGCGCACGCGCCTGCGCCGGTGCTGCCGGTTTCGCCTTCGAATGAACGAGACGCCTCCGAACTTGCCCGTGCGCGCTTGGAGGTCGACGGCCACTGCCTGATCCGCATGCCGGACGTGCTGTCCAATGAAGGCTATCTTCGGTTCTGCGCCAAACTCGGCAGAGCCGAAAAGGAACACGACCCCGTCGCGCGTCCGTATACTGACAATGAGGTCATCCTCAATCTGGTCAGCGAGACCGGATCGACAACCAACCCCTCCCGGCAACCATTTTCGACCACCGGCCTGACCCTTCACACCGAAAGCAGCCTCCGGGCCGCCGGCAACCAGCCCCGGTTTATCGCGTTGATGTGCGTGGATCCGGGCGCAGATCCAACGACCGCGCGAACGCTGCTGGTTCCGATGGACGCGGTGACTGCGGGTTTATCAGTCGAGCACCAGGCCGTGCTCAGGCAGATGCGCTACCGGACAAACACAAGCGGTCCATGCCTGATGCGATCAGGGCCGCACGGTCCGGTGTTTTCCTTTCGAGACTTCGGGGTGCAGGAGTGTCTTTGGAGCGGCCCGCTTTCGGGGCCGCGCGCAGCGGCTGTCGACCGTGGCAACAAAGCCATCTCCGCACTTCTGACCGCGATGTATGGCGCAAACGATTGCTACGGCGTGACTTGGGAACGCGGCTTGATCCTGATTATCGACAATCAGCGGTTCTTCCATGGTCGCACGGCAGGTCGGCACGATCCGTCCAAACCGCCACGCCACCTGAAGCGACAGCGCCTCCTCCCCGCGCAAGACTGACGGAAAGCCAGGGCCATGACACCTCCACTCGCCATGCCTGCAGCAGCGCCCGCGCTCTTTGCCGACCTTCCCGCACCGCGTCAGGCACCGCCACCGGCGCTGTTGCCGACAATGCGCCAAGGCCTGAGACCGGGGATCGTGCGAAGCGCCTTTTCCCCCGAACCCGACGACACACTCCTTGAGGTCATGCGGCGCGTCGACGATCCGACCGACCCGCGCGCCATCCGCGACCTCTACCTGTCCTTTGTCGAAACCCATGAACCCGCACCCGACAAGGCGCTCAGCGCCGCCTGGCTCGCAAGCCGTCCCCTGCGCCAGATCGATACCGAGATGGTGTTGTCATCCACAGCAATCGTCGCCTTCGTGAAGCAGCTGTTCAATACCTTCTTCCGTGACGACTTGTATGGCCGACGGCGCAATGCAGACACGCTCATGCTCTCGTCGGGATCGGTGCATGAGGAAATCTTCGGATTGACATCCGTGGGCAAGGCGGCGGTCCACTATGCCCTTGCCCGCGACTGGTATGGCTACTCCGACAGCCGCGGCCGCGTCAATGCGCGAGCAGCAATCGCCGAACTGGAGAACGAACGCCTTGGCCATCGGGCATACGGCCCTGACAATGTCGCCTTGACCATGGGAGCCACGCAGGCCATTGCAAGCCTCGCCGACATGCTTTTGGGTGGCAAGCCATGGAGCGGGACACGCACGGAAGCTTTGTGCGCCATCCCGAACTATCCGCCGCTCGTGCAGGCGCTCGCCCGCCACGCGCCGGTGAAGCTGGTTCCGCTCCCGTGCGCCGAAGGGGCAACGCGCGTGGATCCTCTGCTGACAGCGTTGCGTCCGGACACTCCGTTGGTCTTGCTGCAAACCGTCATCAACCCGACCGGTGCCGTGGTCGACGAAATCGAACTCGAGCGCCTGATCGAGGCCGCATCGCCCAACACGATGATCCTGCTCGACGAGTCCCACGAGTTTCTTGCGGTCCGACCGCTGCACAGGACACCTGCCCGCGCGCGCTCCAACGTCATCAGGATATCAAGTCTATCCAAGGTATGGTCGACGCCAGGCATGAAGATCGGCTGGATTGTGGCGGAGACGGCGGTCATCGACCGATTCTACGAAATCGCTTCGACCGGCTATGGCGGCCCGCCCTCTCTGTTCTTTACCCTGGTCGAGGTCATTGCCCGTTTCGAACGATGGGACGGGCGTCAATTGGCCGAACCTGGACAGCCGGAACTGGCTGAATTTGACGCAGCTTACGGGCTGACAGACCACAATCTCAGGACGGCTTACGCCACCTACCGGCTGGAAAAGACCACCCGCGAACGGCTGCTTTCGGACCACCGGGCGACTTTCACAGCCGGCCTGCGCCAGGCGGGATTTGATGTGCTGCCGCCCGCAGCCTCGATCAACGCTCTGGCTTTTCCGCCCGGCGACGCTCACTCCTATTGCGCCTTTCGGCGCATGATGCGGGAAACCAACATCGCCTGCTATCCGGCGATCCTGACTTTTTGTCTTGGTTCGAATGCCCTCAGGATGACGAGCGCCCGGCCATGGACGGAACTGAGCGAGGCGCTGACGCGGATTGGCGATGCGGCGCATTCAGGGACCTGACCCGAGATCGGTTCCCGATCTGACCGACCTGGCAGCGCCGGTTCGCTGATCGGGTTTTGCTCGAGTGGATTGAATTTGACATCTGGTCGCCATTTTCGGGTCGCGTCCGAAACCAGATGTCAAATTCCGAAAAATCCACTCAAATCCTAAATTTGCTTGTGGTTTTCTGGTTTCCGACATGTGCTCAGGCGCATGCGGCAACGGGATGCAGACGGTGGATGGAAACCGCAAGGTTCGGCTCAGCTACCAGCACCGTCGGATGCCAAGGCAGCCGCGACATAGGCGCAAACCCGCGCCTCGTCGATACGAACTCCGCCCGGTTCCTTCAGACACCCGCCGACAAAGACGGCATCTGCACAAGCCAGAAAGGCAGACGCGGTTTCCACTGTGGTGTGGCCTGGCAGCACGACGGGAAGGCAAGGCTCGTGGCGACGAATGCCTGAAAGCAGGTGAGCCGTCGCAGCTGCGGTTGCCTCGCCCGCGCAGACCGCATCCGCACCCGCTTCGGCGGCCCAGTGGGCGATGCGGTGCAGCGCCGGTGCCGGTCCGCGCCAGATGAAATGCTGGCTATGAATGTCGGCCACCACAAACACGTCTTCCGCGTTGATGAGTCGGCGATAAGCGGCAAAGGCGGCGGGATCAGCCTCAACCACACCGAACGGCGTCTCGGTCGCCCCGACCCAGGCAGTTGCGCGGATGAAGTTTGCACCCGACAGCTTGGCCAGCGCCAGCGAGGCGGTGACTGCGTTCTTCATCACCTGCACGCCGACCAGGAAGTCTGGACCCGTGGTGGCGATTACCTCCGCGACGATCTGGCTCATGGCGACCAGGCGGGCGGGATCGCAGGTGTCAGCGGGGCTGTAGACCCTGTCCACGGTCTGCACCAGGCAGCCATGGGCTCCTCCGGCTTGCAGCGCCAGAGCATCCCGCACCGCACCTTTGCGCTGGCGATCAAGGCTCCCCACTTCGAAAAAGGGCGTCCCAGGCAGAGGCCCCACATGGATCATGCCGAGGATCGTCTTGCGTCCGGTCGTCCGGATCATGGGTCTGGTCCCCTCGTTCGGTGCAGCCAGGCAAACTGCCGCAGGAGCGGCGCAATCCGGCGTGCGTTTGATCGTGCGCTTTTAGATTGCTCTTTCAATCATGTTCGCGCAAAGATTACTTACCTCCGGCAGCGACCGGCGGTCAATCCGGGCAGGACTGGCGCCATGCGGATACTGATCATCGGCGGGAACGGCTTCATCGGCCGCAGGCTTGTCGCGGCGCTCGCAGGCCATGATGTCACGCTGTTCAGCCGCGGCGACGCGCCCGCGGGTGTGGACCTGATCCGCGGTGACCGCCAGGACCTGCCGCAGGCGCGCGCGCGCCTTGCCGCGCTGGCACCGGAGATTGCCATCGACACTGGCGCCCAGAATGCCGCAACCGCAGCTCTGGCCGCTCATGCCCTGGACGGAGTCGTGCCGCGTGTAATTGTGCTGTCGAGCGTGAGTGTCTATGCGCGCTACGGCCGTTTCCTGAAAACCGAGCCCGGCGATTGCGCACGCACTGCGATCTTGGAGACGGACGCGCTTCGCAGCCGCCTCTTTGTGTATCGGGATCGCCCAGATCTGCAGGCCAACCTGGGGCGGAGCTGGCTCGCAGATTATGACAAGATCCCGGCCGAAGCGGTCTATCGGCAGATGCGCGAGAGCGCGGTCACGATTCTGAGGCTGCCGATGGTCTACGGTGCGGACGATCCGGACGCCCGCGTGCAGACTTACAGCCAACAGATGGGACCGGACGTCGCGTGGTTGCCCGTCTGGAAGCAGGTCGCCCGATGGCGCAACGCCCGCGGCCATGTCGACAACGTCACCGATGCCATCCGGGTTTGCGCCTTGAACCGGGCCCCCGGCGAAAAGCTGCGTGTCTTCAACATCGCGGACATGCCCGGTCTGACCGAGTTCGAATGGATCAAGATGATCGCGGCAGCAACGGATTGGCCGGGTCAGCTGCGGCTGGTGGCCGACGGCACGCCGGGACCGCGCGCCCCGGTCAGCGATTTTGCGCCTCACGCCGACTACGCCTGCAACCTCCACATGTCCACCGGCTTGTTCCGCAGACAAACCGGCTGGCACCAGCCAATCAAGACCGAAGCCGCACTCGCCCTGAGTTTGGACGCGGCAGCAACGGAGCTGCGGCAATGCCGGAACTGAAAACCGATCCGCCCGCAGCCGTGATGCTGCGCGAACTTGCAAGGCTCGGACCTGATCACGGCACCCTGTTTTCCGAGGCGCTAGCCCAGGCCGAGCCAGCCGCCGCGCGTCTCCGTCCTGGCGAAGGCTTCGTTGGCCTCGTCGGCTGCGGCGATTCCCACTATGCCGGCCAAGCGGTGGCCGGACCGTTCCGAACCCTGGCCGGCTTGCGCGCCGGCGCGGTCAGACCGCGCGATGTGCTTGCTGGTCGGGTGCGGGATCTGTCCTTGCTGGTCGCAATCTCCGCCTCCGGTGAAACGCCCGCTGTGCGGGCCTGCCTTGCCTACGCCCGAGACGTCGGGATCCCGGCGGTGCTCGTCACCTGCAAGCCCGACAGCAGCTGCGCATCGCTGGTCGATGCCTGGATGGTGATGCGATTGCCGGACAAGGAGCCGTCGCCTGGCATCCGCAGTTTCCAGGCGAACCTTCTCGCTCTCCTTGCGCTGGCGCTTCGCCTTGGCCGGGTCGCCGGGACCCTCCCAGATGCGCAGTACCGGCGGCTCTGCGACGATGTGTACGCTGTCGATGCGGCGATCAACGCAACCTGGGAGTGGACGGCGCAGCAGGCGCCTTTGGTCGCCGCCATCACTGCACCGTTCAAGACCACGCTTTTGCTGGGCGTGGAGGATACCCGTCCCAGCCTCTCGTTTGCGGCTGCCAAGCGCATGGAGGCTTCCGGTCTCCTCGCATTGTCCGAAGATCTGGAGGAATTCTGGCATCTCCAGAGGTTCGTCACCGAACCTGTAGCAGCGATCGTCATCATGGCACCGCCGGTGAACCAGCGCGAGGCGCTGCGCGCCGCAGCCATCGGCAAAGGCCTTGGCCGCACAGTCATTGCCGTGTCCGACGCCGATGGCGTGGAAGGGTTCAAGGAGCATGCGGATGGGGTTCTGAGCATCGCCCCTCCCTCCAACACCATGTTCCGGTTTCTGGTCGATACCATCCCGCTGGTGGCGGTCGCATCCCATGAGGCTCTCGAGCTCGGGCGCGCTCCGTTCAGAACGGACCGGCCAGATCTCATGGCAGGCCTGCGCGACTACCTCGACCAAGCCGGGTTGGCACCGAGCTGACGGGTCCGGAAACCCCGGCCGCGGGCCGACGATGACAAAGCCGAAGGGGGGCACACCGCGATGCTGAAAACAATCGTGACAATGGGCCATGATGCCGGTGAAGCCCTGCTTGGCTGGCAGAAATGGCTGGAACTCGAACCGGTCGTCAACAATCTGTCGCTCTCCCTGCTCTCAGACAGAAAGCAGACACGCGCGCCCGTGAACATATGGAGCGCGATGGAAGTGGATGGAGATCGCATGCATCTCTCAGGTCTGGCTGTTCAGACTTCGCCGGGCCATCTTGTCAATCTCTCTGGCATGACGGCGCTGACAGCGCGCGCGCTTGCAGAAGCTCTTCCGCTCGACGCTGCGGTTGTCGGCGTCAGTGGACCGCGCGAAGCAGCAAAGGCCTATGCGGATGCGGTCGCCCGACCAGCTGGGCTGAAAGTCGCAGAAGGTCTCGCAGTGAAAGTCCGCACCTGCCGCGTGCTCAACACACCGCATCCGGTGCCCGGCCGACTCCGAACCGCGACCCTGCAGGACCGGGACCGGGTCATCGCGATGATGCGTGGATTTTATGCGGATATCGGCGAGGCAGCTGATCCGTCCGCTCTCGTCGATCAGCGGCTTCCCGACGCAAGGTATCGCTTCTGGCTGGTCGAAGATGAGCCTGTCGCCCTGGTCGGTCACAGCGCCCCTCTGGCAGGGGTCGCCCGCGTGCAGGTGGTCTCGACATCCAGATCCTGGCGACGCGGCGGCTTTGGCGCCGCTGCGGTGGCGGCGCTCACCGCTGACCTGCTCGCTCTGGGCGTCCAGCCGATCCTGTTTGCTGAGAGCGCGGATGAGGCTGTCAACCGGTTTTATGACCGACTGGGATACCACACCGTTGCCCTGCGCCAGGACTATCTGCTGCAGGAGGCATGACGCGCGGAATCCCGATCGGGCATTTTCCGGCAATTGGCTTCTGTGGGGCAGAAAATTTTTCGACTCAGAGTGGTTTTTTGTCGTGTGTTTGAAGCCAGGACGTGCATAATTCGGCCCCATAGGGTTCCGGTTTCCTTGATCTCATCCCGTCAGACCGAGCAGGCCCGGTCCCACGGCTATCGGGACGGACACGCGGTCCGTCTTTGCAGGCACAATCGATTTGGGACATGCCATGCCGAAAATCCCGGATAATACGCAGTATCTTGACTCTGATGGCTCTCTCAGGATCGTGGAATGGGCCGCCAATCTCGGCTTCGACAAGGCGGGCCTCACGCAGCTCTTGTCCGTTGACCTCGGGCCGCGCCCCGTCGCGGTGGCAAAAAGCCCGGCCACCGGCCAGGCGACAGTCTCCAATGGAGATTTGGGTGCCGACATCATCCGGCTTGCTGCCGGTCAAGGATTTGCGCCGCACACCCATCCAGGCGACCATCTCCTCATCGTCATCGCCGGACAGGGAACCATCACCTACAACGGCAAGATCTACCCGACCCGTGCGGGCCAGGTCTATATGGTCGAGGGCGCAACACCGCACGCTGTCGGCGCGATCACCGATCACGTCATTCTCGCCGTCGGATGCCCGCACAAGCCGATCGACGCCGATGATCGGATGACGCTGATCGAGTATGCCGCTGTCCTGACCGACACCCAGGAAATGCACTGTCTGATCTGCGATATCAAATCGACCGGGGCCATCGCCCTGCATCTCAAAGGCTGTCCCCATTGCCCCTGCCCAAACTGCACGATCAGCCAATAGGCGTGCCGGCCGCCGAACCGATTTCGGCGATGCCCCCCACCCGGTTTCGAGCGCGGCGATGACGAAGGACCAAGGCGGAGGGACCAGACCCGAAATCCGTCGGACAAGCCTGGGTCTCTATCGCGATCCCGATGGGCATCTCACCGAAGTCGAAGAGTTCGAACTTGTCAGCCCTGCCCGGATCGCGTTCCGGATCTCGACGCTCGGCGCGGCCCTCGTCGGAGCCACGGTCCCGGACCGGGCAGGCCGGCACGGCGAGGTCATCCTCGGTCCTCAGACGCTTGACGAGGCGGTCAGTCTCGCCCCCCATTTCCTTGGCGTGACCATGGGGCGTTTCGGACGCATTGTCTCCGGGGCTGCGTTCCCGCTTGACGGCTGCTGCGTCCAACTCACGGCCAATGCCGGCCCGGACCACCTGCATGGCGGAAACCCGGGCTTTAACCGGTTCGTCTGGATGGCGCGCACGTCGCTTCGCGCCGACTGCGCCATCCTGGCACTCCGTCTGGCGCGGCCGGACGGAGACAACGGTTATCCGGGGGCGGTCCGCTGTTCGGCCGTCTTCCGGCTTTATCGCGACGGCACGCTTAGGCTCGACTACGCAACCCGAACAGACAAGCCGACCCTTGCCGGTCTGGTCTGCCACGCCTTCTGGGATCTCAGCGGTGAACGCAAGTTGGACGGGCAAGTCCTGACCATCGCCTCGCAGCGCTCCATCCGCTCCGATACTTCCTTTCGGCCCGACGGCGGTTTCGTTCCGCTCGCCGGGTCAGGCGCTGACTTCCGCGCCGGTCAGGTTCTGTGTGGACAGGCACTCGATCTGTGCTTCGAACTGGCGAGCGGGGCCCCGCTGAAGCCCGCCTGCACGCTCGCCCACCACCCCAGTGGCAGACGATTGCAAATCCTGACGGAGGAGCCTTGCCTGGCAGTTTATACAGGCGACGGGCTACCCTGGCCGCGAGCAGGCATCTGCCTTCAACCTGGCCCCATGCCCGATTCGCCCAACCAACCAGCCTTTGCCACCTCTGTGGTGCGTCCAGGCAAGCGTCTTCGACAGCGCATCGAGTTCCGGCTGTCAACGTCGTCAGACGCGTGACTTCTTGGAGCTATTCCTCTCGTTTTGACGCAATTCTGGACGCGAAAGCGGTGCCGCTTTCGCTGGAATTTCTCCAAGTCGCTTTGAATTCAAGGGGTTTGCACTGGTACCCATGACTGACCGGCCGTGCCCAGACTGTCAGGCCGATCTGAGACTGTCAGAACAGAGGCTGGCCTCAAGGATCAGTTGGATTGGTTGAAACGCGCCATGGAGATGAAGTTGACGGCCGAACCGCTGAACCGTGAATGCGGCAGCTCGCCACCGCCCGGCGCAAAACCCGCAGCGTAGACTTCCTTTGGTGCCGAGCGGAGCTGCGCAGTCACAAACCGTTGGGTCTTGGCCGTTTCCATCGGCAGCGTTGCGACCTTTTCCTGCGCCAGCGCCCATCGGGAGATGATCTTTTCGGTGAGCTTCGGCTCCGTGCGCACGCTCTTCACCTGCCCGTCGTCAGCGTTCCCGATCTTCGGTCGGGCACCCTTGCGGATTGGGGTCGCGGCCGTCTCGAACACGGACGCCGGACGCCGGACAGACCCTACGGGTTCAAGCGAGGCAACCGCCAGATCGGAGACAGCGAGCTCGGCGGCGGCAATCGTGACCCGCGCGCCGGGTCGACGGATCGGCAGTGGAACGAAACCATCGACCGGAACCGCAGCGGCAACCTCAACCGGCTGGGCAGGCACCGGCACCATTTCAGGCAGCGCCTCGATCAGGGCGGCGGTTGCAACCGAGGCGATCTCGGCCACTGGCGGTCCGGAAGATTCTACCGCTGGAGCGGCAGCGGAATTGAGCGTCGGGACGGGGATGGTCTCGAGCTTCGCCACGGGAGAGACCGGCGCAAGTGCCGCAACCTGGGTTTGCGTCAGGACCGGCTCGGGCTTGACGGCCCGCTCGGCCAGGAATTGCGGAACGGGCGCCCGAATGCCACTGAGATCGCGGATCCGACCGGGCGCAAGCAGCGGCGATTCAGTCGCTTGCGCGATCGCCGCCTCGGCGGTGCCAGCAGAGACAAACGCTTCGATTTCGGCCTGGGCCGGAGCCTCAGGCACCGGCGGCGCAAGAGCCACTTCGGTGACCTGCGGCTCAATGCGCGGTCGCGGAGCAGGCACCGGAACACGCAGAAGAACTTCGCTTTTCGCCACAGCAGTTTCTGTGAAAGCGGCATCAGGTGTCTGGCTGTCCACGCCCGGAAGCGCAGCCACTTCCGTCACTTCGGCCTGTCGCTTGGGCGCAGGCGCAGGTGCAGGAGCGGCGGCGGCAATGGCTTCGGGCTCTTCATCCTCGTCGCCCCCTCCGAAAAGGGCCGCAAGCAAGCCGCCCGAGCGCTTTGCCCCAGAGCCGGAAGCGACATTGGCTGAAGCCACCGACGCGATGGCACCCTTGCGGCTCTTGTATTCAGCCAGAGCGGTCTGGTAGCCGGGCAGCGGCTTGCCGTCGGCGGGCAGATGCAAAGTCTTGCCATTCGGGAACAGGCGGACCAACTCGGGACGGGTCATTCTGGGCCAGGCGCGAACGCCCGCCACGTCAATATGCACGAACGGGGAACCCGAGGAGGGATAATATCCGACCCCACCGCCCTGCATCCTCATGCTCACTTCCCGGATCTTGGAGAGCTTCACGCCGGGGATGTAAAAATCGATGGCGCGGCCAACCATATGCTGGCTCTTATCCGCCTGGCCGCCACGGGTGCGCCGCAGCATGTTGTTGGTGGCCGGGGAACGGTAGGCGGACACCACGTTGATATGGCTGCTCGCCCCGGTCTGGCGATAGACTTCCCACAAGAGGTCAAACAGCCGCGGGTCCATCTTGGTGGGCTCGTTGCGCCGCCAGTCGCGCAGGAAACGGTTGAGCTTGGCAAGACCCGCCTTGTCATAGCGGCCGTTGCGCTTGAAGACGATCTCGGCCTTTTCCTTGGTGTGAATATAGTAGAGCTTGAGCGTGCGCGTCTCCGCCATCGCCGCCGACGGCGCCACCAACCCGAAGCCGATCAGACAGGACAAGACGACGAGGAAACGCCCGGCCGACCTTGCCGGCACCAGGCGCAGACGTCGCAATCCATTGGCGACCCAGGCGGTCAGTGCCGCCGTCAAACTCCGGTCATGTCCTGTCGAATTGGCCAATTCTGTCCCCGGGCGCCGCTTCAGTCGCTAGCCATGCAGTGCGTGGCAAATGAGGTGACACAATGGCAGTCCTGTTCCTGTACCCGTCCGGGCATGGCCGATGTGCCGTTCAGGGCCATTTATAGTGAACAAACTCCTAATAAGGAATGAACCAGAACCAGTGTCGGTGCGCAATTGACAATTTATTTCAGAAGATGTTTTTCCCCGGCCCGATCACGCCGCCCTCCCGGCGTGATCACCCCGCGTCCTGACCGGGTGGTCGGGATCGATCGCATAGTCCTTGAGCTTGCGATACAGCGTCGACCGGCCGATTCCGAGCCGCCGCGCGACCTCGCTCATCTGGCCTTTGTAATAGCCGAGCGCGAAACGGATCAGTTCCTCTTCCACATCGGCAAGGGCCCGCACCTCGCCGTCTGCGTTGACCGCGGTGAGCGCCTGGCGGAAAGCGTCCACTTCCTCGTCGGCTTCGGCCGGCCTGCGGTCGACCCCGCCTTCCTCTGAACCCGACGCAGGCGCGCGGTAAACGGGAATCTGCTCGGCATTGGCGAAAGCCGAAAGCCGTGCCATGGCGGAGGCAAAGCCAGTCTCGATTTCCAGACAATAGCCCGGGAGCTGTGCCGCCACCTGTGGAAACAGATCCGGCGTCAACACACCGGTGTCGCACAGGACCACGGCACGATGGATGGCGTTTTCCAGTTCGCGGATATTGCCCGGCCAGTCATGGGCGGTCAGCATCGCGAATGTGTCGGCGCTGATCGCAATCTCGCGACCCGGTCGGATGGCGTGAGCAAAGCGCTCCGTGAAATGGCGCAGAAGCTGGGGAATATCCTCTTTGCGGCGCCGGAGTGCGGGAACGAGAATCGGAAACACATTGAGCCGATAGTAGAGATCCTCGCGGAAGCGACCTGCCTTCACCTCCTCGATCAGATCCTTGTTGGTCGCTGAAATCAAACGGATGTCGACTTTTTGCGGCTGGCGCGCACCCACTGTCTCGATCTCGCCCATCTGCACTGCACGCAGGAGTTTGACCTGCACGTCCGCCGGCAGATCGCCGATCTCGTCGAGAAACAGCGTCCCCCGGTTGGCTTCGACAAACTTGCCGGAATGGCGCTCGGTGGCCCCCGTGAAGGCTCCCTTTTCATGGCCAAACAGGATGCTTTCGACGAGATTATCAGGAATGGCACCGCAGTTGACGGTGATGAACGGTTTGCCGGCACGGGCGCTTTCCGACTGGATCGCCTGGGCGATCATCTCCTTGCCCACGCCGGACTCGCCTTCGAGCACCACAGGAATATCGGATGCAGCAGCGCGGCGCGCGAGCTGCAGCACCCGGTCCATGGCAGGGCTCGCCGCCACAATGGCGTCAAAACCATTTGCCTGCGTGGCGACCCTCGGTACATCGCTGCGGATGGTCTTGAGCGCATTGGCCAGCGCCAGCGACAGCCGCTCCGGCGACACTGGCTTGACCACGAAGTCGAAAGCACCCGCGCGCATCGCCTTGACCACCGTGTCAATACCGCCCTGCCCGGTCTGGACGATCACCGGCACGGTGATGCCGCGCGACCCCATCCAGTCCATGACTTGCAGACCGTCCATGCCCGGCATCACCAGATCAAGCACGATGGCATCGAGTGGACGCCCGCAGTCGGCGATCCGTTCGATGGCGACACGGCCATCCTGGGCCAGTTCGGCGACAAGGCCCGCACGTTCGATGGCCGCCTTGAGCAGACGGCGCTGGACAGGGTCGTCATCGACGACAAGAATGTGACTGGTCACGGGCATTGACCCCTTGGTGTTGGAAATGGCAATGCGGATGGCAGACGCCACCCTGTCTCACCATGGCACCGAGGGCTGAAGAACGGATTTCGGGAAACGTTTGCATTTTACCGATCGTTGCCGCAAAACCGGAATGCTTCAAAACCGTGATCCAGAACGCGTCAGAAGGACTTCGACCATGCACGGATACAGCCCCCTGCCGATGGCCCCTGAGACCCGGAAAGGCTCGGATGCGACGGCGCACGGCCTGGGTGAGCTGCCATCCTGGAACCTTGCAGATCTTTATCTGAGCGCCGGCGCACCCGAGTTCGGTCGCGATATCAAAGCCGCGCTCGACCGTGCGGTGGTTTTCGAGGCCAACTGGAAAGGCAAACTTGCGGAAGCCGCCGGCAGCACCGGTGCGGACGGACTGGGAGCCGCCATCGCGGCCTTTGAGGAGATCGGGGACCTGATGGGCCGCATCATCTCCTTTGCGGGGCTGAACTATTTTGCCGATACGTCCGACCCGGCAGCGGCGAAGATATATGGTGACACCCAGGGCGCGATCACCGACGCCACCGCCCATCTCCTTTTCTTCACACTCGAACTGAACCGGCTCAACGACAGCGTGGTGGAGGCAAGCTTTGCCACCGATCCGCTTTCTGCCCACTACCGGCCCTGGCTGGTCGATCTTCGACTCGACCGGCCACACCAGCTCGAGGACCGGGTCGAGCAACTCTTCCACGAGAAGGCCATGACGGGGCACAGCGCCTGGAATCGGCTGTTTGACGAAACCATGACCTCGCTTCGCTTCGAGGTCGACGGCGAGACGCTGTCGCTCGAACACGCGCTGTCCCTGCTCCAGGACGCCGACAGTGCCCGCCGCAAAAGCGCTGCGCTGGCCTTGGCGGCCACGTTCAAGGACAATATCCGCATCTTTACCCTCATCACCAACACGCTCGCCAAGGACAAGGAAATCTCCGATCGATGGCGTGGCTTTGAGGACATCGCCGACAGCCGCCACCTTGCCAACCGAGTGGAGAGGTCGGTGGTCGACGCGCTCGCCCAGGCCGTGCGCGAGGCAAGTCCGCGGCTGGCCCATCGCTACTACGCCATGAAGGCGCGGTGGCTCGGTCTCGACCAGCTTGAATTCTGGGACCGCAACGCACCGCTGCCGGAGAGCCCCAACCGCCTCATCCCCTGGGACGAGGCGCGCGGCACGGTGCTGTCGGCCTATCATGACTTCGCGCCCGAGATGGCCGACATCGCGCGCCGGTTTTTCGACCGTCGCTGGATCGACGCGCCCGCCCGACCCGGCAAGGCCCCCGGTGCCTTCGCCCATCCGACCGTGCCCTCCGCACATCCCTATGTGCTTATCAACTACATGGGCCGTCCACGCGACGTCATGACGCTCGCCCATGAACTGGGACATGGCGTCCACCAGGTCCTGGCCGGATCACAGGGCGCGCTGATGGCGTCCACGCCTCTGACGCTCGCCGAGACAGCCTCGGTCTTCGGCGAAATGCTCACGTTCCGCGCGCTGCTGGCCGAGACCAAGGACCGGCGCGAGCGCAAGGCGATGCTCGCCCAGAAGGTGGAGGACATGATCAACACGGTCGTCCGCCAGATCGCGTTCTACGAGTTCGAACGGCGTGTCCACACCCGCCGCCGTGAGGGCGAACTCACATCCGAGGATCTCGGCAGCCTGTGGATGGACGTCCAGGCCGAAAGCCTCGGCCCTGCGGTGCGGCTGTCGGAGGGCTATGAGACTTACTGGGCCTATATCCCGCATTTCATCCACTCGCCCTTCTATGTCTACGCCTATGCTTTTGGCGACTGCCTGGTGAACTCGCTCTACGCGCTTTATCAGAACGCGCCGGACGGCTTTCGCGAACGCTACTTCGACATGCTGCGGGCCGGTGGCAGCAAGCACCATTCCGAGCTGCTGGCACCCTTCGGCCTTGATGCATCCGACCCCGGCTTCTGGGCTCGCGGGCTGACCATGCTCGAAGGCCTGATCGACGAGCTGGCCGAGATGGACCGCTAATGCATGTCGCGTTCAATCGGGTTCGATTGGACGGAACGCACATGCATTCATTGAAAGGATGACAGCAACCTTTGCGCGTCTGAAAGGGTGCGCGGCGCTGCCATCCATGCCGCGTTCAATCGGGTTCGATTGAACGGAACGCACATGCATTCATTGAAAGGATGACAGCGACCTTTGCGCGTTTGAAAGGGCGCGCACCGCTGCAGGGCATGCAGTCAAGGAGTTGCAGCGATCTTTGTTCGCCCAACAGGATGCGCTGCGAACGAGCGGTTTGATTTCAACATTTTCACCCGGTTTCCCCACCAGACACCCCTGATTCAGCTTTATTGTGACTCCAAAGTGTGGTTTACGCCGCCGTTGTTACGCCGCCGCATAGGTCGGCCTGAAATTCGTGGAGCATTGCTATGGCCAAGAAGACCCACCCCGTCTACGGCGAGATCACCGGGCCGATCGTGATGATCGGCTTCGGATCAATCGGACGCGGCACGCTGCCGCTGATCGAGCGGCACTTCAAGTTCGACAAGAGCCGAATGGTGGTCATCGACCCGCGCGACACCGACGCCGCCCTCCTCAAGACGCACGGCGTGCGCTTCGTGCAGGAAGCCGTCACCAAGGAGAACTACCGCGAGCTCCTGGTCCCGCTTCTGAGCGAAGGCGGAGGCAAGGGGTTCTGCGTCAACCTGTCGGTCGACACCTCCTCGCTCGACCTCATGCGCCTGTGCCGCGAGATCGACGTTCCTTATATCGACACCGTGGTAGAGCCCTGGCTCGGCTTCTATTTTGACAAATCCGCCTCCAACGCCTCCCGGACGAATTACGCCCTGCGCGAGACCGTCCGCAATGAAAAGCGCAAGCATCCCGGCGGCACGACAGCGGTTTCCTGCTGCGGTGCCAATCCTGGCATGGTGTCCTGGTTCGTCAAGCAGGCGCTGGTCAATCTGGCCAAGGACATGGGCATCGAATTCGCCGAACCTCTCGCCGGCGACCGCGAAGGCTGGGCGAAACTGATGAAGAAGCTTGGCGTCAAGGGCGTTCACATCGCCGAACGCGACACCCAGCGCACACGCAATCCCAAGCCGTTCAACACCTTCTGGAACACCTGGTCGGTGGAGGGTTTCATTTCGGAGGGTCTTCAACCGTCGGAACTGGGCTGGGGCACGCATGAGACCTGGAAGCCGAAGAATGCCAAAAAGCACAAGAAGGGCTGCAAGGCGGCGATTTATCTGGAGCAGCCCGGCGCCAACACACGCGTGCGCAGCTGGTGCCCGACACCGGGTGCCCAGTATGGCTTCCTGGTGACGCACAACGAATCCATCTCCATCGCCGATTATTTCACCGTGACCAGCAAGAAGGGCGTGGTTACCTTCCGCCCGACCTGCCACTATGCTTATCATCCGGCCAATGACGCGGTTCTGTCGCTGCACGAAATGTTCGGCAACGGCGGAACGGCGCAGCCGGTGCTGCATGTGCTTGACGAGAACGAACTCGTCGACGGCATCGACGAGTTGGGCGTCCTGCTCTACGGCCATGAAAAGAACGCCTATTGGTTCGGCTCGCGGCTGTCGCTTGAGGAAACCCGGGCTATTGCGCCTTACCAGAACGCGACCGGATTGCAGGTGACGTCGGCCGTACTGGCCGGCATGGTTTGGGCGCTCGAAAACCCCAATGCAGGTATCGTTGAAGCTGACGAGATGGATTATCGTCGCTGCCTGGAAGTGCAGATGCCCTATCTCGGACCAGTGGAAGGCCACTACACCGACTGGACACCGCTCGACGGGCGACCGGGTCTCTTTCCGGAAGACATCGACGAAAGCGACCCTTGGCAGTTCCGCAACATCCTGGTGCGGTGAGACGCGCTGAATGGCAATCCGCAAGGCCGTCCGGACCGCCAAAAGCGCCGTGACTGCCTTGCTTTCGCCGCGCAGCAGCGGCATTGTTTTTTTGCGGCCCGACGCAACTTTTCTTGCCGTTGCGAGTTATCGGCGGTGCGCATGAACACCGCTGCGCGCCCGGACCGCGGCACAAGAAGGTAGATCAGCCATGACCACCACTCGCACTCTCGCCCTTGCCACCGTTTCGCTCTTTCTGGCGGCGTGCCAGACCCAGACGATCGCGACTGCGCCGGTCGCTCCCCGCCCGCAAGGCATAGAGGGGCAGTGGGTTGATCCCAACGGGATCGTCTCGAGCTTTGCCGGTGGCCGCTTCGAAACCCGGACGACCGATTCCAATTCGCTGCTCGCCGAAGGCCCCTACCAATACATCTCCGACCAGGTGGTGGAGATCGACATCACCTCTTTGCTCCGGAACACCACGTCCAAGGTCAATTGCGCGCTGGTGACTCCAGCGCAGCTCAACTGCACCTCCGCGACGGGGTCGCAGTTCTCGCTCTTCCGCCGCGCTTGACGTTTGCAGCCCGCTGTGTCGGAGCGGCTTGGGAGGGCCCTGATGACCGATTGTTTCGATACGCTCGAGATCCGCGACCCCGACTTGCGCGAGCGTGAGACGTTCGCCGCTCTGACTGACTTGATGTCGAAATCCCTGCCGCGATTGCCGGCGCTGGCAGCCTGGCTCGGTACGGACACTCGGGAGTCGTTCGGGGACCGCGCAGCGCTTTCGTCGCTGCCGGTCATGCGCAAGAGCGACCTCATGGACCTGCAGGCGGCGAACCCGCCTTTCGGCGGGCTTGCCGACCCTGACGCCCTTATCGGCAACCGCGTGTTTCTGTCGCCCGGGCCGGTTTGGGAGCCGCAGGGTCTGGGTGCCGATCCGTGGTCGGCGGCGCGCGCGTTGTTTGCGGCGGGGTTCCGCAAGGGCCAGATCGTCCAGAACACCTTCTCCTATCACATGACACCGGGCGCTTTTTTCCTCGATGAGGGGCTGCGGGCGCTGGGCTGCCTGGTATTTCCGGCAGGTGCGGGCAATACGGACCAGCAGATCGACGCCGCCGCCCGGCTCAAGCCATCGGGATTCACCGGCACGCCCGATTTTCTCAAGATCCTTCTCGAGAAGGCTGACGAGGCGGGCGCAGACCTGTCATCGATCCGGCGCGCCCTGGTCTCCGGTGGAGCGTTGTTCCCGACGTTGCGTGCGTGGTATGCCGCCCGCGGCATTTCGGTGCTGCAGGCCTATGCCACCGCCGATCTCGGCGTGATCGCCTATGAGAGCGCCGATGGTGCGGACGCACCCCATCCAGGCCTGATCGTCAATGAGGCCATCATCGTGGAGATCGTGCGGCCGGGCACGGATGACCCTGTGCCGGAGGGCGAAGTCGGCGAAGTGGTCGTCACCACCCTCAATGCCGCCTATCCCCTCGTCCGCTTCAGCACCGGTGATCTGTCTGCCATTCTTCCCGGTCAGTCACCTTGCGGCCGCACGGCACCGCGCATCAAGGGCTGGATGGGCCGCGCCGACCAGCGCACCAAGGTCAAGGGCATGTTCATCGACCCCAAGCAGATCGCCCAGCTGGTCGCTGCCCATCCCGAGGTCACGCGCGCCAGACTCGTGGTCACGCGGGGCGGCGACAGCGATGTCATGACGCTGCTGATCGAACCCTCCCACGGCGCAGAGCCGGATCTGGCGGCGATCTCGGCGACCCTGACCGCGCTTACCAGGCTGCGCGGCGTGGTCACTGTCGCCCAACCCGGTTCGCTTCTCAACGACGGCAAGGTCATTGCCGATGAGCGGGACTATTCGGCCTGACACCGAACCGGTCCGACTTTTCATGTCTCTGGTCGACACGTGGAGCGATGCGAATGCTTTAATCGCACCACCAGGACTTGAAGTTCGCAGCCGATAATGAAACCATGAAACATGGCAGGCTGCACCCGCGACGCGTCCCGGGCCGGACGCTGCATGCGAAATCTCAAAAAGGAGCATTTTCATGAACGGAGCTTTCAAAAGCGCATATTTCAAGGGTGCATTGATGTCTGCGGCCATTTTCAGCCTCTCGGCAGGCACTGCATTGGCCGAGTTCAAACTCGATATCCTGCACATCAACGACCTGCACAGCCGCATTGAGGCCATCAACGGCTTTGATTCGACCTGTTCGGCCGAGAATGCGGCTGAGAACAAGTGCTTCGGCGGGATCGCCCGGGTGAAGACAAAGATCGACGAGCGGCGCACCGCGCTCACCGCTGCCAGCTCGAATGTGCTGGTGCTCGACGCGGGCGACCAGTTCCAGGGCTCGCTGTTCTACACCACCTACAAAGGCAAGGACGTGGCCGAGTTCATGAACCAGATGGGGTTCGATGCCATGGCGCTCGGCAACCACGAGTTCGACGATGGTCCCGAAAGTCTCGCCTCCTTCCTCGATCTGGCGTCTTTCCCGGTCATTTCCGGCAACACGATTTCCGGCGCCAGTTCGCCCATCAGCGGCAAATATGACGAACTTCTCGTCAAGGAGATCGGTGGCCAGAAAGTGGGTATCGTTTCGGTGCTCGCCACCGACACGGTCGAGACGTCGTCACCCGGCTCCAGCGTGCTGATCCTGGATGAGATCGAGTATCTCAAGGAAGCCGTTGCCAAGCTTGAAGCCGAGGGCGTCAACAAGATCGTGCTTGTCTCCCATGTCGGATACGTCAAGGACCAGGAAATTGCTGCTGCGGTGGACGGCATCGACGTGATTGTGGGTGGCCACAGCCACACGCTGCTGTCAAACACGGCCGAGGGCGCGGTCGGTCCCTATCCGACGCTCGTCAAGAACCCTTCCGGCGTCGACGTGCCGATCGTGCAGGCCTATGCCTATTCAAAGTATCTCGGCGAATTGAGCGTGACATTTGACGACGCGGGCAAGGTGATCTCGGCCTCCGGCGAGCCCCATCTGCTCGACGCTTCCGTGGTGCCGGACGCAGCTTTCGCGGCCCGGGTCACTGAACTTGGCGCGCCCATTCAGGAGTTGATGTCCAAGGTCGTCTCTGAGGCGAGCGCGGAAATCGATGGATCACGGGACACCTGCCGGGCAATGGAATGCGCCATGGGCAATCTTGTCACCGATGCGATGCTCGACCGCGTCAAGGATCAGGGCGTCACCATTGCCATCCAGAACGGCGGCGGCATGCGCGCCTCCATCGACGCGGGCGAAATTACCATGGGCGAGGTTTTCACCGTGCTGCCGTTCCAGAACGCGCTGGCGACCTTTGAACTCAAGGGATCGGACGTCGTGGCCGCTCTTGAGAATGGCCTGAGCAAGATCGAGGAAGCCGCCGGCCGTTTCCCGCAGGTCTCGGGATTGAGCTATGCCTTCGACGCCAGCAAGCCGGCGGGCGAACGGGTGTCGGACGTGATGGTGAAGGACGGCGATGCCTTCGCCGCCATCGACCCCGAGAAGCTCTACGGGGTGACCACCAACAATTACATGCGCGGCGGCGGTGACGGCTATGACGTGTTCCGCACGGGTGGCCAGAATGCCTATGACTTCGGCCCCGGGCTTGAGCAGGTGGTGGCCGACTACCTGGTGGCCAACACCCCCTACAAGCCCTATACCGATGGCCGCATCAAGGTGCTGGCGGCCGCAATGGCACCTGCCGCTGATGCTGCGGCTAAGGTGACACCGGCCGCGACTCCCCAGGCGGCACCGGCTGAAACCGCTCCGGCCACTGTGGCCCCCGCGGCCGAAGTGAAGGTGCCCGAACCCATGGCCGGTTCAACCGAGATCATGTCCACCGCGCCGACCATTGCGGCCGAACCTGCCGCAGCACCGGCAACCGCTGCGCCAGCTGCAACGCCTGAAACCGCCGCTCCGGCGACACCGGCGGCACCGGCTGAGACAGCCCCGGCCGCCGCAGCCGAGATGAAAGTGCCCGAACCCATAGCCGGTTCAACCGAGATCATGTCCACCGCGCCGACCATCGCGGTCGAACCTGCCGCGGCACCTACCGCTGCCGCAGCGGCAGGCGAGCATGTCATCGTCGCGGGTGACACCTTCTGGGACCTCGCGAAGGCCGCCTATGGCAACCCGCAGATGTGGCAGAAGATCGCAGAGGCCAATCCAAGCGCCTCTGCCCGTGGCCTTGTTATCGGCGAAAAGCTGGTAATTCCGGTCAATTGAGTTTCAGCCTGCCGTTTGGACGAGAGGGCCCGGCTATTCCCCGGGCCCTTTTTTGTCATAAAGTCTTCTCAAATGGCCATTCATGCCCTAAACCCATCGGATCGGGCGCAGGATCGAGACGTTGCGGGATCAGCAATCTGATCGCCCGGAACTGTCGTATTGCGAAGACGGGTCTGAACTGCGCCGCGAAATTTCGTGCCTGTGGCATTCAGGTCTTTTTGTTCCCGGCGTCGGCAACGGGTCGGACGATTTACAGAAGTGGACCGAGACGTGAATTCCCATTTCACTTTGGCTGACGCAATGACACGTCCGGTCGGCGAGCTGCCCGCCGGACATCCCCAGGTCAAGATTCAGAAGATCGGCGTTCTGCTCGTCAATCTCGGCACCCCGGACGGCACGGACTATGTCTCCATGCGCCGTTATCTCAAGGAATTCCTGACTGACAAACGCGTTATCGAATGGCCGAAGGCGCTGTGGTACCCGATTCTTTTCGGCATCATTCTCAACACCCGGCCGCGCCGGGTCGGCAAGGCCTATGAAGAGATCTGGAACAAGGACCTCGATGAGAGCTACCTGCGCACTTTCACGCGCAACCAGTCCGACCAGCTTGGGCTCATCCTCTCGGCCCATCCCCAGATCATGGTCGACTGGGCGATGCGCTACGGCCAGCCGTCCATCCCCGACAAGATGAACGCGCTCAAGACTGCAGGCTGCGACCGGATCGTTCTGTTTCCGCTCTATCCGCAATATGCCGCCGCCACCACCGCCACCGTCAACGACAAGGCTTTCCAGGCCATGATGGACATGCGCTGGCAGCCGGCGCTGAGGACCGTGCCGCCCTACCACGACGATCCCGTCTATATCGAGGCGATCGCCCAGTCGATCGAGACCCATCTGGCGACGCTCGATTGGGAGCCGGAAATCGTGCTGTCCTCCTTCCACGGCATCCCGCAGTCCTATTTCAAGAAGGGTGACCCCTATCACTGCCAGTGTCTGAAGACCGCACGGCTGGTGCGCGAGCGCCTGGGTTGGTCCAAGGAGAGATTCATGCCCACCTTCCAGTCGCGCTTCGGGCCGGAGGAATGGCTGCAGCCTTACACCGACAAGACCGTCGAGCGGCTGGCCAAGGAAGGCATCAAGCGCATCGCCGTGATCAATCCCGGTTTCGTCTCCGATTGCCTGGAGACGCTGGAGGAAATTGCAGGCGAGGCGGGTGAGATCTTCCACGAGCACGGTGGCGAGCACTTTACCCACATCCCCTGCCTGAACGACAGCCCCGCCGGCATGAAGGTCATCGAGGTCGTTGCCCGCCGCGAACTGCAGGGCTGGCTCTAAGCCTCAAACCGGACGGTGGCGGCGTGCGGCGGGATTGCAACTTCCGCCAATCCATCTTACCTCTCAGGCGGCTGCGTCCCATCGGAGCCGCATCGAAACAGAGGAGTTGGAACCGATGTACGGACTGGACATAGCCGTCATTGCTTTTGTGATCATCGCCGTCCTGATCCTGTTTGCAGGCATCAAGACGGTCCCGCAAGGCTACGCCTACACCGTCGAGCGCTTCGGCCGCTACACCCGCACTCTGACCCCGGGGCTCAACATCATCGTGCCTTTCTTTGACAGGATCGGTGCCAAGATGAACATCATGGAGCAGGTGCTCGATATTCCTGTCCAGGAAGTCATCACCCGCGACAACGCCAGCGTCTCCTCCGACGCGGTCGCCTTCTACCAGGTCCTCAACGCGGCCGAGGCTGCCTATCAGGTCTCCAATCTCGAGCACGCGCTCGTCAACCTGACGATGACCAACATCCGCTCCGTCATGGGCTCGATGGATCTCGACGATCTTCTGTCCAATCGCGATTCGATCAACGACCGGCTTTTGCGCGTGGTCGATCAGGCAGTCACGCCCTGGGGGATCAAGATCACCCGCATCGAGATCAAGGACATCGCGCCGCCGCGCGACCTTGTCGAATCCATGGGGCGGCAGATGAAGGCCGAGCGTGAGAAGCGCGCCGAAGTGCTTGAAGCCGAAGGCTCACGAAACGCCCAGATTTTGCGCGCAGAAGGTGCCAAACAGTCAGCGATCCTGGGAGCGGAAGGTCGCCGCGAAGCCGCCTTCCGCGATGCCGAGGCCCGCGAGCGTCTGGCCGAGGCGGAAGCAAAGGCCACACAACTCGTCTCGGCCGCCATTGCCGAGGGCGACCTCAATGCGCTCAACTATTTCATCGCCCAGAAATACACCGAGGCGCTTGGATTGATTGCTTCGGCCAACAACCAGAAGGTCATCCTGATGCCGCTTGAGTCCTCGGCCCTGATCGGGTCGCTGGGCGGCATCGGCGCGATCGCCAGAGAGGTGTTCGGTGATGCCAACACACCGCCCGCACCGCGCCCGCCACGCGCAACCCCTGTCGTCCGCCGTTCGCTCGCTGAACCCGCGCAGGAGCCGCAGACGTGATTGCCACCGTCATCTCGGAACTCGGCCCCTGGAGCTGGTGGATTTTCGGGCTGATCCTGCTTGGGCTCGAAATCCTCGTTCCGGGCGTCTTTCTGCTCTGGATCGGATTTGCCGCCCTTGTCATCGGCGCGGTCTCCTTCTTTTTATGGGACAGCGCAATCTGGGGATGGCAGGTGCAGTGGCTGAGTTTTGCGGTTCTTGCCTTGGTCTTTGCCCTGGCCGGCCGTCGCGTGATGGAAGCGCGCGCCGAGGACAGCGACCACCCGATGCTCAACCGGCGCATGGATGGCCTCATCGGAAGGACAGCGACACTTGAAGAGCCAATCAGGGAAGGCCGTGGCCGTATCCGCCTTGATGACACATTCTGGATGGTGCGGGGCCCGGACCTTCCGGCAGGTACGCGTGTGCGCGTCACCACGCACGCCGAGCGCGACCTGACAGTCGAACAAAGCAGCTGAAACTCAGGCGACGCCAATCCGCAGCAGATCGTGGAAATGCACGATGCCGACCGGCTTCTGGTCTGCTCCGGTGACAATCAGAGCCCCGATATTGTAGCGGTTGAGAATTCCCATCGCCGTGCTGGCAAGCGCGGTGGGCGCAATCGTCTTGGGCGCGCGCGTCATGATCACATCAATGGGTTCGCCGACGAGGTTGCGGCCGAGATTGCGGGCCACGTCGCCATCGGTGACGATGCCGATGAGCATGCCGTCACCGTCCAGTACGCCCACGCATCCGAACTTCTTCTGCGACAACGTCATGATTGCCTGCTGCGCGCTGGTGCCGGTGGGCACCAACGGCAGCGCGTCTCCCGTGTGCATCACGTCGCTCACATGGGCAAGATTGGCACCGAGCTGGCCGCCCGGATGGAAGGTGTGGAAATCGCCCGCCGTAAATCCCTTGGCTTCAAGGAGGGCGACCGCCAAGGCGTCCCCTAGGGCAAGCTGCATCAGCGTGGAGGTGGTGGGCGCCAGGCCATGCGGGCAGGCTTCCTGCTCGCGTGGCAGCAGCAGCACAATGTCAGCCACCCGCGCGAGTGTCGAACTCACACCAGCGGTAAAGGCCACCAGCGGAATCCGGAACCGGCGCGAATAGGCGACAATCCCCTTGAGCTCGGCGCTTTCCCCCGACCAGGACAGCACGACGATGGCATCGTCCCGGGCAATCATGCCCAGATCGCCGTGATTGGCCTCGGCGGGGTGAACGAAAAACGCCGGCGTGCCGGTGGAGGCAAGCGTTGCCGCAATCTTGGCCCCGACATGGCCGCTCTTTCCAACGCCCGTCACGATGACACGGCCGCCAATCGCGCTGATGGTCCTGACGGCCTGGGCAAAGGCCTCCGACATACCGCCTTCGATGGCGGCCACCAGAGCATCGAGCCCGTTGCGCTCGGTCTTGATGGTGCGTGCGGCGGAGCGGACGATGTCGTCCGCGCTGAGAGCGGGTGCGGATGTCTTCATCAGGCTCGATTAGCGCGTTGCCGGTTGCCTGTCCACCGGGCTCCGATTTGAACGCGACCGCCCGGCTTCGAAACCAAGCGTTAACCACAAGTGTTTACGGTTTGACAACACTTCAGGAATGCCGGGCCAGTCATGTCGCTTGAAAGCCGCCACCACTACCGGGGACTGCGCCGCCACTGCGGCCATTTGACCCTTTCGCTCCGGGCGGGTCTGTCAGGGGCAATAGTATTTGCCACCATTGCGGGCCAGGCAATGGCCCAGACGACCAACTCTTACTCGACCGCCGGGCCGAAATCCACCGCCGCCCAGCCCTATCTCACCACGACAGACGCAGCACTGGCCTTGCGCGGGACGACATCGGCCAACAGCGGGCTTGCCCCATCCCAGAGGCCGCCCGCGACCGCATCCAACATGACGCCATCGGCAACCGCAGCCCAGGCCCGGTTCGCTCTGCCGACCGGGCCGCGGCTACCGGTGTCCGAGACCGTGGCCTTGCCGACGCCCCGACCCGCCAGGCTTTCGGGCGAGACCGAAGCTTTCGACGGCACCACCGGCACGGTGACGGAAGACGACGCTGTATTCCTCTCCGACCAGCCGGTGGACGGAGCGGTCTTGCGCGCAGAGGAGGATGCACTTTACCGCGAAAGCCTCGGACGGCAGAACCAGCGCACCGGAACGGTGGAGGGATCCAACACGCTCAACCCACCTGATCCCGATGCTGTTCCCGGCTTCATGCTGGGCAGGCTGACGCTGCGGCCGACGGTGAGCGAAAAGATCGTCCACGAATCCTTTCGTGACGCAACCACCTCGACGACAAGGCTGCTCTCGGAAACCACCGTGTCTGCCACGCTCGAATCGGATTGGGCGCGGCACCAGTTGACGGTGGAAGGGACCGGCACCTGGGAAGAAAACCTCTCGGGCACCGGCGCAGAGGAGCCAACTGCATCGATCGACGGACGGCTTGATCTCGATCTCGGCCATGACCTGACCGCGGCGCTGACGCTCGGCTACGCCTATGAGCAGGAAAGCCGGACGGACCCGAATGCGGTGGCGGGTGCGCAAACTCAATCCGGCATTCACGAGATTGACGCAGCCGTTTCACTGGGTCGTTCGGTAGGCCTGCTGCGCGGCACCGTGACAACCGGCCTGACCCGGACCATCTATGGGGGCGCCGACCTGGGCAATGGCGTCGTCTTTTCCGGTGCTGAACGCGACACTCTGTCAGGCCGCCTCACCGGTCGCGTCGGCTTCGAAATCTCCCCCGCGCTAGTCCCTTTTCTCGAAGCAGGCGTGGAACGCACCACCTTTGACGTGAAGACGGATTCCAATGGTTTCCAGCGTTCGGCAACCTCCTATCGCGGTCGACTTGGTGCCGAGATCGACCTCGGCGAGAAACTGAGCGGCGAACTGGCTGCGGGCTACATCTTGCGCGACATCGACGACCCGACCCTCACCGACATCTCTGCCTTCACCGTGGACGGCAGCGTCAACTGGTCACCGCTGCGCGGCACCAACGTCTTCACTGCCCTGTCAACAACGGTTGACTCAGCGACGGCGGCAGGCGAGAGCGGCTCGGTCGCCTATACGCTGTCAAGCGGCCTGACGCATGAATTGCGCAATGCCCTTGTGGCGCGGCTGTCGGGCTCGTTGACCTATCGGGATTATGACCGCGCAAGCACGATTTCCGACCAGACGACGGTGACCGCACTTGCGGGTCTCGAATGGTCGATCAACCGCTATCTGTCGCTCGACGGCGACATCGGATTCGAGCGCACCTCCCAAAGTGGGATCGCCGATGCCGACACGGTTCGCCTCGGGCTGGGCCTCAGGCTGAGGCGTTGAGAAGCGCCCGGATCCGATCGGCCACCAGCGGCCGGATATCGGCCCGTTCAAGTGCGAAGGCCACATTGGCGAGGATGAAGCCGTCTTTTGCGCCGCAGTCGAAGGTCTCGCCACCGAAGGCGTAAGCAGAAAAGGCCTGCGTATTGGCGAGCGTCAACATCGCGTCGGTCACCTGGATCTCGTTGCCGGCGCCTCGTTCCTGAGTGGAAAGAATGTCGAAAATCTCGGGCTGCAGGATGTAGCGTCCATTGATGAAATAATTCGACGGCGCTGTTCCCTCGGCCGGTTTCTCGACCATGGTCGTGATGCGGAAGCCGCCGTCAAGGTCCTCGCCACGGCCCACAATACCGTATTTGTGAGCCTGATCTATCTCGCATTGGCCAACGGCGACGATGTTGCCGCCGACTTTCTCGTACAGCGAGACCATGCCGGACAGGCACCCGACGGCATCGCGCATGATCATGTCGGGCAGCATCAGGGCGAAGGGCTCATCGCCGACCACATCGCGAGCGCACCAGACAGCATGGCCGAGACCCAGCGGGGCCTGCTGGCGGGTAAAACTGGTGGCACCGGCCCTGGGCAGCATGTCCTCGAGCTGGCGCAGCTCGAAGGTCTTGCCACGTTCGCGCAAAGTTGCCTCAAGTTCAATCTGGATGTCGAAGTGATCCTCGATGACCCCCTTGTTGCGGCCGGTGACGAAAACGAAATGTTCGATGCCTGCGGCGATCCCCTCTTCGACGACATATTGGACCACCGGCTTGTCGACGACGGTCAACATTTCCTTTGGTACCGCTTTGGTCGCGGGGAGAAACCGTGTCCCGAGCCCGGCGACGGGCAGGACGGCTTTGCGGATCTTGCGGATGGTGTGCATATCGAAGTTTCCCATTCATCATGAATGCCGGTCAGGATCGCCCGATGCGGCCCTTTTCGCTGACAGGCTTGTGGCGCATGTGTTGGATTCTCGCAAAAGTCTGGGGAACCGCTAAAACATGGTAAAGGTTTTGTTGACGCCTTGATGACATGATTGATCCTTGTTGTCGCCCTCACCTGGTGCGCTTTCGATGAAAGTCGGTTCACCGAACGCACGCCAACTTTTTTTGTTTTTGAGCCCGTTCCAGTCCGAAAAACGTCAAAATCTTCGGGAACATGCTCTGGCTCGAACGAAGGATGCCCGGAAATGTTCCGTTCACCCATGAAATCCCACAATATCCTGGCCACCGCCCTGCTTGCTGCCGCCAGTTTTTTCCCGGCCGAAGCGCGCGCCGATGCCGGGTTCCAGGGCTGGGTCGCCAGCTTCTACGCCACCGCCGCCAAGAGCGGCGTGTCGCGCAGCACCTATGAGCGTGCCTTTGCAGGCGTAACGGCACCCGATCCGAAAGTGATCGAAAAAGCCCGCTTCCAGCCCGAATTCACCACCAAGGCCTGGGATTATCTGGATTCGCGCGTCAATCCCTACACGGTGGCAAAAGGCCGGGACATGGCGCGCAAGCACGCCCGGACGCTCGCAGCCATCGAGAGCCGCCTTGGCGTAGACCGCAATATTCTGCTTGCCATCTGGTCGATGGAATCAAATTATGGCGAGGTTCTTTCCAAGACCGATCGCCTCCATTACGTCCCCCAGGCGCTCGCCACTCTTGCCTATGCGGACAAGAAACGCTCCAAATTCGCCCGCCAGCAGCTCGTCGCAGCCCTGAAGATTCTCCAGTCGGGAGACGTCAGCGCCAGCGAAATGACCGGATCCTGGGCCGGTGCCATGGGCCATACCCAGTTCATTCCCACGAGCTACCTCGCCTTCGCCATGGATGCCGACGGCAACGGCACCCGCGACATCTGGAATTCCATTCCCGACGCGCTCGCCACGGCCGCCAATCTCTTGCGCAAGAATGGCTGGCAGACCGGGAAGACCTGGGGCTACGAGGCCGTCGCGCCCCGTGGTGCCGGAAAATACGAAGGCCAGACCAAGACACTCGCCCAATGGGCTGCGCTCGGCTTCACCCGACCCGGCGGCAAGTCGCTGCCCGGTTCGCAAGAGCGCGGCGAGCTGAAGATGCCCGCCGGCGCGGCTGGACCCGCCTTCCTGATGACGCGCAACTTCTTCATGCTCAAGCGCTACAACAATTCCGATCTTTATGCGCTCGCCGTCGGTGTTCTGGCCGACGAGATCGCCGGTTTCGGCGGGGTTGACCAGCGCTGGCCGCGCGCTGAGGGCACACTGGATACGACCGAGAAGTTTGAACTTCAGACCCGTCTCAAGCAGCTTGGCTACTACGAGGGCGAGGTCGACGGCAATTTCGGTTCGGGTTCCAAAGCGGCCATCGCCGCCTTCCAGGTTCAAGTCGGCTTGACCGGAGATGGCATTCCGTCGCAAAAGGTTCTCCAGGCGATCCGGAAACGCTGAGCGACGCTGCCAGAAGAGGGATCGCTCCGAGTTACCCCGCCGCGTGTCCATTCTGGACGCGCACAGGTCTCAGTAACTCCTTGAAGACAGGCATGCCCGCTGCGTTCAATCGAGGCCGATTGGATGCGACATCCAGCAGCGTCCCGGAGCACCGATGCATGATCGATCAAACAGGCTTCTTGTCATGCGGGTGGCGCTTGCCATTCTCATGGCCCTTTGCCTTGTCGTCTCGGCCTCAGCCCCAGCTGCCGCCCAGGAGCGCGTGGAACGCAAATCGATCCTTCAACTTCTTTTCGGCGGCGGCCACCGCGCCGAGAAACCGGCCCCCTCAGTGGTTGCTCCGGAACGCGCCAGCCGACCCGCAACCAAGCCCCGCCGGTCCGCAGCCGCAGCCGCAGTTCCGCCAAAACCGGTCGTGGAAAAGCTTGAAAACGCACGAAGGATCCTTGTTATCGGCGATTTCCTCGCCGACGCACTTTCCGACGGCCTGAAGGAGAGGTTTGCCGAATCGCCGGGTGTCGTCGTCATCGACAAGTCGAATGGCTCATCCGGCCTGGTGCGGGACGATTACTTCGACTGGCCCGGGCAGGCGGGCGCCATCATCGCCGAAATCAATCCCTCCATCGTGATCGTGCAGCTCGGCTCCAATGACCGCCAGCAACTGTCAGTCAACGGTGCGCGGGAAGCGGTGCGGTCGGCGGTCTGGCTCGAGGAGTATGGCCGACGCACAGACGCGCTCATCCGGACGATTGTCGGACGGCGGGTACCGCTGCTTTGGGTCGGAGTACCCGCCTTCAAGTCACCCGCCATGACCGACGACATGGTGGTGCTGAACGGAATCTATCGCACCGGAGTCGAGCGCGCAGGAGCCGAATTCATCGACATCTGGGACGGTTTCGTTGACGAGGACGGGAAGTTTGTCTTCACCGGCTCGGACGTGAGCGGCCAGCAAGTGCGGCTGCGCGGATCCGATGGCATCAACCTGACACCGGCCGGGAAACGCAAGCTTGCGTTTTATGTCGAGAAATCCGCGCGCAGGCTGCTTGGTGCCGCCGCCGATTCCAGCATTGCCACATTGGGTCCCGAAAATCTGCCGGACATGCAGATGCCGCCCACCCCCGACGCACCGGTCGATATCGTGAGAACCCTCCCCGTGGCCATGACCGACCCGGATCTTGACGGCGGTACGGAGCTGTTGGGTGCTGCGCCTCCCCAGCCGGCACTCGCCCGTTCCCCACGCGATTTCCTGGTCGGCCAGGGCATTGTGGCCGAGGCCCCTGAAGGCCGGGTCGACAATTTCCGCTGGACGCGCCCACTGCGATGACGGCTGCGGCGGCCAAACCCGAGACAGTGCGGCCGCCGCTCTGGCAAGGTGCCAAAACTTACCGCGGCAGGTCGGTAACGCCCATCAGGCTCAAGTCGATGGCATGCGCAGCCTGGCGGCCTTCCCGGATGGCCCAGACGACGAGACTCTGGCCGCGTCTCACGTCGCCAGCCGCCCACATCTTGTCCACCGAGGTGCGATAATCCTTGTCATTGGCCACGACATTGGCGGACCCTCGCTTGTCGACATCGATATCCAGCTTGCCCGAAAGCTCCTTGACCACACCGGCCTCGTCAGGACCGCAGAAGCCGATGGCGACGAAGACAAGATCAGCCTTGATGACGAACTCGGTGCCGGCGATCGGCTTGCGGCGCTCGTCGACCTCGCAACACTTGACCCCGGTCAGGATGCCGTTTTCACCCACCATTTCGAGCGTGCCGACCTGGAACTCACGCACTGCGCCTTCCGCCTGGGATGAGGACGTGCGCATCTTCGTCGCCCAATAGGGCCAGACCGCGAGCTTGTCCTCCTTTTCGGGCGGCTGCGGACGGATGTCGAGTTGGGTGACGCGCACTGCGCCCTGACGGAAGGCAGTGCCGACGCAGTCGGACGCGGTGTCGCCGCCGCCGATGACCACGATATGCTTGCCGGAGGCGAGAATGGTGTCGGCGGCCTCCCATGCGACGCTCGGCGCCCGTTCCCGCGCCCCCCGCTTGTTCTGCTGCACGAGATAGGGCATGGCGTCGTGAATGCCGATCAGGTCGACGCCGGGAATGCCCACATCACGCGGCTTTTCAGAACCACCGCAATAAAGCACCGCGTCATAGGCCGCGCACAGGTCTTCCACCGTCTTGTCGACGCCGATATTGACATTGCAGATGAAAGTCACGCCCTCGCCTTCCATCTGCTCGACCCGCCGGTCGATGAAATGCTTCTCCATCTTGAAATCCGGGATGCCGAAGCGCAGCAGCCCGCCCGGACGGCTTTCCCGCTCATAGACATGAACGATGTGCCCGGCGCGGCCGAGTTGCTGGGCGGCGGCAAGACCTGCCGGTCCCGAACCGATGATGGCGACCTGCTTGCCGGTCCTGAGGGTGACCGCTTGCGGGACGATGAAGCCCAATTCATAGGCCTTGTCGGCAATGGCCTGCTCGATCGTCTTGATGGCGACCGGCGCGTCTTCGAGATTGAGCGTGCAAGCTTCCTCACAGGGGGCCGGGCAGATACGACCGGTGAATTCGGGGAAGTTGTTTGTCGAATGCAGGTTGCGGATCGCCTCTTCCCAATTGTTATTGTAGACGAGGTCGTTCCAGTCCGGGATCTCGTTGTGAACCGGGCAGCCGGTCGGACCATGGCAATAGGGAATGCCACAGTCCATGCAGCGCGCCGCCTGCTTGACCACCTCCTGGTCGCTCATACGGATGGTGAATTCGCGGAAATGGCGAATCCGGTCCGACGCCGGCTGATACTTCGCCGTCTGCCGGTCAATCTCGAGAAACCCTGTTACCTTACCCATGTCGCAATCCTGTTCACTTATGACGACAGCCATTCCAGACGCTGAGACCATTCGCATCTGCGCGTCGGAACCCGCTTGAATATTGGCGTGGTCATCTCCTGGAAAACACTGGTTCCCAGAACGCCCTCGCCTGTTCAAGCCCCTTTTACGTGAAGATCGGGCGAGCCGCGATCCAGTCCGAATTCGAAGTGATCGTGGAGATCACTCCGCCGCCATGCCTATGCGGTTGCGTTCCATGTCCTCGAGTGCGCGGCGGTATTCCACCGGCATTACCTTTCGGAACTTGGGACGGTAATCGGCCCAGTTGTCGAGGATCTCCTTGGCCCGCACCGACCCGGTGTAGTGCATGTGGTTGGAGATGAGCTGGAACAGCCGCTCTTCGTCATGCCGGGTCATGTCGCCCGACACATCGACGCGGCCTTTGTGCGCAAGGTCTCCACCATGATGGTGCAGCTTCTCGAGGATGTCGTCCTCTTCAGGGACGGGCTCGAGCTCGACCATCGCCATGTTGCAGCGGCTGGCGAAATCCCCCGCCTCGTCGAGCACATAGGCGACGCCCCCAGACATGCCGGCGGCAAAATTCCGCCCGGTCTCCCCGATGACGACAACGAGCCCGCCGGTCATGTATTCACACCCGTGATCGCCCACGCCCTCAACGACTGCGATGGCACCTGAATTGCGCACGGCGAAACGCTCGCCCGCCACGCCACGGAAATAGCACTCCCCTTCGATCGCGCCATAGAGCACGGTGTTGCCCACGATGATGGACTGCTCGGCCTTGATCGGCGCTGCAGCTGGTGGCCGGACTATGATGCGTCCGCCCGACAGCCCCTTGCCAACATAGTCATTTGTGTCGCCTTCCAGATCGAAAGTAATGCCATGGGCAAGGAAAGCGCCGAATGACTGGCCTGCCGTACCTTTGAAACGCACAATGATGGTGTCTTCCGGAAGGCCTTTGTGGCCATAGCGCTTGGCGACCTCGCCCGAGAGCATGGCACCGACAGATCGGTCGATGTTCTTGATCCCGATGTCGAATGCGGTGCGAACACGCTTGGTGAGCGCTGGCATTGCAGTCTCGATCAGCGTGCGATCAAGCACATTGTCGATGGGATGCACCTGACGTTGTGTCCAGTAGGTATCTTCCTTGGCCGCTTCCGGCTTGTGGAAGATCCGGCTGAAATCCAGGCCCTTCGCCTTCCAATGGTCGAGCATGTCGTCTTTCGACAAGAGTTCGGACAGACCGATGATCTCATCCAATTGGCGATACCCCATGGCCGAAAGCAGCGTCCGTACTTCCTCCGCGACGAAGAAGAAGTAATTGATCACATGCTCTGGTGCGCCCTTGAAACGCTTCCTCAAGACCGGATCCTGGGTGGCGACGCCGACCGGGCAGGTGTTGAGGTGGCACTTGCGCATCATGATGCAGCCGGCCGCAATCAGCGGAGCGGTGGAGAAGCCGAACTCATCGGCCCCCAGAAGCGAGCCGATGATGACATCGCGCCCGGTCTTGAGGCCGCCATCCACCTGCAGCGCGATCCGGGCCCTCAACCCGTTGAGCACCAGCGTCTGGTGGGTTTCAGCCAGGCCGATCTCCCAGGGGCTTCCTGCGTGCTTGAGCGAGGTGAGTGGCGAAGCACCCGTCCCGCCGTCATAACCGGAAATCGTGATGTGGTCGGCGCGCGCCTTGGCCACACCTGCCGCCACAGTGCCCACGCCCACTTCCGAGACCAGCTTGACCGAGATGTCGGCGGCCGGGTTGACGTTCTTGAGATCGAAGATGAGCTGCGCGAGATCCTCGATGGAATAGATGTCGTGGTGCGGCGGCGGTGAAATGAGACCGACGCCCGGGGTGGAATGGCGGGTCTTGGCGATCGTCGCATCGACCTTGTGGCCCGGCAACTGGCCGCCCTCGCCAGGCTTGGCACCCTGGGCCACCTTGATCTGGATCATGTCGGAGTTGACCAGATACTCCGCCGTGACCCCGAAGCGGCCCGACGCCACCTGCTTGATGGCTGACCGTTCGGGATTGCGCGAACCATCGGCCAGCGGAAGGTAGCGGTCGGGTTCTTCTCCGCCCTCTCCGGTGTTCGACTTGCCGCCGATCCGGTTCATGGCAACAGCGAGCGTCGCATGGGCTTCGCGGCTGATCGAGCCGAAGGACATTGCCCCGGTCGAGAAGCGCTTGACGATATCGGCGGCCGATTCGACCTCCTCAATGGGAACTGGCGCACGGCCGGTGTCGCCCGCCATACGGATCTGGAACAGGCCGCGAATGGCGTTCACATGCTGGGTCGATTGGTTGACCATGTTGGCAAACTCATCATAGCGGTCCTGGGCGTTCCCGCGCACGGCATGCTGAAGCGTGGCCACTGCATCCGGCGTCCAGGCATGGTCTTCACCGCGCATGCGATAGGCGTATTCACCGCCGATCTCGAGCGTGTTGGCCAGCACCGGATCATTGGAGAACGCCAGCCTGTGACGCTCGGCGGTCTCGCGTGCCACTTCGGCAAGGCCGACGCCTTCGATCATGGTCGCCGTGCCGGTGAAGTAGGCGTCAACGAAGTCCGTCGACAGGCCGATGGCGTCAAAGATCTGTGCGCCGCAATATGACTGGTAGGTGGAGATGCCCATCTTCGACATCACCTTGAGAATGCCCTTGCCGATCGCCTTGATGTAGCGCGCGACGATTTCATAAGCATCCACTTCCGGTGGGAACTCGCCGCGCTTGTGCATGTCAAGAAGCGTATCAAACGCAAGATAGGGGTTGATGGCTTCCGCCCCGTAGCCAGCCAGACAGGCAAAATGGTGAATTTCGCGCGGCTCGCCCGATTCCACCACCAGACCCACTGACGTGCGCAACCCCTTGCGGATGAGATGATGATGCACCGCCGCCGTGGCCAGCAGCGCCGGGATGGCGATCCGGTCTGAACCAAGCTGCCGGTCCGACAGGATGATGATGTTGTAGCCGCCGGTGACGGCTTCCTCGGCGCGGTCGCACAGCCGGTCCAAAGCTGCCTTCATGCCGTCGGCCCCACGCTCGCCCGGATAGGTGAAATCGAGCGTCTTGGTGTCGAAGCGGTCCTCGGTGTGGCCGATGGAGCGGATCTTCTCCAGGTCACTATTGGTCAGGATCGGCTGCCGCACCTCCAGGCGCTTCTTCTTGGCCGCGCCCTTGTGATCGAGAATGTTGGGCCGCGGTCCGATGAAGGAGACGAGGCTCATGACCAGCTCTTCCCGGATCGGGTCGATCGGCGGGTTGGTCACTTGCGCGAAATTCTGCTTGAAATATGTGTAAAGCAGCTTGGATTTTGATGACATCGCCGAGATCGGTGTGTCCGTCCCCATCGAGCCGATCGCCTCCTGGCCCGTGGTCGCCATCGGCGCCATCAACACCTTGGTGTCTTCCTGAGTGTAGCCGAAGGCTTGTTGCCGGTCGAGCAACGACACGTCGCGGCGCAGCGCGCGCGGCTCGACGGGCTTGAGATCTTCCAGGATGAGCTGAGTACGATCGAGCCAATCCTGGTAGGGATGCTTGGCGGCGAGGCCCGACTTGACTTCCTCGTCGGAGATGATCCGGCCTTCAGCCATGTCGATAAGCAGCATCTTGCCGGGTTGCAGCCGCCACTTGGTCACGATGGTGGTCTCGTCAACCGGCAGCACGCCGGCTTCTGACGCCATGATGACGCGGTCGTCGCTGGTGACGATGTAGCGCGCCGGGCGCAAGCCGTTGCGGTCGAGCGTGGCGCCGATCTGGCGTCCATCGGTGAAGGCAACCGCGGCCGGCCCGTCCCACGGCTCCATCAGGGCTGCGTGATATTCGTAGAAAGCCTTGCGCTCGGGCTTCATCAGGTGGTTGCCCGACCAGGCTTCCGGGATGAGCATCATCACCGCATGGGCGAGCGAATAGCCGCCGCGGACCAGGAATTCGAGCGCGTTGTCAAAGCAGGCCGTATCGGACTGGCCTTCGTAGGAAATCGGCCAGAGTTTGGAGATATCGTCCCCGAACAGCGGCGAGGAGACCGAGGCCTGCCGTGCGGCCATCCAGTTGACGTTGCCGCGCAGCGTGTTGATTTCCCCGTTATGGGCCACCATCCGGTAAGGATGGGCGAGTTTCCAGGACGGGAACGTGTTGGTCGAGAACCGCTGGTGAACCAGCGCCACCGCAGATTCAAAGCGCGGATCTGCGAGGTCCTTGTAATAGGCTGAAACCTGATAGGCCAGGAACATGCCCTTGTAGACGATGGTCTGCGTGGACAGGGACACGAAATAAAAGCCGTTGTCCTTGCCTGCGGACTCGCCATAGACGCGGTTGGATATGACCTTGCGCAGCACGAAAAGGCGGCGCTCGAAAGTCTCGTTGTCTTCCACGCCTGGACCGCGACCGATGAAGATCTGTACGTGGCAGGGTTCGGTGGCCTGGATCTCAACCGCCTTGGACAGGGACGCGTTGTCGACGGGAACGTCACGGAAGCCGATGAAAACCTGCCCCTCCGCAGCCACCACCTCGGTGATGATGGTCTTGAGATGGTCGCGCAGCGCCGTGTCCTGCGGCATGAACAGGAAGCCCGCCGCATAACTGCCGGGTTCCGGCAAGGTCACGCCTTGCCGAGCCATTTCCTGACGGAAGAAACGGTCGGGGATCTGCACGCTGATACCGGCTCCGTCGCCCATCAGCGGATCGGCCCCCACTGCACCGCGATGGGTGAGGTTCTCGAGCATGAAAAGCCCGTCGCGCACGATCTGGTGCGACTTCACACCCTTCATATGCGCCACAAATCCGACGCCGCAGGCGTCATGCTCGTTGCGCGGATCGTAAAGACCCTGTTTTTCGGGGATGCCGAAGGGGCGTGCGGTAGTGCGACCGGCTCCGACTTTGGCCGCAGCCTGGATGGCTGGTGTCACAGATGGCGCAAGATCCGTCATCGTCGTTCCTCCTTCAGGTCCGGTTCGCAAGATGGTCCGGACCATCGCGTCGACCCGCTTCGGGCGCGAGACACAGCGGTCCGGGCATGCAATCTTCTGGCATCGTCCGAGGCCCTCGCAGGTCACTTTGCGGGGCCTGCATGCACTCGCATCTATCGTGGGGGAGTTCATCTCGCATTCAAGGACGACCCGCGCCGTCCCGATGAACTCTGTCTCGCCCCATACACCGGACGGTTTCCTCTCGCTTCGAGCCCGTCCGTCCGAAATAGGACAGCCTTACTGTCCTATTTCCTTATTCTATGACAGAATGTGGCGATGAAGGCAAGAGAGAGCGGTTAACTTTCCCACCGTCTCCGGTCTTATATGGCGCATGGGCGCAGATTGGCGAAATATTCTTGCGCGGTCTCGCATCGTCATGACGAAAACCTGCGCAGCGCCGGCCGCGCCGTGACTGTCCGGGCTGGGCGGTCGGGGCGTTGGGATGATCAGGTCGCGGGCGGTTCAATTTCCAGCCTTCACGACTGTCGGGAAACCTGCGATAGGCTGCCAACCCGTTCCATCCGCCGCGTGAGGCCGCCATGATCTTCACTTCCGACAACTGGGCTGGTGCCCATCCTGCCATCGCCCGCGCGCTCGATGTCAATGCTGCGGGCTTTGCCGCCGCCTATGGTGCCAGCGACCTTGACCGCAAGGTCGAGCAGACCTTCAACCGAATCTTCGACCGCGAAGTCGCCGTGTTCTTCGTGGGCACCGGCACGGCGGCCAATTCGCTGGCGCTGTCTTCGATCAACCGTCCTGGTGGCGTGAGCTTCTGCCACCGCGAAGCCCATGTCATCGAAGACGAGTGCGGCGCGCCTGAATATTTCACTCACGGCGCGCGCCTCGTTCCTGTCGACGGGCCAGATGGCAAGATCGATCCCGAGATCCTGAAATCCGAGATCGCCCGCTTTCCCGAGGGGTTTGTCCACGCCGGCCAGCCGATGGCGATCACCATCACCCAGTCCACCGAGATCGGCACTGTCTACACGGCCCAGGAGATTGCCGCCATTTCGGACATCGCCAAAGCCAAAGGTCTGCCGCTGCACATGGACGGCGCCCGCTTTGCCAATGGCCTGGTGGCGCTCGGGCTGTCGCCTGCCGCCATGACCGCCGATCTGGGCGTCGACATCGTCTCCTTCGGCGGCACCAAGAACGGGTGCTGGTGTGCCGAGGCACTGGTCTTCCTTGATCCGGCCATGGGCAAGGACCTGCCGTTCATCCGCAAGCGCGCCGCCCAGCTCTTCTCGAAGAGCCGCTTCATCGCCGCACAGTTCGAAGCCTATTTTGAAGCCGATCTGTGGCTGGATCTCGCCACACACGCCAATACCATGGCCGCCCGCTTGCAGGCAGGCATCAAGGCATCCTCGGGAGCGCGGCTTGGGTGGGAAGGACCCGCCAACGAGACCTTCGCAATCCTCACCCATGACACGGCGCGCGCACTGAGGGCGCAGGGCGCGATGTTCTACGACTGGAACCTGCCGCGCTCCAAGCGGGGACTGCTGGGGGAAAACGAAACGCTGGCCCGGCTCGTCACCAGTTACGCCACCACCGACGCAGACGTGGACCGTTTCATCGACCTGCTCGCCTGACCCGAATGCCGAGGCGGTGCTTTGACCCGCAGCAAGCAAACCGATCTGTGAACGCAGCGTTCACTTTCCCTTCACACCTAAGTGAAGGGTGATAACGTGCGCTTGATTTCCACTTGATGGGGGATTCCGCGATGGTTGGCTTGTCGGAACACATCACCGGCTGCAAACTTCACTCAAATAGGAGACTCGCATGTCCCACAAAGCTGCTCTCGGCGCTTCCGCTCTCGCAGGAGCTGTCGCAATGGCCCTTTCGGGCGCAACCTTCTTTGCTTCCACCGGCGACGTCTCGGCCCAGGCCGGCAAGGAAAAGTGCTTCGGCGTTTCGCTCGCCGGCAAGAACGATTGCGCTGCCGGTCCTGGCACCACCTGCGCTGGCACCTCGAAGGTCGACTACCAGGGCAACGCCTGGAAGCTGGTCGACGCCGGCACCTGTGTGACGATGAGCAAGGACGGCGGCCGCTCCGGCTCGCTGGAGCCGCTCGTCCGCGATATCCCGGCCTGATAGAAACCGGCCAACCTCAACGGGAGTGAATGACATGACCCGAACCGAGACCCGGTACCCGGACATCTCTCACGCCCGTTTTTCCAAAGCGCCGCTTCCGCCTCGCGCGGGAGCGGGCCTCAAGGGCGACCATGTGGACCAGATTCTCGCCGATCCCTGGCCGGTGGGATTTCTTGAGGTCCATGCCGAAAATTACATGGGAGACGGCGGCCCGGCACACAAGGCGCTGACCGCGATCCGCAACCGCTTTCCGGTGTCCGTGCATGGCGTAGGCCTGTCCATCGGGGCGACCCAGGGGCTCGACCAGCGCCACCTTGATCGCCTCGCAGCCGTCGTCGACCGCTACGAACCGGGCATGGTGTCCGAGCATCTGGCCTGGTCGACCCATGACGGCACCTATTTCAACGATCTTCTGCCCGTTCCCTACGATCGCGACACGCTCGACCGCGTGGTGACCCATGTTCAGCGCGTGCAAGACCGGCTCAAACGCCGCATCCTCATCGAAAACCCATCGACCTATGTCGCCTACGCCCAGTCGACAATGTCGGAAACCGACTTCATCTCGGAGATCGCCCACCGCTCCGGCTGCGGCCTTCTGCTCGACATCAACAATGTCTTCGTTTCGGCCACCAATCACGGCTTCAAGCCGATGAACTATCTCTACGACTTCCCGCTCGAACTGGTGGAGGAAATCCACCTCGCCGGGCACGCCGAAGACATCGACGACGAGGGGGAGCGGCTGCTCATCGACGCCCATGACCGGCCGGTTTGCGGAGACGTCTGGGCGCTCTATGATATCGTCATCAGCCAGATCGGGGCTGTGCCGACTGTCATCGAATGGGATAACGATGTCCCAGATTGGCCGGTGCTTCGCCGGGAGGCCCAGGCGGCGGATGCTATTCTCGTCGCCAGCGGCCGCATCGCACTTCTTGGCTCCCGCCATGCATCGGTCTGACACACCACTCGGCTTGTCATCTGACGCAGCCTTTGCCGCAGCCCTCATCGACCCGGACCTTCCAGTGCCTCACGGCGTGGTCGGCCCGCACGGCAAGAAAGCCGACCGGCGTTTTGCCGTCTACCGCAACACTGTCACCGTGAGCCTTGTCACGGCGTTGGGCGATATCTTTCCCGTTGTCCGCAAGCTCGTGGGCGAAGGCTTCTTTCGCGCCATGGCGCAAATCCATGTTGCCGCCTCGCCGCCGTCCTCGCCGCTGCTGTTCGACTATGGCCGCGATTTTCCCGCCTTTCTGGAGGGCTTCGAGCCAGTCGCGCGCCTCGTGTATCTGCCCGATGTCGCCCGTCTGGAACGCGCCTGGCTTGACAGCTTCCATGCCGCCGACGCAGATCCGCTCGATCCTGAAGACCTTGGCCGTGTCGCGCCCGACCGCCTTGCAGACCTCACCTTCACGCCCCACCCCGCGATGCAGATCGTCGCAAGCCGCTACGCCATCGTCTCCATCGTCGCGGCAAGTCGGGCAGACCAGTCCCTGTCTTCCATAGAGCCGCTCGAGCCGGAAGCGGGTCTGATCACACGGCCCGACAGCAGTGTCATTCTCCGACATCTGCCGGAAGGTGGTGCCTTTTTTCTCTCGGCACTCGCTGGGGGCGCCGTGTTGGGCGAGGCAGCTGGTCAGACGTTGGCCGACTGGCCTATGTTCGATTTGCCAAGTGCCATTGCCGCCATGCTGGAGGCCGGTGCTTTCACCGCCTGCGCCAATTCATCGTCCTGAGGGGGACCCTATGACCGCACCACTGTCCTCGATTGCAAACCTGCACAGACGTTTTTTCATGGCCCTGGAACGGGCGCTCGACGGCTGGTTTCTCGGTCTTGCCGCCAGATTCGTTTTCGCCGCCGTGCTTTGGGGCTATTTCCTGGCCTCGGCCAGGACGAAGGTGGGCGATGGAGTTGCCGGCTTCTTCTCGATCACGGACGGCGCCTACTACCAGATCGCTCTGCCCGCAGTAGAAGCGGCCAATTACGATATAACCGCCGTCCCGTTCTTTCCATGGGGCTTCCTCGTTACACTCGGGACATATGGGGAATTCCTTCTGCCGCCTCTGATCGTGGCAGGTCTGTTCGCCCGGATCGCCGCCGCCGGCATGATCGGCTTCATCGCCGTGCAAACGCTGGTCGACATCACCGTTCACAAGGTAGGTGCCGAAACCATCGGCGTCTGGTTTGACCGGATGCCAGATTCCGCCGTCGCCGATCAGCGGCTGCTCTGGGTGCTTCCGCTCGCCATCATCGTGGTCAAGGGTGCAGGATACCTCTCGCTCGATCATCTCCTTGGCCGAAGCGCCGCGTTACGCCAGACGACCCCGGCTGCTCCGGCCTGACCGACCGCGCGGCCGAGCATCCGCCCGCACCGCAACGACCTTTGTGCGGCCGCTTGGGCGCGCCGATTGAACGCGACACGCAGTGAAAATGGCGCCCGGTGGGGCCGGGCGCCATGCGACGGTCGGTGGGTTTGCGAAAGCCTCAGGCCTTGGTGGATTCGATCTGCTTTGGTGTGGCGGACGCCTCGTTGACGACCGGAATACGACGCGGCTTCATGGCCTCCGGGATTTCCCGGACGAGTTCGATATGAAGCAGGCCGTTGCGCAGCGACGCCCCCACCACTTCCACATGATCGGCAAGTTGGAAGCGACGCTCGAAAGCGCGCTTGGCAATGCCGCGATGGAGGAATTGGCTGCCCGGGGCGTCTGCTTCTTCAGCCTTTTCGCCCTTGACGGTCAGCGCGTGTTCACGGGCTTCAATGGAGATTTCGCTGTCATCGAACCCCGCGACAGCCATGGTGATGCGGTAGGTCGTCTCGCCGGTCCGCTCGATGTTGTAGGGCGGATAGGACTGCGACTGGTCGGGCGAGGCCAGGCTGTCGAGCATGGTCAGAACCCGGTCGAAGCCGACGGTGGAACGATAGAGAGGGGAAAAATCAACGTGACGCATGGTGGTCCTCCTTGAGAGCGACGGTTGGGCGCGTTCATGACCCGATGGACGCCCCGGTTGGTGGCGGCGGCCAGGATCAGCAGGCCCGGTCTGGCACCTGCGGACTGGATTTGGGAATTCACCTCGGCCTCTTCAAGAGGCGTGTTGAAGTCATGAACAGATCGCGGATCCGGCTTTTTTTCTTTGACCCTGCAAAGGTGCCGGACTAATCCCTGTGTCATGAGCGAAGATCAACCCGACGCGCCGATTCTGCTGTCGACATCGGACGCCCCGGTGCCGGACAATCACAGTGCAGGTCATTTCTCCAGTTTCGATGGCCGCAGGTTGCGCTATGCGATCTTCCGCTCGACCGTAACGGTTGCGCGCGGCACGGTGGTCATTCTTCAGGGTCGCAACGAGTGCATCGAGAAATACTACGAGACTATCCGGCATTTTACCGGACGGGGACTCTGGGTGGCGACCTTCGACTGGCGCGGCCAGGGCGGATCGGATCGCCTGCTCAAGGATCGGCGGCGCGGCCATGTGCGCCGAATGGCCGACTATGAGAGAGATCTGATGATTTTTCTCGAAACCATCGTGCTTCCGGAAACACGCCTTCCGTTCTGTCTCATCGCCCATTCGATGGGATCGCTGATCGCCTTGTCGGCGGCACCGCAGTTGACCAACCGGATCGAACGGATGGCTCTGGTTGCGCCTTTCATCGACATGTCAGGGCAGCCAGCGCCGCCTTGGGTGATCCGCCTTTTGACTTCAGTGGCCTGCCTTGCGGGCCTCGGCTGGATCACATTCGACCGCGACCGCTTCCCGAGACCTTTCCCTGACAACGTGCTGACGAGCGACCAGACCCGCTTTGACCGCAACCAGGGGCTCTATGCGGCCCATCCGGACCTGCGTCTCGGGCCGCCGACGGTTCGCTGGGTGCAGGTGATGCTCAAGGCCATCGCCCGGGTCAACCGTGTCGAACACCTCAATGCCATCGCCATCCCGACACTGCTGATTTCGGCCGGCAAGGACCAGATCGTCAGCCCTCGTTCAGTGGAAGCCTTCGCCAACCGTTTTCGTGCGGGAAGCGTCATCCCAATCGAGGGCGCGCGGCACGAACTTCTGCAAGAAGCCGACCGCTACCGACTGGCGACGCTGGCCGCCATCGACGCCTTCATTCCACCCGACCAGGGCATCGGGTCCGCCGCCTCAAGTTGAGCTTCACGTTGCGCCGTTGAGAAGAGCAAGGGCTTCGCGGTGTAGCTGTGGCGTCGCCGCAGCGAGGATGTCGCCGCCCATTTCCGGCCGCCCGCCGCCCCAGGTGGTCACAACCCCACCTGCCTGCTCGATCAGCGCAATCAGTCCGCCCACGTCATAGGCCTTGAGCCCGGCATCCACGCAGATATCGACATGGCCGGCCGCCACCATGGCGAAGGCATAGCAATCACATCCGTAGCGCACGAGTTGGGCCGCATCCTCGAGCGCCTTGTAAGGAGCCTTGAGTGCGCCAGTGTAGAAATACGGCGTCGTGGTCATGAGAATGGACTGCCCGACGCTGCGGCTCTTGCGTGTCTGCAGCCGCTCCCGCCGGCCCTGGCGCGACAGGAACGCGCCGTCCGGACCAGCCATGAAGCGTTCGCCAGTGAACGGCTGATCCATCATGCTCATCACCGCCCGACCGTGGTGGTACAGACCGACGAGCGTTCCCCAGACCGGGAGTCCGGAAATAAAGGCGCGCGTTCCGTCGATAGGGTCGATAACCCAGACGAATTCCCGGTCGAGCCCGACATCGCCGTGTTCTTCGCCGAGAATTCCGTGATCGGGAAAGCGCGCGGTGATCAGCGTCCGGATCACCCGCTCAGCCTCCCGGTCCGCCTCGGTGACGGGATCAAAGCCGGTTTGCCACTTGTTGTCGACGGAAACGGAAACCCGGAAGCGCGGCAATGTCTCGCGTGCGGCGGCGTCCGCGATCTCGTCAAAGAAGGAGAGGTCAGGCAGCATGGATCAACTCCGTATCGGCAGCGATACGGGTGTGGCGGCAATCGATCCGTTCGTCAACCGCAGCACCAAACGAGCGGACGGGGTCAACTCCAACAAAAAAGTCTGGGCCGTCAGAAAGGTCTGGGCCGTCAGAAAGGTCCGGGCCGTCAGAAAGGTCTGGGCCGTCAGAAAGGTCCGGGCCATCAAAAAGGTCCGGAAGTGCGGCTGGGCTTGTCGCGCGCCAGAGTTCTGTTCGCAACTGCAAAAATTTCGCACCCCGGGTGGTTGACAATGGTGCAACGCAACATTAGATAGTTTTTACAGTCTTTGACTGTAAATGCCCTCCTTGGGCGTTTCCTCCCTAGACTTGACCGCGCTTCCGAGCGCGGTTTTTTTTGCACTGTACACCCGGGCTCCAGCGCTTGCCTTGTTTTGTGACACGCAACAGACTCTGGCAAACGCTGCGGCGCTGTAGGCCGGTACCAATCAAGGACACCATGCAGCAGAGACCGATAGCGCGGTCACTGGCTATTCGGCCGCAAGCCTGTTCTCGCCCGCGTGGCTGCGAACATGGGCCATCAGGCGGTCGGTAAACTCGGCAAGATCGATCCGCAATGCGGTGAAACCGGCATTCTTTTCCAGCGTCCGCTCGTTGACGTAAAGCCCGCGGTTGATCTCGATCTGAAGCGCATGAAGCCCGCGGGCCGGGCGTCCGTAATGTTCGGTAATGAAGCCGCCTGCGTAGGGTTTGTTGCGCACCACTTCGTAGCCGAGGTCGGACAGGATCTGGACGGCTGCGCGCGACAGGTCATGAGCGGCGCTGGCACCGTAGCGGTCGCCGATGATGAAATCGGGACGCGGTCCGCTGGCCGAGATGCGCACGCTCGCCGGCATCGAATGGCAGTCGATGAGGATCGCCTTGCCGAACTTGACATGGGTCTGGGCGATGAGCCGTCTCAGGCTGGCGTGGTAGGGGCGGTACACGCGTTCGATCCGGCCGAGTGTCTCCTCGACGTTCAGCCGACCGCGATAGATGTCCATGTTTTCGGCCACCAGTCTCGGAATGGTGCCGAGCCCGCCGGCCACCCGCAGAGAACCGATATTGGCTTGTGGCGGCAGCGGCCCATCAAACATCCGTGGATCAAGTTCGTAGGGCTCGCGGTTGACGTCGAGCCAGGCGCGGGGGAAATTTGCCGCAAGCAGCGGCGCGCCAAGGCTCGTGGCTGCACTGAACAGCTCGTCCACATAATGATCCTCGGATCGGCGGATCGAGGTCCGGTCAAGCTTGGACTGGGCCATGAAGGCGGCGCTGTAACAACGACCGGAATGCGGCGAGTTGAACACGAAAGGCTCTGTCTGGTTGACGGGTCGCCGGATCTCGAACAGTGGATATCCATCCGGTTCAGCCAAGGGCTGGGCTTCCTGTTCCTGCATGTCCCGACTTTCCCGCCGTCATTGCTTTGCCGCATTTATGTTGCCAGTTGCTACGCTGGCTGTCCAGTCCGCCCGCACCCATTGCGGGACACAGCTGCGCGCGCCACGCGATCCGTTCACCGTATATTTACTGGAATGGGGCATGGATGGGTGACAAGACTGTTCCCGCACAGCTATTCCAGAGTTGGACACCAGCATGACGCCGAAAATTCTCCTCGCGGAAGACGACCACGACATGCGCCGCTTCCTCGTAAAGGCGCTTGAAAAGGCCGGATACGAAGTTCGCTCCTTCGACAACGGCGCCAGCGCCTATGATCGCCTGCGCGAGGAACCGTTCACGCTGCTTTTGACTGACATCGTGATGCCTGAGATGGACGGAATTGAACTGGCGCGCCGCGCCACCGAACTCGACCCCGACCTCAAGGTCATGTTCATCACCGGCTTCGCAGCGGTCGCTCTGAACCCCGATTCCAAGGCGCCGCGCAACGCCAAGGTGCTGTCCAAACCCTTCCACCTGCGCGATCTGGTCGACGAAGTGAACAAGATGCTGGCCGCCTGACGTCATGGCTCCGGGACGCCATACCGCTCAAAAATGCATCTTGAACCATATTGACGCCCATGGGCTTTGTGTGGTGTAAGGCCGGGATCGGATGGGCGTATAGCTCAGCGGGAGAGCACTACATTGACATTGTAGGGGTCACAGGTTCAATCCCTGTTACGCCCACCATTCGATCTCCTTGTTTCCTGACAGACAAAGGCCGCCAGACCCGGCTCTGCCGGTTTGTTCCGGACCCCATCCAGCCCGTTCCTGACCGAGCCGTTCGCGCTACCCGGCTTGCCGCCCGCCTTTCGGCCATGTTACGGCTCCGGAGATGGTGCCTCTGGTTCAGGCTGCAGGGTTCGTCGCCGCTTGACGGCAGCACAGGCCCGAAAATGCCCCGAGAGGCCAAAGCAGACGCACCCGTCAGCGCGAGGAGACAGTGCCCATGATCATGCTACGTCAGGCCGCAGCCGTGTTGGTCGTCGCGCTGTTTGCGGGCTTTGTGCCGGTGACCGCGGCAGGCGCCGATAAGGCGGCGACCCGGGCGGCGATGACCGACTGGTACCGGCTCATTCTCGAGCTGGTTCGGCACACGCCGACCTATTCACCCCCCGTGGCAAGTCGGTCCCTGGCTTATGTCGGCATCGCCGCTTTTCAATCGCTGGCAACCGGGTCTGATCACCTGATCTCGCTCAGCGGTCAGCTCAACGATCTCGGAGAGACGCCGCCACGCGAGCGGGCTGCGATCTATGACGATACCGTGGTTCTGCACGCGGCAATGGCGAGGGTGGCGCTCGATCTGTTCTCCAACACCGGCCCCACGGGCCAGAGGGCGCTCAAGGCAATGGAGCGCCGGATGCGCGAAAGGGTTTCAGCTGGACTGCCCGAAGATGTCATCGCCCGCAGCCAGGATTACGGCCTGCGCGTTGCCGACCATGTGCTCACCTGGTCGCGCCAGGACGGCGGTGCGAAGGTGGTCAATATGGGGTTTCCACTCGACCACCGGCTGGGAACGGACAAGTCGAGCTGGGTGCCGACCAGCCTGGTGCGCCAGCAGCAGATGCCGCTCCTGCCGCGCTGGGGCGAAAACCGGACCTTCGCGATGCCGGATGGAGCGTCCTGTCCCCTCCCCGCTCCCCCTGCCTACAGCGAAAATCCGGACAGCGAGTTTTACAAGGAGGCTGATGAGGTCTTTACGGTTACGCAAGCGCTGACGCCTGACCAGAGCGCCATCGCCCGCTTCTGGTCCGATGATCCGATGCTCTCGCCCACACCGCCCGGACACTGGATTGCCATCGCCTTGCAGATCATCGAGCGTGACGGGCTCGACCTTGAAACCAGCGTCGACACCATGACCCGGCTTTCCATTGCCACGGCGGATGCCTTCATCGGCTGCTGGCACGCAAAGTTCGAATTCGACCTGTTGCGACCCGTGACCTATATCCACCGTGTCATTGACCCGGTATGGGAGCCTTTGCTCACCACGCCGCCTTTCCCCGAATATCCCAGCGGCCACAGCACACTATCGGCAGCTGCAGCCACTGTCCTGACCTCTATTCTCGGCGAAAACGTCGCCTTTGAGGACAAGACCCACGAGCGCGACGGCCTCCCCAACCGCCATTTCGCCAGTTTCAATGCGGCAGCCGAGGAGGCGGGCATTTCCCGGCTTTATGGCGGCATTCATTTTCGGAGCGCCATCGAGCGCGGGCTTGAGCAAGGCCGCTGCATCGGTGCCTTTGCCGCTTCCCTCAGGACCAGGAAGTAGACCATGCTGAAAGTCGCGCTCCGGGTTGGCGTTGCCAGTGCCATCCTCTTCACAGGCGTTTGCGGCGTCGGCGCAACCGACGCGCCCGTCCAGCCGTTGTTTGTCGACGAGACTGCCTCGTCCTCCATCGCCTCGGTCTATGCCGGCGACTGGGAATACATGGTCGGCGGCGGGGCTGCGGCCTTCGACTGCAACGACGATGGACGACCGGACCTTTTGCTGGCAGGCGGCGCGGCCAAGGCGACCTTCTACCGCAACATCAGCGCCCTGGGCGGCGAGCTGCGCTTTGCCGCCGAACCGAGCGGGCTGGAGCTTGATGCGGTGGCGGGCGCCTACCCGCTTGATGTCGACAGCGACGGCCACACCGATCTCGTTCTTCTGCGGGTGGGGGAAAACGTGGTCATGAAGGGACTGGGCGGCTGCCGCTTTGAGCGCGCCAATGAAGCCTGGGCCTTTGCGGGCGGCAACCAATGGTCGACCGCATTTGCAGCCACCTGGGAAAAAGGCAGCCGCTGGCCCAGCCTTGCCATCGGCAACTACATCGACCGTTTTGAGGAGATGTCGCCCTGGGGATCGTGCGACGACAACTGGCTGCACCGCCCCACGGCTTCGGGCGAGCGCTTTGCGAAGCCGTTGGCGCTCAAACCGAGTTACTGCCCGCTGTCAATGCTGTTTACCGACTGGAACCGGTCGGGAACCCCCGCACTCAGAGTGTCCAACGACCGGGAATACTACGAAGGCGGCCAGGAGCAGCTCTGGGTCTTCGAACCCGGCTCGCCGCCACGGGCGGCCACACAGGCCGACGGCTGGAAACCGCTCAAGATCTGGGGCATGGGAATTGCGAGCTATGATCTCGATCTCAACGGCTATCCTGAGTATTTCCTGACCAGCATGGCCGACAACAAGCTCCAGACCCTCGCCGAAGCGCCTGAGAGTGGCCCTGCCCGGCCCACTTACATCGATGTTGCGCTGGCCCGCGGCGTGACCGCCCACCGGCCCCATGCGGGAGGCGAGATCATGCCCAGCACCGCTTGGCACGCGCAGTTCGAGGACGTCAACAATGACGGCCGCGTCGATCTTTTCGTCGCCAAGGGCAATGTCGCAGAAATGCCCGACTTTGCGCTCAACGACCCCAACAACCTGCTGGTCCAGACGCAGGACGGCCAGTTTCTGGAAGTTTCGGAAAAAGCGGGCGTCGCCAGCTTCAACATCGCGCGCGGCGGCGCGCTCGCCGATTTCAATCTCGACGGTCGGGTCGATCTGGTAGTGGTCAATCGCTGGAAAAGTGCCGAGATATGGCGCAACGTCACGCAAGGGGCGGGCAACTGGCTGCAGCTCCGGCTTGAACAACCCGATGTCAACCGCGATGCCATCGGCGCATGGATCGAGGTCCGCCTGGGCGAACGAACCCTGCGCCGGGAAATCACGGCCGGTGGCGGCCATGCGGGTGGCCATGTGGGCTGGCATCATTTCGGCCTTGGCGCCTTCGCTGCAGCCGATGTCCGCGTCCTGTGGCCCGATGGCACCGCGGGTGCCTGGGAGACAGTGCCCGCCAACGGATTCTCCATCCTCAAGCCGACAGGCGGAGCGGTGGCCTGGACGGCGAACTGACACTTCCGTCGCAGGGTTCGGGATTTTTTTTGCAATGAACCGAACTTTCGGGACCGCGACGGCAGCGGCTGCGATTGACGCCTCAGCCGTCCTTGCACACGATGACCTTGTCGATACGTCGGCCGTCAAGGTCGACGATCTCAAAGAGCCAACCCTTCTCGGAGAACGTCTCGCCCACTTCGGGCAGGCGGTTGAGCGTGTTCAGGATGAAGCCCGCAACCGTCTCGTAGTCGCCGGCCCGGCTGAGAGGAAGCCCGATCCGCTCGGAAAACTCGTCGATCGGCATCCAGCCGGACACAAGGAACGAGCCATCCGCCCGGGTGACGATGGCGGGTTCGTCTTCGTCCTCGAAAACGCCGGTGATTGCCTCGAGCACGTCGCCCGATGTGATGACGCCTTCAAAATGACCGTATTCGTCAAACACAAGCGCCATATGCACTTGCGCGGCGCGGATCGCCTTGAGCACATCGAGCGCGCGGGAATTGTCGGTGACGACGGGTGCCTTGCGCAAGAAGGCGCGGATGTCAGGTGCGCTGGTCTTGCTGATGATCGCGTTGAGAAGGTCCTTGACCACTACGATGCCGATGATGGAGTCCGCATCGCCGTCCTGCACCGGCAGACGGGTGAACCGGGTTTGGCCCACCTGCGTGAGGATGTCGGCGACGTCTTCGTCCAGATCGATGACCTCGACTTCCCGGCGCGGCGTCATCAGCGCCTTGGCCGTGCGGTCGGCGAGCCGCATGACCCCGGAGATCATGTCGCGCTCCTCGCTCTCGATGACGCCGGCACTCTCAGCCTCCGCGATGATGGTCTTGACCTCTTCGTCTGTCATCCGTTCATCCGACACGGCGCTACTCCCCAGGAGCTTGAGAACCACCTTGCCGGAATTGTCGAGCAGCCAGACCAGCGGCGCGGCGAAGCGCGACAGGAGCAGCATGGCCGGAGCGACGCGCGCGGCAATTGCCTCGGGATTGCGCAGGGCGATCTGCTTGGGCACAAGTTCGCCCACGATGAGTGAGAGATAGGTGATCAGCACCACGACCGAGCCGACACCGAACCCATCTGACATGGCGGCCGACAGGCCTTGTTGTTCCAGCCAGCCCGACAACCTCGCGCCCAGCGTCGCGCCGGAAAAGGCACCTGACAGCACACCCACCAGCGTGATGCCGATCTGAACGGTGGAGAAGAACCGCCCCGGATCTTCCGCCAGGCGAAGAGCCTTGCGGGCACCGGCTGATCCGCGGTCGGCCATGATGCGGAGGCGGGCCGGCCGGGCCGAGACCACCGCAAGTTCCGACATGGCAAGCAGGCCGTTGATCACGGTGAGAACAAGAACGATGGCGATCTCGAGATACAAAGCTTGGCGTCCCGCAGGCAGTCAGGCTGGCGCACGTGCGCACTTCAGCGTTTAGCCTGACCGTCATCCTATGACAATCGCCCGGAGTGTCCCCATCTTTTCTGCGAGATGGCAATTTTGCTGAACAGGCGATGTCGCGATGACAGACAAAGAAGATGGGGCTGAATGAAAGTCCGTGCATTCATCCCTGATTGCTCTGGTCGTCAATCCAATTGATTTAAGTGATGGAGAGGACGCGGAAAATCATTTATTGCATATGATCGTCCGGCCTGCTTCACTCATGGTCCGAACCCACCATTTGCACCCCGCCGCCGCACCTTCCAGAGCACATGTCAACATCAGAAACACCACGAGAGCGCATTGGATGAAAACCAGTTCGCCAGATGCGCTTGAGCTGTTTTTGAAGCTGGCCTGCTTCCAGACACGTCGATGCTTTTGGAGACCACGCTTCAGGGGACCAGATTTGACATTTGGTTTGGGACGCGCTGAAAATGAACACCGAATGTCAAGTTCAATCCACCAAGGCCGGGAGGATGTGATCTGAACAAGGCTCGGCCCAGGCACTTCGCAGGGACAAACTGATGATAACCAAATCAGCCGCCGTTACCCTCCCGTCCCCTGCACCGCGTGTTTCCACCCAGGAAACGCTGGCTGCGGAAATCATCGAGCGCCTCACCTATTCCATCGGCAAGGACGCCAACTTCGCCAAACCGCATGACTGGATGACGGCGACGATCCTTGTGATCCGCGACCGGATCATCGACCGCTGGATGGAGTCCACCCGCAAGACCTACGAGACCAGCGGCAAGCGGGTCTACTATCTGTCGCTGGAATTCCTCATCGGCCGGCTGACCCGCGACGCTGTGTCCAACCTCGGCCTGCTCGACGAGGTGCGCGGGGCGCTCGCCTCGCTGGGCGTCGATTTTGACGCAGTGACGGCGCTCGAGCCCGACGCGGCATTGGGCAATGGAGGTCTCGGGCGTCTGGCCGCATGCTTCATGGAATCGATGGCCTCGGTTGACGTTCCCGCCTATGGCTATGGTATCCGCTATGTCCACGGTCTGTTCCGCCAGCAGATGAGTGACGGCTGGCAGGTTGAGCTGCCTGAAACATGGCTCGCCCATGGCAATCCGTGGGAGTTCGAGCGGCGCGAAAGTGCCTATGAAATCGGCTTCGGCGGCACCGTCGACACCGTGGGCGATGGCAGTGTCGAAACGCAGCGCTGCATCTGGAGACCCCAGGAACGCGTTATTGCCACCGCCTTTGACACGCCTGTGGTCGGCTGGCGCGCCAAACGGGTCAACACGCTTCGCCTCTGGACCGCCCAGCCCATCGATCCGATCCTGCTCGACGCCTTCAATGCCGGCGACCACATCGGGGCGCTGCGCGACAGCAACAAGGCGGAGGCGCTCGCCCGCGTGCTCTATCCGGCGGATGGAACGCCAGCAGGGCAGGAACTTCGCCTGCGCCAGGAATTCTTCTTCTCCTCGGCATCGCTGCAAGACATCGTCAGGCGTCATCTCCAGCAGTATGGCGACCTGCGCACGCTGCCCGACAAGGCTGCCATTCAGCTCAACGACACCCATCCGGCCGTCTCTGTGGCAGAACTCATGCGCCTCCTGATCGACGTCCACAGGCTGGGTTTTGATCTTGCCTGGGACATCACCCGCAAGACTTTCAGCTACACCAACCACACTCTGCTGCCAGAAGCGCTGGAAAGCTGGCCGGTTCCGCTGTTCGAGAAGCTGCTGCCCCGCCACATGCAGATCGTCTATGCCATCAACGCCAAGATCCTGCGTTTCGCCTACAAGGAACGCGGCTACAGCGACGAACAGATCCGCTCAATCTCGCTCATAGACGAGGCCGGGAACCGGCGGGTTCGGATGGGAAATCTCGCTTTCCTGGGCTCGCATTCCATCAACGGGGTCTCTGCGCTGCACACCGAACTGATGAAGCAGACGGTTTTTGCCGACCTGCATGGGCTCTATCCGGACCGGATCAACAACAAGACCAACGGCATCACGCCGCGCCGCTGGCTCATGCAGTGCAATCCGTCGCTTTTCTCGCTCATCCGCGAGACCATCGGAGACGCCTTCATGGATGACGCCGAGCAACTCCGGGCGCTCGACCCGTTCTCCGGCGACAGCGCTTTCCGCGCCCGTTTCGCCGAAGTCAAGCGGGCCAACAAGGTCCGCTTGGCCAATCTGGTGGCGCGACGCATGGGCATCAAGGTCGATCCGTCCTCCATGTTTGATATCCAGATCAAGCGCATCCACGAATACAAGCGCCAGCTTCTCAACATCGTCGAGGCTATCGCCCTCTACGACCAGATCCGCTCCCATCCGGAACGGGACTGGGTGCCGCGGGTGAAGTTCTTTGCCGGCAAGGCGGCACCGAGCTATCACAATGCGAAGTTGATCATCAAGCTCGCCAACGACGTGGCCCGCGTCATCAACAACGATCCCGCAGTGCGCGGCCTGCTCAAGATCGTCTTCATCCCCAACTACAATGTCAGCCTCGCCGAGGTCATGGTTCCGGCAGCCGACCTGTCGGAGCAGATCTCGACAGCCGGAATGGAAGCGTCGGGCACCGGCAACATGAAGTTCGCCTTGAACGGGGCGCTGACAATCGGCACGCTCGACGGGGCAAATGTCGAGATGAAGGAATGCGTGGGCGACGACAACATCGTCATTTTCGGCCTTACCGCACATGAAGTGTCAGACATGCGCGCGGCAGGCCTCACGCCGCGGCAGACCATCGAAGGATCGCGCGAATTGGCCCAGGCACTGCAAGCCATCAGTTCGGGCGTGTTCTCCCAGGACGACCCGTCGCGCTTTTCCGGGCTGGTCGACGGCCTCTACGAACACGACTGGTTCATGGTCACCGCCGATTTTGAAGCTTACTCCGAAGCACAACGCTCGGTGGATGCTTTGTGGCTTGACGAAGAGGCCTGGTATGGCCGTACTGTCCGAAACACGGCGCGGATGGGCTGGTTCTCCTCGGATCGGACGATCCGGCAATATGCAAAAGACATCTGGAAGGCTGGCCCATGACGCTGAGGGGTTCCGCGCAGGACGCCGGGCAGCCGCTTCACCTTCCAGCTGAAGAGGCAGCCGCCATAGCGTCCGGCACGCACGGAAATCCTTTTGCAGTCCTCGGCGTTCATCCCTCCCCACTGGGACTGGTCGCGCGCACCTTCATTCCCGGTGCTGAAGCTGTCACCGCGTTCACGTTCGACGGCAAGCCTGCAGGCACGCTGAGCCCGGGGGCAGTGTCCGGACTTTTCGAGGGAAAGCTGTCCATCCGTACCCGCCAGATGCTGCGCTATCAGGCCAGCGGCTCCGGGTCGACATGGACGGTGACCGATCCCTATTGTTTCGGTCCTGTGCTCGGACCCATGGACGACTACTTCATCGCCGAAGGCTCGCATTTGCGACTGTTCAACAAGATGGGCGCCCATCCGATGCACCATGAGGGCGTCGACGGGGTGCATTTCGCCGTCTGGGCCCCGAGCGCGAGCCGGGTGTCGGTGGTCGGCGACTTCAATGCCTGGGACGGCCGCCGCCATGTCATGCGGCGACGTTTTGATTCCGGCATCTGGGAAATCTTCATTCCCGACATCGGTGCCGGCCACACCTACAAGTTCGAGATCATCTCCGCCGTCGGCCTCAAGGTGCCGCTCAAGGCCGATCCTTACGCCCGCCGGGCCGAGTTGCGTCCAGCCACAGCGTCCGTGGTCACGGGTGCCATCGCACATGAATGGGGCGACGCCGCCCATCGCGCCCACTGGAGCTCGGTGGACAGCCGCCGCCAGCCGATGTCCATCTACGAAGTGCATCCCGGATCCTGGCGCAAACCCGAGCAGGGCGGCTTTTTGAGCTGGGACGAGCTTTCCAGCCAGCTTATTCCCTATTGCGTGGAAATGGGCTTCACCCACGTCGAGTTTCTGCCAGTTTCCGAGCATCCCTACGATCCGTCCTGGGGGTACCAGACCACCGGACTGTATGCGCCATCGGCCCGCTTCGGCGAACCCGAGGGTTTTGCGCGCTTCGTCGACGGTGCCCACCGCGCAGGCCTTGGCGTCATCCTCGACTGGGTGCCTGCCCATTTCCCGACAGATGCCCATGGCCTGTCCCGCTTTGACGGAACCGCGCTCTACGAGCATGCCGATCCGCGCCAGGGCTTCCACCCGGACTGGAACACGGCGATCTACAATTTCGGGCGTCTGGAAGTGCGGTCCTATCTGGTCAACAACGCTCTCTACTGGGCTGAGACCTTTCATGTCGACGGGCTGCGCGTCGATGCGGTCGCCTCCATGCTCTACCTCGACTACTCCCGCAAGGCGGGCGAGTGGATCCCCAACAAGGATGGCGGGCGGGAAAATCTCGAAGCGGTCCAGTTCCTGCGCGAAATGAACACGGCCGTTTATGGCAGCCACAAAGGCATCGTCACCATTGCCGAGGAATCGACCTCCTGGCCGAAGGTTTCAGCCCCCGTGCATGAAGGCGGACTTGGCTTTGGCTTCAAATGGAACATGGGCTTCATGCACGACACGCTCGCCTACATGGCCCGCGAGCCAATTCACCGCAAGCATCACCATGACGAACTGACCTTCGGCCTCATCTACGCTTTCAGCGAAAATTTTGTCCTGCCCCTGTCCCATGACGAAGTGGTGCATGGCAAAGGCTCGCTGCTGACCAAGATGCCGGGCGACGAATGGCAGAAATTTGCCAACCTGAGGGCCTATTACGGCTTCATGTGGGGTTATCCCGGCAAGAAGCTCTTGTTCATGGGCCAGGAATTCGCCCAGAGGGGAGAATGGAGCGAAGCCCGCTCGCTCGACTGGGATCACCTCGACGATCCCCGCCACCACGGCATGCAGATGCTCGTCAGGGATCTCAACCGGCTTTACGTGTCCATCCCGGCGATGCACGCGCGCGACTGCGAACCCGAGGGCTTCCAATGGCTGGTTGCCGACGACCGGGCCAATTCCGTCTTCGCCTGGCTGCGCGCGGCACCGGGGGAAAAGCCTGTCGTGGTCATCTCGAATTTCACGCCGGTGATCCTCACCGGCTATCGGTTGAGGGTCTCCCAGACGGGACACTGGCGTGAGATCATCAACTCCGACGCCACCGCCTATGGAGGGTCCGGACAGGGCAATCTGGGCGGGGTCCAAGCCATGCGGGACGAGGACGGGTCGGCCTATGTGGTGCTGACCTTGCCGCCTTTGGCGACACTGATGCTGGCACCGGACTGAGCGGCCGGACACGAACATGGGGAGGAGACTTCAATGGAACACAAAAGATCCCAACCGCTGGCGCGTGATGCGATGGCCTATGTGCTGGCTGGCGGGCGCGGCAGCCGACTTAAGGAACTGACCGACCGGCGCGCCAAGCCTGCGGTTTATTTCGGCGGCAAGACACGGATCATCGACTTTGCACTGTCCAACGCCATCAACTCCGGCATCAGGCGCATCGGTGTTGCAACCCAGTACAAAGCCCATTCGCTGATCCGGCATCTGCAGCGTGGCTGGAACTTCCTCAGGCCCGAGCGCAACGAAAGCTTCGACATCCTGCCCGCCTCCCAGCGTGTCTCCGAGACCCAGTGGTACGACGGAACCGCCGACGCGGTTTTCCAGAACATCGACATCATCGAGAGCTATCTTCCTGAATTCATGGTTATCCTGGCCGGCGACCACATCTACAAGATGGATTACGAGTTGATGCTGCAGCAGCATGTCAACTCGAACGCCGACGTCACCGTCGGTTGCCTTGAGGTGCCCCGGATGGAGGCCGTGAGCTTCGGCGTCATGCATGTCAACGAGAACAACGAGATCATCGCCTTCGTGGAGAAGCCGTCTGATCCGGCCGGCATTCCAGGCAAATCCGATACGGCGCTCGCCTCCATGGGCATCTATGTGTTCAATACGAAATTTCTGATGGACGAGTTGCGGCGCGATGCGGAAACTGCGGGTTCGGACCGGGATTTCGGCAAGGACATCATCCCCTATATCGTCGAGAACGGCAAAGCCGTCGCCCACCGCTTCGCCAGTTCCTGTGTCCGCGCCAACATGGAATCGGAAGCTTACTGGCGCGATGTCGGAACCATCGACGCCTATTGGCAGGCCAATATCGACCTGACCCAGATTGTTCCCGAACTCGACATCTATGACCGTCTCTGGCCGATCTGGACCTATGCCGAGATCAAGCCGCCGGCGAAGTTCGTCCATGACGAGGACAACCGCCGCGGTTCGGCAGTCTCGTCGCTGGTCTCGGGAGACTGCATCATCTCCGGCTCATCGCTCAACCGCTCGCTGATCTTCACCGGCGTGCGCGCCAATTCCTATTCCCATCTCGAAGACGCCGTGGTGCTGCCCGAATGCATCATCGGCCGCCATGCACGGCTGAGGAAGGTTGTCATCGACCGGGGTGTGGAGATCCCGGAAGGACTGGTGGTGGGCGAGGATCCGGAGATCGACGGCAAGCGGTTCCGCCGCACGGAATCGGGCATCTGCCTGGTGACCCAGGCCATGATCGACCGGCTGGAGCTCTGACGCATGAAGGTTCTCTCCGTCGCCTCGGAGGTTTATCCGCTCATCAAGACGGGCGGGCTGGCCGATGTGGCTGGTGCCCTCCCCGGTGCTCTTGCCAGGCACGGCATCGACATGCGCGTGCTGCTGCCGGGCTATCGGGCCGTCAAGGCGAAGCTCAAGAAGCCCAAGCCGGTGATGTATGTCGACAGCGTCTTCGGTGCCCGCGCGAGCGTTCTGCTGGCACGGGTTGGCAATATGGATTGCCTCGTGCTCGACGCACCCGGACTTTTCGACCGCGACGGCGGCCCCTATTCGGATGCGACCGGGCGGGATCACCCAGACAACTGGAAACGCTTCGCCGCCCTTTCCCGGATCGCCGCCGACATCGCCGAAGGTGCCATCGACGGTTGGGTCCCTGATCTCGTCCATGCCCATGACTGGCAGGCCGGGTTGGTCCCGGTCTACATGTCGCAAGGCCGGGCGGCTGGCACGCCGAGCGTCATGACCATCCACAATCTCGCGTTCCAGGGTCAGTTCAGCGCCACTATCTTCCGCGAACTCGGTCTCGCGCAACAGGTTTTTTCCGTCTCTGGCGTCGAGTACTACGGCGATGTGAGCTACCTCAAGGGCGGCATGCGGATGGCCACCGCCATCACCACCGTCAGCCCCACCTATGCCCAGGAGATCCGCAGCCAGAGCTTCGGCATGGGGCTTGACGGGTTGGTCAACGAACGGGCGGGAGACCTCCACGGCATTGTCAACGGCATCGACACAGCGGTATGGAACCCGGCGACCGATCCGCTCATCGCTGCCACGTTCGGCCCTGGAAACCGGCGCCGCCGCGACATCAACCGCAAGGCCCTCGCCGCCCGCTTCAACCTGGATGACGCGCCCGGCCCGGTCTTCTGCGTGGTCAGCCGGCTCACATGGCAGAAGGGCATGGACATCCTTGCCGAGATCGCCGACGATCTGGTCGCCATGGGGGGAAAGCTTGCCATCCTGGGATCAGGCGATCAAGGGCTTGAAGGCGCGCTGCTTGCCGCCGCCGCCCGCCATCGCGGCCGCATCGGCATGGTCATCGGATATGACGAACCGCTGTCGCACCTGATGCAGGCGGGGGGCGACGCCATTCTGGTTCCCTCGCGGTTCGAGCCTTGCGGACTGACGCAGCTCTACGGTCTGCGCTATGGCGCCATTCCGGTCGTTGCGCGCACCGGCGGACTGGCCGACACGGTGATCGACGCCAATGAGGCGGCGCTGGCCGCCCGCGTGGCCACCGGTTTCCAGTTCTCGCCGGTCACCGCCGACGCGCTGCGCGAAGCGGTCCGTCGGGCGATCCACGCCTATGGCGATCCCAAGGTCTGGGCGCGGCTGCAGAACCAGGGCATGAAGGCCGACGTCTCCTGGGACCGCAGCGCCTTGCGCTACGCCCGCCTCTATTCCGATCTCGTAGCAAGAAAGACCTGAGCCATGATCAGGACGGTCCCCGTCACCCCCTTTCCCGACCAGAAACCCGGCACGTCCGGCCTGCGCAAGAAAGTGCCGGTCTTCCAGACCCCGCACTACACCGAAGCCTTCATCCAGTCGATCTTCGACAGCCTGGACGGCTATGCCGGCCAAACGCTGGTCATCGGCGGCGATGGCCGCTACTGGAACCGGGAAGTCATCCAGACGGCCATCCGCATGGCCGCAGCCAACGGGTTCGGCCGCGTGCTCGTTGGCCGGGGCGGCATCCTGTCCACCCCTGCGGCTTCCCATGTCATCCGCAAGCACAAGGCCTTTGGTGGCCTCATCCTTTCGGCAAGCCACAACCCGGGCGGTCCCAACGAGGATTTCGGCATCAAGTACAATATCGGCAATGGCGGACCCGCACCTGAGAAGATCACCGATGCGATCTTCGCCCGGTCAAAGGCCATCGACCGGTACAAGATCGCGGACTTCGGCGACGTCAACCTTGACACGCTCAGCGTCTTGCAAGCGGGTGGCATGACCATCGAGGTGATCGACCCGGTGGCTGACTATGCCGAACTCATGGAAAGTCTCTTCGATTTCGCCGCCATACGCACCATGATCAAGGGCGGGTTCCGCATGACATTTGATGCCATGCATGCGGTGACAGGTCCATATGCCACCGAAATCCTGGTCAACCGGCTTGGCGCTGACCCTGCCCTGATCCGCAACGCGGTTCCGCTTCAGGATTTTGGCGGCCACCATCCCGACCCCAACCTCGTTCACGCCAAAGACCTTTTCGACACGATGATGGGGCCAGACGCGCCCGACTTCGGCGCGGCGTCCGACGGCGACGGCGACCGCAACCTCATCATCGGCAAACATGTCTTCGTCACCCCGTCAGACTCGCTTGCGATCCTTGCCGCCAATGCTCATCTCGCGCCCGGCTACAGCGCCGGCATCGTCGGCATCGCCCGGTCCATGCCGACATCAGGTGCCGCTGACCGGGTGGCCACCAAACTGGGGATCGACATCTTCGAGACGCCGACGGGATGGAAATTCTTCGGCAATCTGCTGGATGCGGGACGCGTCACCATCTGCGGCGAGGAGAGTGCCGGCACCGGATCGAACCATGTGCGCGAAAAGGACGGACTCTGGGCGGTGCTGTTGTGGCTCAACATCCTGGCGGTCCGCAAGGAAAGCGCCCTTGCCGTTGTCCAGGATCATTGGACGACCTACGGTCGAACCTACTATTCCCGCCACGACTATGAAGCTGTGGAAACGGACGCCGCCAACCGCCTGGTGGCGGGACTGGAAACACGGCTCGCCGCTCTCCCCGGTACGCGGGCGGGAGGGTTGACCGTGGAGAAGGCAGACAACTTCACCTATCACGACCCGATCGATCACTCGGTCAGCCGCAACCAGGGCATCCGCATCTTCTTTGACGGCGGCGCAAGGTTGGTCTTCCGGCTCTCTGGCACCGGAACCTCGGGTGCCACGTTGCGCGTCTATATGGAGTATTTCGAGCCTGATCCGGCAAAGCACGACCTGGAAACCCAGGAGGCGCTCGCCGACCTGATCGCGGCGGCAGAAGACCTGGCCTCCATTGCCGCCCTGACCGGCCGCGATGCGCCCACCGTGATCACCTGAGCGGGCGGTTGGCCACGTCCGCATCAGACGAGCCGCATCCCGGCGTCAAACTCGGCGCGGACGGGGCCGCCTTCACGGTGCGCGCACCGCAAGCGCACCAGGTCTGGGTCTGCCTCTATGATGACGAAGACCGGGAAACAGCCCGCCTCGCGCTGCCTGCGGCCTCGGATGGTCTTTTTTCCACTTTCGTGCCCGGCCTGACAGCCGGACAGTGCTACGGCCTGCGCGCCGACGGTCCTTTCGAACCCGAACGCGGCCACCGTTTCGATCCCGCCAAGCTTCTCGTCGATCCCTTTGCAGTGCGCATCGACCGCCCCTTCGCCTGGCATCCAGATCTCGCCCGTTTCGGCGTCGACACCGCGCACCTGGTGCCGCGCGCGGTGCTCGAGCCGCCGTTGCCGGACCGCGCATCGCGTCCGCCCCTGTTCGTGCCAGGCTGCCTCGTCTATGAACTGCCCGTCCGCGCTTTCACCATCCTGCATCCCGCCATCCCCTTGAGCGATCGGGGAACGCTGCGCGCGCTCGCCCATCCGGCGGTGATCGAGCATCTTCGGTCGCTGCATGTGACAGCGGTCGAACTCATGCCCATTGCCGCCTGGATCGACGAGCGCCACCTGGCGCCGCTCGGCCTGACCAATGCCTGGGGGTACAATCCGGTGACCATGCTGGCGCTCGACCCGCGTCTTGCGCCAGGCGGCGTCCAAGACCTGAGATTCGCTGTGGATGCGCTCCGCGATGCCGGGATTGGCGTGCTGGTCGACGTCGTCTACAACCACACCGGCGAGAGCGACGCTGACGGCGCCACGCTGTCATTGCGTGGCCTGGGCAATGCTGCCTACTATCGCCATCACCGCGACGATCCGGGCCAACTGGTCAACGACACCGGCTGCGGCAACACGCTCGCCTGCGACAGGCCGGAAGTGAAGGAACTGGCGCTCGCCGCCATGCGCTTCCTCGTGTCCGAAGGCGGCGTCGACGGGTTCCGTTTCGATCTCGCCCCGGTCCTGGGCCGCGACCAATCCGGATTTTCGCGCGACGCGGTCCTGTTGGAGGCGCTGCGCGCCGATCCGCTGCTGGCCGACCGCGTGTTCATTGCCGAGCCTTGGGACATCGGGCCCGGCGGCTACCAGTTGGGATGCTTCAAGCCGCCCTGGCTCGAGTGGAACGACCAGGCGCGCGACGACATCCGCCGCTACTGGCGCGGCGACGCAAGCGCCACCGGTGGTCTGGCGACCCGGCTTGCCGGCTCCTCCGACATCTTCAGCGGCAATGGTGCCAGGACAACCCGCAGCGTCAATTTCGTCGCTGCCCATGACGGCTTTCCGCTCGGTGATCTCGTTGCCTTCGCCCACAAGCACAATCAGGGAAATGGCGAGGACAATCGCGATGGCCACGGCGAGAACCTCTCCTGGAACAATGGCGTCGAAGGCGAGACTTCGGACGCCGCTATCCTTGCTGCGCGCGAAGCCGACGCGAGGGCGTTGATCGCAACCCTGTTTGTGACAAGAGGAACGATCCTGCTGACAGCCGGCGACGAATTCGGCCACAGCCAAGGCGGCAACAACAATGCCTATGCCCAGGACAACGCTGTGACCTGGCGCGACTGGAGCGCACTCAACGCCGACCGATTGGCCTTTACCCGGGCCATGGCCGCCGTTCGGGCAAATTCCTCTTTGCTGACCCGGACTGCATTCCTGGTGTCTGCCGACGGCTCAGCCAGTCCCGACCAGATCGCATGGCTCAAGGTTGGTGCCGCAGGCCCGGAACCGGTCGACTGGAGCGATTCCAATCTTTCAACCCTCATGATGCTGTTGGGGGCACCAGGATCGCGGCTGAGTGTGCTCTTCAACCGTGGAAGCACTGCCGTTGCGCCCCAGCTGCCGGAAAGCCAGGGCAGCCGGGGCAGCTGGCTGCCGATCACACCTGGCCTCGATTCCGCAGCGCCTGTTCCACCTCGCTCAGTCGCCATCTGGCGCGAAGCCTGAGCGATGGTTTTTCTGATTGCCCCATGTGTTGGCACGGGTGCGTCGGGATGCAATGCGCGCGGAATCGTCTATAGCTCTGAGGAAGACACGACCTCCCCGCTCATGGCGGGAAGGAGAGCCAGACAGAGAGTACGCCGATGCCAAAAGAGATCTCCCTCGACGACGTTATCAGCCTGATCGGGACCGAGCTTGGCTTGTCGGACTGGATAGCCATACCCCAGAGCCGGATCGACCGCTTCGCCGAGGCGACCGACGACCACCAGTTCATCCATGTCGATCCCGAGGCTGCAAGCGCCACACCCTTCGGCGGGACGATCGCCCACGGCTTTCTCACCTTGTCGATGCTTTCGGCCATGAATTACGATTGTCTGCCCAAAGTGCGCGAGCAGACCATGGGCATAAATTACGGCTTCCAGAAAGTCCGCTTCATGGCACCGGTCCCCTCCGGCGCGCGCATCCGCGGACGCTTCATGCTCGCCGACGCCCGCTTTCGCGGATCGGGCATGCTGATGACCACCTACGACGTGACCATCGAGATCGAAGGCGTCAAAAAGCCCGCGCTCACCGCCAACTGGCTGACCATCATCCAGTTTGATCCCAGGGACCGACCAGCGGCTGGGTGACACGCTCAGGCGAGGCAGTCGCCGGCGGCATCCGACAGGAACGCCAGCGCATAATCCGAGAACGAGCGCCAGCATTCCAGCCGAAAGGCCGTCTCGCCCGTTCGCAAGATCACAACTTCGATCTTGCCGAGCACGGTGCGCGAACAGGCACCAACGGGAAAGAACCGCAGCGACAGGTTCTGCGGGCAGCCCGCTTGCAGCGTCGCCTGCGCGCCGGGACCCTCGACCAGGATGGCTGTATTGCGATGGCTGACATCCACCGCCGAATGCAGCACACTTGATTTTGCAAGGTCGGTGAGCGGGTCGCCGACGTCATCGATCAACAGCCATTCGTCCGGTCCAAGCCAGAGGGCCATCCGCCCGGTGGCCATGATCACGGATGTCTTTGGCACCTGCGGCAGGGCCAGGCCGAGCGCTTGACTGACCGCATCGACATCCTCGACGCGCACGCGCAAGGACATCCGCCAGGCCGAACCGGCAGGAACGAGCGAGACGCCACGGGCACCCCCGGTCCGGCCTTCGAGCGGCAGGCGGCGAGAAAGCTTTGCCCCGTCAGCCATTCAATCGGTCTCCCTGCTTGTCGACAAACACTGCGTCGGTCACCTCGATCTCGATTGTCCGGTCGGGCATCGGCACATAGAGCGTCTTGCCCATCAGGTTCCGACCGTCCGCGATCAACCCCATGGCAATCGACCGACCTGCATTCTCCGACCAGTAGGCCGACGTCACATGGCCGATCATCTTCATCGGCACCGGCTGGTTCGGATCCGCGACAACCTGCGCCCCTTCCTCAAGCACCACGGCCCGATCCTTGGTGAGAAGCCCGACGAGCTGCTTGCGGCCGGGTCTTGTCAGATCGCTGCGCCTGAGCCCGCGAATGCCGACAAAATCCGGCTTCTTCCTGGCAATCGCCCAGGACAGCCCGGCATCGTCCGGCGTCACCGTCCCGTCGGTGTCCTGCCCGACGATGATGTAGCCCTTTTCCGCGCGCAGCACATGCATGGCCTCTGTGCCATAGGCGCAGGCACCAAAAGGCTCCGCCCGCTCCCAGATCGCTTCCCAGACCGCCTGTCCGAAATCCGCCGGGACATTGACCTCGTAGCCGGCCTCGCCGGTAAACGACATTCGGAACAGCCGTGTGGGAACCCCGCAAATCCGGCCTTCCCGAAGGCTCATGTGCGGCATCGCCTCGTTCGACAGGTCCATACCCTCCACCAGCGGTGCCAAAATGTTGCGCGCCTCAGGCCCTTGCACTGCGATCACCGCCCATTGTTCGGTGGTTGACGTGAGCCAAACGCGAAGATGCGGAAACTCGGTCTGCAGGTAATCTTCCATATGGTGCATGACCCGGGGGGCACCGCCGGTGGTCGTGGTGACATGGAAACGATCAGCGGCGAGCCTGCCCACGACACCGTCGTCATAGATGTATCCGTCCTCGCGCAGCATGATGCCGTATTTGCAGCGGCCAGGTTCGAGCTTGTCCCAGGCGTTGGTATACAGGAGATTGAGGAAGGCGGCCGCGTCCGGTCCGACCACTTCGATCTTTCCAAGCGTGGAGGCATCAAAGAGGCCTGCGACCGTGCGCACCGTGCGGCATTCGCGGTTGACCGCCTGGTGCATGTCCTCGCCCCGGCGCGGATAGTACCAGGCCCGCTTCCACTGGCCCACGTCTTCGAACACGGCACCGCGGGCTTCTTCCCAGCCATGAATCGGGGTGCGTCGGGTCGGATCAAACAGCACGCCGCGGGCATGATTGACGATCGCGCCGAAGGTTACCGGCGTGAAGGGCGAGCGGAACGTCGTCAGCCCGACCTTGGGAAGTTGCAGATCAAGCATGTCGGCGGCAATCGCCAGACCATGGATATTGGACGTCTTGCCCTGATCGGTGGCCATGCCGTTGGTGGTGAAGCGCTTGACATGCTCAATGGAGTGCATGCCCTCGCGCACGGCAAGACGAATGTCCTTGGCCGTCACGTCATTCTGGAAATCGACGAAAGCCTTGACTGAACTGTCGGGGCCAGCGCCTTGCCCGGACCCCATCATGCTGCCCGACCAACTGGTTGACGCAGATGCCTGTGGACACGGCCACGCTGTGCCGCCCGACACCCCGGCTGCGGACGCAGCGGCCGCACCTGCGGCAACCGCTTCCGCGATCGCCGTCGAAAGGTCATCGGTGCCGTTGCAGGCACCCACACTCACGCACTCCTGCATGGCCCGGCCAGGGAGGAAGCGCTCGGAGGCTTCGTCCCAGACCACCTTGCCGCGTGATTGCGAATGCATGTGCACCGAGGGCGTCCAGCCTGCCGACATGATCAGCGAATCCACGACGAGTTCGCGCCGACCGCCGCCGCCGATCCGCTCGACCGTCATCGACTTCACCCGCAGGGAGCCCGCCGTGTCCGTGACCGCATGGCCGGTCAGAACCTCAATGCCAAGTTCGGCCGCCGTTTGCATCAGGCGTGCATCGACCTGTTTCCGGATGTCGACAATGGCGGGTATCGCAACGCCGGCGCGGCTGAGATCGAAAGCTGCAGCGAAAGCCGAATCACTGGCCGTATAGACGCCCACTTTCGCGCCGACAGCGACACCATGATGGTTGAGATAGGTGCGCGCCGCCGAGGCGAGCAGAATGCCCGGGCGGTCGTTGTTGGCAAACACCATGTGCCGCTCGATGGCGCCCGCAGCGATGATGACCTGGCGGGCCCGAACCTGCCATAGCCGTTCTCGCGGCAGCCCGGCATCGGGCCTCGAAAGATGATCGGTCACCCGCTCGACGAGACCCACGTGGTTCTGTGCCTGATAGCCGAACGCCGTGGTGCGGGTGAGCACCCGGACATTGGACATTGCCTTGAGGCGCGAGGTGGAGGACTGCGCCCAGTCAAACCCTTCCTGGCCATCGATGATGGTGTCGGCCTCGTGATGCAAGGCACCGCCCATGTGCGCCTGCTCATCGCAGATGATGACGTCGGCCCCGGCAATTGCGGCAGCGAGCGCGGCCGAGAGGCCTGAAATCCCGCCCCCGATGACCAGAACATCGCAGTGGACGTGACGGTTCGCGTAATGGTCCGGGTCCGGCTCGCTTGGCGACACGCCAAGCCCTGCCGCCCGGCGGATATTGGGTTCGTAAAGCTTCTTCCAGGCTGTCTTGGGCCACATGAAGGTCTTGTAATAGAATCCAGCCACGAAAATGGGCGAGGCCAAGTCATTGATTGCGCCGACATCGAAAGCGAGCGAGGGCCAGCGGTTCTGCGACTGCGCCTGCATGCCATCAAAGACTTCCTGCACGCTGGCGCGCACATTGGGGGTGCGGCGTGCGCCATCACGGCCAATGTTCATCAGCGCATTGGGTTCCTCCGAACCTGCCGAGAGAACCCCGCGTGGCCGGTGGTATTTGAATGAGCGCGCCATCAGGTGGATGCCGTTGGCAATCAGCGCGGAGGCGAGCGTGTCGCCCTCGACCGCGGTCAGCGGCTTGCCGTCAAACGTGAACCGAACCGTTCTCGCGGGCGTCAACCGGCCTTTGCCGGCAACCCTGTTGGCACCGCTCATCGTGGGTCTCCGGCGTTCAGGACCTGGACGCTGCCGTCCTCCCCTCGCAGCACATCCACGCGCGGCTCTCCCGCTTTGTAAGTCACCACGAACTTGTCCGTCACCGTATCGCGGACCGCGTTGAAGAACCGTCCGCATCCATGGATATGGCGCCAGCGCTCATAGGCCAATCCCTTCGGATTGGAGCGCATGAAGAAGAATGTCTCGAAGGCCTCATCGCTGATGTCGACCATGTTGGCGGGACGGGCGATGTGCGCCTCTCCAGCATTGCGGAACTCGAGTTCCGGCCGTTCTTCCAGGCAGTAGGGGCAGGTGATCAGAAGCATT
>JBBQJA010000004.1:0-138420 GCA_038325465.1 Hyphomicrobiales bacterium | reverse complement strand
GATTGGATGCGCGGCGCTGTGTTAAATTCCGTCTGCGTCTGCAATTCGGGACCATTTGACCCGGCTTCAGCTGGCTCGGCGGGAACTAAAATTTCAACGGAACGTTGGGAATTGACATGTTCGCTCAAGGGCAGGCCATTGTGGGTCGCAACGAAACCATCAAAAAGTGAGAATTTGAAAATGTTGTACGTCGACATTCCATCGCAATCCGAGATCATCCGACTTGTTCGCGCGCGAGGCGAAGCGCTGGTGAGCATCTATTTGAAGACAACGCCCGAGACGCAGCATATTGACACCGCGCGTACGCGCCTCAAGCAGATGACCGGGGAAGCCGCTGCGCAGCTGGATGCGGTCGGGGTAGCCAAGCGCACGATCTGGCCCATCGAAGAGCAGCTTAACGATCTGATGGATGATGACAATTTTTGGCGCACCCAGGCAAACAGCCTCGCGCTGTTCGTGACTGCGGAGTCCCTGCGCAGCTACCGTCTGCCCAACCATCTGAGCGAGACGGTCCAGGTGGCAGACCGCTTCCACCTCAAGCCAATATTGCGGGCCGTTTCCATGCCGCAACATGCCTTCATTCTGGCGCTGGCCGAAAACGAGGTGCGCGTGTTAGATCTGCTGGGTGACCAACCGGCACAGGAAATTCCGGTACCCGACCTGCCGAAGGATGCGGCTTCGGTCGCCGGCACAGCCAATGTCAATTCACGCAGCTACTCGGGCCGTCTGGGCGGTGGCGAAGGCCAGAAGCATCACCTGCGTCAGTACTGCCGCCAGGTTGATGCAGCGCTGCGAGGATTGCTGTCGGGCCGGTCAGAGCCACTGATCCTTGCCGCAACGCAACCGCTCCTTTCGCTCTACCGCTCGGTCAATACCTACTCCCATCTTGCCGAGGCCGCGATCGAAACCAGCCCGGTGAACATGCCGGCCCATCAGTTGGGGACCGAAGCGCGCGGAATTGTGGACGGACTGAATGCGGCATCCATTGCCGAATTTGCAGCGCTGTTTGAGGAACGTGGTGCCGAAAACCGGGCTGTCTCGGATGTGGCCCATGCTGCGCGCGCCGCCACCTTTGGTATGGTAGAAACCCTTCTGGTGGACATGGACACCGTGGTCCCAGGCGTGGTCGATGAGGAAACCGGCGAGGTCACGTTCGACAAGGAAGAGAGCGCCGCAAGCTATGACGTGATCGACGAGATCGCGGGGCGCGTGCTCGCCAATGGTGGGCGCGTGGTTGCCGCGCGTCGTGACGACATTCCTCAGGGCACCGAGTTGGCGGCGATTTTACGCTACGCCATCTGACCCTGATCACCAGGGAGAGGACGCACAACAGCGCCGACGGCCCCCCACGGCCGTGTGGCGGCGTGCTTTCTCGCAGCATCAACGATAGCTTGGCGCGGGAACAGCGTTCACCGCTGAGGCTGCGGACACAGCTCAAAGCCAGCCGGCCACCTCGATTTACCGGTCTTTTCCAGCCATTCCTCATTGATCCCGGAGCGGCAAGCGCTGTCGCCCCAGACTGTCGATGCGGTGGTGTCCCTGGCGACGACGGTCACACCGCCAGTTTCGGTCAGAAAGCAGACCAAAAGCGACGTTTCTGGAGGTGTCCACATGTCTCAGTCCCCTCGTCCTCGGGGACCAGCTTGTGGCGCTCGGGACGGGCAACACCATGGGTTACGGTTCAGATTTCGGCAGACTTTACTGGCGGTTCTGCAATCAGGCTGGCGCGCATTTCCATCAAGCTCGGACTTTCACCGCCGGACGATCCATAGGTAATAGCCAGCCAGTCGAACCCGAGCGGGTTGCCTTCTGCCACCGGCGTCAGCCAGTCATCCGGGCGCGGGCCAGTGCTGGCAAAATGCTTTTTCAACACCCCGTCAACCTGGAACACCAGATCTGCTGACAGATCCTGTGGCACCGCGCCGACGCCACCGCGCAAGGTGATCTCTGGCCCGGGCACATGTTCCACCCGCCGCCGCGCGAGGCGCATCAGATACGCATGGCGCAGCACCGGAGCCGTCGGGCCGCTGCCATAGCCCCACAGCCTCAACCATTCGGCGCGAAAGGCATCCAGATCCGAATTGAACCAGACCCGCTCCAGATCTTCTTCGGCGGCAATGCCGTGGAAATCGAAGTAATCCCAAACCGGCATTTCGCCTCCAAGCATGTCGCCCGCACGCCAGTTGGCATAATGACGAACCCCCGGAATCGCGTTGAAGAACGGGTTGTCTACCCGCACCAGCCAGTCGGAATATCCTCGCGCTTCCGCATCGGCAGGCACTGTATAGCCAATAAAGATCACTGCCGCGCAATCAGCCAGACTGCCGCTCATGGTTTTGGTCCGCTTAAAAAACGGTGCACAATGGCTGCGACCCCAGGATGGAAGTCGTCCGTGTTCCACGGCGGAAGTTCCGCCGTTTGGGCATTTGGCACCAAGGCGGCAACTTCCTCGAAATAGCCGCGCAACATGTCCGACGACGACGCGCAAACCAACGTCGGGACTTTGATCATTGGCAGCCGGCCACGCTTGGGGTGGCGAAAGGCGGCGCGATAGCTTTGATGGTAACTGCCCATCGCCTTCAGCACCTCGACGACGAACTCGTGCAACTCCTGAGCGGGCGGGAGGCCATTGGGCAGGCGGCCCTCAGCGGTGCGGTTGTAATAGGGCCAGAACAGATATTGGTCGCGACAGAAATGCCAAACCTTCATCAGATGCGTGGCCTCGGTGTCGGGCTGGATCTCACGGGCATATTGGGCCAGCACCTCAGATTGCATCGCACCGGAATAAAGGCCCATCCCGTCCAGCACGAGGCTCTGCACGCGATCGGGTCGGGCTATGGCAATTTCCATGGCGATCGAGGCGCCGGTGTGGCTGCCGTAGAGATCGAACTCGCCGAGACCCATGCCGTCCAGCGCAGCGAGCGTGTGTGCCGCCAGATCGCTGATTTCGGGGTGCTCGCCTCCGATGGGCGCACTGTCGCCATTCCCCGCCGTATCAGGTGCGATCACGTCATGCCCAAGAGCGGCAAGGGCTGTCACCAGGCCAGACAGTTGTTTTGATGACCCCGGTGAGGCGTGGATCATCACCAAGGGCCGCGCGCCTGCTTGACCTGCGCGACGGTAGTGGACCTGCACCGCCCCGATATCGACAAAACCGCGCTTGACAGGGTGGTTCATCGCGTCATCTCCTCTGCCAGCGTGCGGCCCAACCACCGGCCCAGTGTCAGCGCCGGGGTCACGCTCATGCCACTGACGAACCCTTTGCCCGACAAACTTGCCCCACCGATGCACTCGCCGACCGCATAAAGTCCGGGAATGATTGTGCCATCGCCCCGCAGCGCGCGGAGGCGGTCATCCACCTCAATCCCTGAGGGGGTTTTCAGCACCATCCCGTGCATGCGGATGGCGCGCCACCCTGGCCCCGTCAGCGGCTGCGGCCTGTGCTCACGCCCCATCGGGTCGGGCGTGCCGGTGGCGATGCCGTCATTGTAGGCGGCAACTGATGCCGCCAATCTCTCGTCCTGCATGCCGGTGGCTGCCGCCAAGGACTTCAGACTGTCCGCGTGCACAAAAGACGGATGGCCTGCCCAGGCCTCCCCCTGTTCGGACTCTGTCCAGCCCGGCAAAAGCGGGGGAGCGACGGCTTGAACGGCGTCATCGAAGACGCACCAGAACGACAGGTCAGAAAGTGAGTTCAGCGCATTTTCGCGTCGGTCCACACTTTCGTCGTCCTCGCGCACAAATCGCGATCCCGTCGGATCGAGATGCAGTTCCCAAGGCTGCCGCGATTGCGGTGTCAACGCGGGCATCTGACGCCAGATCACCTGGTGCGTCCCGCGTAGCGGTGCCACCGCGGCATAGGTCGGCAGGAACATGTCCGGGCAGGACAAAGCGGCCCCGGCCGCAAGCGCAATTTCAATGCCAGCACCTGTGGCCCCCGGCAATGCTGCGGTCACCAACGGGCGCCCTGCGGTCAGTTGCGCAAACAGCGCGGGGTTCGCGCCATATCCACCGGTCGCCAGCACCACAGCCTGGGTCTGCACAACCGAGTGGCCGTCAGCCCCGGTCAGACGGACACCCGTCACGCGCCCCGTCTCGTCCTGATCGAGCCCGGTCAGGCGCGTGCGATAGCGCATTTCAGCACGTTGCGAGGCCATCGCGTCGACGAACAAGGGTTCAAGCATCTTGAGGACTGACACTCCACCCTCTCTCCCCCAGTAGGTGCGCGCCACGCGGTACGCCTCGTGCAGATGGAGAATTGCAGGGCAGGACGGGTCCATGTCAAAGCCATGCGCCATCAACCAGTCAATTGTGGCACCTTGCCCGGCAACAGTGCGCATCAGAAGATCTGCCCGGCCGGTACCACGATTGATACGCGCGATATCCTCGAAATGTGCGATGGGGCTGTCCTGGATGCCGCGCGACGCCTGCAATTGGCTGCCCGCCCCGCTCATCTGGCCCAGACTGACATGAAGCGCACCGCCCGGCCGATCAGCCTGTTCCACCACCAGGACCCTCGCACCTGCCGCCAGCGCCTCGATAGCGCAGGGCATGCCCGCCGTTCCGGCCCCTATGATGACGATGTCGGACTGGTGCATGGCTTGCCTTGACTGGTGGGACCCATGAGCGGTTCGTTCAAGTCCTCGCGAGTCCAAAAACGTGTGGACAAGCTGTCCTATTTATAGAACAGTATGTCAAGGATTGGAAAGACCGCACATCGGACTCATCGAAACCGGACAAGTAGGCCCAGCCCCGGTCGGAACAAGAGTACGTATCGCAAACACTGTGGGAGAGCACGCTCGCATGTTCGGCAAGACAGACACTACGAAACGCGTTTTGCGAAGCGTCGGCGGCGTGTTGAGCGGACTTGTCCTGATCAGTTTCACCACCTTGGTGCTCTACTCGGTGATCATGCGCTATTTTTTCGCATCCCCGCCGATCTGGGGCGAGGATGTGCCAAAATTGCTGTTCGTCTGGATGATCTTCATCGGGGCGGGCTTTGCCTATCTGTCGGGTGCCAACATCCGCATGACTTTCCTGATCGACCGTGTGCCGCGCGGACCGCGGCGGGTGGTGGAACTGATCATGCATGTGTCCATCACGATCATGCTTCTGGTCATTATCTGGTATTCCGTACCGATTCTGCGGCTGACCTCAAGTTTCACCTCCCTCTCAACCGGACTGTCGCATGGCTGGACCTATTGGCCGCTGCCACTGGGAAGCCTGCTTTTGTTGGTCAATGAGTTCGTTCGCATACGGCATTTGCTGCTGGGTGGCATCGACGAAATGCGCGACGAGACCCCGCATGCGTGACGACCTGCAAAGCGGGGGCTACGCGATATGCTGTTGACAGCTGCCGTGGTTCTTTTGTTCATCCTTATCATTTTAGGGATGGATATTGCTTTCTCGATCGGGTTGGCAGCCCTGGCATTCATCGCCGCAAGCCAGTTCGATGCTCGACCGATCAACCCGGTCCTGTTCGTGCAAAGTGTCACTAACGGCGTGGACAGTTTTGCGCTTCTCGCAATTCCAATGTTCGTATTCGCGGGAGAATTGATGACCAAGGCCGGAGTCACCCGACGGTTGATCTCGCTTGCGGCCTGTCTGGTGGCACACCGGCCCGGTGGCCTGGCAAATGTCGGCATCACCGCCAACCTGTTCATGGCCGGGATTTCCGGCTCGGCCGTCGCCGATGCGGCCGCGACCGGCTCCATCCTCGTTCCGGAAATGAAGCGTCGCGGTTATCCGGCGCGGCGTGCGGCCGGTGTGATCGCCGCTTCGGCGACCATGGCACCGATCATTCCGCCGTCGATCATGTTCATCCTGCTTGGATCGATCGCATCGATATCCGTCGGCGAACTGTTCATCGCAGGCATCCTGCCGGGAATCGTGATCTACTCTTCTCTCATCCTGACAAGCGGCTGGATCGCCCGGCGGCAGGGTCTGCCGCTGGAAGCGCGGATGACAGGGGCGGAACGGCTGGCGGCGCTGAAGGGGGGCCTCTTGCCGCTGGGCGCGCCGCTTATCATCATCATGACCAAGGTGCTGGGGATTGCGACCCCAACGGAATCGGCTGCTGTTGTGGTGCTCTACACGCTTGTGCTCGGGGTGCTGGTGTACCGCGACCTGAGTTGGCAAGGGTTTTTATCCGCCTCGGTAACTGCAGCGATGACAACGGCGGTGATCATGCTCACTGTTGCCTTCAGCCAGATCTTCGGAGCAATCGCCGTGCTTGCCGGGTTGGGGGCCCTGGTGAACGATGCCTTGCTCTCGTTGTCGCAAAATCCCTTTGTTCTGTTCATCATCATCAACCTGATGTTGCTGGTGCTTGGCACTTTCCTTGATCCTTTGCCGATCATGCTGATCCTCGCCCCGATCCTGTTCCCGCTGATGACCTCGCTTGGGATCGACCCGATCCATCTGGGCCTGGTGATGGTTTTCAACCTTGTTCTCGGAATGATTACGCCACCCATCGGCATTATCCTTTTCGTGATGGCTCGCATCGCCGGGGTGAGCGTGATTGACGTGTTCCGCGGCGGTTTGCCCTATTTCGCAGTCTTGTTTCTCGTTCTGATGCTGCTGACCTACGTGCCGCAGATCAGCCTGTTCCTGCCCACCCTTCTCATGCGCTGAGACAGATACTTACCAAGGAGACTACCCATGACGATCCAACAAGGAGGACTTCCCATGACATTCACACTATCCCGCCGTTCGGTGCTGGCCGGTGTCGCCGCGACAATCGGTGCTGCCAGCCTTCCCCATGTTGCCCATGCAGCCACGATATTGCGTTATGGCAATGCAGGCGGGCCCGGCACAGGGTCGAACGTATTCAACCAGAAGCTCTCCGATCTTATCAAGGAACGCACTGGCGGTGAATTGTCGTTCGAGATTTTCGCAGGCACGCTTGGCGGCGAGAAGCAGTTGATCGAGTCCATGGCTTTGGGCGCGCTCGATGTTTACAACGGTGCCTATACCGGGATTGAAGAATTTGACATTTTCTACAGCCCTTACTTCTTCCGCGATGGTGTGCATGCCAAGGCAGTGATGGAGTCGGAAATCGGCGCGCTGGCTTCGGCCAAGCTCGAAGCACAGTACCAGGCGCGCCTGTTGGGCGTGGGACGTCTGGGTTCCTACAACCTGATGCTGAAAGAGCCGATCACCAGCCTGGATGATCTAAAGGGTCGCAAGATTCGCGCGCCGCAGATCAAGGGGTGCCTCGAGGCGTTGCTTGCGTACGGTGCCATCCCCACCCCGATCCCGTTCAACGAGATTTATCTGGCGTTGCAGAACGGCATTGTCGACGGCGTGCTGACCGCTCTCAATCCGGGCGTACAGTTCAAGTTCTTCGAAGTGGCCAAGTATGTCGTTGTGCCGGATTTCGGCCTGGCGCTTGACAAGGAAGTGATCTCGGTCGCCACCTGGAACTCGCTGTCGGCCGAACACCAGAAGATCCTGCAAGACAGCTTCGCAGAACTCGAAACCGTCGATTACTACGAACGCGGCATCGCGCAGAAAGCCATCGATCTCAAGGCTTGGTCAGACGCTAACGGCGCTGAATCGCTGCTCGACTTCGACGCCTCGGGGCTGGCTGAAAACTTTGCGCCCCTCAACAAGCGCTTGGCCGAAGACGCCTTCGGTGCCGGCGCTTGGGAAAAGATACAGGCCGTCGGGGCATAGGCGCGATGAGCCCCGCTCCCCACCCAACAGGCATGCCGTACAAGCCGGAACAGACGTTCTTCAAAGACCCGGCCATTGACAGGGTTTTGGCCATGGTGATGACCATGGCTGCTGAATTGCACGTCGCGCGAGACAGGCTGGCCACATTGGAAATGGTGCTGGAGACAGCCGGCACCCTTCCAAAGGGCGCGCTTGACGGGTTTACGCCCACGCCCGAACAAGCGGCAAAACTGACTGCGGAGCGCCAGGCCTTTGCGCAGCACCTGATGTTGCAAACGCTCGGGATCGAGGTGTCGCTGGGCGCCCCGGTCGAAGGCGTGGACAAGTTCGACCGCGACTGACTGTCCACCGATTCTGGAACGGGCCCCCGCCAAAGACGGGGGGGGCCCGGTTTTCCCAAGGACTCGCCAACCCCGGAGGCATCGCCGTGATCAACGATATCCCCCCACACCGCCCGTTCGACGCGTTCCAGTCCTTCGTGCTGGACTGCAAGCTGTTTTGGACCCGCCAGATGTTTCCCGAGGTCCGCCGCCGCCATGAGGCCCGCGTTGCCGAGGTCGGCACCCGTCCGCAGACGTTGGACGAGGTGACTTGCCTGATCGGGTCGGACACCACCGTCGAATTTTTCGGTTGGTATGAGCGCCACATGCAGCGGATGAAATATTCGGGCCGCCACGGTCTTGCGGAGCACTATGCGCAGTATCGTGACCAGATCCGCGACGAACTGCACCAATCCGTGCCCGAGCGTCTGCTGAAGCTCGCTCCGGCCTTCCAACAGCCCGACTACTACACCTCGATTGATATTCACCAGCACCCCGGTGGTGTGTGGTCGGATGACATCGCCGGTTATGTCTATGAACGCGGGGCAAAATCCACCGCGCCAATGCTCAACAAGGCTGAAAGCCTGCACCACCGCCTGACCGCGGCGGCTCTTTCGCGTCTGGGCCGCCCGGCGCGGGCTGTGGTCGATCTGGGGTGCGGATTTGGCGGCTCTACCCGTCCCTTTTACATGGATAACCCCGCACTCGACGTGGTTGGCTTGGAACTGTCCGAGCCCTGCCTACGCCTTGCCGCCCATCGCGCCATGGAGGAACAGGCGACAAACGTGCAGTTCCGCCAGGCCGATGCCGCCGATACCGGGCTTGAAGCGGAACGCTTTGACATCGTGACATCAACCATGATGCTGCACGAGATGCCGCCCAGCCATGTTCGCCAGATGCTGAAGGAATCCCATCGTCTCCTGGCACCAGGCGGCGTGTCGATCCACCTCGATTTCCTGGTGCGCGACGATCCGTTCAAGGCCTTCATGCACCATGGTCATTCGGCGCGCAACAATGAGCCCTTCATGGTTCCCCTCAACAAGATGGATATGGAGGCCGCCCACCGCGAGGCGGGTTTTGACGAGGTGGAAATTCTTCCGTTCGAAGAATTCTCCGGCGCGCTTTCCGTCGAGATGAGCGCTTGGCGGTTCCCCTGGACGCTGATCATCGCGCACAAGGCGGCGTGACAGGTGACGCCGCTGGTTGATCTTGTCGGCCTCAGGGTTCTGGTGCTGGGCGCAGGCTCGGGCATCGGGGCCGCCATCGTCGCCTTGGGAGTGGCGGCGGGCGCCCGCGTCGCAGCCGGGGTGATGCCGGGTGAAGATGCGCCACGGGCAGACTTGACGGTGACGTGCGATATCACCGATGCAGAGGCAGTGGCGGCCGCGGTAGCCAAGGCGGTTGCGGGTCTTGGCGGGCTTGATGCCGCCATCCTGACCGCAGGCGTGTTCGAACACCGTTCGGTGGGCGAAACCGCCCCAGACGACTGGCGTCGCGTCATGGCCATCAACCTTGATGGACCCTACCACCTGGCGCGCGCGGTCGAACCGCTGTTCCGCGCAGCGGGTGCCGGATCGCTTGTGTTGTTTTCCAGTCAACTTGGTCTGGTCGGCCATCGCCGCGCCACTGCCTATGCCGCCTCGAAAGGCGGGGTGGTGGCGCTGGCGCGCACTCTGGCCGTCGAGTTCGCCGGTTTCGGTGCCCGCGTCAATGCGGTTGCGCCGGGGCCGATCGAAACACCGATGACTGCGCTTGCGCGCAGTGACCCTGCCCGTTTGAACGCGCTGGTCGAGGCTGTTCCCATGGGACGCATCGGCACTGCCGACGAGGTCGCACGCGCAGCCTTGTTCCTCGCCGCTCCTGCGGCCGCCTACATCACGGGCCATGTGCTCGTGGTCGACGGCGGTGTCACAGCCATCTGAAAAAGGGCAAACCCGATGATTGATCCCTATTATGTGCAACCCGAAGATCATCTTGCAGACATGGCCCCACAACTTGAACGGGCTCTGGGGCTGACCGAGGATGATCTGGCCCGCCTGTCGCCCGAGGCACGCAACCTCTTTTCTGCACGCCGCCATCTGGGCCACACCTGGCTCGACGACTACGAGATCGTGGTCGAGGTTACCCACGCCCCCGGTGGCTGCGCCTGTGGCATGCAGGTGGGGCAGAAGATCGTGTTCGACATGCGCCACAAGGTCAAACCTGCCCTTTCGGATGCGCCGTTGTGCCTGCATCTGATGTCGCCAGTGCTGTCGATCTTTTACATGACCTTCGACCGCGCCGCGGAAGGGCTGAACCCGCTGACCTGCATCTGGCGCTATGTCGAATGTCCCGTCACCGGTCCGGACCACGGCGCAGGCAAGGCGCTGGCGCAGATCCACATGCGCCGCGTCGATACCCTCGAACCTGTCACCGCCCGCATCCTGACCCAAGCGGAAGCCCCGAAATGATCGATCTCGACACTTTGGAAATCCACGCCGTCGTAACCCGCGCCTTCTTTTGCGCCAACCACATCACCGAAGGGCAGCGTTTTGTGTTTGACCTGAAGGGTCGGCTTGACCCGGAGCGCTCGGACGCCAACCTGTGCCTCGGGATCTTGGCGAAGCTGCAGCCGGCGCTGTTGCTGGCCCAGGACCGCGCGGCGGAAGGGTTGAACCCGGTCAGCCCGCGCTTTCGCAATTTCGACTGTTTCGACACCGGTATCGACCATGGCGGCACAGGCAAGATCTACGTCGAGCTGCACTTGATCGACAAGGCCACCGGAGAACCTGCGGGCCCTGTGGTGCGGGTCTGACATGGCTTGGCCACTGACATTCCGACCTTTCGACCTGGCGGGTGCAGGCTTGCGCAACCGCATCTTCCTGCCCGCGCATACGACCAATTTCGGCCGCGATTTTCTGCCCACGCCAGCACACGTCGCCTACTTGAAGGAGCGGGCAAAAGGTGGCGTCGGGTTGGTGATCGTGGAACCGTTGCGAGTGCACCCGACCTCGCTTGGCCGCGCATTTGGTTTGACGGGGGGCGACCGGCGCGCAGTCGATGGATTGCGGCGCATCGTCGATGCGGTGCGCAACGAAGGGGCGGCGGTGTTTTGTCAGATCACCCATGCCGGCCGGCACGGCGAAAACACCGTCGACAGACTGGCCGCCTGGGGGCCGTCTCCAATGCCGTGGGTGACGGGAGGCGAGATGCCGCACGCCATGACACGACGGGACATGGACGCGGTGCGCGATGCTTTCGTCGAGACAGCCGAACTGGCGCTCGAAGCCGGATTTCAGGGGATGGAGGTGCATCTGGGCCACGGTCATCTGCTGCATCAATTCCTGTCGCCGGCGGCAAACAACCGTCCCGACGATTATGGCGGAAGCCTTGAGAACCGGCTGCGCTGGCCGCTCGACGTGCTCCGCGCAGTGACGGCCGCAGTCGGCCCGCGTGCCGCCGTGGGCATCCGGGTCAGCGTTGATGATCTGATGCCCGACGGACTGACTGCCGAGGACCAGCGCCTCGTTCTTGCCGCCGCTGTGGCAGTGCCGGGTGTGGCCTTCGTCAACGCATCGGTCGCTGCCTATCAATGGCCCTCAATCGGCCACCATGTCGCCGATATGAGCGCGCCACCCCATCCCTACCTTGCCCAGACAGTGGCCTTGCGCGCCATCATTGGTGATCTGCCCCTGTTGACCGCAAACCGCTATCAGACGCTCGATCATGCCGAGGCTGCTCTTGCCACCGGCGCCATTGATCTGGTGGGGATGAACCGCGCCCATATCGCCGATCCCGACCTGATCAGCAAAGCGCAAGCCGGGCAGGAGACTGCGATCCGGCCTTGTGTGGCAGGCAATTTCTGCATCGGCCAGATCGCGCTGCACCGCCCGATTTCGTGCATGATGAACCCGCGGGTCGGCAAGGAAGGGATTTGGACCGAACGCCCCGATCCTGCCGCCATCCCTGTCCGCGTGCTGGTCGTCGGTGCAGGCCCTGCCGGGATGGAAGCCGCACGCGTTGCTGCTCTGCGCGGCCATGACGTTACGCTATGGGATACAGACCGAGAACCGGGCGGCAAGCTGGGTCTTGCCGGGACCGGACACCTGCGCGCCGATCTGCACAGGATGCGCGACTGGCTGGCCGGGCAACTGGCGACCTCGGGTGTCGGTTTACGGCTGGGTCACCAAGCCTCGGCGGATGATATTGTGGCCTTTGGCGCCGACGCCGTGGTGCTGGCCACAGGTGCCGTACCCGACACACCTGATGCCAAGGCGATCACGGTCGAGCAGGCGCTGGCCGGTGACCGCTCGAGTTGGGCCGGTCTGCGCGTGGTTATTGAGGATGACGCCGGGTCCTGGGCCACTTTGTCCGCAGCCGAGACGCTGGCGGCAGCGGGGGCGAGCGTGACCGTGGTGTCGCGCCCCGACAGTCCGCTGTGGGATGTGTCACTGTATTCCCGCATGACCGCATTGCAGCGGTTGGGCGAGGCAGGCGTCGCGATGCGACCCGGCCTGATCATCACCGACCGCGGCCCCGCATACGTCCATGCCCGGGCCAAATACTCCAAAGATTTGATCACCCTGCCCTTTGACCGGCTGGTCCATTCCGGCCGTGGATCTGGCGCATTTGCCCTGCAATCGACGCTGGAAGCCGCTGGCGTCCGCGTTCACCCCATCGGCGATGCCAACGCCCCGCGCACACTGTTTGAAGCGATGTACGATGCCCAAGCCATTGCCCGCAGCCTGTGAGACCCTGATGAAACCAGATCTTGTTGCCGACGTCATCGTGGTGGGGGCTGGCTCCGCCGGTGCAGTGGTGGCGGGCACGCTGGCGCGCGACCCACAGCGTCGTATCCTGCTCATAGAGGCGGGGGGGCGCGACTGGAACCCGTTGCTGCGGGTGCCGTTGATGACCGGCGTGCTGCTGCGCGGACGCCATGCCAACTGGTTTTATCATACTGAACCCGAAGCTCGGCTGAATGGACGCAAACTGTTCTGGCCACGCGGCAAGGTGCTCGGCGGGTCATCGGCAATCAACGGCATGGTCTGGACTCGCGGCGTGCCGGACGATTACAACGGCTGGGCGCAGCGTGGCCTGCCCGACTGGACATGGGAGAAGGTGCTCGCGCGCTACAAATCCCTGGAAAACTATTGGGCGGGGCCGGGCGAGTGGCACGGCGGCGACGGCCCTCAGCCGATCACCCGGCTGGAAACCCTGCATCCGCTGTCGAGCGCGTTTCTTGCGGCTGGCCAACAGGCTGGCCACGCGCTTTGTCCTGATTGCAACGCGCCCGGTGCCAATGGCGTGGGGCAATTCGATTTCTGCATCAAGAATGGGCGGCGGGTCTCCACGGCCACGTCGTTTCTGAGCCCGCGTCCGAACCTGACGGTGCTGACCGACGCGCACGTGCTGCGCGTGGTCATGCAGGGCAGCCGCGCCTTGGGGGTCGAGGTGCTGCACAATGGCAAACGCAAGTTCTGTGCCGCCGATGAAACGGTGCTGTCGGGCGGCACGGTCAACACTCCGCAGATCCTGATGCTCTCGGGCATCGGGCCGGGCGACGCCTTGCGGGCACAGGGCATAGACGTGACGGCCGAATTACCGGGCGTGGGGCAAAATCTGCGCGACCATCTTCTGGTGCGGGTGGAGCATGACTGCACTGAACCCATCACTCTGCACAGCATGCTGCGCGCGGACCGCGCAGCCCTGGCGCTGGCGCAGGCTCTGGTCACAGGCACCGGCCCCGCCGCACGGTTCCCGCTGGAGGTGGGGGCGTGGTTGAAATCCGAGGCCACGCGTGAGAGTGCCGATTTGCAATCCCACTTCCTGCCCGGCCTTTCCACCGCCGCCGTCCGCTGGCCGTGGAGCAAGTCCAACCCTGCCGCTGGCCACGGTTTTTTCGCCAATATCTATCAGTTGCGCCCGGAATCGACCGGGAACATCGCCCTTCGCACGTCCAATCCGATGGACGCGCCGCTCATTTGCGGCAATTATCTGTCCGACCCAGGTGATATCGCTGTGTTGCGTGCAGGGGTGCGCAGCTTGCGTGAGATATTCCGGCAATCGGCGTTTGACCAGTGGCGCGGGGCCGAGCGCAGCCCCGGTGTGGCGCGGCAGACCGATGCCGAACTGGACGCCTGGATCCGCGCCAATGCCGATACCGTTTTTCATCCTGTGGGGACTTGCCGGATGGGCAATGACGCAATGGCGGTCACCGACACCCAGTTGCGTGTGCACGGCCTGACCGGTTTGCGCGTCGCCGACGCGTCGGTGATGCCGACGATGCCGGGCTGCAATACCCATGCCCCAAGCATGATGATCGGAGCGCAATGCGCTGCCTTCCTCGGCGGGGAAACAGCAAAGGAGGCCGCCGCATGATCACGACCGAAGAGCTCGCGTCAAGGCTCGATGCGGTGCGCGCCAAACGCGGCTATCTGTTGCCGCATCATGGGTTGATGGCGCTGACCGCGCCGGATCTGCTGGCGGCTTATGATGCGGCCTACACCGAATTGGCGCTTGCTGATCGGAGCCTCAGCCATCATGACCGCGAATTTGTCTGGCTGGCGATCCTGATTGCCACGGACGAGGCGATTGCCACCCACCATATCGAAAAGTTCAACGCCGCCGGAGGCACCGATACCGAGGCAGCGGCAGCGCTGTCAGTGACTGCCACTGTCTGCGGCTTTCGCGCCTATGGCTTTATCCGCGACCATTGGGCAGGCCATTTGCCGGGCCTTGATCTGGAGACGTTGTGGCGCGAGGCCGTCATGCGCGCGGGTGTGGGGGCGGAGACGCGGCTGGTGCATCTGGCGGCGTGCGCGGTGCAGGTGTGCAATGCCGACTGGTCAGGACTGGAATGGCAGATCCGCGCCGCTTATGTTGCAGGCGTGCCGGAGGCCGATCTGGCGGAAGCGATGTCGCTCTGCATGTTTCCGGCCTCAGTGCCCTATTTCGTCGAGGCAGCCAAGGTCTGGCAGCAGCTGATCACCGACGGTCGGGTAGAGGCATCCGCCCCCTACCGCGCCTGGGCAGCACTTTCCCAAGGCGGCCACGGCACATGAGCGCAAACGACGATCTGCGCGCCCGGTTGCAAGGCTTGCGGGCCGCGCGCGGTTTCCTGTTGCCGCATCACGGGGCGCTGGCGGCAGGCGCACCCGACTTGCACGAGTCCTATCTGGAAATGTATCAAGCGCTGACCGTGACGCCCCGCACTCTGTCGCCGCTTGACCGCGAATGTGTCTGGTTGGCAATTCTTGTGGTGGCGCGCGAGGCGATCGGCACTCATCATCTCGAGTTGTTCCGCCGACACGGCGGCAGCGATGAGATGGCGCAGGCCTTGATCACGCTGGCAGGCATTGCCGCAAGCCACGACGCGCTGGAATTCGCCGCTACTCATTGGGGAGCCTATCTTCCCGCGCTTGACGCCGGTGTCGCCTATGACCGCGCGGTTGCGGCGTGTGGCGACTGCCTGCCATCCCGAACCGTCACGCTGGCGCTGCTGGCTGTCCACGCCGCGCGCCATGCGCAGGGCGGGGTTGGCCATCACCTGCGCGCCGCCTATGCGGCGGGTCTTGACGAGACAGCGATGGTTGAAGCGCTGACATATGTCATCTGGCCGTGCGGTGTGAACGCCTTTGTCTCGGCGTGTGAAACGTGGCTCGGGCTGATGCAGTCCGGTGCGGTGACCCCTACAGAGCGGTTCCGCATCTGGGCCGAGATGGGCGGAATGGGTGCATTTGACCCTGGTACGGGCGACAGAGTGGGTGGATTTCAGACGAAAGGACAAGACGAATGACCGGACCTTCCCAAAACCTGGTGCGCGACTATTTGCTGGCGATGGAGGACCGCGATCTACCCCGTGCCCAAGCCATGCTGGCTCCAGACTTTGTCATGGTGTTTCCGGGGGATGTGCGCATGACCTCGATCGCCGTTGTGCTGGAATGGGCGGCATCACGGTATCGCTTTGTCAAGAAAAGCTTTGAACGGTTTGACGATGCCGGGCATGTGGTCTTTGCCTCGGGCACGCTGCATGGCGAATGGCCTGATGGCACGCCATTTTCAGGCATCCGTTTCATTGACCGGTTCGACATTGTCGATGGCAAGCTGGCGCGACAGGACGTGTGGAACGACATGGCCGAACTTCGCCCACGTGCCCCAAAACCAGTGGTTTGATTCTGGTGGATTTTACGAATTTTGCATTTGGCATCGGATGCGGCGTGAAAATGAGAACTAAATGTCAAATTCAATCCGCGACAGCGCCGCGCGTCTCATGAGACGCGCAAAGGCCGCTGTAACCCTTTGAAAGAATGCATGTGCGGTCCGTTCAATCGGACCCGATTGAACGCGACATGCTTTAGCCTGATCTCTCACCCTGAAATCGCGCGCCAAGGGCCAGCATGTCGTTGGTTCCAAGCCGGGAGTTCAAGCCATCGAAATCCAGCATGCTGTCCTTGAATGCGGTGTTAGATCCTGTCGCGCGCAAGCTGCTGTAATAGGTCTCGGCCGCCTTGGCCAGCGCCCGGACGATACCGCCCGGAAAGATCACCAGTGAAAACCCCAAAGCCTCCAGATCATCCGCCGAAGTCATGGGAGTAGCCCCCCCCTCCACCATATTGGCCATCAACGGCGCACGGTTGCCAAAGGTCGAGCAAACCGCCCGCAATTCGTCGCCGCTGCGTGGGGCTTCGATGAACAGCGCGTCTGCCCCGGCTTCGAGATAGGCACCCGCGCGATCGATGGCCGCCTGAAATCCCTCCACCGCGATGGCATCGGTGCGGGCGAAGATCAGCGTTTCGTGGTTGGCGCGGGCATCGGCCATCGCCGCGATCTTGCCGGACATTTCCGTGCTTGTGATCAGCGACTTATCTGCCAGATGGCCACAGCGTTTGGGATAGGTCTGATCCTCGATCTGCAAGGCATTGGCCCCTGCGCGTTCGTAGATCGTCATGGTGCGGCGCGCGTTCAGCGCGTTGCCGAAACCGGTATCGGCATCAATGATGACAGGAAGGTCAACGCGGTCGCGGATGAGCGACATCGTATCGGCCATCTCGCTCATCGTCGAAAGGCCGACATCGGGACGCCCGAGCCGCGTGTAGGCAACAGCGGCGCCGGACAGATACAGCGCTTCAAACCCCGCCTGCGCAGCAAGGAGGGCGGTCAGACCGTCATAAATCCCTGGGGCCACCAGGATTTGTTTGCGGGCCAAACGATCGCGCAGGGTCATGCCATATCCTCCAGCATTGCGGTGGCTTCGGCGCAGGTCATGCGGGCGGCAATGGAACCGAGCGATATCAGCGTCGCCTCGTGCACGACAGGGTCGAACGCGGCGCAGCCGTCGGTCAGCAGGATCGTACGGATATCGCGCAAATGGGCATCGCGCAGGCTGCTTGCGACACCGCCATTGGTGACGATGCCGCCGATGATCAGCGTCTCGATCCCCAGTGCCTTGACCACCCATTCCATCCGGCTTTGCCAAAAAACCGAATACGCCACTTTTTCAACGATGTAATCCGGGGTCTGGATTGCATCCACGACGCTGTGGCCCCAGCCGCCAGGGGCGAAATCGCCCGGTGCGAGAAATGGGCGCAGTCGCCGCAAGTGGCCCGAGATGATCGGCTGCCCCGCCGGTCCTGGAACCAGGGTGAACTGGGCCGAAATATAGCTGCCGCCCCGTGCCCGCAGCGCGTCGCGCACTGGCACGATGCGTTCGGGCAAGGCGACCATTTCGGCACGTCCCAGGCCGGCCCGACCATAAGCACCATCGGGATGCAGGAAATCATTTTGGAGGTCGATGGTCAGAAGGGCGGTGCGGGCGGGGTTCAGGTCAGGGGTCATTGGATTGCCTCCATCCGTGACAAGATCAGGTTGCCCCACGCGTCCACCCGGCCTTCCAGCCCCGGCTCGACGACAATGGTGGTATCTGGTTGTTCAAGGATCGCAGGACCCCGAACCACCGCGCCGAGTGGCAGGGTCAAGCGGTCCCATATCGCAGTTTCCACCCAGTCGCCGCCCAGATGCGCTTGCCGGCTGCCCCGGCGTGCGGCCTCCAGCGTGGCGGCCGGGTCGGGGGCAAAGGCGCTCAGGTCAAACTTGGGCCGGATCCCGGTGATCGCACTGCGCAGGTTCAAGATCCGTGTAACGCCGCCCGGCAACAACCGGCCGTAAGTGGCCATATAGGCGCGTTCAAAGGCCGCCGAGATATCCTGCGGTGTGGGCGGCAAAATACGCCCTGCCTCACGCGTCACCGGCAACGCCACCGCGACGGTATGCGTTTGGCCGACATAGGCCATGTCGAGTGCGAATTCGGCCGCCCGGCCGGCAAACGTGACCCCCGCCACATCCAGTTGCGCTTGCCCTGCATCGGAATGTGTCTGCATCAGCGCGGCCAACGCCGCGGTATCGGCACCGTCAGTCATGGTATTGACGGTCTGAACAAAGTCGGTCCGCATGTCCGCGATCACGCAGCCCAAGGCCGAGGTGACGCCTGGAAAGCGCGGCACGATGGCCGAGCCAAGACCGACCTCGGCCATCAAGGCCCCCGCATGCAGCGCGCCGCCGCCTCCAAACGGCATGAAGGCAAAATGTTTGGGGTCGTGCCCGCGTTCGATGCTGACCAGACGAATTGCCCCTGCCATGCGCGAGTTTGCAACCCGCACGATGGCCTCGGCTGCGGCATCGGTGGTCAGACCCAGGGGTTTGCCGACATGCGCATCAATCGCTGCCCGTGCGGCAACGACATCAAGGCGGGCAATCCCGCCAATGGGTTTATCAGGGTCGATCCGGCCCAAGGCAATATTGGCATCGGTGACAGTGGGGCGGGCGTTGCCACGGCCATAAGCAACAGGCCCCGGCGTCGAGCCCGCCGATTCCGGTCCGATGTTGAGCAGTCCACCCTTGTCCACCCACGCAATGGAACCACCCCCCGCGCCAATGGTGGTGATCTCGATCATCGGGGCACGCACGACCATGCCGAAGTCGATGGAGGTTTGCGCCGCCAATGCCGGACGCCCATCTTCGACCAGCGAGACGTCAAACGAAGTGCCGCCGATATCGCCGGTGATGATATCGGGGAAACCTGCGGTCTGGGCGATGTAGGCCGCAGCGATGACGCCCGCGGCCGGACCCGACAGCGCGGTGCGCACCGGCCGAGCGCAAGCCGTTTCCACCGTCATCACGCCACCGTTTGATTGCACGATCAGAAACTCGCCTTCAAATCCTTGGCGATGCAAGGCTGCGGCCAGTCGCTGCAGATAGCCCGACACTTCGGGTTGCAGATACGCGTTGAGCGCGGTGGTGGAAAATCGCTCGAACTCACGGATTTCTGGCAAAATATCGGAAGAAGCCGAAACATGGTCATTGGGCCAGATCGCGCGGATGGCGGCCGAAGCTCGATCCTCGTTTTCCGGGTTGGCATAGGCGTTGACGAACAACACCGCCACGGCCTTGCACCCTTCCGCCAGAAGTTTGCGCGCTGCAATTTGCACCTGCGCGATATTGACCGGCGTCAGCACGGTGCCGTCCGCAAGCGTTCGCTCTGCCACCTCCAACCGCAGGTCGCGCGGCACGACGGGTTCAAAATCGCCTCTCAGCCCCCAGGTACGCGGCCGGTCGCGGCGCCGCATTTCCAGCACATCACGAAATCCGTCGGTGGTGATGATGCCGATGCGCGCGCCTTTGCGTTCCAGCAGCGCGTTGGTTCCCGCCGTGGTGCCATGCACCACCGAGGCAATGCGGCTCATGTCGGGCGCAACGGCGTGAATGCCGTCGAGAAACCCGCTCGACTGATCGGGCCGACTGGTCGGAACCTTGGAAACCCGGGTCTCGCCGGTGGCTTCGTCCAGCATGAAAATGTCGGTATAGGTGCCCCCGACATCCACGCCGACCATCATGGAACGGGTCATGCCGACACCTCGCGCCACGCTTTGCCGTAGGCAGTGTCGGCTGCCGCCGCCGTGACATATCCAAGCCGGACATCGTGCGCGACACGGGCAGGATCACGCGCCGATGGTGGCCCGAACCCGCCGCCGCCGGGGGTTTCAAGCCGCACGCGCTGGCCATGCTCCAGCGGAATTCCGACCATCTTCGAGACCATCGGCGGTGTGGCCCAGCCTCGGGTGGTTTCATAGGAAAAACGGTTCAGCGCCGCCTCGCCACCACCATCCACCCCTTTGGGCGCGTGCAGCCCGCGTTCGCCGAACAGGAATGCCTCCGCCTTGTGGTCCCTCAACTCGATCTCATAGACGGCACCCAGCCCCCCACGATGCTGGCCTGCCCCGCCGCTGTCGGGGCGCAAGGCCCATTGACGGAAAATCACCGGATAGGCGCTTTCCAGGATTTCCACCGGCGGAATGGTCGCGGTGGAAATCGGTGCGTTGCCGTGGTTCAAACCGTCCCCATCAGGGGTGCCGCCATGGCCGCCACCATAAAAGGAAAACATGACCCAGCGTCGCCCGTCGCCGCGATGCCCCGCAATGGACAACGCGTTGATGGTGCCATACGCATTCGCCACCACCGTGCCGGGCGCCACTTGCGCAAAGGCGGAAAACATCACGTCGATCATGCGCAGGATGGTTTCGGTATAGCCGCCAGTCGGCGACGGGAATTCTGCCGCCAAAAGCGAGCGGTCAGGGATGACGACGTTGATCGGCCGCATCACACCAGCATTGGCGGGCAGCAAGGGAAAGATGTGCTTGATCGCCACGTAAACGCAGGCGATGGCGGTTCCGCGCGAAATATTGACGGGACCTGCGGTCGGCCCGGCGGATCCGGTAAAGTCAAGCGTCAAAGCCTCACCCTTGATCTCCACCGCAACCCGGATCGGCAAAGGAACGTCGCTGATGCCGTCGTTGTCCAGATAATCCGCGGCCTCCCAGCGGCCATCAGGCAAGGCTGCGATTTCCGCGCGCGCCAGTTGCTCGGCCCGGTCCGACAGCGCTTCCAGGGCTTCACGCACCGTGTCGTCCCCATATTCCTCCAGCAGCGCATCCAGTCGCCGCACACCCAGATCAAGCGCGTTGATCTGGCCATTCAGATCGCCTTGCGCCGATTGCGGCAGGCGGGTGTTGCGCAGCATGATATCGACAATATCGTGTTGCAATACACCGCCCCGCATGAGCCTCACCGGAGGCAGAACGAACGCTTCTTGAAACACTTCGGTGGCGCAGGGGTTGTAGTTTCCCGGCACAGCACCACCCACATCATGCCAATGCCCCACCGAGGCCAAATAGCAAAACAGCCTGCCGGCGTGGAAAAAGGGCCGCACCAGGCGCATGTCGGACAAGTGGGTGCCACCGATATGCGCATCGTTGAAAACCCAGCAGTCACCGTCTGAGACATCGTCACCAGCCTTGTCGATCACGGCGCGCACGGCAAAGGACATCACGCCGACAAAGATCGGGAGGCCCGACTTGCCCTGGACCAACGTGTCGCCGCTGACGGCATGATAGATCCCGTGCGAGGCATCATGCGCCTCGGCAATGATCGGATTGAAAGCCGATCGAAACAGTGTCGCGTCCATTTCGTCGGCGATCTGTTCCATGCGCCCGGACAGAACTGCAAGCGTAATCGGGTCGATGGTCATGCCGCGCAGCCCCCGTTTGTCTGGCCTTCTCGGGTTGCCCCAAGATACTGCCCGTTTCCTGTATTCTTTATCATACCGATTTCGGTTCATATGAAACTTGATGTTGCGGCAAAAGTCCATACAGGATTATGTTGGGTCATCGTGCAACACTCACACGAGTCGGGTTTCTCATGTCCCATATCGCTACCAGCCAGGCCCCTGACGGCAGCAAGGCGCGCCGCGTCTACCTTTTGCTGCGTGACGAAATCCTGGGTGGTCTTGTGACGCCGGGAGATTCGCTTCCGGGTGAGTTGAAGCTGGCCGAGATGCATGGTGTCAGCCGCGTCACCATCCGCCGGGCTCTTGACGGGTTGATGGCGGACGGGTTGATTGAACGAAAGGCCGGGTCGGGGACGGTTGTGCGGTCCCCCGGAACGCAACCGACGCAGATTATCGCCGATTTCGCGACCTTGATGCCGCAGTTGCGCCGGATGGCTGAAGACACCACGGCCCGGCTGATCTCGTTTTCCTACGGCGCGCCCCCGCCGCATGTGGCCGAGGCCCTGGGCCTGAGCGACGGAACGCGGGTGCAGCGGGCGGTGCGCTTGCGGCTTTCGGAGGGTTTGCCGTTCTCCCATCTGACCACCCATGTGCCAGACGCCATTGCCGAAGGCTATTCCGAGGCCGATCTGGCCACCACACCGCTGTTTCGCCTGCTCGAACGGCGCGGCGTGGTGGTCGATCACGCCCGCCAGACGGTGTCCGCGGTGCTGGCGACCCCCGAAGTCGCCGAATCGCTGGAGGTCTCGGTGGGTGCAGCGCTGATTTCGCTCACCCGGGTGGTGCTTGATGCCGATGGCAAAGGCGTGGAGCATCTTGTCGCGCTTTATCGACCCGACCGGTATCGGCTGGAAATGACATTGAACCGTGTCGGCGCGGCGGACGCGCGGCATTGGACGCCAGCTGTGGATGGCGGCCCCAGCGACGGTGCAAGCCGTTGACCGCATCGATGACCCTCTTTGACCGGCTCTGGTCCACTCATGAGATCGTCCGGCGCGACGATGGCACTTCTTTGTTGTGGATCGACCGGCACCTGGTGCACGAAGGCTCGCATCATGGTTTTGCCAAGCTGGCAGCGCGAGGCCTGCCCGTGGCTCGGCCCGATCTGACCATTGCTGTCGCCGATCACTATGTTCCGACAAAAGGGTTGCCCACGCCCGGGTCCGATATTGCGCGGATGATTGACCTGTTGGCCGACAACGCCACGCGCCATGGCATAAGGCACTTCGGCCCCGGCAATGCCCGGCAGGGCATCGTACATGTGATCGGTCCGGAACTCGGCTTGACCCTGCCTGGGCTGCTGGTCGTTTGCGGAGACAGTCACACCTCCACGCATGGCGCACTCGGGGCGATGGCATTTGGGATTGGCGCAACCGAGGTGGCGCATGTCCTGGCAACCCAAACCCTTTGGCAGAGAAAGCCCAAGCGCATGCGTATCCGCTTTGACGGGCAACTGGGCCCCGGCGTGGGGGCCAAGGATATGGCGCTGAACTGGATCGCGCGGCTCGGTGCCGATGGCGCACGCGGTCATGCCATCGAGTATACCGGCGCGGCAGTGCGCGCGCTGTCGGTCGAGGGGCGGCTGACCCTGTGCAACCTGTCCATTGAAGGCGGCGCGCGTCTGGGTCTCGTGGCGCCTGATGCCACCACTCTTGACTGGTTGAAAGGCCGTCCCTTTGCACCCGTGGCCGATTGGGGCCGCGCCGAAGAAACCTGGGCCGCACTCACCAGCGATGCAGACGCGGTTTTTGACCGCGAAGAGGTGCTGGACGCGGCCGAAATTGCCCCCATCGTCACCTGGGGCACCAGCCCGGAAGAGGCGTTGCCGATTACCGCCTCGCTCCCCGATCCTGCAAATGCCGCTTCCGAGGCCGATGCCGCACGCATTCGCGGGGCGCTCGACTATATGGGTCTGACCCCCGGCCGCCCTCTGATCGGCACGCCGGTGGATCAGGTTTTCATCGGATCTTGCACCAATGCGCGGATTGAGGATTTGCGCAGTGCCGCCGCCGTCTTGGCCGGCCGCAGGACTCGGGTGCCCGGAAGCGTCTCGCCCGGGTCCGCTGAAGTGGCGGCGCAGGCGGTCGGCGAAGGGCTCGACCGCGTGTTCATCGCTTCGGGGCTCGATTGGGTCGGGTCGGGCTGTTCGATGTGCGTGGGCATGAACGGCGATCTGGTGGCACCCGGGATGCGTTGCGCATCGACCACCAACCGCAATTTCCGCGGTCGCCAAGGCCCTGGTGCGCGCACTCACCTGATGTCGCCCGCAATGGCAGCCGCTGCGGCAGTGACAGGGACGCTGGCTGATGTGCGGCCGCTTCTGCTGGGTCGGATCTGATGGCAGGGTTTATGGAACATGAAGGGCTCGCCGTTGGGCTCACGGCGGAAAACGTCGATACCGATCAATTGCTCCCGGCACGCTTCATGGCGGCACCCCGGTCGACTGGCTATGGTGGCTATCTGCTTTTTGACATGGCGCGCAGGCCCGACGGCACTCTTGATCCCGATTTCGTGTTGAACCGGGTCAAGGGTGCCTCCATCCTGATCGCGCGACGCAATTTCGGTTGCGGCTCCTCGCGTGAGGCGGCGGTCTATGCGCTGGCCGATGCCGGGTTCCGCGTCGTGCTGGCCCCGAGCTTTGGCGATATCTTTGCCAGCAATGCGGTCGGCAACGGCCTGCTGCCCGGCCGTATTGCCCCCGACGCGGCAGAGGCTCTTTTGGCACACGCCCCGCTTGGCTTGACGGTGGATCTGGAGCGCTGCGTGATCCGCCATGCGGGCAGCACCATACCCTTTGAGGTCGACCCCGTCTGGCGGCTAAAACTCATCAACGGGTGGGATGACATCGACATGACGCGTGCTTATACCGCCGCCGTCGCCAGCCATGCCGAGACATGGCACATTGCGGCCCCTTGGGCTGTTCTTCCGGTCTGAAAATGACGCGTCCCCCTCCAGCCATGGCAGATCTTGTGTCGACAGCAGGGATCGAGAGAGGTGGTTCAAAAATTCAAGACTGAGAATGAAGTCCTTTTCCATCCTGAAACAGTTAGGCGGACAATTGTTTTTCTCGAGACCCTCCTGCCAAAAGCTATCGTTCCATTTGTCCCAATATCTCGATTTACTGAAACTGCCGATCAGCTAAAGAAGGTAAAAACACCGCCAGTATTCAAGGACCTTGGCGATGGAGATTTCTTTGTTTGGTCAGATTTTTTGTTTGGACTGCTCAATTTGCAGCGGCAAGGTGTCCCGTTTGAAAGGATCATTCTTGTTACAAACGATGGCAAGATTGATTGGTGCCGCGAAGGTGCTGCGCACCCAATCTTGGCGGCCGAGGCTAACGCGCTACTCGGAGTTGGTTTCGAGATTTGGACGTTAGACAAATTGGTAAGGGCGATAGGTTGACCCAGTTCAGTATTTGAAGGCCAATGGGTTCCTTCACCAAGGAACCTGCAAAAAAGTGAAATACCTCTTCTGCGAGCATTTGTGCACCCACATCTCTGTTGGGCCCAAGTCCCTACGAGTTGCCGCTAGCTAACCCAAAAAATTCATGGAGGGCTGGCGGGCGTAACGCAAGCCTTTGAAATAGCGTAGCATTCGGTTGTTCCGACCGTCCCGCGTTATTCTCAGGAAACCCCTCCGCCATGCCCGATCTTACGCTGCCGCTTGAGGGTTTGTCATCAGGAAACGGCAAGTCCGTGACCGCCCGTTTCGACGGCGGGACGTTGTTTGCAGACAGCGGGGTGATTGCGCTTGCCGAGGTGGAGAAGCGGCGCGGGTGTCGCCGAACGTCCGGCAATTGATCGACCGCTATCTCGAAGAACACGCGGAAAAGCTCGCGAAGCGGAACCGCGACGACCAAGCGTGGATGCTGCGAAAACTGGTCGAACCCTCGTGGGGACCGCGCAAGGCGGCTGAGATCCAACCCGCGGATGTCGACCAACTCTTGCGCCAGATCACCAGCGGCACGACGGGGAAACGAGGCCGCAAGCCGACGCCGGTGCGTACGAACCGCGTCGGCGAAATCTTGCGGAAGATGTTCAACCTGGCTATCCGCTGGCGCATCCGCACCGACAACCCTGCTGCAGGCTTTTCCCGGAACGCGCAAGCGCCCCGGGATCGCCATCTCTTACCCGATGAGATTGGCCGGTTGTCCGCCGCCCTTGATGCCCATCCAAACCGACGCGCCGCCGATGCTGTGCGCACGATCCGGCTGCGCGTTCCCGAAGATTGCGAATGGGTGTTCCCCGGCGATGCCGAGGGCAAGCCGCTTCAGGACATCAAGCGGTTCTGGGAAGATGTCCGGGCGAAAGCCGAACTGCCCGCCGTCCGCATCCATGACCTTCGCCACACCTTCTCGTCGCTGCCTGTCTCTGGCGGCATGACGCTACCAACAATCGGCAAACTCCTCGGCCACACGCAGGTTCAGACCACGCAACGCTATGCTCACTTGCTCGATGGTCCCTTGCGGGCGGGGCTCGAACAGGTCGGCGAAATGTTGCGGCGAAGCCGCGGTTGGTTCAGAGTATCTGCCGTTAATCCGCAATGGAGCCCTTGTGACAAGGTATCAAATGATTGGTTTTGCGCTCCATCGCGCCTATGGGGTTTGTCAGGCGTGATCCCAGAAACGGCCGGTTGGCCATAAGGGCTCCTTGGTTGGCCCAGTGCGATATCTCACGAAGTGCGCTTGCTAGATTTCACTCCTTCCGCGCGCAGTCGGGCATACCCGAGAACGATGAAAATTGAATTTGGACACAGCATCTATCTCGCTCTCGACGGAAGACGGACGAATCCCTAAACTGACTAAAAAAGACTAGACTAACGCTATCAGTAGCAAAGGAAAATAGTTTGGACGACACGCAGCGCGGCTTCTACGGCCTGAAGTTTGAGAACACCTTCCTTCGTGAGAAAGGCAAGGCGTTCGAGAGCTTCTTTGCGCGCGTGATGGCCCATGGCTTCACCGGCGACTTCGAGCCCGTGCGCCCCTACGGGCCTAAAGGTGATCTCAAATGCGACGGGTTCCGGCCAAGCGACGGGACCGTGTTCCAGTCCTACGCTCCTGACTCGACGAAGCTTGCCGAACTGCTTGCGAAAATTGATGAAGACTTCGAAGGCGCACGAGCCCATTGGGGCGCCAAGATGCGACGTTGGGAGTTCGTTCACAACGACCCGCGCGGCCTTCCGGCGGAAGCGGTGCGCAAGCTCGATGACATTCGGGCTGCGCATACTTCGATCGCGATCGCAGTGTTCGGCGAGGCCGAGATGCGGTCCATCGCAATGAGCCTTGCGCACCATCAACTCGAAGACCTCTTCGGCGCAGTGCCGTCGCAACGCACACTCGAGCGGCTCGATTTTGCTAGCCTGCGGCCAGTGCTCATCGCGATCCAGCGGCGCGATCCCGGCGCCGAACCACCACTCGCCGCCCCGTCTGCAACCAAGCTCCAGCACAATGCGCTCTCGCAGGACGCCGCAGCGCTATTGCGCCAAGGACGACGCCGCGAGAAGCTGGTGCAAGACTTCTTCGATGCCTGGCCCGACCCGAGCTTCGGCGAAGATGTCGCAGAGGCTTTCCGTACCCGCTACCAAGCTCTAAAAGCAGTTGATCTCAGCCCTGATGAGATCTTCGGGCAGTTGCAATCCTTCGCTGGTGGCATGGAGGGCGAGCCATCGCACCAAGGTGCAGTGCTGGCCGTGCTCTCTTACTTTTTCGAACGGTGCGACATCTTTGAAGACATCGCCCAGGAGGCGACCGCATGATACTGCCCACTAAACATATACGCCCCGATAGGGCGCTCCTCGCCGTTGGCGGTGACCTTCTTGTTTCGTTGCGCGAACCTATAACCGTTTCGCGACTCTGGGATGACGTTCGTTCGAGACGCGGCGACGCCGGCGAGCCGGCCCCGATCAATTACGACTGGTTCGTCCTGGCACTAGATCTGCTCTTCATCATCGGTGCCGTAGAGCTAGACCGCGGTCTACTGCGAAAGACTGCTTCATGATCCACGCGATCAACAGCGACCTCGACACCTTCAAGTCCCTCGCTTTCCGGCCTGGTTTGAATATCCTGCTCGCCGACAAGAGCGAGGGCGCGACCGATAGGCAGTCGCGCAACGGCGCTGGCAAAACCAGCTTCGTCGAGCTTGTCCACTTCCTGTTCGGCGGCAACGCCGATAAGGACAGCATCTTCCGTTCTGCTGAGCTTGCCCCGTGGTCCTTCGAAGCGCGGGTTGATGTTGGCGGCGCACTCGTCGATGTCGCTCGCTCCGGGACGAAACCGTCGCGCATCCACCTCCAGGGCGATACGTCGGGCTGGCCGGTGCAGCCCAGCCTCGACCCCAAGTCCGGTGACCTCATCTTCACTAACGAGCAATGGCGATCGCTGCTCGGGGCCGTGTTCTTCGGCTTGAGCGATGAATCCGACTTTGATGAGCGTCAGCGGTTCCGACCATCGTTCCGTTCATTGTTCTCCTACTTCGCGCGACGCCAGAACAGCGGCGGGCTGGTAGCACCGACCCAACAATCAAACATGCAGCAGGCTTGGGACCAGCAGGTGGCCGTGTCCTACCTGCTCGGCCTCGATGCCAAAATCCCGCAAGAGTTCCAAGAGGTTCGGACGCAAGAGAAGGCCATGGCCGAATTGCGCAAGGCGGCGAAGGAAGGTGGCCTCGGTCGCTACTTCGGGACGGCAGCGGACCTTCGCACCCGGCTCACGATCGCCGAGGCTCGCGCGCGCCGACTTGCCGAGCAGCTCACCTCGTTCAATGTCGTTCCTGAATACGCAGATCTCGAGCGCGAAGCGTCAACGCTGACCCGTGACATCTCACTGCTAAATGACGACAACACGTTAGATCGCGAGTTAATCCTTCAGCTCCAGAACGCCATCGACAGCGAGCAACCGCCGGCGGCCGAAAATCTGGACAGACTTTATCGCGAGGCCGGAGTCATTCTTCCGGGTACCGTCAATCGCCGCTTCGATGAGGTAGCCGCCTTTCATCTGGCTATCGTGCAAAACCGCAGGGTGCACCTCTCGAACGAATTCGAAGCAGCCGGGGCGCGCATTGTAGCGCGCGAACGCACGCGCGAGCAGCTTGATGGCCGCCGCCGCCAGCTCATGGGCATCCTGAGGTCAGGAGGGGCGCTCGAGCACTACGCCCGACTCCAAGAGGAAGTCGGCCGGGCCGAGGCCGAAGCGGAGGGGCTACGCCAGCGCCTATCCACGGCCGAGCGTATCGAGAGCACGAAGGTGGAGCTCGAGATGGAACGCGCGCGCCTGTTAAGAGCACTCCAGAACGACCTCCACGAGCGGCAGGCAATCATCTCGGAGGCGATCCTTACCTTCGAGGAACTGTCGAACGCCCTGTACGAAAAAGCGGGCAGCCTGACCATCAGCGCGACGCCGAACGGTCCCACTGTTGACGTCCGCATTGAGGCCCAGCGTAGCAAGGGCATCACCAATATGCAGATATTCTGCTTTGACCTAATGCTGGCTGACCTAGCGACCAGGCGCGGTCTGGGTCCCGGCTTCCTCATCCATGACAGCCATCTGTTCGACGGAGTCGATGAGCGACAAGTGGCTAAGGCCCTTCAGCTCGGCGCCGACCACGCCGCTTCTGTAGGCTACCAGTATATTGTGACCATGAATTCCGACGCGCTGCCACGTGACGGCTTTCGGGCCGGCTTCCACGTAGATGCCTTCGTGATCCCAACTAGGCTCACGGACGCTACCGATAATGGTGGTCTCTTCGGCATTCGCTTCAACTAGTCGGCTGATAGTTGCCGTCGTCGTTCATCGATAAAGTTGGAATAGCCAACGCAGTAGAAAATGGATGTAGGCTTTTGCAATGGCTGCTCCCCGAAGCTAACCGACGAATACACGCTCTTACTCGGCTCTAAGCTCCTTCCAAATAGCCGAAACCTTCCTCCGCACCGTCCGTTCGTCGGGCGGCGGAAAATCCTCCCGGCCCGCGAACCAGTCCATCATATCGCGCACAAGCTCGCCCTGGCTGACCGGCATGCCGTGATCGTGCACGCGACGAGCGATGGCGCCGGCGAAGGCATCCCAATCGTGCTTGGGCGGCGCGCCCGGTCCGGCTGGGCGTTTCGCTGTGTTCAACACCTTCGCTCCGCTTTCAGCGGCGCCTGCGTCGAACAATCCCCAGGCGCGTTCGCAACGCTCGAATTCGGCCCGCAGAATGATCACGTCGGCGGCGGTGACGGCAACGCCATCGACGGGCCGCGCGATCCACTCCCATTCCGATTTCTTTGATCGTCGGAACCGACGCACCAGTGCTGGCTTGCGCGAAGCGCCCTCGCGCCGAAACAGCGCCACCACATCGGCGCCATCGATCTCGACAATCCCGGACGCGTTCAGCTTTTCGGCGGTGTCAGCCGTCGGGAGCACGGCGGAGGGCGCATAACGCCATCGATGGCCCAGCCCGCAATGCCGAGCGCGGGAACCTGCAAATCTTTCTTCAAACAAGAACTCGGGATCGCGGCGGCGGAAACAGTCAGGAAGGAACGGGGCGGTGCTGGCATCTCGAAACACTCGTTATCTGGTCGTGGCCATCATTTGCTGCTGGAATTGCTCGCGTCGCGGCTGCGTCGGCAGAGCGTGACCACGGCTTTGATGTCGCCGCGAAGATCGGGCAGCAGGTGCCGGGCCTCACAGAAGAGATCATCGAGCTTCACTTCGGGGATGGCGGCGGCTTGGCTGACGAGATCTTCGCGCTGGCCAAGTTTTCCTGTTCGCGCTCGACGCGACTCAAAACAGGCCGACAACACGCCCAAGCGCTCGGCGAACTCGTTCAAGCCGAAGCCCCGTTCTTGGTCAAGGGGGCGTTGCGATGAATGCGAACGGTTTGACCGAACGCCATCAGATCGTGCTCCCGGTTTCAAAACGGCGACCGATGAACCCGCGTTTGGACAGACGAAGTGCCATAAAGGCTGCGGTCACGCCGATGGCTTCGGCGAGATCGTCAACCAGCAGACCGAGCGTACCTTCGCTGGGATCGAGATCGACGAAGGGAACGGACTGGCCGCAAACATTCCTTGAAAGACTTTGCCCGGCTTCGTGCGCCTTCAGCGTCACACGATCACAAGTCCGATGCTCGCTGCGCCGGGGGCATTGTTTCAAAGCTTTCAGGCGGCAGCTTCGCCGTCGTCCTCGATCCGCCCTGTCCCCCACACCGCCATCGCTTCCAGAATGGGCAGCAGCGTCAGGCCCAACGGGGTCAGTGCGTATTCCACATGCGGCGGCACCACGTTGAACACCTTGCGCGACACGATCCCGTCGGTTTCCAGCTCGCGCAGATGCTGCGTCAGCATCCGCTGCGTGATCTCCGGGATCAGGCGGCGCAGTTCGTTGAACCGACGTGCCCGGGGGGTCAGGTCGTACAAGATCACCGGCTTCCAGCGTCCGCTGATCACCCGCAGCGTCCGGTCGACGGGGCAGGACGTCGGCGCGGCCTTCCGCGCAGCAGGCTGGACCGTCGGCGGCACCAGCCGCACCGCCGCTCCGGCCGTTGCCGCTGCCAACCTTGAAACAGGTGAGGGCCTCGCAGCCGCTTTCAATGGCGCCGATGTCATCGCCTTTACGTTGCCGCAAGACCACCGTCCCGGCGTCGCCTTGCGCATTGCCGCCAACGTCGCTGCAGCCGCTGCCACAGCGGGCGTCGGCCGCATTGTGCTCAACATTCCTTCACGGATCGTTGAGACATCCCCTCTCGGCGTCTTCCGCGGCATGGCGGCGGCACGCGATGCCATCATCACCGGCCCGGTCCAAAGCCTCGCGCTGCAACCAAAGGTTTATAAGGAGAACCTCGCGGCTCCGTGGAGCGTTGCGGGTATCCGCGCCGGTACCATCGCCTATCCCGCCTCCGAATCCACCTGCATCGCATGGATCTCGCACCACACGCTGGCCGAAGCGGTCGTCACCGCAGCGACCCGCGACGTGGCCGGGCAGACCTTTGTCATTGGTGGTCCTGAAGCGCTGTCGGGGACTGACCTTGCGGAAACCCTTTCGACCCGTCTTGGCCACCCCGTCAGGTCCTTCACCATCCCGCTCGAAGGCTTCCGAGACAGCCTGAACCAAATGATCGGCGCGCCCGCCGGCGACCGTATCGCCGAACTTTACCAACATCTCGCTGATCACCCCACCGCATTGGCGGGCGGCGCGGCAGGGTTGACCGACCTTGGCGTGACGCCCGAAACTTTCGCCCGGTTCGTCGCCCGCCAAAGCTGGGCTGTCGCAGCCTGACCCTCGCGCGGGGGCTGTCCGTCGATAGCCCCCCGCGCGCTCTGACAGATATCCGGCGAGGTCTTTCACGCCCGACCGAAAAGCAGTCGGAGTGCCCGCCAGGATGTGCAGGCCGCTCATGGGATACCTCTCATTTTCTGAGGTGACCCGCCGTTCCGGCACATTGAAACCGACCGATGGCGGTGGCATGGTGCCGCCGGTCCGTGCTTTGGTTGCCATGGCCGGGGCTGCGCAGCCCGCCTGTCGGGCGAGATGGTTCTCTCATGCATGCGCGTTTCGTGCAATCGAACCCGATTGAACGAAACGCACATGCGTTCATTCAAAGGGGTACAGCGACATCCACGCGTCTGAAAGGACGCGCGCCGCTGCAGCCGTACGGACAAGCCGGAGGACATGTCGCATGTATGCCCGGAACCATCTCGCCGCCCGGCTGCGCGCCGCCTCGCTCGGGCGGGAGGCGCAGCTTTTTCTCACTGGGCCGACGCTGAGCTATGGCGGGCTGTTTGCAGCGGCCGAGCGGATGGCCGGCGCGCTGGTTTCAGCCGGGGTCCGGCCCGGCGACCGGGTGGCGGCGCAGATCGAGAAGTCGGCAGATGCGCTTGCGCTCTATCTTGGATCGGTGATGGCGGGCGCGGTCTTCCTGCCCCTCAACACCGCCTACACGCAGGCCGAAGTGGGCTATTTCCTTGGTGACGCGGGCCCTGCGGTCTTCGTCTGCGACCCGGCCCGGGAGAGCATGCTCGCTTTCGTGGCGGCCGGCGTCCCTCGCCTTCTCACACTTGGTCGGGACGGAGACGGCACGCTTGCCGATCTTGCCGCTCGCCAGCCGGACGGCTTTGCACCCGTCGCCTGCGGGGCCGACGATCTTGCGGCCATGCTCTATACCAGCGGAACAACAGGCCGCTCCAAGGGTGCGATGCTGACCCATGGCAACCTCGCCTCCAATGCCGCGGCACTCGCCCGGCTTTGGAAGTTCTCGGAGAAAGACCGGCTCATCCACGCGCTGCCGATCTTCCACACCCACGGTCTGTTCGTGGCCACCAACGTGGCGCTTGCTTCGGGTTGCAGCCTGACTTTGCTGCCAGGCTTCGACGCCGATGCCATCGTGGCTCTGATGCCGCAATCCACGGTGCTGATGGGTGTGCCGACCTTCTACGTGCGCCTTCTGAGCCATCCGGGCCTTGCAGAGGCGGCCAGATCGATGCGGCTTTTCGTCTCTGGCTCGGCCCCGCTCATGACCGAGACCCATGATCGCTGGCGCGCGGTGACTGGTCACGCCATCCTGGAGCGCTACGGCATGACGGAGACCAACATGAACACCTCCAACCCCTATGACGGGGAGCGCCGGGCGGGGACGGTTGGATTTCCCCTGCCCGGCGTTGATCTGAGGATCACCGATCCGATGACGGGTGCGGAGATGCCACGCGGCGAAATCGGCCTCATTGAGGTGCGCGGCGACAATGTCTTCAAGGGGTACTGGCGGATGCCGGAGAAAACCCGGGAGGAGTTCCGCACGGATGGCTTCTTCATCACCGGCGATCTTGGCACGCTTGACGCCGACGGCTATGTCGCCATCGTCGGCCGGTCTAAGGATCTCGTCATCACAGGCGGCTACAACGTGTATCCCAAGGAAGTCGAAGAGGCGATCGACGGGCTCGACGGCGTGCTTGAATCAGCCGTCATCGGCTTGCCACATGCCGACTTCGGCGAGGTTGTGGTCGCCTGCGTGGTGGCCCGGCCGGGTGCTGCGGTGAGCGAAGCCGCCATCATGGCAGCCCTCGCCCGCGTGCTCGCCCGCTTCAAGCAACCCAGACGCATCTTCCTCATCGACGAACTGCCCCGCAACACCATGGGCAAGGTGCAGAAGGCGCTGTTGCGCGAACGCTACTGCGACAGCTTTCCAGGATGAGGCGTGTGTTGCCCCCTCACGCTGCAGCGATCCGGTAAAAGCGCGCCGCCGTGCCGCCGTAGATCTCGTCTTCGGCGGCCGCACCAAGCGACGCGGTGAGTGTCCGGGCGGCGGCGAGCCAGTCCTCATAGCTTGCCCGCAGCCGACACACCGGCCAGTCCGATCCCCACATCACCCGGTCTGGTCCGAACACCGAGACGACATGGTCGGCATAGGGACGGAGATCCTCGACCGTCCAGTCGGCACCCGCTTCCGTCACCAGCGCGGAGAATTTGCAGACCGCACCGGTCTCGCCCGCGATGCGCGCCATGCCTTCGGCCCACTGGGTAAACCCTTGTTCCGAATGGCTGCGGATCTGGGGCTTCATGCAATGGTCGACCACCACGGCCATATCCGGATGGCGCTTGAGGATCGTCAGGAAATTGCCGAGATGGCGTGGAAACCCGAGCGCGTCGAAGGACAGGCCCAGATCGGCAACAGCATCATAGCCCCAGGCGACGTCGGCGCGCAGCATCCAGTTGTCGTCGGCAATATCCTGGATCATCGGGCGGACGCCCTTGAAGGCTGAGTGACGGGCCAGCCGTTCCATCACCTTGAGATGATCACGGCGCTCGAAATCGACCCAGCCGACGACGCCCGCGACAAAGGGCGTCGCGTCGGCCAGACCGAGCATGTATTCGGTTTCCTCCACCGTGGCTGCTGCCTGAATAAGGATGGTCCGGTCAATGCCGTGCCGGGCGAGATGGGGCGCGAGGTCAAAGGGAGCGTAAGGCCGGTTGAGGACCGGATTGTCTTTCGGCATCCAGCCGTAGTCGCCGCGAGCAGGGTTCCAGAAATGTTGGTGCGCGTCGATCCGCATGAAAGCCTCACACCGGCGCGTCGGGTCGAAGCAAACCTTCGGCCTTGAGCACCTCCCAGAGCGAGGACGGGATGTCGGCCCGGGCGGCTTCAAGGTTGCCGTTCATTTCCACTAGGCCCTGGCCGCCGGGAATGACCGAGACGACGGCAGGGTGGCGGAGCGCGAACTGAAAGGCGGCATCGACCATGCGCACGCCATGTCTCTTGCAGACTGCCTCGATGCGGGCGACGCGCTCGAGCACCTCCGGCGGCGCAGGGTCGTAATTGTAGAAGGCACCAGGCTTCGGACCAGTGGCGAGCACACCTGAATTGTAGGGCCCGCCGATGACGACGCCAACGCCGCGCTGCTCGGCCAGCGGCAGGAAACTGATGAGCGCCTCCTGTTCGAGCAGGGTGTAGCGGCCCGCCAGCAGGAAGATGTCGAAATCGCCGTGTTCGACAAGCCACTGGCAAGGTTGCCACTCGTTGACGCCCGCACCAAAGGCTTTGATCACACCTTGGTCGCGCAGCGCCAGAAGCGCTTTGTAGCCGCCTGCCATCAGTTCGGCGAGACGGGCGTCGAGTACCGTCTGGCTGCCGTGGTTGAAGATATCGAGGTCGTGGGCGAAAAGGATGTCGATGCAATCAACCCCCAAGCGTTCGAGCGAGGCTTCAACCGATCGCAAGGTGCCGTCATGGCTGTAATCATAGACCTCCTTGCGGGCGGGCACGTCGAAGAACTTGCCGATGCAGTCGCGGTCTTCCCCCGGTCCGCAGGTCCGCAGCAGACGGCCGATCTTGGTTGACAGCACATACTCGGTGCGGGGCTTGCCGCGCAGGAAGCGGTTGAGCCGCGTTTCCGAAAGCCCCAGTCCATAGAGGGGGGCGGTGTCGAAGTAGCGCACCCCGCTCTCCCAGGCCAGTTCCAGCACGGCATGGGCGTCGTCGTCGCTGATGGCGCGGTAGAGATTGCCAATCGGTGCCGCGCCGAAACCCAGTTCAGTGAACGTGAGACCGCCGTTTCCGATCCTGTCCCAGTGACGTGTCTTCAATTGCATATCGACCTCCCTGCTTGCTAACATGCTAGTGGTTTGATTCCTACATTTGCATCCCGTTGCCGCACCTTCCAGCGCAAATGTTGGAATCAGAGAAACCACTAGTAAGCTTATGATTTTAGTGGATTTTATGAGTTTGACATTTGGTTTTGGACGCGCTGGAAACGGGTACCAAATGTCAAACCCAATCCACTAGCAGATCGGATTTGACATTTGGTCCTCATTTTCGGGTCGCGCCGAAGATCAAATGTCAATTTCGTAAAATGCACTCGTATGAAATGATGGGGACATGACCCCCATGGATCGCAAAGAGCAGAAAAATCGGAGATCGGGGTGGAGACTTTCAGACGGGTGTTCGGCGACAGCAAGCCGGTGATTGCCATGGTGCATCTCGGAGCGCTGCCAGGCGCGCCGCTTCATGATGGACGCGGCGGGCTTGCCGCTCTGGTGGAGGGCGCGCGGCGGGATCTTGTGGCGCTGCAGGCGGCCGGCTTTGACGCTGTCATGTTCGGCAACGAGAACGATCGGCCTTATGAGTTCAAGGTCGATCCAGCGTCGACAGCGACGATGGCCTTTGTCATTGGCCAGTTGAAGGGCGAGATCAAGGTTCCCTTCGGCGTCAACGTGCTGTGGGATCCGATGAGCACGGTGGCGCTGGCGGCGGCGACTGGCGCCCATTTCGTGCGCGAGATCTTCACCGGCACCTATGCGAGCGACATGGGCCCCTGGACGCCGGATGCGGGGGCGGCGATGCGCTACCGCAACCGGCTCGGGCGCTCCGACCTTGCCATGCTCTACAATGTCTCGGCGGAATTCGCCGACAGCCTCGACCGCCGGCCACTGCCGGACCGCGCCCGCAGCGCGGTTTTCTCGTCAGTGCCCGATGCCGTGCTGGTTTCGGGCCAGATCACCGGGGAGGCGGCGGCGATGAGCGATCTGGAGGCCGTCAAGCGCGTGCTTCCCAAGGTGCCCGTGCTCGCCAACACCGGGGTCAAACATGCGACCGTCGCCGATGTTCTTGCCGTCGCCGACGGCTGCGTGGTCGGCTCCGCGCTCAAGATCGATGGCGACACATGGAAGGCGGTGGACCCGGACCGGGCCATTGATTTCATGGACCGGGTGCGGGCCACGCGGGGCGGCAAGTGATGCGCGGGCGGATCCGGGAGGACCTGATCGGGCTGATGCATGTTCCCGGCCTCTCTGGCCATGAGGAGCGGGTGGCGTCGAGCATCCGCGCCAGGCTTCTGGCCGCCTCGGTGGAAAGCCGCGTCGACCGGATGGGCAACGTCATTGCGACCATGGCCGGCGACCCGGCGGCACCCTCGGTGATGATCTTTGCCCATATGGACCAGCTCGGGTTCTTCGTCCGCCGCATCGAGGCGGATGGGCTCATCCGGGTGGAGCGGATGGGTGGCGTATCGGAGCGGGCGATGGCGGCACAGGCGGTTCTGCTCTGCGTGGGCGCTGGCCGCGATGTGCCCGGCATCATCCTCAACAAAGCCCACCACGCCACATCGCCGGACGAGAAATACAAGGTTTTGCCCGCGCCGCAGATTCTCATCGACACCGGCCATGGCTCGAAGACCGCAGTGGAGGCAGCCGGGGTGACGATCGGAACGCCGGTGATTTACCAGCCCAGGGTGATCGAACTGGCGGGCGACCGGATCGCCGGGACCGCCATCGACGACCGCGCCGGGTGCGCGGTGCTCATCGAGATTGCCCGCGGACTGGCCGGACGGACCAGAGGGCCGACGGTGCATCTGGTCTTCTCGGTTCAGGAAGAATTCAACCTGCGCGGTGCGCAGGTGGCCGCACAGACGCTGATGCCCGACATCGCCATTCAGATCGATCTCATGCTTGCCACCGATACACCGGATATGGCCGACCGCGGCGAGATGGTGCTCGGCGGCGGGCCGGGCATCAGCCTCTATTCGTTCCATGGACGCGGCACGCTCAACGGGGTCATTCCCCATCCTGCCATGGTCAGGCTGATGGAGGACAGTGCGGCTGCTCTCGGCATGCCGCTGCAGCGGTCGGCCCAGGTGGGAGTGCTCACGGACCTCTCCCATGTCCAACTCGTTGGCCAGGGCGTGGCCTCCATCGACATCGGTTTTCCGATGCGACACTCGCACTCGACGGTCGAATGCTGCGACCTTGCCGACCTTGAGGCGCTCGCCCGGCTCAGTCTTGCGGCAGTCAGCCGCATCGACGCCGATTTCCGGCTCAACAGAGGCTGACCACAATGAGCTACACACTGGGCGTGGACATCGGCACCTTCCAATCCAAGGGCGTGCTGGTCGAGGATGGCGGCCGGATCGCCGCCAGCGCAGCGCGGGACCACGAGATGCTGGTGCCGCAGCCTGGCTGGGCGGAACACCGGGCGGAGGAGGATTGGTGGGGCGACTTCGTCTTCATCACCCGCAAGCTCATTGCCGAAACCGGCATCAAGGGCAGCGACATCAAGGCGGTCGCAGCTTCGGCCATCGGCCCCTGCATGCTTCCAGTGGACGCGGCCGGGACACCGCTGATCAACGGCGTGCTCTACGGCGTGGACACCCGCGCAACCCATGAGATCGAGGAGCTGAACCGTGCGATCGGGATCGAGACGATCTTCGCCCGCTCGGGCAACACGCTGACCTCCCAGTCAGTGGGCCCGAAGATCCTGTGGTTCCGCCGTACTCATCCCGACCTCTGGGCCAGAACCGACAAGATCCTCACCTCGACCAGTTTCATCACTTACCGGCTTACCGGCAGCTATGTGATCGATCACTACACGGCCGCCAATTTCACGCCGCTCTATGACATTGCCAAGCAAGACTGGTGTCTTGATCTTGCCGACATCTGCCGGCGAGAGCAATTGCCGAAGCTCATGTGGTCAACCGAGATCGCCGGCCACGTGACGGCACAAGCGGCATCCGAGACCGGGCTTGCGGAAGGCACGCCGGTGACCTGCGGCACCATCGACGCTGCAGCAGAGGCCGTCAGCGTCGGGGTGAGCGAGCCCGGTGACATGATGATGATGTATGGTTCGACCGTTTTCATCATCCTTTTGTCGGGCCGGCGCCTGTCTGATCCGAGGCTCTGGCATGCGCCCTGGCTGTTTGAGGGCCACCATGCGGCGATGGCAGGATTGGCCACGTCCGGCACGCTCACCCATTGGTTTCGCGACCGTTTCGCCCGCGAGCTCGACCGGGAAACGGCTTTTGCCTCGCTCGCCAAAGAGGCGGAAGCCTCGCCACCAGGGGCCAGGGGTCTTATCTGCCTGCCCTATTTTTCCGGGGAACGAACACCGATCCACGACCCCAAGGCGAGCGGCGTCTTCTTTGGCCTCAATCTCACCCACAGCCGCGGCGATCTCTACCGGGCGACACTGGAAGGGATCGCCAACGCCACACGCCAGATCATCGACACCTATGCGGATGCTGGCCAGACACCGCGTCGCCTGCATGCTGTTGGTGGGGGGACGAAGAACCGGCCCTGGCTCAAGGCCACATCCGACATCACCGGGATCGACCAGATCGTTTCGCGGGTGAGCATGGGCGCAGCCTTGGGCGATGCCTATCTGGCCGCACTCGCCGTTGGCCGTGCCCGTCCGGGTGACATGGCGGTCTGGAATCCAGTCGACACGGTGGTCAAGCCCGAACGGCAGGCGGCCTATGATCGGACCTATCGGCTGTATTTGAAACTCTATGAGCAGACAAAGGACATCATGGCGGAGATAAGCAGTCGAGAGCACTGAGGGTCGCGCCTGGGTGTCTGGTCGATCCCCGTCAGCATCACTTGACTGCGCCTGCCGCCATGCCCTTGATGATATACCTCTCGAGCACGACGCCGATGACGATCAGCGGCAGGATCGCTGCAAACGAGAGTGCCGCCATCGACCACCAGCTGATCCCCTGACTGCCGGTCTGGCTCGCCACCATCACCGGCAATGTGTTGGCATAGGTCGACGTCAGCAGCGCCGCGAAGAAATATTCGTTCCATGTCAGCACCAGACTGAGAATGAAGGCCGCCACCATGCCCGGCAATGCGATGGGCAAGATGATGGAGACGAAGGCACCCCAGATCGACAGGCCGTCGACCAACGCTGCCTCCTCAAGTTCGGTGGGGATGCCTGCGAACTGGTCGCGCATGATCCAGATGACGATCGGCAGCACGGTCAACGTGTAGAGCAGGATCAGACCGATACGGGTGTCGAGCAAGGCGAGCGACTTGTAGAGGACGAGAAAAGGCAGCGCCAGCACCACCGGCGGCAGGATGAGTTGCGAGAGGAAGAAGAACGAGATGTCCGGATTGCGCATCGGGCCGAAGCGGTAGGAAAACCGTGACAGACCATAGGCGGCGAGGCTTCCGAGCACGACGGCCAGCGTCGAGGATGAGACTGAGGTGATGACCGAGTTGACGAAGCGTTTCAGAAACTCGTCGCGCACGGTGGAGTCAGCGACGATTGTATCCGGCGACATCCCGAGTGACTTCCAGCCGAGCCATTTGGGCATGTAGTCCCACCAGGGCACCATATTGCCCTTCATCACATCGGCGGCAACCTTGAACGAGGTCGTGGCGGTCCAGTAGATCGGAAACAGGCAGATCAGTGTCCACAGCAAGAGCGCACTGTAGATGGCGATCCGTCCTGTCCACCACCGGGCGCGGTGGGCGCGGTCGACGTCTGCGTCGTGAAAGATCTGGTCGCTCATGGGTGCGTGACATCCTCCCTGTCAGTCAATAGCGCGGACGCATCCAGCGGTCGGCGAATTTCATCAGGAGCGTCATGGCGACAATGATGATGACCAGATAGACCATCGCGAGCAACGTTCCGTAGCCGACATTGGAACGGTCACGGTATTCGCGGAAGATGAAACTGGTGACGCTATCGGTTGCACCGCCCGGTCCTCCGGCCGTCACATTGATGATGATGTCGGCGAGCTTGAGCTTGAAGATGATGCGAATGAGGATAGCGGTGATCGAGACCGGCAGCATCAGCGGGAATGTCACCTCCCAGAAGCCACGCCAGGCGGTGGCGCCATCGATCTTGGCAGCCTCCTGGACCTCCTTGGGGATCGCCTGCAGCCCTGCCAGGATCATGATCATCATGAAAGGGATAAAGGTCCAGGCATCCATCACCATGATGGTGAGCCGGGCCAGTTCCGGGCTGCTGAAGAAGGAGGGGTTTTCCCATCCGAGCCAGCGGGCGAGCCGGGCCACGGGCCCGAAGCGCGGCTCGAGCATGGACTTGCCGATCATCCAGCTGACCGCCACCGGCGAGAGCATCAACGGCAGAAGAAAAGCCACGCGGAAAAACTTGCGGGCTCGAATTTCGGCGTTGAGCGCCAGCGCCAGCGCAAATGCGATGGCATATTCGACAAGGATCGCCAGCGTGTACCAGACCATGTTGCGGAGCGCGTTCCAGTAGAACGGATCTGTCCACATCTGGCGGACATTGTCCAATCCGTTGAACTTGCGCCCGGTTGGCGAAGACAGGTTCCAGTCGGAGAAGGCGATCACAAGCCCGAAGAGGAGCGGGAACACCACCATTGAAACCACAAACAGGGCGGCCGGCAGCACGAAAAGCACCCGCTTGCCCTGTTCGCCCCGGATGAGAACCTGCGCCCAGCAAAGCGCAATCGCAAAAAGCACATAGACGTAGAGCGTGGGCTGCCAGGAGGAGAATCCGAAATCGGCGCGACCCGTCTGCTGCAGGGTTTGCAACAGGGCGACGATGGCCAGCAGGCCGAACGAGCCCCAGATGAGGGCTCGGCCCACGGCTATCCGTCCAGGGGATATGTCATCGGAGGTGACGACATGGAGAAGATCACCTTCCTGCGCCAAGACACTGCCTCGTTCCAAGAAATGAGAGGGGGCCGGCAGACAAGCCGCCGGCCCCGTCGATCACATGCCGAGCGACGCCTTGTAGAGCGCAATCTGGCTGTCACGGCCGATCTGGTCGGTAATCTTCTCCCAGGCAGCAGCGATGGCATCGGCGGTTTCCTGGGCCGACTTGTACTGGCCCGCAAACCCCTTTGCCAATTCATCCTCGGCCACCGAGTAGTACTGGAAGATGCCCGGAATGCGGGGCTCGATGGCGGCATTGGGATGGTTGTAGCTGTCCGCGTTGGAGCCGAGATAGTCCTCGATGTACGCGCGGTCGTAGCCTGCGGCTTCCCATTCGTCGTAAGCGAAATGGCTCTGCCGGTAAGGCTGGAATCCGGAGGGATAGGCTGCCGTCCACAACGACAGGTCCTTGCCACCCAGGTGCGCCGCCGCCGACCAGGCGGCTTTCTTCTTCTTCTCATCGCCCGAGACGCGGTTGGTCACATAAATGCCCCAGCCGATATAAGCCATGTTCGGCGCCTCGTTGTAAGTCTCTTCCCAGGCACCGGCGGCGCTGTTGTAGACGCGGTCAGAGCCCGGGTTGATGCCGAAGCCGACCACATCGCCGACCACAGATCCATCCGACGTGCGGGCGCTCGATCCCACGTCACCCCACCACATCAGCATCGAGCCGGTGCCGGCAAGGAACTGCGAGAAAGCCGTGGTGCCCGGATCAGCATTGATCTGGTCGGCCGGATAGGCACCCGGCGTGGCGATCAGGTCCATCACGTCCTGAATGGCCTGCACCCAGGCCGGATTGTTGACGCGCGGCTTCATGGTGTCGGCGTCGAAAAGCCAGGCCTTGTCGGAGGGGTGCTTTGCATAGGCGGCGGCACGGTTCTCGATGAAGTAGAAGCCGAAACCACCCCAGCCTTTCAACGGATCGAGATAACCGTGAGCGGGCTGTCCGGTGAGCGGGTCGGTCTTGCCAATGACAGCCTTGGTGGCGGCATTGACCTCTTGCCAGGTCTTGGGTGGCTCGGCCATGCCGGAAATCGAGCCTTCGCCGAAATAATCCTTGCGGTAGGAAAAGGTGTGGCAGTCGCCATCGATGGTGACGCGATACATCTTGCCGTCCCAGGTGCCGACAGGCGGCTTGAGATAGCCCACATAATCTTCCATGTCGATCTGGGTCTTGACCCAGTCCGGCATCTCGTCGAGCAGGCCTCGGCCGGCGGTATCACCCTCAAATGGCGCACCCATCTCGATGATGTCGAAATCGACCGTACCGGTGGCAATCGACTGCTGCAGGCGGGCATTGTAATCGGCCTGGGCGAGATCGATCCAGTTGATCTTGGCCCCGGTATAGGTCTCCCAGGCTTTCAAGAAGCCGCGGAAAAGGAAGTTATGCAGGTTCTGGTTGTTCAGCCCCATGAAGGTCAGCTCGACGCCGGCGAATTCGCCCTCGGTGACATTGGCCTTGGTGGCGGCGAGGCACAGTTCGCCTACCTTCTGCCAATCGGCATCGGTCGGCGAGCCCGCTCCGACACCGGGGATCTTGAGAATTTCAGCGCGCAGGTTGTCCTGGGCGAAAGCGGATGTCGACGCAAGCCCAAGGCTGCCAAAGGCCGCCATGCCGCCGATCGTGGCGGCAGACTGCAGCAGGCGGCGGCGGGTCATCCCGGTCCGGACTGCCATTTCATACAGTTCGAGTTTCATGAGGCACCTCCCTAAGGTTACCCGCTCTCTCTCCAAGCGGTCCGGCCGGGGGATGACGTTTGCCCGTTTCGGGGTCGTTGAACGCCGCGCAATCCCCAAGGCCTGATCCGGACGGACCGGACTTACACGGACCATTTCAGCCTTGAGCCTCCCTGTCAAGCTTCTAACATGCTAGTATGTCGAGGTCATGGACACCGGCATTTTGCTGGGTTAGGACTCGTGCCAGATCGAGGAAAAGGACCGCCTCACGGGAGACATCATGGCCGAGGTCAGAATCGAAAAACTGCGCAAGGCCTATGGTGCGCTTGAAGTCATTCACGGCGTCGACGTCGCCATTCCGGATGGCCAGTTCGTGGTTCTGGTGGGGCCATCGGGCTGTGGAAAATCGACGTTGCTGCGCATGATCGCCGGGCTTGAGGGAATCACGGCGGGCACCATCCGGATCGGTGGCCGGGTGGTCAACAATCTACCGCCTGCCCAACGCAACATCGCCATGGTGTTTCAGAACTACGCGCTCTATCCCCACAAGACGGTTGCCGCCAATATGGGCTTTCCGCTCAAGATGCAGAGGATGGAAAAGGCCAAAATCGACGAACGGGTCAACCGCGCTGCCGACATTCTCGGTCTCAAACCCTATCTGCACCGCTATCCGCGCGAACTGTCGGGCGGCCAGCGGCAGCGTGTGGCCATGGGCAGGGCGATCGTGCGCGACCCGCAGGTGTTTCTTTTCGACGAGCCGCTCTCAAATCTCGACGCAAAACTGCGGGTGCAGATGCGCTCGGAAATCCGTGAACTGCACCAGCGGCTGCAGACCACCACCGTCTATGTAACCCACGACCAGATCGAAGCCATGACCATGGCCGACATCATCGTCGTCATGCATGACGGGCATATCTCGCAGATGGGGGCACCGCTCGAGCTCTACGACCGGCCAGCCAATGCCTTCGTCGCCGCCTTCATCGGCTCGCCTTCGATGAACCTGATCGACGGCGTGGTCGAGCGGCGCGACGGACGCGTGCTTGTCATCACCGATGGCATCACCTTGGCCGCTCCCGATCTGGAGGGTTTGACAGATGGCCGCAAGGTGATTTTTGGCGTCCGTCCGGAGAACATGATGATCGACCCGGCCGGAATGGCGGCCACCGTTTCGGTGGTCGAGCCGACAGGCGCGGAAACGCATGTGGTGCTGCGTGTGCCCGGACGGGACGTGGTGGCCGTGTTCCGCGAACGGCACGGGTTCCGGCCAGGTGACGTCGTCCATCTGGCGCCGCAGCCGGGGATGGTGCATCTGTTTGATGGCGCGACAGGTCAGCGGATCGGCTGAGCGCGGCGCTCTGACGAGGACAAAAGGGAGGCTTGCATGCTCAAGGGACTGGACCCACGCCTGAATGCGGAGGTGCTCTACGCACTTCGCGCCATGGGCCACGGCGACACGCTGGTGATCTCGGACACCAATTTCCCCTCCGACGCCATCGCCCGTCAGACTGTGTTGGGCGATCTCCTGCGCATGGACAACCTGACCGCCGGCGCCGCAGCCCAAGCCGTGCTGTCGGTGTTTCCGCTCGACACATTCGTTGATGACTTCGCCGGCCGGATGGAGATCGTCGGCAATCCGGGCGACGTGCCTCCGGTTCAAGCCGAGGTGCAGGCGGTCATCGATCTGGCGGAAGGCCGGTCCCGGCCGATGATCGGCATCGAACGGTTCGATTTCTACGAACGGGCAAAGTCCGCCTATGCCGTCATCCAGACCGGCGAGCGCCGGTTTTATGGATGTTTCATTTTCCGCAAGGGCGTGATTGCGCCCGAAGCCTGAGGACATCCGCCATGGCCAAAGTCGTCATCCTCGGCGTGTTCGTCGCCGACACCACCTATCGCGCCGAGCGCCAGCCGCGCATCGGCGAGACCATCCTTGGGGAAAGCTTTGCGCTCGGCCCGGGGGGCAAAGGCTCCAACCAAGCGGTGGCCGCCGCAAAGGCCGGAGCGGAAACCTTCATGATCACCCGGCTTGGGCGTGATCCCTTTGCCGATATGGCGCTGAAAACCTGGGCGGACGCGGGCGTCAGCGCAGCCGTGACCCAGCATGACGACAGCTACACCGGCGCGGCCTACATCTTTCTCGAAGCGGCCACCGGCAACAATGCCATCATTGTTGCCCCTGGTGCCGCAAGCCAGATCTCGACGGACGACATCGAGTCCCGCGCCGATCTGATCGCGAGCGCCGACATCTTCATCACCCAGCTCGAGCAGCCGCTGCCGGCGGCCGTTCTTGCGCTCCAGATCGCCCGAAACGCCGGCGTGCGCACGATCCTTAATCCGGCCCCGGCGGCGGCGCTGCCAGACGGCATGCTGGCTCTGTGCGACTTCGTCACGCCCAATGAAACAGAAGCCGAAGCGCTGACCGGCCTCACGGTGACGAGTGTGGAGGAAGCGCACGCGGCCGCCCGGAAACTGCGCGCCCTGGGGGCGGGTGCCGTCATCATCACGCTCGGCGAAAAAGGCGCGCTTTTTTACGACGGCGTGCAAAGCGTGCACGTGCCGGCTTTCGACGCTGGACCTGTAGCCGAAACAACCGGAGCAGGCGACGCCTTCAACGGCGGCTTTGCGGCCGAACTCGCCCGTGGCGCAGACCCGGTGTCGGCCGTCCGGTTTGGCTGCGCGACTGCCAGCATTTCAGTGACCCGCAAGGGGACCGCGCCGGCGATGCCGTCGGAACCCGAAATCCGCGCGTTGCTCGCCCGAACGCTCACCTGAGACCAGCTTGAGAGGGACCTCCCCCGTGACCCGCATCACCGGCCTTCGCACCCACGACCTGCGCTTTCCGACCTCCCAGTCGCTCGACGGCTCGGACGCGATGAACCCCGATCCCGATTACTCAGCCGCCTATGTGGTGCTCGAGACCGACACGCCGGGGCTTGAGGGACATGGGCTGACCTTCACCATCGGACGCGGCAACGAGATCTGCGTCGCTGCCATAAAGGCGCTGTCGCGGCAGGTCACCGGCCTCGATCTCGACTGGATCAAGGCTGATCCCGGCCGGTTCTGGCACCATGTTACGGGCGACAGCCAATTGCGATGGATCGGCCCAGACAAGGGCGCGATCCACCTTGCGACCGCAGCCGTCGTCAACGCCGTATGGGACCTTTGGGCCAAGGCGGAGGGCAAGCCGGTCTGGCAACTTGTGGCCGACATGGAGCCCGAGGACATCGTGAAGATCGTCGATTTCAGATATCTCACCGATGCACTCACCCCGGCGGAGGCGCTCGAGATCCTGCATCGCGCCAAGGTCGGCAAGGACGCCCGGCGGGCGACGCTGCTCACGGAGGGCTATGCCTGCTACACGACGTCGGCCGGCTGGCTCGGCTATCCCGACGACAAACTGAGACGGCTTTGCCAGGACGCGGTCGACGCGGGGTTCAACCATGTGAAGATGAAGGTCGGCCGCGATCTCGCTGATGATATTCGCAGGCTCACCATTGCGCGCGAGGTGCTCGGTCCCGACCGGTTCATCATGATTGACGCCAACCAGGTGTGGGAAGTCCGTGAGGCGATCGACTGGGTCAACAAGCTCGCCTTCGTCAGGCCCTATTTCATCGAGGAACCCACCAGTCCGGACGACATCGCCGGTCACAAGGCCATTCGCGAAGGGGTCAAGCCGATCAAGGTGGCCACCGGCGAGATGTGCCAGAACCGCATCATCTTCAAGCAGCTCATCGCCGGAGGTGCCATCGACGTTGTACAGATCGACGCCTGCCGCCTGGGCGGCCTGAACGAAGTCCTTGCGGTGCTGCTGATGGCCGCAAAATATGGCCTGGAAGTCTGGCCGCATGCTGGCGGCGTCGGGCTGTGCGAATATGTCCAACATCTCTCGATGATCGACTATCTGGTCGTCTCAGGTACGAAGGAGGGGCGAGTGATCGAATATGTCGATCATCTGCATGAACACTTTCTCGACCCTTGCGTGGTGGTCAACGGCGCCTATCGCGCGCCGACATCGCCGGGCTTCTCCATCGAGATGCGACCAGACACGATCCGGGATTACACCTTCCAATCGGTGCCGATTGAAGGCGACACGCGTTAGAGTAACTCCAGCGGTGCCACTTTCGCTGGAATGGCTTCAGAGCGTCCGACGGTAGCAGATGGGCGCACCATAAAGCGGGGCGATGCGGGCGAGGGCAGCCGCAAGCGGTTCGCAGGTCACCGTCATGGTGCCGCCTGACGCGTGAACAATCGTCGCCTCATCCTCGAGAAACGCGACATGGCCTTTCCAGAAAACGAGATCGCCGCGACGGAGGGGTTCGCTCTCCGGATCCAGTTCGCGGCCGAGGCTTGCCGCCTGCTGGTCGGAATCGCGCGGCGCGTCCTGGCCCGCCATCGCGAGACCCATCTGAACCAAGCCGGAGCAATCCATGCCGAAACCGGATCGACCACCCCAGAGATAGGGCGTGTGCAAAAACAGAGACGCCCAGGTGACGGCGTCGCCTTCGGCCAAAGCCGACAGCGGCATGAGGTGGGCAGCGATCGCGGCCCTTCCATCGACCAGCACGGCGTAGCAGGTGCCGCGGGTTTCGACTTCCCCGGCGACAGTCACGCGCGAGCCCATGGACAAGACTTCGGCTCGCGGAAACCGGAGATCGGCACCGGGATAGAGGACCGTCCGGGGCACGATCACCCGGTGCGTGGGGCCAGTGGTAACAGGGCCGAGGGAAGCCTCATCAAGGTAGCCGACGTACCCGTCGATGTCGGACTGGACCCAGGCGAAACCGTCGCGACGGTCGAAGACCCTGACATTTTCGCCGAGCAGAAGCTGGGTATCGATGCCTGCCGACCAGTCCGGCTGCGGCCTGAGGTCGGCCACCGGAACGACGAGACTGGCGGGATCTCCGTGGATGAAGACGGCGGCATCCACCTGACCCTTGAGACGGATGTCGGCAAGATCGGCGCGGAAAGCATGAAGGCGGCGGTCAAGCGTTTCCGTCATGGCTGGACCCCTTCGCGCTCGGCGAGCTTGCGCCCCTCCGATATGATGATGTCGCCGATCTTTTCCACGAACAACGCTCCCTCCACAGTGCGCTTGATGACCACATTGCGCATGTCGCGCTCGTCACGAATCCGTCGCACCAGACCCATGGCACCCATGGTGTCGAGCGCCCGGGTGATCACCGGCTTGGTCACGTCAAGCTTTTTGGCGAGACCGCGCACGGTGTGCGGCGGTGGCGCAAGATAGATGTGCAAGAGGATCGCCATCTGCCTGAGCGTCAGGTCCGGGCCGATCACCTTGAGATGTTCGAGCGTCGCGGCGTGCCACAACCCGAGGGCTTGGGATGGCCGGAGATCGATGGACATGGACCAGCTTCACATGTTTGTTTCGCACCCGTTCCATAGTGGCCGAAACATCGGGCCTGCGCAAGCTGTCAATTGCTGCGGTCAGCCATAGCGGTCTGCCAGGACGCAAAACAGGGCGCGGATGGCTTGCACCTCGCCGCCCACCGGCGCATGCGGCTGATCCCTGGGTGTCCAGCCATAGATGTCGAAATGGACCCATGCAGTGGCGGGCGTGACGAAACGTTTGAGAAACAGTGCGGCTGTGATCGAGCCGGCAAAGCCACCCGAAGGCGCGTTGGAAAGATCGGCGACTTTGGTTTCCAGCATGGCCTCATAAGGCTTGTAGAGCGGCAGGCGCCAGAGCGGATCGACAACGGCAAGGGCGGCCGCCGCCAGTTCGCCCGCAAGCGCCTCGTCGTCGGTGTAGAACGGCGGCAGATCAGGACCGAGCGCCACCCGCGCCGCCCCCGTCAGCGTCGCCATGTCAATGAGAAGTTCAGGTTCCTCCTCGCAGGCGAACGCCAGAGCATCGGCCAGCACAAGCCGACCTTCGGCATCGGTGTTGTCGATCTGGACAGTGAGCCCTTTGCGGCTTTTCAGAACATCGCCGGGACGGAAGGCGTTCGCGGAGATGGAATTTTCGACCGCAGGCACAAGAACCCGCAGATTGACCGGGAGCCTGGCTGACATGATCATGGCCGCGAGTGCCATCACATTGGCGGCTCCGCCCATGTCCTTTTTCATCAGGAGCATGGAGGCAGACGGCTTTATGTCGAGCCCGCCGGTATCAAAGCAGACACCCTTGCCCACCAGCGTGACTTTCGGATCGTTCTTCTTGCCCCAGCGCAGATCCAGCAGGCGCGGTGCTTCAGCCGCAGCGCGGCCCACTGCGTGGATCATCGGAAAACCCCGGGCGATCAGGTCTTGGCCGACAATGACATCGACCTTGGCCTTGTGTTGCCGGGCCAGCTTGCGGAAAGCCTGCTCGAGCGCCGCCGGGCCCATGTCATTGGCGGGCGTGTTGATGAGATCGCGCGCGAACCAGACTGCGGCGATGGTTCGGTTGATGGCGGCTGCGTCCACATCGCCGGGGATGACCAGTCGCGGACCTGCCGGAGCGGGTGCGCGATAGGCCTCGAACCGGTAGGCACCCAGGCCGAAGGCAAGCGCCATCATCTCGGCGGGCAGCGGCGAGGTCTCGATGTGCCAATCGCCTTCCGGCAACTGCTGGGCCAGACGTCCAGCCGCGAACGGATGGGCCTGACCTTCCGCACCGAGCCCGAACAGGGCACCGGCAAGCTTGCCGTGGCCGTCAGGCACCAGCAACAGTTTTCCTTCGCCCGCATTGAAGCCGGCGCTGCGGGCCCAGGCAAGCGCGGTCTTGTCGACGCGGCCCTTGTCGAGATCCGACTTGGTGATAGCCCAGATCGGCAGGCTGTTGGCGGACATGGGCGCGAACGGGCCGGGACGGTCCTGGAATTCGGAAAAGGGCATCGCCACTCCTTTCGTGTGGGCGGGCGGGAGAATCGCCCGTTAACGGTTGATTAGGGTTAACAGATTATTGCTTGAAGCTGGAATGCGACTTTGCGGATCGCGCAAACCGATCCGCGACACACCAACCGGGACCAGGCTCATGCCCACACCAGGCTCATCTCGTTTCCCCACCCGACGGCTTCGCAGCCTGGGCGCAGCCCTTCTGGTTGCCACCGCGCTCGCAGGTTGCGCGTCCAGGGCACCTTTGACGACAGGGTCCGTTCCCGGCGGGAGCAAACCGGTGGAAAGCATGACTGCGGGCGAACTGCGCTCGACGACCGACCGGGTCGGCGCAGCCTATGAACGCAGTCCCAAGGATGCCGCCACCGGGATGCGCTATGCCTCCATGCTGATGATGGGCGGCCGCAATGAACAGGCGCTGGCGGTCATGCAGCAGGTGGCCATCCACAATCCGACCGACCGAACTGTTCTTGCCGCTTACGGCAAGGCGCTGGCAGCAGCCGGCCAGCTCGAGAAGGCGCTCGACGCCATCCAGCGCGCACAGACGCCTGACCGCCCCGATTGGGAGTTGCTTTCCGCAGAAGGTGCCGTGCTCGATCAGATGGGCAATCCCGGCGGTGCGCGAACCGCCTATCGCAAGGCGCTCGACATCAAACCGGACGAGCCATCGGTCCTGTCCAATCTCGGCATGTCCTACGTGCTGGCGGGTGATCTCAGGACGGCGGAGACCTATCTCTCGTCCGCCTCCAGGCAGCCGGGGGCCGACAGCCGCGTGCGGCAGAATCTGGCCCTCGTGATCGGCTTGCAGGGCCGATTTGAAGAGGCTGAGCAGGTTGCAGTCAACGAATTGTCGCCCGAACAGGCCCAGGCAAATATGAGTTACCTGCGCGCAATGCTGTCGCAGGACAATGCCTGGAGCAAGCTGTCTCAGGACGGCACCGCCCGCAGCACGAACTGACGCCGCAAGCCCGTCACACCATAAAAAAACCCCGCCTTGGCAGCCAGGGCAGGGTTTTCCGTTTGTGCATCCCGGGCGGGCGGCGGGAAACTTTTCGCGGGTCGGATCAAAGTCTGGAACGGCCCGCAACGGACGCAAAGAGATCGGCAGGATCGGTCGACCACCGCGAAGGTCCCGACCGCTAAAAAAGATATTCCGGCGGCATCAGAACCGCCGGAATAGCTCCTGTCCTCTTGCTTTGACACAATTCCGGACGCGATAGCGGTGCTCACTTTCGCTGGAATTGCTCTGACGCTGCGGCCTCAGCTCGGCACGCCGCCCGAGAAATTGTCCATCACCTGGATGATGGCCGGGCCGAGAATGACGGCGATGAGCACCGGAAGGAAGAACAGGATCATTGGCACAGTGAGCTTCGGAGGCAGGGCTGCGGCCTTCTTCTCCGCCTCGTTCATGCGAATGTCACGGCTTTCCTGGGCAAGCACGCGCAGCGCCTGGGCCATCGGCGTTCCGTAGCGTTCAGACTGGATGAGCGCCTGGGTGACGGATTTCACAATGTCAAGGCCGGTGCGGCTGCCCAGGTTCTCAAACGCCATGCGCCGATCCTGAAGATAGGACAGTTCGGCAGTGGTCAGCACGAATTCCTCGGCAAGGGCGGTCGATTGCATGGCGATTTCGTCCGCCACACGCCTCATCGACGCTTCGATGGAAACGCCCGATTCCACGCAGATGAGCATCAAGTCAAGCGCATCAGGCCAGGCCTTCTTGATCGACGCCTGTCGTTTGTTGGACTGGTTGGAGACGAAAATGTTGGGCGCGTAGAAGCCCGCATAGGCCCCGACGATGCAGGCCAGGACCCGCACAGTGAAAGGCTTGTCGGCAAGATTTTCCAGAACGAACACATAGACGACCGATGCCGCGAGAAAGACGAAGGGAAGGACAAGCCGCGCAAACAGGAACATGTTGAGCGCGTTCTGAGTCCGGTAGCCTGCGGCGCGGAGCTTGGCGACGGTGGCTTCGTCGGCAAGAGCGCTGCGCAGGTTGAGCTGATCGACCACCTGGCGGATGGACGCATTGTTGTGTGTCCGCAAGCCCTTCTTGACGCCCTTGGCCTGTTCCGTGCTCATCCGGGCGCGTTCGCGGGCGCGAATCTCGTCGCGCTCCAGCGCTGCAGCCTTCATGCGCTTGTCCATGTCGCCAGCTTCGAAATAGGGGACGAGAACGGTGAAAAGCGTGGCGAAGACTGCCACCGAGACCAGAATGGGCAGGAGATAGGCCGGATCGGTCAGGGCTGTCATGACGGTGGAAAACATGGTGCGCCCTGCCTCAGATTTCGAAGTTGATCATGTTGCGCATCACCATGATTCCAATGCCCATCCAGATGCCTGATGCGGCCATGATGAAGTGCCCGCGCTGGTCGGTGAACAGGATCATCATGTATTCCGGCGAGGTGATGTAGACGAGGCTCGCCACAATGAAGGGCAACGCGCCGATAATGACAGCCGACGCCTTGGCTTCCATCGACAGCGCCTGCACCTTGGCTTTCATCTTCCTGCGTTCGCGCAGCACGCGGCTCAAATTGCCGAGCGCTTCTGAGAGATTGCCACCGGCCTGAGCCTGGATCGCGATCACGATGGCGAAGAAATTGGCTTCCGACAGCGGCACACGCGCATAAATGCGGGCGCAAGCTTCCGGCACGCTCAGACCCAACTGCTGTGCCTCGACGATGCGCTTGAATTCCGTGCGGACGGGCTCCTGGCCCTCGGCGGCAATCATGCGGATGGAATCGTTGAGCGGCAGGCCCGACTTGATCGACCGGACCATGATATCGAGCGCATTGGGAAACTCGTTGAGAAAAGCCTTCATGCGGCGGTTGCGCAGAAACCCTATGATCCAGCGTGGCAGGCCCGCTCCGCCGACGACGAGCACGCCCAGGGCTATGAGGGGATTGCCGTTGAGCACGAAAGCAATGCCTCCCATCACCACGCCGAGGACCGCCGACAGAATGTAGAATTGCTTGACCGAAATGGTCAGTCCAGCCTGGGCGATGCGGTCGTTGAGCGGTGGCGACATGCGCCGGTCGTTTTCCTGCTGCTTGGCTTCAAGCGTCTTGAGCGAGTCCTGAACCGACTTGCGGCGCTTGTTGACCTCGTTGAGGCGATCGCGCGCCGCCGTGGCCTTGCTGCGGTCGGTCTCGGCCGACTTGACCTTTTTCATGCGGTCTTCGGTCTTGCGATCGGTGTCGATGCGGTTGTAGAGCACGCCATAGCCGAGCGCTGCCGCTGATAGGGCGGCCAGACCGATGACGGCAATCACCATGATATCCAGACCAAACACGTCAGACTCCTACGAAGACATTTTTTCCATCGAATCAAGGGCTGTGGCGAGGCGCTTCTCCTCACCGAAATAGCGGGCACGATCCCAGAAGCCGGGCCGACCGATGCCGGTGGACTTGTGCTTGCCGATGATCTTGCCCTGGGCGTCTTCGCCCATCATTTCATATTTCATCAGATCCTGGGTGATGATCACGTCGCCTTCCATCCCGAGAACCTCGGTGATGTGGGTGATGCGGCGCGAGCCATCGCGCAGGCGGGCCGCCTGGATGATGACATCAATGGAGCCGGAAATGATCTCGCGGACGGTCTTTGCCGGAAGTGAGAACCCGCCCATGGCGATCATCGATTCCATCCGGTTGAGGCATTCGCGCGGGCTGTTGGAGTGGATTGTGCCCATGGATCCGTCGTGACCGGTGTTCATCGCCTGAAGCAGGTCGAAGACTTCCGATCCGCGCACTTCGCCGACGATGATGCGTTCAGGCCGCATGCGCAGGCAGTTCTTCACGAGCTCGCGCATCGTGATCTCGCCTTCGCCCTCAATATTCGGCGGCCGGGTTTCAAGCCGCACCACATGGGGCTGCTGGAGCTGGAGTTCGGCCGAGTCCTCGCAGGTGATCACCCGCTCATCGGCGTCTATGTAGGCAGTCAGGCAGTTGAGCAGCGTGGTCTTGCCGGAACCCGTGCCGCCGGAAATCACCACATTGCAGCGCACACGGCCGATGATTTGCAGCACCGTCGCACCTTCCGGGGTGATGGCACCGAACTTGACGAGCTGATCGAGGGTCAGCTTGTCCTTCTTGAACTTTCGAATAGTGAGCGTGGTCCCGTCGATCGAAAGAGGCGGGGCGATGACATTGACGCGAGACCCGTCTGGCAGACGCGCGTCACAGATCGGGCTCGATTCGTCGACGCGGCGACCGACCTGACTCACGATGCGTTGGCAGATCGACAGCAACTGGGTGTTGTCGCGGAAGCGGACCTCCGATTCGATGACCTTTCCGGCGACTTCGATGTAGGTCCGGCCAGCGCCATTGACCATGATGTCGGAGATGTCATCGCGGGCCAGCAGCGGTTCGAGCGGCCCGTAGCCGAGCACATCGTTGCAGATGTCATCGAGCAGTTCCTCTTGCTCGGCGATCGACAAAGCGATGTTCTTGATGGTGATGATGTCGTTGACGATGTCACGGATTTCCTCGCGCGCGCTCTCAGCATCGAGCTTGGAGAGCTGCGACAGATCGATGGTGTCGATCAGCGCCGAGAAGACCTGGCTCTTGGTGTCGTAATAAGCCTCGTTGCGGCTGGTTTTCTTGCGCTGCGGCGCTTCTTCGCGGCGGAGCGGAGCTTGCGAAGCCGCAGCCGCTGGCTGGGCGGCAGCAGGCTGAGCCATAGCCGGCTCAGGACTGCGCGCCGCCGGAGCCGGCTGTTGCGGCTTGGCTGGTCCGTCACTCGTGCGTTTGCCGAACATCGCTTGGTTCCACTCTTGACTGGCTTGAAACTATTTCCGGCCCAGAAGGCCCATAAGGCCCGCCAGTCCGCCGCGCTTGCGTTTCTTCACTTCGGCCCTGCCCGTCAGCACATGCGCAAGCTGAGACATGGTTTCGGCGACCGGGGACCTGGAATTCATTTCGGCGATCATGAGACCGGAATTGGCCGCATCGCCGAAAAGCTGGGCGTCGAAGGGAATGATGGCGACAGGATCGAGGCCCAGCGGCTCGCAGAAAGCATCCGGTGCGATTTCGGGGCGCTTGGCCATGCCGACCTGATTGAGAACCAGGACCGGCGAGTGGTCGTTGGGCCGCATGCGCTTGAGCGTGTCGAACAGGTTCTTCGTGTTTCGGAGATTGGCAAGGTCGGGCGTTGCGGTGATGACGATCTCGTCGACCTGGCAGAGAACCTTGCGCGTCCACTCGTTCCAGACGTGGGGTACGTCGAAGACGGAGACCGGCGTGTTGCGCTGGATGATGTCAAGCACCGGCAGGAAGGCGTCACCCGCAAAATCATAGGTGCGATCAAGCATGGATGGCGCGGCCAGCATCGACAGATGTTCGGAGCACTTGGTGAGAAGCCGGTCCAGAAAAACTTCATCCAGCCGATCGGGCGAGAACACCGCCTCGGCGATGCCCTGTGGCGGGTCATTGTTGAAGTTGAGATTGGCCGTGCCGAAGGCGAGATCCAGATCGGTCAGGATGGTCTCGCTCGAGAACAGGTTGGAGATGCTCCAGGCGCAATTGTGCGCGAGCGTCGAGGAGCCGACGCCGCCCTTGGCACCGACAAAGGCGATCGAACGGCCGAGCGGCGCGGCATCGGGATCGACGAAGATCGCCGAGACGACACCGATGATGTCGGCCATCGACACCGGGGCGACGATGTATTCGGACACGCCGTTGCGGATGAGATCGCGGTACAGCATCACATCGTTGACATGCCCGACGATCACCACGCGGGTATCGGGATCGCAGACTTCGGCGAGCTGAGCGAGTTCGGCGATCAGCGCGGCGGATTCCGAGCGGGTTTCGAGGATGAGAAGATTTGGCGTTGACGAGCCGACATACATGTTGGCCGCCGCGCTCACCCCGCCCGCATTGATGCGGGTGTTGACCTTGGCCATGCGCCGGTCCTGAGAGCAGCGTTCCATGGTCTTGGCCAGGCCCTCGGTCTCGCAGAAGGCATGGATGGAGATCCGCGGCAGCGGACGGATGCGTTCAAAGTCACCCCGCCCCTGCGGCTCTGCGGAGTCGGACGACGCCATTTCAGGCATGTAGTCAAGATGGGTCATCTGAATTTCCTGCTCCCTGGAACGAGGCTCGCCACGGTTCACTCGCTTTCGACAGGTCCGCTGGACCCCTGTTTACGGTAGGCTTCAAGAACGGTCGACCGGCGTGTCGCATCAATGGGCGTCATGCCTCGCGGGTTGAGAAGATCGGCCGGATTGGCGATCTGCGCGGCAAGATTGCTCTGCGATGCGCAGCCGAAGTTGGCATAGCTGCGATTCTCCGATGTGTTGCCCAGAACGTCATCGGGCCAACGGCCACATTCCCCGGTCTGGGCTGACATGGCCACGAAGGAGATCCGGATCGGTGCGGCATCGGTGTAGGACGCGACATGATAGGGCGAGCTGACAATGCGGTTGCCCGGCACGCCTTCGGCTTTGAGAATCTGGGCGACTTCGCGCACCAGCAATGACGCGGCACCAGCGTTCCCCGAACCCGTGGGGCTCATGATGCGCACCGTTCCTGTGGCGCTGGCACGGTAGTCGAGTGCCACGCCGCGAACGATCTCGCGCATGGAGATGGTCAGTGCCCGGTCTCCGGAGGCGACCGGAATGTCGAACGTCCGCTCCTTCTCCGCAATGATGATCGGATGGTTGGTGCGATAATCGTCGGGGATGGCACCGACGGTCACGCTGCGGCCGGCGCATCCGGCCAGCAGCAAGGCCGCAAGGCCTGCCAAGGCAATCGCGCCGGATCGAGGTGCCGTACGCGCGCCGACGATATGTGCGCCGACTTTCCGCGCGCAGGACGGGCGACCCGGCCTGAAGGCGAGACACTCGCTGTCGGGAGCCTTGGTTGCAAAATCTTGGGTGCGCATCATGGATCCCCTGATCACTTGTAGATGAAGCCGACGGCGCCGTGGTAGCGGCCGGGCGGAAGTTGCGTTTCCATGCGTCCGTAGACACGGTTCACACGCCCGAGGAAAAATCCCGCGCCATCGCTTGCCGGGTTGAAGTTGTCATCGGGCCGCGACAGGGCAGTGCGGGCCACCGGCTTGACGAGATAGGGCGTGGCGATGATGACCAGTTCGGTCTCGTTGCGCATGAATTCCTTGCTGCGAAACAAGGTGCCGATGATGGGAAGCTTGGAGACGCCGGGAAAGCCCGCAATGGTCTGGCGGTAAGTGTCGCGCACCAGACCGGCCAGAACCATGGATCCGCCGGAAGGAAGCTCCACGGATGTGGAGGCCTGGCGACGCTGGATGGACGGCAACGGGCTCTGACCATCAAACGTCGGCTCGGAAACCTCCGTCACCACCCTGAGCGAAATGCGCCCGGGCGAGAGAACCACGGGCAGGAACTCAAGCTTGATGCCGTATTCGATCTTTTCGAAGATCGTGCGCCCGTCTTCGTCGCGCTCGGATTCGACATTGAACTCGCCGCCGACGTTGAAGGTGGCGATCTCGCCGGATACTGCCGTCAGGCTGGGCTCGGCGAGCGTGCGCAAAACGCCCGCCCGCTCGAGCGCATTGATATTGGCGCCTATGGAGGCCCCGGAAACGGTGCCGCTGAGGATGGAGGCGGCAGCCCCCCCCGGAAAGGCAAGATTCTGGATATAATTGGGCGCGAATGTGTTTCCGCCGTCGCTCACCGAGGAGTTGAAGCCGAGCTGCTTGAGGATCTGCCGGCTGACTTCAGCGATCGTCACTTTCAGCATGACCTGGTCTTCGCCGTCGATCCTGAGCATGTTGACGATCTTCGACCTCTGGCGCGCCTCGGCGAAGATGGCAGCGTCGCCGCCCGTGCTGGTGGCTGTGATGTTGCGCGTTGTCGCTTCGCCGCCGGTCAGGAAGATTTCGGCCAATCGCTCGGCTTGGGACGCGTCCTGCGGCGTGCGGACATATCCGGTCAGCACGATGTTGTCGGAGATGATTTCCACCTGGATATCGCTGTCTGGAATGAAGCGCTTGAGATGGGCCTCGAGACCCGCCACGTCGCGCTCGATCTCGAGCTCGATGGCAATGATCTCCTCGCCGCTTGGGCCGAAGACGAAGATGTTGGTCTGCCCCACGGTCTTGCCGAAGAGATAGAGACGGCGAGACGTGCGGGTGACGGCATCGGCCAGGCTGGGGTCGGCCACCAGAATATCGTGGGCGTCGGTGGGAAGGTCCACGACGATGGCCTTGTTCAAGCCAAGTTTGACGCGCTTGGAGACACCGGGACCCGATTGGGTGATTCGGATGAGATTCTCTCCGGCCGCTGCGGACGTCGCCTGGAAGGCGGTCAGCGGATCCAGGCAGAGAGCGGTCATGACGACGCCGCCTGCCAGCGCAAGGCGGGCAAAGGAGGACAGGAGCGAGGGGGCTGTGTGACGCACGTTCGATCTCCGCACTGTTAATTGGTGACGCCGATGTCGGTGATCGTGCCGGAGCGGATCACCTTGATCGCCGTCGAGCCGTCGCCGCCGCTGAGCAGGTAGCTGGCACCTTCAAGGTCGGTTTCCTGCACATCCGCAACGCTGCGCAGCGCGAGGGTCAACCGGTCGGCCATCTGCTGGGCAACGGTGATGATCTTGGCCTGTTCGGGGGTCAGCTCCAGGGTCGCAGTCGAGCCGACGGCGGTCCGGTTGCCTTCAGCATTCTCTTCGATGCGCTGGTCGATCGCCAGCACACGGACATTGGTCAGGATCACCTCGGTGATGAAGCCTTCCGAACCGGTGTTGCGCCGGACCATGATGACGTCGACGCGGTCATTGGGGAGAATGAAGCCACCGGCGCTGGTGGCCACCGAGATTTCGGTGGCAATGGCGCGCTTGCCCGCTGGCAAGAGCGACGACATGATGCGAGAGGTGGAATCGACGATCTTTTCCGATCTCAGCGGCTCGCCTGCGAACAACGGCAGGCGGACCACGGCGCCTTGAAGCTCGGTCATCGCCTCGGGGCGGGTCGTGCGAACGATCAGGCCCTCGACGAGACCGTCTTCAGGCCACCCCTTCCACTCCATCAAATCCTCGGCGAGACGTCCGCCGACCGGAATGTTGGCCTTGGCGATCAGCACATCCACGGTGGGAACCTTCTGGATCACCGGTTCAGCCGTCCCGGTCCCTTTGGTCGGGGCGGTCAGGTTCATCGCCAGATAGCCGGACAGGCCTGCCGCCAGGACGGCGACGCCCATGATGATGACGCGTGCGGGTTTCATGCTGCTTCCTCGGACAGATGTCGGGTTCGTTCCAATGAGGATGCGCCTGCAATCGTATAATTATGGTTAATGTGCCCCTTAAATTCTTGGTTAAGAAAGTATTGCCGCCCGACGCCTCCCAGCACGGCCAACGTCTGCGCCGTGGGGAAGGCGTACATTCATGCATGTCGCGTTCAATCGGGTTCGATCGAACGGAACGCACAGGCATTCTTTCAAAAGGCTACAGCGGCCTTTGCGCGTCTCACAAGCCTCGCGGCGCTGCAGGCAACCGGGCGCTCAAAAGTCGTGGCGGAAGGAGAGAAATCCTGCGGAAATGCCAGTTGGCCGTCAGCGCAGGTTCGCGATTGCGATCTGGACAATCTCGGTGTCCGGATAGGTCAGAAAAGCCGCGATGCCGATGGCAATTCCATAAGGAATACCAGAACTGGATTTGAAGAAATGCATGGGAATGGGCACAGGGGAGACCAGAAGCGTGTTCTGGTTGGCACGGATCACCAGCACGATGAGCGCAAGGAGACCGCCAAGAATGCCGACGAGCCCCAGAAAGACAAAGAGAGACTGGTTGAACCCGTACCAGAGGGCACCGGCGGACAACACCTTTACATCACCGCCACCCATCACGTTGAGGGCGAACAGGAGAAAACAGACAGCAAAAACGCTGACCCCGGCTGAGAGATGCCACAGGATCTCGGTCATCTCGAAGCCCATGAACGGCACCAACAGGAGGAAGGATCCGGCAAGAATCACCGAGACACGGTTGGGGATCGTCATGGTGAGCATGTCGGAGAATGCGGCAATGGCCATGCACAGCGGAAAAATGACGAAAATGGCGGCTTCAAGCATCGTGACTGCTCCATCAATGCCGTGACGCTAGCAACTGGACTTTAAGAAAATGCGAATGTCGGACACTGGCTGTCCACAGACTGACCACTCGGGCGTATAATGGCGAAAAGCCGCCCGAGGGGGCGGCTTTCCAGTCAGCACGCTCGAAAACGATCAGTTCGCGTCCGAGGCGTCGTTCATCTTGTTCGACAGTTCCTGGAACTGGTTGTTCAGGGTGTCGCCCAGCGTGGTGGCGCCGGTGATGAGAGCCACGGAGATGAGGGCGGCGATCAGGCCATATTCAATGGCGGTCGCACCGGATTCGTCCTTCATGAAACGTTCGATAAGCTTGGTCATGGTTTGCTCCTTGAGCCACATGTGGTTTCAGCACGTCCGCCAAACTGTTTCCATTGGTCGGATGAGCTCACCCTACGCCGGGTGATTTTCCATCAGCTTAAAAAACAGGGTTAGCAAAAGCTTGACGCCACTTTTGGGATGCAATGGTAAACAGATGCTTGGTGGAAGCAACGCGCCGCTTGCCCGGCCGGCGTTATAGGGTAGCTCCCAACAGACAAGTGAGCAGGAAGGCCGGACCTGCATCTTTTTGCTTGCGTGGTCATGAGAGACTGCGTGGATCGGAACCACGGATTCGGCATCCCGCTTCTTTCGGTGTTTTCGGCCTGCAGTCCTTGCCCCGCTGCAGAGGTTTATTTGACCAATCTCCTGAAATTTAAGGGAACGTTCACCATTCCAAGCGAAATTACGGTGGCATAAGTATCCGAGGACGTCGGCATGACCCTGATCACAACGGCAATCGAACGTTTCGCAAGGATGGCGCTGGTCGCCGGAATGGCCATGGCTTTCGTGGCACCGGCTGCCCGGGCCGATGAATCCATGGTGCGGGTCTTCATGGATCACGCCCGGATCCTCAAGCTTGATCGCGCGGTGAGCAAGGTCATCATCGGCAATGCCGATGTCGCCGATGTGGCGGTGGCGGACCCGATGACGATCGTGCTGACCGGCAAGTCTTACGGCACGACCAATCTTGTCATCCTGGACGCAGCCGGGGATGCCATTGTCGACGAACGCATTTTGGTCTCCGTTGATGAGGCCAACACCCTGCGCGTCTTCAAGCAGACCGCCCGATCCGTCTATTCCTGCTCGCCCTCCTGCGAAGAGCACGTCAAGTCGGTCCCCGCACCTGCCGCACCCTGAGACGCCCGGCCGCAATCTCTTGTCCGCCTTTCCGCCATCGGGCACCTTGTCGACCACGTCCTCCGGGTTTATTCCTGGTTAGCAAAACATGAATTCGTTACTGTAAAAACATCACGGTCGACGTTACGAATAGTCAACGCATTTAATCTAATGTTTCTCCTTGCACCTGCGAGCATGGGAGTAACGTGATGCAATCCGAACCCGTTCAAAGCGAGACACCGATCCGATCTTCTCGGCGCGCGCGCCGTTTCCTGGCACGGTTTCGGCGCGCCGATGACGGGACTGCGGCCATCGAATTCGGGATTCTCGCTTTTCCGTTCTTTCTGCTGGTCTTCGCCACGATCGAAGCCTTCATCGCTTTTGCAGGGGAGCAGCTTCTGGAGAATGCGGTCGACACGATGGGCCGTGAAATCCGCACTGGTCAGATTACGTCGAACATGGGGCGGGCCACCGACATGACCGAAACGCAGTTTCGAACCCGGTTCTGCGCGGAGATCAGCCTCATGATCCGCTGCACGGACGAAGAGAACTTGGCCGACCAGAAGCTTTATCTCGATGTCCGTCAGTTCACGACCTTCGCCAACGTACCCAAGGGTATCCCGCGCATCTCGAGCGAGGAGTGGGCGGATCTCGACCCGACTGGTTTTGACTACAATCCTGGCGGTCCCAAATCGATCAACATCGTGCGCGCCTATTATCGCTGGGAAGTGATGACCGATCTGGTCCGGCCCTACATCACCAATATCCGGCCGGCCGGCAAGATGCCGACCGACTACCTGATGGTGGCGACTGCCGCTTTCCGCAATGAAAACTATCAGTGACGACACGCATTGTCCTGCCTTCAGGCTGGACGGGACGCCTCACCTGGAAGGACTTTGAGATGACAGGCATCATGATGCGGATCCAACGCGCCGTGCGCCGCTTCAGATCGGACAGAAAAGGGGTCGGTGCGGTTGAATTCGCGCTGATCGCTCCGGTGTTGATCGTGCTGTATATGGGATCGCTCGAGGTCTCTGTGGCCATGTCTGTGAACAAGAAGGTTGCACGCGCCGCCAGCGCGATCGCCGATCTCGTGACCCAAGACAAGGATGTCGACAAGGCCTATCTGGCCACCATGGTCGACGTCGGGCAAAGCGTGATCACCCCTTTCAGGACAGATAGCCTCAAGGTCAGGATCACTGGCATAGCAATCGACGGTTCCAAGACTGCACGGGTCGCATGGTCTTGGGATGAAAAGAAAAACCGGCCCTATGTGGTCAATTCCGTCACAACCATTCCCAGCGAACTCGCCATCGCAAACACCTTCCTCGTGCGCACGGAGGTTGAACTCGATCATCGCCTGCTGCTGGTGCTGCCAGGGGCCAAGGATCTCGACATCAAGACCCTGACGATGCGGAAGACTTACCATTTGGTGCCCCGGCTCGGGACCGATGTCGTCTGCAGCAACTGCTGAGGCCAACGTGTCAGCGCAAATCTGCGCCCGACCGTTGCCCGGTGCCATCAGGCAGGGCTTCGGCGAGTCCTGTCACAAGACCCGCAAGGTTGCTGTAGTCAGTCGGACCTGCGGCAACGAACCCGCCCGCAAGGACTGGCTCCACAAGATCGAGCAGGCCGGGTGCCCGCTCCGGCAAGGTGTCGAGAAAGGTCCCGAGGCTTGCGGCGAGGTCCTCGGGGACGCTCTGGTGCAGCGCATGCGGGCCGTTCAACACCGGCTCGGACAACCAGATGATCCGCATCGGTCCCGCCTCTTCGAGCCTCTCGCCGAAACTTCCGCCGAACATTCGTGACGCATCAGATGGACGGGAATCGGCGTAATCGGGCACCCAGCCAAAAAATCCGTCGATGGAATGCATTTCATATGCGTCGAGAACGCCCGCTACCGATCCGCCGCGAACCATCGTCGGTGCTTCCAGGCTGCCGGTCTTGATGGCGCGGCGCGGGATTTCCCAGCCGGAGGCCGAGGTTTCGTCCGAATAGCCGATATCGAGATCGGCGAGCCTTGTGGCGGCAGCTGCTTCGCGCACCGCCAGCACCGAACGGAACCCGGTGGCACCATCAGCTGCGACCGGACGCCTGAGCGCGCGCACGCAGCCACAGACGGCCTCGGTCGCCGCAAAGGATTTGGCCGAATGGAACGCGTAATGGACCCTGCCGCTGGCATGGGCATCGATCAACGCCCCGAAACTCGCGAATGTGACAATTTCGACAGGCAGGCCGATGGCTTTAGCATATGCCTGCCGGACCGTTTCCTGTCGGATCGGATCGGCGACGGCGGGGTGAGAGCGGATAATCCCGATCCGGAGTTCCGTCATCGTGGTGCGGTAATCGGCACGTGCGGTGGTCACTGCGAAACAGGTCACCAGCACCACCAGCAGGCAGAGACCGCGCTCGACACAGAGACAAGGGAGTGACCGGAGCATCATCATGGCCATTTCATAGCATGAGTGGCCCTGTTTGCACGGACATGGTTTAAACAGGGTTGCTGCCGATTCGCCAGCCAATCGGGCCAGGCAATCGCGCCCGACAAACCCGCCAGGCAATCTCGTGCGAATCCGGTAGCCGGGCCGGGGATGGATCGGATATGCAGGATCGGGAAAGACCCCACAGCAGGGTTGATCGCGATATTCTTTCGATGACACGCCCCCAGTGCCCTCAGGACAAATCATGGCCCGCGCGTTCCTTCTCGTTCTTGATTCCCTCGGCATCGGCGGCGGCCCGGATGCGGACACCTACGGTGATCTGGGTGCCAACACGCTCGGTCACATTGCCGAATTCTGCGCCGCCGGGCTCGGTGACCGCGATGGTCTTCGCGCCGGCCCGCTGAAACTTCCCCACCTCGGCTCACTCGGACTTGCGGAAGCCGCCATGGCCGCCTGCGGAAGCGTGCCGCGCGGCATGACGCTGCAAAGCAGACCACGGGGGCTGCATGGCGCGTCAAACGAGATATCCCGAGGCAAGGACACCCCGTCCGGCCATTGGGAAATCGCCGGCCAGCCGGTGATGTTCGAGTGGGGCTATTTCCCTGCGGAAGGTCCTGCTTTCAACGCGGATCTGGTCGACGCCATCGTTGCGCAGAGCGATGTCCCCGGCATTCTTGGCAATTGCCACGCCTCCGGCACGGAAATCATCGCCCGCCTTGGCGCCCAACACATGCAGACCGGACAACCGATCTGCTACACCTCGGCCGATTCCGTGTTCCAGATCGCCGCGCATGAAACGACGTTCGGCCTGCAAAGGCTTCTGTCCATATGCGAAACCGTGCGCAAGCTGGTCGATCCACTCGACATTGGCCGTGTGATTGCGCGCCCGTTCGTCGGTACGCCGGAAACCGGATTCACGCGCACCGGCAACCGGCGCGACTACTCGGTGCCACCGCCGGGACCGACGCTCCTCGACATAGCAGCTGATGCCGGGCGACGGGTTTTTGCCGTCGGCAAGATCGCCGACATCTTCGCCCACCAGGGCGTCACCGACCTGCGCAAGGCGAGCGGAAACTCCGCCTTGTTCCAGGCGACACTGCAGGCGGCCGAGGAGGCAGGCGACGGCGATCTTGTGTTCACGAATTTCGTCGACTTCGACATGCTCCATGGCCATCGGCGAGACGTCCCCGGTTATGCCGCAGCGCTTGAGGCGTTTGATGCGCAGATGCCGGCGCTCGCGCGCAAACTCCGGGCTGGCGACATCGTCATCCTCACCGCAGACCACGGCTGCGATCCGACCTGGCGGGGCACGGAGCATACGCGGGAGCGGATTCCTATTCTTGGCTTCGGCCCGGGCTTGCCGGCCCGCGCTATCGGCGTGCGCGACAGCTTTGCCGACATCGGCGCGTCGATCGCAAAGCATCTCGATCTGCCTGCGACGGCCCATGGAAGGAGCTTCCTGTGACCATGCCGGTTCTGAAGGCGGAACTTCATTGCCACATCGAAGGGGCCGCATCCCCGGCACTGGTTCACGAGCAAGCCGCAAAATACGGGCGCGATGTGTCATCCTTTCTGACAAAGGACAGCTATGTCTGGTCAGATTTCACTGAGTTTCTGGCAGCCTATGACGGGGCGGCAAGCCTGTTTCGCAGCCGCGAGGACTATGCCCGGCTGGCCGAGACCTATCTCGATGGAATTTCGGCAGAAGGGGCGATCTACGCGGAGATATTCGTTTCCCCCGATCACGCTCAGGCAGCAGACCTTGATCTCCATACCTATCTCGATGGTCTGGGCGAAGGCATCGCGCGCGCCAAAGGCCGCAGCGGCATCGAATGCCGGATGATCGTGGTGGGCATCCGGCACCTTGGGTCCGACGCGGTGGAAGCCGCCGCCCGCCTCGCGGTGCGTCGCCCGCACCCGCTGATCACCGGCTTCGGCATGGCGGGAGAAGAACGCTTTGGCCGGGTGGTCGATTATGTCCACGCCTTCGACATCGCCCGTGACGGTGGCCTCGGCATCACCATTCATGCAGGCGAACTGTCGGGCGCCCACAGCGTGCGGGACGCGCTTGACCATGTTCGCCCGAGCCGGATCGGCCATGGCGCGCGGGCAATCGAAGACCTGGACCTCGTCCGGCGCATCGCCGATCTGGGCGTGGTGCTGGAAGTCTGTCCGCTTTCCAACGTGGCGCTCAAGGTCTTTCCCGATCTTGCCTCCCACCCGTTCGAGACCTTCCGCAGCCTCGGAGTGAGGGTCACGCTCAATTCCGACGATCCGCCGCATTTCAAGTCCTCGCTCGGAGCGGAGTACCTGGCTGCAGCCGACACTTGGGGATATGACGCGGCGACGCTCACCGGCTTCACCCGCACCGCCATCCAAGCCGCCTTCGTGGAAGAGCCCATCCGGCAAAAACTCCTGGATAAACTCTCGGAAAAACTCTTGGGACAGCCTGGGTGAAGTGAACCGGTCGGGTTGCCGCGGCAGGGCAATGCGTGTTTGATCTTTTTCAGGTTTTCTCATTCAGACAGGGTTCTCATGGACGGCGTCACGGTCATCACGCATCCGCTGGTTCAGCACAAGCTGACCATCATGCGGAAAAAAGAAACCTCGACGGCGGGTTTCAGGCGCCTGCTGAGGGAAATCTCCACCCTGCTTTGCTATGAGGTGACCCGCGATCTTGAACTCACGCTCGAGCGCATCGAGACCCCGCTCGCCACCATCGACGCCCCGGTGCTGGAAGGCAAGAAGCTCGTCTTCGCCTCGATCCTGCGCGCTGGGAACGGCTTGCTCGAAGGAATGCTCGACCTGGTGCCGTCGGCACGTGTCGCCCACATCGGGGTGTACCGCGACCATGAGACACTGGAAGCCATCGAATATTACTTCAAGGCACCCGAGGACGTGGGCGACCGGCTGGTGATCGTCGTCGACCCGATGCTTGCCACCGGCAATTCGTCGATTGCCTCCATCGAGAAGCTCAAAGAGCGCGGTGCCCGCAACATCCGCTTCCTGTGCCTCCTGGCGGCACCCGAGGGGATCCGCAATTTCCAGGCCGCCCATCCGGACGTGCCGATCTTTACCGCATCCATAGACAGCCATCTCAACGAAAAAGGATACATCGTGCCGGGGCTGGGCGACGCCGGCGACCGAATGTACGGCACCAAGTAAGCCGTCAAGCGCGCAATTGCACGGCTCAGGTGATGACCGTATAGAGAGGCATCGCTTCGGTGCCCCCCGTTTGAGGGGTCTGGCTGCCCAACCACCACGGACTTTCATGAAAAAGAACCTCAAAGCTTCCCAGGTCGGCATCCGGACATTGCGCGAGATGCCCAGCGGCGCCGACAACGCCACCCATGCCTGGCTGCTGCGCGGCGGCTTCCTCTATCAGCATTCCTCCGGCATCTACTGCTTCACGGCGTTGATGTACCGGGTCGAGCAGAAGCTGTCGGAAATCATCGCCGACGAAATCACCGAGGAAGGCGGCAGCCATATACGGCTGCCGATTCTCCAGAGCGCGGAACTTTGGAAGGAGACAGGCCGCTGGGGCGTCTACAAGCATGCCAAGCTCATGTTTCAGTTTGAGGACCGCAAAGGGCGCGACTTCGGCCTTAGCCCGACGGCGGAAGAAGCCTGCTGCGATCTCGCCAAGCACATGATCACCAGCGCAGCGCAGTTGCCGCTCAATCTTTTCCAGCAGAACATGAAATTCCGCGACGAGTTGAGGCCCCGGTCCGGCCTCTTGCGCAGCCGCGAATTCATCATGATGGACGCTTACAGCTTCGATATCGACGATGCAGGCCTTGACGTGTCCTACCGGCGCATGCGCAAGGCCTATCACGCGATCTTTTCGAAAATTGGCATGCGCTACATCACCGTGGAGGCCGACAGCGGTGCCATCGGTGGGGCGATGTCGGAGGAATTCATGTCGATCAGCGAGATCGGCGAGGACACTCTGCTGTTCAACGACGGTTATGCCGCCAATGTGGAACGCGCCCGCTCGACGCCGACCGAGCCAGTCCGGATCGCCGACGGCGAGATGGAAATCGTCGACACGCCCGATGCCAACACGATCGAAAAAGTTGCCCGGCATATGGGCATTTCGCCCACAGCCTTCATCAAATCGATGGTCTTCGAGCTTCTTTATGAGGACCGCAAGGAGCCCGTGCTGGTGCTCATCCGCGGCGACTATTCGGTCAATCCGATCAAGCTCGCCAACCATTTCGGTGCTCTGGAAGCCGAACCGGCGTCACCCGAAACGGTTGAGGCTGTAACCGGCTCCAAGCCCGGCTGGGTCGGCCCGATCGGGCTCAAAGGCGAGATCCGCACGATTGCCGACGAGAGCCTGAAAGGCCTCACCAGCCTTGCTTCGGGCTGCGGCCAGGCGGGCCGGCACGCAAACCGCGTGTGCCCGGGCCGGGATTTTCCACTGCCCGACTTCATCGACCTGCGCACGGCGCGGGAAGGCGAAATCGCCCCCAATGGCAAGCCGCTTGAAACCTGCAAGGGCATCGAGGTCGGCCATGTGTTCAAGCTTGGCGACAAATATTCCAAAGCCCTCAACGCCGGCGTTACCGATTCCACCCAGACCTTCCGGCATTTCCAGATGGGTTGCTACGGAATTGGCACCACGCGCGTCATCTCTGCGCTGATCGACCAGAATTGCGACGACGAAAAAGGCATCGTCTGGCCGCTGCTGGTGGCACCCTTCCATGTCCATATCGTGCCGCTGAAAGCGGACCTCATGGCTGCGGCCGAAGCGCTCGGCGCGGACCTGGCTCTGGCGGGCGTGGAATCGCTTGTGGATGACCGCAAGGGAACGGCCGGCGCTCTGCTCAAAGACACCGATATCATCGGCCTGCCGCTGCGCATCATTGTCGGACGCGATTTCCAGGACGGCAATGTCGAATTCCTGAACCGGATCGACGGCGACAAGGGGCTTGTCGCACGAGATGCGATCGTCGCCAAGATTGCCGGACTTCTCGGTCAAGCCGAGCATGAGGCCGAGGTGCGCAAGGCGAACGCAATCGCAGGCCAGTAAAGCCTCACCCCAGCCAATCCAAAAGAACCAGGGCCGCTGGACTGCCTGGTAACGGGTTTCATCCAACAGCTCTTGCAGGCTGCGCGGATGACATGAAATCACAAAGGCAGACGACACCAGTGGTCTTTACGAATTTGACATCTGGTTTCGGACGCCACCCGAAAAATCGGGACCAAATGTCAAATTTAAACCACCAGGTCGCCTGCCTTTGTCATGCCAGTCGGGAGGAAAGGCCGTCTCAGGCGGCCACCGAGATCTTGCCGTCGGTCGGCACTTCCGCAATGGTCTTGAGCACCTGGGAAGCGATCTGGTAAGGGTCACCCTCCGAGTTCGGACGACGGTCTTCCAGGTACCCCTTGTAATCGTTCTTGACGAAGGAGTGCGGCACGCGGACGGAGGCGCCACGGTCGGCCACGCCATAGGAGAACTTGTTCCACGGAGCGGTTTCGTGCTTGCCGGTCAGCCGCTTGTCGTTGTCGGGGCCGTAGACATCAATGTGAGCCGTCAGGTTCTTTTCGAATGCCGTCATCAAAGCCTCGAAATAGGCTTTGCCGCCAATTTCGCGCATGTACTTGGTGGAGAAGTTGCAATGCATGCCCGAGCCGTTCCAGTCGGTGTCGCCGAGGGGCTTGCAGTGATACTCGATGTCGATGCCGTATTTCTCGGTCAGCCGCTGCAGCAGGTAGCGGGCCATCCAGATCTCGTCGGCGGCTTTTTTGGAGCCCTTGCCGAAAACCTGGAATTCCCACTGGCCCTTGGCCACTTCGGCATTGATGCCTTCATGGTTGATGCCAGCGGCAAGGCAGAGATCGAGATGCTCTTCGACGATCTTGCGGGCGATGTCGCCGACATTGGAATAGCCGACACCGGTATAGTAAGGACCTTGAGGTGCGGGATAGCCCTTTTCAGGGAAGCCGAGCGGACGACCGTCCTTGTAGAAAAAATATTCCTGCTCAAAGCCGAACCATGTGCCTTCGTCGTCCAGAATGGTTGCGCGCTTGTTGGACGCATGCGGTGTGATGCCATCGGGCATCATCACTTCGCACATGACCAAAGCCCCATTGGTGCGGGCGGGATCAGGATAGAGCGCCACCGGCATAAGAACGCAATCGGACGAGCGGCCTTCAGCCTGCATCGTCGACGACCCGTCAAAACCCCAGAGCGGAAGTTGTTCGAGTGTTGGAAAACTGTCGAATTCCTTGACCTGCGTCTTGCCACGGAGATTCGGGGTCGGAGTATACCCGTCCAGCCAAATATACTCGAGTTTGTATTTGGTCATTGCAAACCTCTCATTCGTTAGTGATACGATGCACAACACTGTTTCAAGGGCCGCCCAAGCCCTCAAGCGTGCCCAGCCGCGCGGGGCACTTGGTCGGAATGCATCTGCTATGCCAATTCGGACGCACAACGGAACTTTCGTCATTTTGCGTCGTTGATCGAACGTCAGGGGCAGAACTGCCTGGGACAGCGGCTCAATTTGACGCCAGCAACCCTGTTTGCTGCTAAATGCGTCAAACAAGTGCCATTGTCGCCCGCTCGTTCGCGCAATCCAGGTCCCGTCGCATGGTGCTTAATACTTCATCAATACGATTTATTTTTAATCATTTTGCGCATTTCCTGTCCAGACGTGTTAAAGAGGTTTCAATGTCGGCCTTGCTGGCTTTGCAAAGAAGAGTGAGACACTACCATGGCGAGACCACCGAATGGCCAAACGGCCATCATCTACGAGTTTCCCCTCAGCGCCCGCATGCCGGTAGCGCTGCGCAGCAAGGACCTGCGGCTCACACCAACCGAGGATTTCAGCGACGCCGCTTTTGGCGGCAGCTGGTATCACGAGGCGGCGATCCGCGACGAAGACACGCCCACCAAATCGTCCTGATCTGACAAAGCCTTCAGCACGGCGATCATACCCGTTGCGGTGGCCCTTCAATGCTGGTTCCATGGGCCATGGCCTTCACGATCCGGCAATTGCAGTACTTCGTCGCCGTCGCGGCCCAGGGCACCGTGTCCGGGGCAGCGCAAAACCTGTCGATCTCCCAGTCCGCTGTCACCGAGGCCATACGCGAGCTTGAGACCGACCTCGGCGTCGCCTTGTTCGACCGGCACCCCCGCGGCCTTTCCATCACCCACAACGGACATCAATTTCTGCGCCATGCGACCAAGATCCTCTCGGATGTTTCGGACGCGCGCCGCGCTTTTTCGGACTCGGCGGAAGCGCGCGCGGGAACGCTCAACCTCGGTGTGACCTCGCTGGTTGCGGGCTATGTGCTCTCCGACCTGTTGGCGCGCTACCGGCGCGCTTTTCCTGGCGTCACGGTGACGGCCATCGAGGACAACGGCGACTATCTCGAGCATCTTCTGGTGGGTGGAGAACTCGATGTCGCCGTCATCGTCGTCTCCAACCTGCGCGACCGCATGGCGCTGCAAACCGAGATCCTGGAGGTCTCGCCCTACCGTCTCTGGCTGCCGCTCGGCCACCGGCTGGCGGACGCCCAGAGCATCAATGTGAGCGACGTGGCCAGCGAGCCGGTGATCATGCTGACCATCGACGAAATCGAGGAGAGCACGGCCAAACTCTTGAGCGCCATCGGCTCCAAACCAAGGATTGCGTTTCGTACCCGGTCTGTGGAAGCGGTTCGCAGTCTGGTGGCCACCGGTGCGGGCGTGGCACTGCTGCCCGATCTCATCTATCGACCCTGGTCGCTGGAAGGCGACCGGATCGAAAGCCGCGACGTCTCGGGGAGCCTGCCGATGGTCAAGGTCGGCGTGGCCTGGCGGCGCGGATCGCAGCTGAGCGTGGCCGCGCGTGACTTCATCACAATTGCCCAGGGGCAGCGTTCAGTTCGAAAAAGATAGCTATATTCGCCATTTGTGCAATTGATTTTTCAGGCTGTCGCTAGGTAGATCACCGAGAAATCGATCAAGTCTCGCGGGATCCGGCTCGTGTCGAACAGCTTCTGAAACTATTTCCCAAGTTTCAACGTTATCCGTCTCTTCCGCAAGGACAATTCCTATACCATACTTTTGTGATAACTCTATTATTCTTTCCGCCTCTGCAGAATTATCAAAATTTATACGGCTTATAGGATAAATGACATAAGCTCGATGCGCGGATTCTCGATGCGCTATCGCTTCCAAAACGCCCAATATTCCTGTTGTTTCTTCAGTTTTTATCTCAAATGTTACAACTTCAATTCTTTTTGGAAGAAAAACATACTGCCTAAGGCCAATTACAGTAATGTCAGGCCGAGTAAACGTTCCGCCCGTATGTTTCGATCCCCTTGAATGCGTTTCTTCAATACTTACTTCATCAAACCCAAAACGCTTTATCCATGTCAACTCCATCGTTCGGCATATAGGCGCGTACAATTTCCGCTCATCCGCACGACGTATTACAGCCGATTTATTCTCACGTACAGGACCTATTGTATTATTTTTTCCAACGTCTACCGCATGGGCATCTTGATCTGGTGAAATTTGAGAAATGTCCCTACTTTGCTCTGTTTCTGCAACCGTAAGTCTAACAGATCCGCCCCGGCCTCTCCCAGGAACGATCTTCCCATCTTCAACTAACTTTCCCTGGACACGCCAATAAAATTCTTCTTCCCAATCCAATTTTTCCCGTAGACGTGCGTTACCTGACGAACCGCCAAAATCCTCCAAATTATTTATAAATTCTTTCATTCTATTTTGTGTAATTTTCATAGGCATCTTAAATCTCCAATTAGTCCTTGACGAGAGATAACGACACAGAAAGAAGTTGTCCAGTGCAACAAGGCGCAACTCAATGCCGATATCGGAAATTCCGATATCGAGCTTCTGATAAAAGAATTTGCCGAAGCCGAGTGGGGGCGGCAGTCTTGGTTGATGTCCGTCCACCGGATGTCGGCCGGGCGGTTCAAGCTGGAGGTGAGGCAATGAAAAAAATGCTCAAGGCATGCACAGCACTGGCACTCATGGTGTCGGTTACGGGCCAGGCTGTGGCTCAGGACATGATGACGGCAATCGGGGCTGGCGAAGGACAGGTCAATATCGTCGCCTGGGCCGGATACATCGAGCGCGGCGAGACCGATCCCAAGTTCGACTGGGTGACCAAGTTCGAGCAGGCCTCGGGATGCAAGGTCAACGTCAAGACCGCCAACACCTCCGACGAAATGGTGGCGCTGATGAACGAGGGCGGGTTTGACCTCGTCACCGCATCGGGCGACGCCTCGCTGCGGCTGATCGCGGGCAAGCGCGTCCAGCCGATCAACGTCGATCTCGTTGCGTCCTGGTCCACGGTCGACGATCGGCTCAAGACTGCGCCGTGGCACACTGTGGACGGCGTCCACTATGGCACGCCCTACATGTGGGGACCGAATGTGCTGATGTACAACACCACCGTCTTCAAGGAGCCGCCGACATCCTGGAATGTGGTGTTCGAAGCGATGGATCTGCCGGACGGCAAGCCCAACAAGGGGCGCGTGCAGGCCTATGACGGGCCCATCCACATCGCCGACGCCGCCCAGTACCTGATGTTTCACAAGCCGGAACTCGGCATCAAGAGCCCTTACGAACTCAACGAAGAGCAATACAAGGCTGCGCTCGATCTGCTGCGCGTCCAGCGCACGCTGGTGGGCCGCTACTGGCATGACGCCTTCATCCAGATCGACGACTTCAAGAACGAAGGCGTGGTGGCGTCGGGCTCCTGGCCATTCCAGGTCAACCTGCTCAAGGCCGACCAGCCCATCGCCTCGGTGATCCCGCAGGAAGGCGCGACAGGCTGGGCCGACACCACGATGATGCACGTGGAGGCTGCCAATCCGAATTGTGCCTACATGTGGATGGAGCATTCGCTGGCGTCCAATCTCCAGTCCGACCTGTCGGTCTGGTTCGGAGCCAATCCGGCCGTGCCAGCCGCCTGCACCGACGGTCGCGGCATGCAGACCGCCGAAGGCTGCACCACCAACGGGCTTGATGACTTCGAGAAGATCAAGTTCTGGACCACGCCCGTCTCCAAATGCGCAAGCCAGGGTGAATGCATTCCCTACTATCGTTGGGTGTCCGATTACATCGGCGTCATCGGCGGCCGCTGAGCCTCCCGTTGGATGACGGGTGGGCAGGCTCACCAACAGCTTGCCCGCCCCTCGCCCCAGCCATCCCGACCGGAAGGTCCGTCCCTTCCGTCCGGGAGGCTGACCAGACCAATGCACCCCACCTTGTCCTTGGCCAAGGACCAGGGGTCGCCGGTTGCGGCGGCGGGGGATTTTCGCAAGGACTCCGACTGAACGGCAGGTCAATGACGCACGCTGTCCAATTCTCCAAAGTCTCGCGCCATTTCGGGGCGGTGCGCGCGGTCGACAGCGTCGATCTCGAGATCCGGCCAGGCGAATTCTTCGCCATGCTCGGTCCGTCCGGTTCGGGCAAGACCACCTGTCTGAGGCTGATCGCGGGCTTTGAACAGCCGACATCGGGGCACATCGAGATCTTCGGGGAGACGGCCGAAGGTGTCCCGCCCTATCGGCGCAACGTCAACACGGTGTTCCAGGATTACGCGCTGTTTCCGCATCTCAATGTGCGCGACAACGTGGCCTACGGATTGATGATCCGCGGCGTCAACAAGGCGGAGCGGGCCAAGCGCGCCGAGGCAGCGCTGGCGCTGGTCAAGATGCCGGGTTACGGCGACCGTCGCCCCGGGCAGTTGTCCGGCGGCCAGCGGCAGCGCGTGGCGCTCGCCCGGGCGCTCGTCAACGAACCCCGGGTGTTGCTTCTCGACGAGCCGCTCGGCGCGCTCGATCTCAAGCTGCGCGAGCAGATGCAGGAAGAGCTCAAATCGCTGCAGCGGGCGCTTGGGATCACCTTCGTCTTCGTCACCCACGACCAGGGCGAGGCGCTGTCCATGGCCGACCGCGTCGCTGTCTTCAACGAGGGACGGATCATTCAGATCGGCGCGCCGGAAGAGATCTACCGTCGCCCGCGCACACGGTTCGTGGCCGATTTCGTGGGTTCGTCCAACGTGCTGTCGCCCGCATTGACCGCCTCGCTGGGCGGCCCACCGAAATGGGCGAGCCTGAGGCCTGAGGATGTCCGGCTCGACCCGGCAGGCCTGAACGAAGCGACCGTGGTGGCGACGAACTATCTCGGCAGCGTCACGCGGGTCACGCTCGATACCTTTGGCGGGAGGCTCTCGGCGCTGGTGGCCTCGACAGCCGAGCTGCCAGTGCCGGGCACCCGGCTGCGGTTCAGTTTCTCGACGTCCGACCTGCACCTCATCGAGGACGAGGCATGAGCGCGCCTGGTGCCATCCTGCCGGGACGCGGCGGCGCGGGCGGTGCCCTGTCGGACACGTTCTGGCGACATCCGAAGCTGTTGCTGTTTTTGATGCTGACGCCGCCGCTGCTATGGCTCGGGATTATCTATCTCGGTTCGCTGTTTGCGCTGCTGCTGCAGAGCTTCTATTCGATCGACGAGTTTTCCGGGATGGTCAATCGTGAGTTTACCTTCAAGACCTATGGCGAACTCGGAAACCCGGCCAATGTCGACATCATCGTGAGAACCGTCACCATGGCGGCGCTGGTGACGGTGGCCTCGGCCATCGTGGCTTTCCCGATCGCCTATTATGCCGCGCGCTATGCGCGGGGGCGGTGGAAGGCAGTGTTTTACCTCGGCATCATGCTGCCGCTCTGGTCGAGCTACCTCGTCAAGATTTATGCCTGGAAGCTTATTCTGGCCAAGGAAGGCATTGTGAGCTGGGCGTTTGAAAAGCTTGGCATGACCTGGCTCATGGAGGCCTGGCTCGCCCTTCCGGTGGTCGGTGGAAGTTCCCTGTCGATCAGCTCGACCGGCACGTTCCTGGTGTTCGTCTATGTCTGGCTGCCTTTCATGATCCTGCCCATGCAGGCCTCGCTCGAGCGCGTGCCATCAAGCCTGATCGAAGCCTCCGCCGACCTTGGTGCGGGTCCCGGGCGGACCTTCCGCCATGTCATCCTGCCGCTGGCGCTGCCCGGCGTGGTTGCCGGATCGATCTTTACGTTCTCGCTGACGCTCGGCGACTATATCATCCCGCAGATCATCGGGTCGTCACGCCTGTTTATCGGTCAGGCGGTCTATGCCCATCAGGGAACAGCCGGCAACATACCCCTGGCGGCCGCATTCACGGTCGTCCCGATCGTCATCATGGGTGTTTATCTCTGGATGGCGCGGCGCGCGGGGGCCTTCAATGCGCTCTGACCGCCAGACGTCCGCTTCACCTGCGCTCAAGATCGCCGCCGGACTCGGCCTTGCGTTCCTGCACGTGCCGCTTCTGCTGATCTTCGTCTATGCCTTCACCACGGAGGAGAAGAGCTACCAGTGGCCGCCACCGGGCCTCACACTCAAGTGGTTCGCCGTCACCTGGGGGCGGCCCGATGTCTGGGAAGCGCTCACGCTCTCGGTTCAGGTGGCGTCGGTTTCCACCGCAATCGCGCTCGTGCTCGGCACCTTGTGTGCGGCGGCGGTCTCCCAATCGCGCTTCTTCGGTCGCGAAGCCATCTCGTTGCTTGTCATCCTGCCGATCGCCCTGCCCGGCATCATAACCGGGATCGCACTCCGGTCAGCCTTCAATCTCGCCGAAATCCCGTTCTCGTTCTGGACGATCGTGCTTGGTCACGCCACGTTCTGCGTCGTCGTCGTCTACAACAATGCGGTCGCCCGGTTCCGCCGCATGTCAGGCTCGCTCATCGAGGCGTCGATGGATCTGGGTGCCGACGGTTTCCAGACGTTCCGCTACGTGATCCTGCCCAATATCGGCACGGCGCTGCTTGCCGGCGGGATGCTGGCTTTCGCGCTGTCGTTCGACGAGGTGATCGTCACCACGTTCACCGCCGGCCAGCAGGCAACGCTGCCGATCTGGATGCTTGAGGAACTCGTCCGGCCGCGCCAGCGTCCGGTCACCAACGTGGTGGCCATGGTCGTGGTTCTGGTCACGTTCCTGCCGATACTTGCCGCATTTTACCTGACCCGCGACGGCGACCAGATCGCCGGTTCGGGCAAATGAAGACCTGAAGGGAGAGACCCATGGACACGCACATGCTGATCGGAAGCCGGTTCGAGGCCGGCACGGAAACCGAGGAAGCCATTCTCAACCCGCGCACCGGCGCGACGATCCTCGATCTGCCGGAAGCGTCGACCAGCCAGATCGATGCAGCCGTGGAGGCCGCAGCGACGGCGTTCAAGACCTGGGCGCGGACCACTCCAGCTCAACGGTCCGGATATCTCCTCAAGATCGCCGAGCGCATCGAGGCGGAAGCGGCCGGATTTGCGGCGCTCGAAGCCCTCAACTGCGGCAAGCCGATCAATGCGGTGCTCAACGACGAGATCCCCGCCATCGTCGACTGTTACCGGTTCTTCGCAGGCGCGGTGCGCTGCATGCCCGGCAATGCGGCGGGTGAATACATGCCCGGATTCACATCGATGGTCCGCCGCGACCCGATCGGCGTCGTGGCCTCGATCGCTCCCTGGAACTACCCGCTGATGATGATGGCCTGGAAACTGGCACCGGCCATCGGCGGCGGCAATACGGTCGTCTTCAAACCATCGGAGCAGACCCCTCTGACAGCGTTGAAGCTGGCCCGGATCATGGCCGACATTTTGCCCGAGGGCGTGGTCAACGTGGTGCTCGGACGCGGTGAAAGCGTCGGCAATGCGCTCATCAACCACCCGAAGGTCACCATGATTTCGATCACCGGGGACGTGGCCACCGGCAAGAAGGTGCTGCAGGCGGCCGCCAAGTCGGTCAAGCGGACGCATCTCGAACTCGGCGGCAAGGCACCGGTGATCGTGTTCGACGACGCAGACATCGATGCCGTGGTTGCGGGCCTGCGCGCCTTCGGCTTCTACAATGCGGGCCAGGACTGCACTGCGGCCTGCAGGATATATGCCGGGGCCAAAGTCTATGACCGGCTTGTCGCCGACCTTTCCGGCGCGGTTTCGACCATCCGCTTCGACCAGGCTGATGACGCCGAGAATGAAATCGGCCCGCTCATCTCCCGCCGCCAGCGCGATCGGGTGGCGAGCTTTGTCGAGCGCGCCTCCGAGATGAAGCACATGGAGATCACGACAGGCGGCAGACCCGGCGAGGGCGGCGGTTTTTACTATCAGCCGACCGTCGTCGCCGGTGCCTTGCAGAGTGACGAAATCGTGCGGCGAGAGGTCTTCGGCCCGGTAGTCTCGGTGACGCGCTTCAGCGATGCAGAGGATGCCGTCACCTGGGCCAATGACAGCGAATATGGTCTGGCCTCATCGATCTGGACGAAGGACGTTTCGCGCGCCATGGCGACTGCCGCGCAGCTTCAGTACGGCTGCACATGGATCAACACCCATTTCATGCTGGTCAACGAAATGCCGCACGGCGGTCTCAAGCAGTCGGGCTACGGAAAGGACATGTCGCTCTATGCGCTTGAGGACTATACCGCCGTCCGCCATGTGATGGTCGCTCACGGTTGAGCGGGCCGTTCCAGCGCCATCACGGCGGTTTCCAGCATTTCCGCACGCTTCCACCAGGATGCCTCGGCGGCGAACTGCCGCCGTGCTTCGACCGTGCTGCCCGAGTCGCCGGCAAGGATCTGGCGCAGTTTGACGATGAAGTCATCCAGACCGTCATATTGCACGACCGGCGCACCGAGACGGCTGAGTTCCGGCGAGCGCGATGCCAGCACCGGCAGGCCTGCGGCCATATACTCGTACAGCTTGAGCGGGTTTATAGCGTGGACGAGCGCCTTGTGCTCGCCATGGCGAAACGGGATCAAGCCCACATCGCAATGGTCGAGGAATGCCGGAACGCTGGAATTGTGAACCCGGTCGATCACATGCAGATTGGCGGCCGACGCCATCTCGCGGGGCGTGTCGGCCGTGCGGCCGAGCGCAATGAACTCCACGTCCGGACACAGTGCAGCCGCGCGGGAGAGCAACGGCCAGTCCAGCCAGGCTTCCATGGCACCCACATAGATCACCCTTGGGCGCTTTACGTGCTGAAGCGCCAACGGTTGGAGGCGTGGACCCCGATCAGCATGCATCCGGCCGCCGTTGGGCAGGTAAAGGCTCGGTCGGCTGCGCTGTCCGATGTGATCGGCAAGGCTGTGGGCGGTGTAGACGACCAACTCCGCTTCCGTGAACACGCGAGCTTGCATGGTGAGCATGGCAGGTGTCACCGATGCCATGCGGTCGAGCCGGTCGGCGTAGCGGTAGGCCACCGGCGGCCCGAGCGCGCGCGCCATCGGATAAAAGAAAGGGCTGTCGATGACCACTGCGCTGGCTGCGGAGAAGCCGGCATTTGCAACGCTGTCCTTGACCGGTGGCCAGGCAACTTTAAACCAGTGGTTCAAACTGAACTCACCGGAGAAACCCGGCTTTGCAACATGGGGCAGAAGCGTGAGCGACTGGAGCCCTTCAACCCGGCCTGGCAAGGCCCCCGGCTCACTCTCGTCCGCCGCCTCTACAGGGTAGTCCTGCACGCCGATCTCGCCGAGTTTGGAGCGGGCGGTTGCGGCCGCACGCGGATGGAAAAGGTGGAAGGGAGACGTCGGTTGGGCGATGTAGAGAACGCGCCAGCCACGCTGGGCCATGGCTTCGGCAAGGTAGGACATGCCGAGCCGGATGGCGGAATCATACCGGTGAGCCGAGGCAAAGATAATCTGTTTCGGTGCTGCCATGTCATGTCCAATGTCGCCGGAATGAGGCGCTTTTCAAGCCGCGCGCTCTTCCTTGATGTCCCCTTCGGTCATGTGGATTGGGGCCCGATGGTGTTCCCGTAGCGGGCATTTCGACCGCCGACTTCACCAAGGTGGCGGTCCGTTCAGACCGAAAAGGTCCTTAGAGCCATTCCGGCGTGGTCAGAACCGCCGGAATAGCTCTATCCTCTTGTTTTAACGCAATTCCGGACGCGAAAGCGGCGCCACTTTCGCTGCAATCGCTCTAGAGGTTGCGGATAATGTCGGCCGGTTCCTGTGTTACCTTTTCCCAGGTGCGGTTGGCGTTCACCCATTCAAGCGCTGCCTCGGCACGGCGCGCGCATTCCTGCGGATCCTGCATGATTTCGATCAGTCGATTGTAGAGGCTGTCGACGTCACCGGCTGTGAAGGTATAGCCGCGTTCGCCGTCCTTGACGATCTCCACGAGCGCCGCCACGTCTGCCGACAGCACCGGAACCTTCATGGCAAACAGCTCGAAAGGCTTCATCGGCGAGATCATCTCGCAGACCGGAACAGGTTTGCGGGCCAGAACCGAGACATTGAGCAGCGAGTAATAGCGGGCCACCATGTCATGGGGCACCCGGCCGGTGGAAATGATGTCCGCACGCGCCTTGCTCTTGGCGATTATGGCGGCGATCTGGTCGGCATAGGGTCCGTCACCCACCAGCAGCAGCTTGACCGGGTCTGACGTATTTTCCCGCAGCTTCTCGAAAGCCTCGATGACATGCTCAATGCCTTCATAGGTCTGGAACGAGCCGATGTAACCGACGCAGAAGGCGCGTCCGATCCCAAGCGCCTGGGCGAGAGCGATGTCCCTCTGCCCGGTGGGTACGAAGCGTCCCTGGTTGATCGCATTTGGAAGCAACGAGATTTTGCGTCCATCAATACCCTTTGAGATCAGCCAGTCGCGCAGGGCGCCGGTGATGGCGAAGACATGATCGGCCTGGCGGGCCGCCGAGAGTTCTGCCTCGATCAGAATCGCGCATTCCTCGGTCTCCATCCAGGCCGGAAAATCCGATCCTTTGGTAATCCAGGCCATTCCGCGCATCTCGTAGATATAGGGCAGACCGAGCTCCTGGGCAGCACGGGCCGCAGGAAGGCCATTGGTGAAGAACGAGGCCGCCTTGATGAAATCCGCCTTGGCCTGGCGGGCCTGTCGGGCGATATGGCGGGCTGAGTGGCTGATGTACTCATCGAGTTGGAGCGTGGAAATGTTGTGGGCGTAGTCAGGCGAGAACCGGTAGATGACGCCATTGTTGTCATATTCGGTGCGCAGTTCGTCGACCTTCACCCGGTCAACAGGATATCCGTAGCGAAGGATCGGGTTGATGGTGAGACCAGATGCGGAAAACCCTCGGATGAGCCCTTGGGCTCGCGTCGCATAGCCGCCCGAATGATAGGGCATGGAATTGTGCAGCACATAAATTCCGCTTTCAACGGGCTTGTTGCGCGTCCGCGCGACGATGGGCGCGTCACCCTCGGGCAACCGGAAATCGAAGTTCCGCTTGGCCATGTTGACCCATGTCGAAACCCGCGGCAAATCCGGATGCAGGGGGTCGTAATCCTCCAAGAGCGGCACCAGCTCGGAAAAAAAGCCGCTCCTGGCGAGTTGCGTCCCCAGACGCCGCACCGACAGGCTCGCCCGGCCGACCCGACCGATGACCCGCTGCACCGAGGCGATGTCGCCGGCCACGCCTTTGAGCTTTGAGGCCGGAGTGAGCGCAATGCGTTCACCGAGCGCGAAATCCATCATCTCAGCTGCCGCCTGAACCAGCCTGCCGGCCTCCGCTGTGTCGGAAGCACCTGCTTTTGAGGCCTGAAGCACGGTCAGACCATCAACGACCATCTTGCAAAACCTGTCGATGACGCCTTTCTGGTGCACCAAGCTCGAAAGTTCCTCGATCGGATCGACCGAAAGCGCATCGACAACGCTCTGCGAGCCATAAATGAAATGGCGCTTGATGAACAACGGCGCTGCCACGCGCTTCCACAGGCGCACCGAAACGAGCGCGCTGCGCGCAAGTTCAGGAAACTCTATGGGGGCATGCAGGTGGGCGCGATCTGTGTCGATCTTGAGATACTTGAAATGCCCCACGGTGTCGCTCTGAATGAAGCCCTCATAGGGAGGCTCCAACACGAGACCGTCCTCGTCCATGAATTTGACCGTAATAAGCGTCGTTCCGTCGACATAGTCGGACCCTACCCCCGAAACGGGGATCGTGATGGAGCTGCGGCGTGTCGCACCCAGGCGCGGCAACAGGGTGTGGTAGCCTTCTCCATCGAGAACCAGTTCGTCCTGGTCTGCAGGAATATCGCCGCGCCGCAGCCAGAATTGTCGTGCCGCCGCCTCAATGGCCGGTGCGCCAAGCAAGGTCCGTATCGATGATACGATCCTGTTCGACATGGCCCGATCAACAGTGTTTTTCATTCAGCCCCCTCCCTCTCGGTGCTTTGCGGCGCTCGTCAGCGCTGGGCGGCGCTGGGCAGCGCTGGATTGACGCTGGCATCGATCCTGTTCACAAAAGCCTCGAAGCTTGCGCTTTACAATTTTTCGCATCCTGAGTCCAACCGCCTTCATGGCGAGACGGGCGAAATTTGCCCGACCATCCAATCTGGTCGGCTCGGGCACACGCTTGTGTTTGCCTGCATCATCGATTAATGCATGTCGCGTTCGATCAGGTTCGGTTGAACGAAATGCACATGCTTGTGTTCAAAGGGGTACAGTGACAGGTACGCGCCTGAAAAGACGCGCAAAGGTCGCTGTGGCGACATCACGTTGGCATGCCTCCGTTTTGGCGCATCCGGCGTCGGGGTCAGCCCTGGCAGATTTTCCAGCTTCAGCGCTGACGCGGCAAGTTGCGGCGGGACAGGGAGCCTACATGCTCAACAGCGAAGCAACTGCAGACCTTCGCAGCTCGTTCAGGAACTGGCGGTTCTGGCTCACCTTCGGTGCGGCAGACGCCGGTGCCCAGTTCAAGCGCACGTCCATCGGCGGGTTTTTCCACACGCTGAACTATACCCTGCGGATCGGGCTTCTGTATTTTCTGTTTCGCGACAGTCTCGGCGCCCATGATCCGCACTACTTTGCCTATCTGGCGCTCGGTATCCCGATTTTCTCCCTCTATTCGGCCTCCATCTCCAACGGCTACTCGATCCTGAGACGCAACAAACCGATCATCGAAAACATCGCGATGCCCTATTTCGCGTTCATTTTCCGCTTCCTGGTCGAGCACAGCATCCGGCTTGGCTTCGCGCTGCTGCCGTTCGTGGTCTATGCGGCGCTCAATCCCGGCATGCTGGCCGGCGCTCCCCACTTCATCCTTCTCGGCATCGTGATGATGTTGATGCTCGTCATCGTGCTCAGCCTGTTCTTCATGGTGATCTCCGCCTTCTTCCCAAATCTCTACGCAGCCATCAACGCTCTGATGGGTATCATGTTTTTTGCGACACCAGTGTTCTGGCATCCAGGCGACAGAACCGGCCTCAGGGGTCTTCTTGCGACCTACAATCCGCTGTCGCACATGCTGGCGGTGGTGCGCGAGCCGCTTGCCGGACGGGTACCAGACACCGTTTCCCTTGCCGCCGTTGCGGCCATCATCGTGCTGGTTGGCGTCGTTGGCTGGTTTCTGTTTCAGAAAAGCCGGTCCTGGCTTGTTTACCGCGTGTAAGCAGGGCCTGCACCGGTTGCCGCGGCGACCTGGCAGGGATAGATTGGCACCTATGTCCAGTTCGCGGTCCAACCAAAGCCTTGCGGGGCTGAACCCATGACGGACCCCACGGACACCGGTGACAAGAGACGGCTGCTGATCGTCGGCAACATTTTCGACTATCTTGCAGACCATCGGCTCTACCTGATCCGGTCGCTGGTCAAGGATGGCTTCGAGGTCCACGTGGCCGCCAGCGGATCGGAAGCCGCAATCGCGCGGATTGGCGCAACCGGTGCTGCGGTGCATGCTCTTCCGATCGACCGAAGGCGGCTGAATGTCGCAATGGATTTCAGGTTTGCCGCAGCGCTCCAGGCTCTGGTGCGACGACTGGACCCGCATCTGGTGCATTTCTTCACCATCAAGCCGATCGTGCTGGGCAAGATCGCGCTCCGCGTCATGAAGGGCCGCAACAGGCTCGCGCTGCAAAGCGTTGTGATGTCTTTTCCCGGACTTGGGCGCATCTTTGCTGCGGGAGGCCATCCAGGCCTGAGGCTCCGGCGCGAAATGGTCATATCCGTTTTACGCACAGCACTTCCCGGGCTCAAACAATTTGTCACCGTGGAAAACAACGATGATGGGCGGTATCTCAGGGAAATTCTGGGCAAGCGGCGCATCCCCGTGCGGCGCATCCGCGGCACCGGCGTGGATCTCGAACAGTTCCGGCCGCTCGACCGCTTCGGTGCGGTGCGCTTTCTCTATGCCGGGCGGCTGTTGCGCTCAAAAGGTGCCCATCTGTACCTTGAGGCAGCCCGGCGGCTAGCTCCGGTGTTCCCGGACTGCCAATGGCTGATGGCCGGCGCGGTCGATCCCGACGATCCCGACAGCCTGACCCAGAGCGATCTTGATGCTATGGCCGACTGCCGGGGTTTCGGCATGATCGGCAGGCTGCCCATCGAGCAAATGCCTGATCTTCTGGCCTCCACCCACGTCGTTTGCCTGCCAACCCTGTACAATGAGGGCATTCCGCGCATCCTGATGGAGGCAGCCGCCAGCGGCTGCACCTATATCACCAGCCCGATCTCCGGCTGGCGCGGACTGATGGACGCATCGGAGACAGGCTGGCTTTTGACCGAGGTGGATATCGAGGCCCTGAGCCAGGCCATGGGCGAGGCGGCGGCCGACCCGGACCGCGTCATCCGGCTCGGAGCCGCCTGTCGGCGGCGCATCGAGGCAGCGGGGGTGTCGGATGCCGATGTGCAAAGGACTTTCGTCGCTGTCTATCGCGCCGCCTTGCGCGCACGTCCGGCGGTCGGCGCATGACCGAGGACAAGACCACAGCGCCCCCGGAGGTGCGTCCCGGCGTCTCCGCCATCATTCCCTGCTTCCGCAGCCAGGCAAGCATCGGACAGGCGCTGGCCTCCATTGCCGCCCAGACGCTCAGACCCCACGAGATCGTTGTCGTGGACGATGGATCGCCCGAGCCGCTTTCCCTCGCCGACACAATCAACGGCATCCCCGTGCACCTCATCCGGCACGCCGTCAATGCCGGCGCGGGCGCGGCCCGCAACACAGGTGCCCGCAACGCGCGCTTCGGCCTGCTTGCCTTTCTGGACGCCGACGACGCATGGGCACCACAAAAGCTCGCGCAGCAGCTTGCCGCTTGGAGCGCGCAAGAGCCCGAAAACTTGGCACCGAGGGCAAGCGCGACCGGCTTCGCCTTGACAAAGGGTGTTGGGGCGAACCGGCGCACGCGCCGTCTGCTGCCGAGCGCGGCCGAGACCCCTGAGGCGTTCACGCGCGGCTGCTGGTTCTGCCCGGGCTCGACACTGATGATTGGCCGCGCGGAATTTCTCGCGCTCGGCGGTTTCGACGAGCGTTTGCGGCGGCTTGAGGATTATGACTTCTTTCTTCGGTTCGGGTTCGCAGGCGGGCGGCTCGACGTTGTCGCCGAGGTGCTGGCCGATATTCATGTCGAGCGCCATGGCCGAGCCCTCGCAAATGTCGCGAGCGGCGAGATCATCCGACAGAAGTTCCTCGCGGCGTCCGGATCTCTGGACCCCGGATTGAGGCACACAATTCTGGCCTATCTGATGCTCGAAAACGCAGCCAATGCGCGCCGGAATGGTGCCTGGATCGAGTTTGCGGGCTACATTGCCCGGTCATGGCTCGCGGTTCCACGTCTGCGCCTGCACCTCGGCCGGTTCTGGACCGAGGGGTGACCTGGCTAAAGCAATTCCAGCGAAAGTGGCACCGCTTTCGCGTCCGGAATTGCGTCAAAAAAAGAGGATGGAGCTATTCCGGCTATTCTGACAACGCCGGAATACCTCTACGACACCCGGAGGACCGGGTTGCGGGACGTTCATTCCTCGCGGAAAGCCGTTTCGAAGGAATCAAGCAGCCGCTTGACGAGATAGGTCAGGAAGGTGCGTTCACCGGTCGAGACCATCGTCTCCACCGGCATGCCGGGATAAAGTCGGCCCGACTCGATGGACGCAGGAAGTGCGTCGGCAAGCTTGAGCCGAACGGCAAAATAGCTCTGCTGGGTTGCCGGATCATCGAGCTTGTCGGCCGACACGTAAATCACTCTGGCGGCGACCTCCGGCGTCGTGGTGGAGTTGAGCGCGATGAAGCGCAGCATGGCCTCCTGCCCGAGAGATACATTGTCGATGTCTTGTGTCAGGATTCTGGCTTCTATGATCAGTTCGTCGGAGGTGGGGAGGAGAGTGAGCAACTCCTGACCGGGACCGACGATCCCACCGGCGACATTGTGCACCATGCGCACGATGATGCCTTCGGCGGGCGCCCGCACGACGCTGCGGGCAAGCGTGTTTTCCGCAGCCGTCAACTGTTCGCCGATATCCTCGATGTTGGCGCGGATCGTCCCGAGTTCGGAAATCGCCGTTTCAATCCGCTGCGTCTTCATGCGGATGAGCTGCTCCTGCGCTTCCACGATCTGGTTTCTCGCAGCCGCAATCTGGGCGGTGACCGAGCCCGCCTGGCCGATGATTTCGGCTTCTGTCTGCAAAAGCCGCGTGACCTCGGTTCGATTTGTGAGGCCCTGGTCGAGGAGACTCTGCTTGGTGCTGGCCTCTTCCTTGACCAGCGCAAGCTGGCGGGTGAGCGATTCCTGTTGCGACTTCAGACCGGAGATGTTGTCGTCTTGCACTGCGACGCGCTGGTTGAGGATGATCAGTTCGGATTTCATCCGCGCGAGGCGGATGTCGAATTCCTTGACCTGTTCTTCGACGAGATAGCCCAAACCCTCGGCCTGGGCCTGAACGGTCAGATCGGCCGGTATCACGAGCCTTTCGCTGTCGTCGCGTTCGGCCTCGAAGCGTTCGGCGCGCAGTTGCAGACCGATATGTTGCTTGGTCAGCCGGTTGCGCAGCGCAGCCGTGGCCACCGAGTCCATCCGATAGAGTTGCTGGCCAGTCGTGACGGTTTCACCTTCGCGCACGAAGACTTCGGCAATCAAACCGCCTTCCAGATGCTGGACGAGTTGATTGCGTCCCGCCGGTGCGACCACGCCGGGGGCCAGGATAGCCGAAGCAATCGGTGCCGTTGCCGCCCAATAGCCGAAAACCCCGACAAACAGCGCAATTGACGCATACCCGATGGCGACAAAGCGCGCCGTGCCCGTGGGCAGCCGGTCTGACCATTTCGCGGACGGTTCGGGCTTGCTGAGCGCGGGTGCCGGAGTGCCTGAGGCAGCTGGTTCACCGTTCCTGACCTGAATGTTCATGAGCTGTTATCCGCCAATTCTGCCACCCGGGGTTCCAGGCGGTGTCGGGCTGCCAATGACCTTGGTCAAGGACATGCTTTTGATCTGGTCGAGCGTGTGGGACCCCGGCCCGGGTCGGGGTGCCGATCCTGCCTGGGTGGGCACCGAGGGCGCGGGAGCGCCGGTCCGCTTGGCGCGCCGCTCGGCAAACCGTGCCATGACCTGGTCGCGCGGCCCGAAGTCGACGATCTGTCCCGCCGCCATCTCAAGCACACCATCGGCGAGGCCTGTCAGGCCGAGACGCTGGGCCACCACGATGACCGTGGTCCCCCGGTCGCGCGCCGCAAGCACGGCCTTGGCAAGCGCGGCCTCGCCGTCTTCGTCGAGATTGGCGTTTGGCTCGTCGAGCACCATGATTCGCGGCTGGCCATACAAGGCACGCGCAAGACCGATGCGCTGGCGCTGGCCACCGGACAACTCGATGCCGCCGGGGCCTACGAGAGTATCGTAGCCTCTGCCGAGTTCCTTGACGAGATCTTCAGCGTGGGCATTGACGGCCGCAAGCCGGATCGCATCGTCGGATGCGCCTTCGTCAAATCGGGAAATATTTTCTGAAATCGTTCCTGGAAACAACTCGACCTGCTGCGGCAGATATCCGATATGGCGACCCAGGAATTCCCGCTCCCAGTTCTTGAGGTCGCTGCCATCAATGCGCACGACGCCCGAACGCGGTTCGATTGCACCTACGAGAAGACGCGCCAGCGTCGACTTGCCCGCACCGCTCGGGCCGATGACCGCAATCACGCTGCCCGGCTTCACGTCGAAGCGGATTCCCTTGATGATGGGACGGGCCCCGTCCGGCGACTGGACCGCATAGACGAGATCCTGAACGGAAATGGCGCCCAGAGGCGCTGCGAGAGCGGTTTTATCGGGCTCAATCGGATTGGTGGCGATGGATGCCTTGAAACGCTTCCAGGCGGTCAGTGTCGGGTTGATCTGGGGCCAGATGCCGATGATCTGGTCGACCGGCTGAAACGCCTTGCCGGAGACGATGGAGGCGGCGAAGATCATGCCTGCAGACATTTCGCCGATCAACACGAGATAGCCACCATAGCCCAGAATGCCGATCTGCAGGAAGAACCGGATGACCTTGGACAAACCGCCAAGTGCGGCGTTGATCGCCGATCCGGTGTCGGAGTGGTTTGCCGCGGTGGCATGCTGGGTGCCCCAGATCCGCTCGGCGTTCTGTTCCATGCCCATGGCGCGCAGCGTTTCGGCATTACGGGCAAAGGACTGCGCCGACAACAGCGACTGCATGGAGGCCTCCCCGGCCTGCTTGCTGCTGGACAGCGATATCGACTGATTGAAAATCGCCACGGCGACAAGCGCCCCCAACCCGATCATCGAGAACCAGAACAGATCCGGGTGGATCAGAAACAGGATGAACAGAAACAACGGCGCGAATGGCAGATCGAAAAAAACAATAAAACTGCGCGAGGAAATGAAATTCCTGACCGTCGTGAGGTCGCGAAGCGGCTGTATATCACCTATAGAGGCCCGCATTGACCGCATCGCCGCCTGAAATCCTGCCGTGCCGAGCGCGACTTCAATTTTCGCCGCAACGCGGGCCGCATATCTCGCGCGGATATAATCCAGAAATCCAAGCAAAACCAGAGCAACGCAGGCTATTATTGAAATATAGATCAAAGTATTTAATGATCCAGAGGTCAGGATTCTGTCGTATACCTGCAGCATATACAGGGGCAATACGAGCATCAAAATGTTGATGACCAAAGAAAATATCAGGATTTCGACGATTGCTTGCGAAGCTATCCCTGTGATTCCAGTTTTATCTTTTTTCATGTGGCCCTGCACCGCTGAGGATCATGGATTTGACGCATCCTCCGCCCTCTTGATGATAGCTAGCAAATATTTAAGTGTTTCTCAATCGCCGCGCGTAAAGTCGCCGACGCAGCAGGGTCATTCCGAGGGTCGCGACAAGCCTCGTGCACGAAAAATTTACCGCTTCGCCTTGCGCAAAACATCTATCTGGTGTGTTACTCCGCAAAACCATGGGGTTGGCGGGCGCTGCTTGCGCAAGCCTGAACCAGCGGGAACCACTGGCGCTTCTTGTGCCGACGCATCCTGTCGGCTGTGCAATCGATGTCGACAGGAAAACTCTGAGATGCAGGACCTTGGCGGCCCCTTCGCTCCGTTGACCGATCCGAACCGTAAGGAGGCTGCGACTGAGGCCGTCCTTCACGGTGCGGGCCTTGCGGCGCGCCCAACGACCCGAGAGTCCACCGTTCCTGTTCCTCCGCTCAAGCCTCCGGCTTCGCCGCCCTTGACCTTGGAAAAGCCCAAGTCCGGCCGCCGGCTTCTTCTGTTGGGGCTTGTGGCGGCGGTTCTGATGCTCGTCGGTGTCGTGCCACTCATCAACTATCTCGTCAATCCGCTCTCCCTGTACCGCGACGGCAAGACCCCAAGCATCGCGGTCGCGCACACGGGGATGTCGACCAGGGCGCGGGTTGCCAAGCCACTCATCGTGTCGGCGCGCAATCCGACCGGCGTCGTCACCGGTGACACGAGCGCAGAATCCGGGTTTGATCCGCAGCACCCCTATTTCGGCCGGCGTGGTTACAACGGCGCCGTCAGCGGCGGATCGCTCCGCGACTCGCTCGCCATGGCGGTCCATACCTCTGCGGTCGCACCGAACCTTCAATCGGCAGCGATTGTGATCGACCCGCTGCGCCATCTGTCGCGCAGGACGCCGCTTCTGAGGACAGCCGAGTTTTCGGTATTTGTGATCTCCAGCGCCGACCGCGATACCTGGCGTATCGGGTTGGCCGAACTGGGCCAGCTGTTTTCAATTGACCAGTTAGGGCTATCCTTCAACGCGTTGGCAGAGGGGATCGGCGCTTCCAGCCCGTCAGGTCCGCTCTACCTTCCCAACGGCCAGCGTGATCACGACTATTTCGCCCGCTCGGTCGCAGCCCGCGGCAACTGGGCGTTGTCAAGAAAGACGATCCTCGACGTCGCGCGCAACCCTGTCGCCTACAAGCCCGAGGCGGCCACTGTACGGCTGGTCGTCACGGCAGCCGGACTTGTGCGTCGCAATGGCGTGAAGACTGTGTCGCTCGTCGTCGGGCCGGTGCATGCGGCACTCTATGCGGCGGGAGAAAAAGCCTCCTATTTCGACACGGCGACACTGTCGATCGAAGCTCTGGCCAGCGAGCTTCAGAAATCCCCCCGGAGCAGCACGGTTGCCCTGTGGGACTGCTCAATCCTGAGCGAGCCCACATCCGAGCCAATCGCCGCCGGCAAAGGGTCCGAGCCGATGCGGTGGTGGTGGGACGTGACGACGATCCGCAACGAATTTGGCAACCGCATTCTCGATGAGATTTCCGGCACTTCGTCGGAAGATGTCTGCGTGCGCGTTGATCTGGCAAATCCGGCCGGCCACTCTGCCCGTCGCGCCGCAATGAAGGCCGAGTTGCTCGCCGCCGGTGCCCGTGCCACTCCGTTCGACCAAGCCTCAGAGTGATCCACCGTTTCCGCCACGCTCGGATGCAAGCCGCTGGACGGCGGCTACGAGCACGGGGATGAGCCGGATCAGATCGACAGTCTGGTAGGTCGGCGCGCCAGTCTTCGGAGACGTCCCGTCCCGGGCACCGAACACGGCAAGTGGAAAAGTCTCCATCAGTTCATGGGCCACGAAGCCCTCTCCGGGCTTCCCGCTTTCGGACCAGCGGAAGCGGACCGGACGGATTGCGAGAAGGCGGGCGATGGCGTCCTGAGGATCGATGGCCTCAATGTCCTGCTTGAGCCGATGGTCGGACGACGTGGCGAAGGCTGCCGCCTGGACGGTGCTGTTGGCCGGCTGCTTGTAGGACACGTCGGCGCAGAAATGCCAGGTGTTGGTTTCGTCATCCATCCAGATATGGTCGAGATTGCCCGAAGTCAGCGGATTGCCCAAGACAGATATGCCTCCGGGGTCATAAGCGCCCGCGATGAAAGCCCGGGAAGCGGAATGCAGATATTGGCCCGAGACTACATTGCCACCCCGAAAGACCACATTGGACCGGACCTGGGTGGGCTCGATCGACAATTGCGAAACCCCATCGAGGGAGATATCGCCTCGGATCGCAGCCGTGTCGAAGGTGACGCTCAGCCTCGGCGATGCAGCACCGGCGGATGCAATCTCGAACCCGGGCGCGCCGCTGCCCGAGGCAGCCACGCGCAACCTCGGTGCCGGCCCGCTGACCGTCAGTTGGCGCAGGAAATCTGTGCCAGAGCCGATGGAGATGTTTCCGGTAGCGGGATCAGCCAGAAGACCGGTCTTCCAGACCACGCCGTCGGTCGACAGCCTTAGAGCCAAGCGCGCAGTTCCGGTCAGACCCCATTCGCACCGCCCCTGATAGGCCGTCGAGAAGACCATGCTGGCCGTGCCTCCTACCGCCTGCCGGTTGATTTGCAGCCGGTGGCTCCCCGAAGCATCGGCGCTTAGAAGAGTAGACGCACCAGCGACACTGAGAATGTTACCGGGATCATCGACCCCGCCCAGACCCAATCGTGCGCCGCGCAGATTTGGCAGCACCCAGTCGACACCGTCGAAGACATGGCTCGTGGCCGCGCTCACCACGAAGGCGGTTGCGCCTGTCGGGATCGACAGGGCCTGCCAGCCGCCTGCAAGGAAGGCGACAGTCCGCCCGCGCAACGTCTCCCAGACGCCAGCAGCGGCCGGGCCCACATGGTGGCAATCGCCTTCCGCAGGGCTGGCGGGCGGAGCGGCGGTGACCGGGGCGGCCAGGGCAAGATTGACAAGCGTGTCGAGGTGCATCACCGCCTCATTGTGGGTGATGTGCTTCTGGGCTTGGGATGGCATCAACAATGGCAGATCGTGGCGGGCTGTGGTTTCGGTCATGGAAAGGCCTCCGTGGATAGGCCCGCAGGGTAGCCTGAAGCAGTCCCCACTGGACGCCAGCGTCGGTCAGACCTGATTAACCTTTCCCGCGCGCGCCCGGGACCGGTTGAGAAATCAATTACTTGGCGGACGGCCACCGAGACCGCTGCCCCTGTCGGCATCCCTGCTTCAGCCAGGCAGGCGCCCGTCCGTCAAGTCCGTGGAACCGGCACGCCATTCCGGTCCCCTTGGCCCGAAGACGAGATAGAGACAATAACAGGTGGCGCTGATGAAGGTGGCATCGAGAATGTCGTGCCCGATGGCAAGACCGGTTGTCCCGCTCAGGACATAGACTGCCTGGACGGACAGGAGGAGGGCCAGCCCCGCTTGCCCCGATCCGTCGCGTGGCGCCTTCAGGACCTGTGCGAGAGGTACGAGGAACAGGGCGGCCAGCGCCGCCATGCCCAAAACACCGGCCCGCACCAGTTCGGTGATGATCGCGTTATGGGCATGACCGTAGACCTTGCGCTCGCCCGACAGCTCTTCAATCCTGTCGGCCACCGCATCGTTGAAGCCGCCGGGGCCGGCACCAAGGACCGGGTTTTCGGCAAAGACCTCAAGCCCGGCACGCCAGAGATGATAGCGCTGGCCGATGGATCCGGTAAAGTCTCCTTCCTCAATGCGGGCAAGATCGCTCGCCGTCGCGCCAAGACGGGCGGAAACCTCACCATAAGATGCAATGGCGAGTGCGGCAACCGCCGTCAGGGCAATGCCGCCTTGGCGCCAGCCGAGGGGAAATCCACCGCGCCGGAAACAGATGGCGCAGATGCCCGGAACGACGAGGAGGGCGGGCCACATCGCCCGCGTGCCGGATGCAATCACGAGAATCGCTGCGGCGACCGCTCCGAGCAGCCAGATCCAACGCCGGGTGCGGCCAGGGTCACGCAGGAGCGCAATGAGATTGATCGCAAACACAATTGCCGCCAGCACCGCAAAGACGCTTGCATTGCCCGCCATCAGTTCGATGCGCGCGGCGGGGGACCAAACCGGCAGGGCGGCGCACAGGCCAACCACGGCTGCGACGGGCGCCACCGCCTCGACGACCTTGAGAAGGGCAGCTCGCTCGGCGACACACACGGCATAAAGCGCCGTGAGCCCAAGGAAAGGCAGGTTCTCCGCAACCTCGTCAAGGGACGTTGGCGAAGCGTGGATCAGGGCAGCCAGAAGCTCGACGGCGAAAAAGGCCGCGAAAGCCGCAGCGCTCAGCGTGACCGGATAAGGCAGACGCCAGGACATCCGCCCGCTCAGAAAATGGAAAATCACCCAAACCATACCGGCGATGGCAAAAACGGTAACGCCGCTGCCGAGGAAGATGCCGAAACACAGGCAGGCCGGGAAATAGACACGGTTGGCCAGCGCCATGTGGGCGGGGCCGGGGCGAAACAGGAAGTCGATGGTCTTTTTCACTGGCTTCTCCAGTCCGGCCTCGGCGTATATCCGAGGCGTCGGGGCGGGGTTTGGCCATGTACGCAAAAATGGCCAGACCGCAAGCGTTGCCCTTCCTGCCACAGGCCCCACCGGGCTACAAGCAGCGTGGATCCTCCGCCTGACAGAGCGGGTTGCTCCGTTCAATCGGGGCCGATTGAACGCAACATGCGTGACAGAGCCGCTCGGCCGTTCTGGTCGCGTGAATGTCGCCTGGCCCCGATGATGCGGTTCAAAGCGAATGGCTTTCCGGGTTGACGCTGAAGACATGAAACCCCCGGATTGCCCGACCGAGGCCGCCCATGCCCGTCAAAACCAGCGCCCGCACCTTCACTCCCCGTCAACCCGCTTCAACTCCGTCAAACTTGGCATCGAGGTCACGTTGAAGCCCGAATCGACGAAGTGGATTTCCCCGGTCACGCCCTTGGCCAAGTCGGAGAGCAGGTAGAGGGCCGAATTTCCCACGTTCTCGATGGTCACCGTGCGCCGCATCGGCGAGTTCTTCTGCTGCCAGTTCAGCATGGCGCGCGCATCAGCGATGCCGGCACCGGCGAGCGTGCGGATCGGACCGGCCGAAATAGCGTTGACGCGGATGCCGCGCGGGCCGTAATCGGCGGCGAGATAGCGCACGGAGGCCTCGAGTGCTGCTTTCGCCACGCCCATGACGTTGTAGTTGGGCATTACCCGGGTCGAGCCGCCATAGGTGAGCGTCAGCATGGCACCGCTGCCCGTCATCAGATCGGCAGCGCGGCGGGCAACTTCGGTGAACGAGAAACAGGAAATCACCATGGTGCGGGTGAAATTGGCCCGGCTCGTCTCCGCGTAAAGACCTTTCAATTCGTTGCGGTCAGAAAAGCCGATGGCGTGGACGACGAAGTCAAGCCCGCCCCATTCCTCCCGGATGCGCGCAAACATGGCATCGACGGTTTCAATGTCTTCGACGTCGCAGGGAAGGAGAAGGTGCTCGCCGATTGAATCGGCGAGCGGCTTGACGCGACGACCGAAAGCCTCGCCCTGGTAGCTGAAGGCGAGCTCGGCCCCTTCGGCGGCCACGGCTTTGGCGATGCCCCAGGCAATCGAATGGTCATTGGCGACCCCCATGATGAGGCCGCGCTTTCCCTTGAAGAGATCGGTCATCGGCTCATCCGTTGTAGCGCTGGAAGACCAGGGTGGCATTGGTGCCCCCGAAGCCGAAGGAATTGGACAGGACCGTATCGACCTTGGCGTTGTCGATGCGTTTGCGCACGATCGGCACGCCTTCGAATTCCGGATCAAGCTCTTCGATGTGGGCGCTCTCGCCGATGAAATTGTGTTTCATCATCAAAAGCGAATAGATTGCCTCCTGGACGCCGGTCGCGCCGAGCGAATGGCCGGTCAGCGATTTGGTTGACTGCACATGCGGGATCTTGTCGCCAAAGACCTCGCGGATGGCGCCGATCTCCTTGCTGTCACCCACCGGAGTCGATGTGCCGTGAGTGTTGATGTAATCAATTTCGCCATTGACGGTCGACAGCGCCATGCGCATGCAGCGCTTGGCACCTTCGCCCGAAGGGGCGACCATGTCGTAGCCATCGGAGGTGGCGCCGTAGCCCACGAATTCGCCATAGATCTTGGCACCGCGGGCCTTGGCGTGGTCGAGCTCCTCAAGCACCAGCACGCCTGCGCCTCCGGCAATGACGAAGCCGTCGCGCTTGATGTCATAGGCGCGCGAGGCGGTCGACGCCAGATCACCTTCGTTGAACTTGGACGACATCGCGCCCATGGCGTCAAACAGGTTGGACATCGACCAGTCGAGATCCTCGTGGCCGCCGGCAAACATCATGTCCTGCTTGCCCCATTGGATCAGCTCGGCCGCATTGCCGATGCAGTGGGCCGAGGTCGAGCAGGCCGATGAGATGGTATAGTTGACGCCGTGGATCTTGAACCAGGTGGCAAGCGTGGCCGACGCTGTCGACGACATCGCTTTGGGCACCGCGAAGGGGCCGATGCGCTTGGGGCTGCCGTTCTTGCGGGTGATGTCGGCGGCGTCAATGATGGTGCGGGTGGACGGGCCGCCCGAGCCCATCACAATGCCGGTGCGCTCGTGGGAGATTTCAGCTTCCTGAAGACCGGCGTCTGCGACCGCCTGCAGCATGGCGACATGGTTCCAGGCACCGCCGCGTGACAGGAAACGCATGGCGCGGCGATCAACGAGATCGGTCGGGTCAAGCGTTGGCCGACCCCAGACCTGGCTGCGGAAGCCGTGGTCAGCGAAATCCTGGGAGAAGGAAATGCCTGACCGGGCAGCGCGGAGCGAGTCCGTCACCTCTTCGGGCGTGTTGCCGATTGAGGATACAATCCCCATGCCCGTCACGACGACTCGTCTCATATCATTGGCCCTTTCAGGTCGAGGGATGCGGTGTGCGTTTTTGCCGCAGGAGTGTGGCGGCATTGCGAGAGCTGCAGGCCTCAGTCAGCCTTTTCCTTGAAAAGGCCCACCCGCAGGTCGGTGGCGCGGTAGATGACCTCGCCGTCGGCGGCCATCCAGCCGTCGGCGATGCCGAGCACAAGTCGGCCGCGCATCACCCGCTTGAAATCGATGCCATAGGTGACGAGCTTTGTCGCCGGAGTCGCCATGCCGGTGAACTTGACTTCGCCGGTTGACAGTGCCCGACCCTTGCCCAGTTCCCCCAGCCAGCCGAGATAGAAGCCGGTCAGCTGCCACATCGCGTCGAGTCCGAGGCAGCCCGGCATGACCGGATCGCCCTGGAAGTGGCAGGGAAAGAACCACAGATCCGGCGTGATGTCGAATTCGGCCCGCACTCCGCCCTTTGCGTGCTCTCCTCCGGTTTCCGAGATCTCGGTAATCCGGTGCACCATCAGCATCGGCGGCAGCGGAAGTTGCGCATTGCCCTGTCCGAAGAGCTCGCCCCGCCCGCAGGTCAGGATCTCTTCGTACGAATAACTCGATTGCCTCTCCACCATATGCACTGCGTCTCCCTGTTCGCCGTCTTTCTGCAGCGTCCTTCATGGAGGCCGAAGCTATCACAGCCGACAGATGCTGCGAAACCCGACCTATCGGCCCTCCGAATATCGGATGCGGAAGGCGAGCGAAAGGGGCGATGCTCGGGAAACTGTGTCCGGATACCTCTATTGAAAGAAAGCCTGAGAAAAGTTATATGGACTTTCGATCAGGATCCCAACCTCCGGATGAGGACGCATGTCCGCCCAGCACCGACGCGAAACGACAGACAAGGATACGGCTTTGCTGCTGCGCGACGCAGGTCTGCGTCCGACCCGTCAGCGGGTGGCGCTCGCCTATCTCCTGTATGTAAAAGGTGACCGGCATCTGACAGTCGAGGACCTCCATGAGGAGGCTGTGGCTGCCGGCGTGCCGTGTTCGCTCGCCACCGTCTACAACACGCTCCACCAGTTCACCGAAGCGGGTCTGCTGAGAGTGTTGTCGCTCGAAACTGCCAAGACCTATTTCGACACCAACGTGTCTGATCATCATCATTTCGTGATCGAGGGATCGAGCGAGGTTCTCGACATCCCGACCGGCAATATCCGCGTGATCGACCTGCCGCAGCCCCCGGAAGGCATGGAGATTGCCCATGTCGATGTGGTGATCCGTCTGCGCCCCAAGCGGTGAGCCGCGGCTTCCGCATCGATGCAAGTTACTTGAAGGCCTCGCCGGGATAGGCACCCCAGACCTCGCCCTGGGCTATCCACCCCGTCGCGCCGTCGGCTTCCGCCTCGCACCATTCTCCCGTGCATCCCCGGACGATGACAACGACGCCCGGCTCGAGCCGCGCCACCACATTGGCGTTGCCCCGCGCCTCGCGATGCATGTTGATGAACGTCTTTCCGGACGGATCGCGTTTCCACGGCGCGGTGACGGCGGTGCGCTCACCCGACAACAGCGACTGGTAGACCCAGCCTTCGGTGCCATCGGCATCGCGCACGCGGCGCCAGTTGTCATACTCCTGGATCACCTCCATCGGCACCCCGGCGCGGGTGTAAAGCCAAGAAACCGCGTAATCCCGCCCCGGGCCGATCCGGAGGTTGACGCGCTTGGCCTTAAGGCTGACGAACCGCGGCAAAGGCAGGCCGCTGGCACCCTTGGCCGACTGGGCAAAGGCGGGTGCGACGCCCGCGACAGGAAATGCCACCAGGAGCGCAACCAGGATCGCGCAAACCCTTGCGGGCAGGACGTTGAAAGGAAAAAGGCGACGCATGACAAACACCCTTTTTGCGAGGACGACGGCTTGCGCCGCGCGTCGATTCGACACCGCCCACACCAGGCCGGCGCACGCGTGGCGGCCATTGGAGGAGCGTGATGAATTCCGGCCACTGGCGCTTGCGCGCGGGACCTGGCGCGACAATTCCTGACAGGGTGGGCCGGTTTTGATTGTCAACGCCGGAAGGTCTGTTAGAAAAAGTAAACGCAAAGCAGATGATCGCAAAGTTTGGTTAAAGAGCTCTCAACGCCGGACCCGAACCCCATGATTGCCAGAAAGAAACCAAAGGTTTTCATCACCCGCCGGTTGCCGGATGCGGTGGAGACGCGGATGCGCGAGCTTTTCGACGCCGAACTCAACATCACCGACGAACCGCGCACCCAGCCCGAACTGGTGGCGGCAATGCGATCGGCTGACGTTCTCGTTCCGACCGTGACCGACCGGATCGATGCGGCGCTGATCGAGCAGGCTGGTCCGCAGATGAAGCTGATCGCCAATTTCGGCAACGGGGTCGACAATATCGATGTCGAGGCCGCCCAGAAGAAAGGCATCACCGTCACCAACACGCCCAATGTGCTGAGTGAGGACACAGCAGACATGACCATGGCTCTCATCCTCGCCGTACCGCGTCGGCTTACCGAAGGGGCGGGCGTGCTTGTGGGCGATCCGGCCGGCTGGAAGGGCTGGTCACCGACCTGGATGCTTGGCCACCGCATCGGCGGCAAGCGTCTCGGCATCGTCGGCATGGGCCGGATCGGCACCGCCGTGGCGCGCCGCGCCAAGGCTTTCGGCCTGTCCATCCACTATCACAACCGGCGCCGGGTAAGCCCCCAGACGGAAGATCAGCTCGAGGCAACCTACTGGGACAGCCTCGACCAGATGCTCGCCCGGGTCGACATCGTTTCGGTCAATTGCCCGTCGACACCCGCCACATTCCATTTGCTGTCGGCCCGGCGGCTCGACTTGATGAAGCCCGGCAGCTACATCGTCAACACCGCCCGCGGCGGCATCATCGACGAGAATGCGCTGATCAAGGCGCTGCGCGACGGCCGACTTTCGGGTGCAGCCCTTGATGTCTTCGAGCATGAGCCGGCCGTTGACAAACGGCTCCTGAAGCTCGCCGAACAGGGCAAGGTGCTGCTTCTGCCGCACATGGGGTCTGCCACCATCGAAGGTCGTATCGATATGGGCGACAAGGTCATCATCAACATCCGCACCTTCTTTGATGGTCACCGCCCGCCCGACCGGGTGCTGCCCTTCCGTTCGTGAGTTACCCGGCCTTCCTCCTGTAGCGGATGGTATCAAACCGCGCCGCCAACCCGTCATAGAGCAGAAGCCGCCCGAACAGCGGCTCGCCAGCGCCGGTGACGAGCTTGATGACCTCCATCGCCTGCAATGTCCCGATCACCCCGGTCAGCGCGCCCACGACGCCCGCTTCCGCACAACTTGGCACCAGACCGGGCGGTGGGGCTTTGGGAAACACATCGCGCAGCCGGGGATAGGGCCGACCATCCGGAGCTGTCAGGTGCGGCGCAAGCACTGTCACCGAGCCGTCGAAACGGCCAACAGCCGCCGTGACCAACGGGATTTGATGGCGCTCGGCCAGGTCGGCGGCGAGATACCGGGTGGCAAAATTGTCCGAACCGTCGACCAGGATATCGTAGGCGCTGACAATGACATCGCCATTGCCAGCCTCAAGCCGACATGGGTGCGTGATCACCCGCACATGAGGGTTTATCCGGGAGATCGCCTGTTTCGCGCTTGTGGTCTTTGAAAGGCCCACTGCATCCGTGTCGTGGATGATCTGGCGCTGCAGGTTGGACAGCGAAACCGAGTCGTCATCCACGATGCCGATGGTGCCGAGCCCGGCTGCGGCGAGGTAGCTTGCCACCGGCGAGCCGAGGCCGCCCGCCCCGATAACCAATACCCGTGCAGCTTTCAGACGCTGCTGTCCCGGCCCGCCGATTTCAGCAAGGACGATGTGGCGGGCATAGCGTTCGATCTCGTCTGGCCCGAGGGCTGTGTCGATCATGGTCGCATCCTGTCCTTTGGCGAGCAAAGCCTGCCGACCCACTCTACAGCGCCGCGCATCCAATCGGATGCGTGAACGCCGCTGTAAAACATTGAATGAATGCATCTACGTTATCGCACACATGAATCAATTTGTGCGCGACATGCATTAGCAAATGCCGACGGACAGGTGAATGGTCCCTCACGGCAATTGAGACCGGTATGACGCGACGCGGACCGGTCTCTGCATCAGCACCGGTCTCAAAAACCCACTGGGCGCAACCGCACCGTTCCCGCCGCAACATCGAAAACCTGAGCGCGATCGCCCAGTGCGGCAAACATGGCGGCGTCGGTACCCGTCATGAAAGCCTGGCCGCCAAGGCTGTCGACCAGATCGAACAGCGCTGCGCGTCGACCCGGATCGAGATGGGCGGCGATCTCGTCGAGCAGCAGAAGCGGCGTATGGCCGGTCATGTCGCGCGCCAACCGCGCATGGGCGAGCACCAGCCCGATCAACAAAGCCTTCTGTTCGCCTGTCGAGCACAGCTCGGCAGCGATGTGCTTGGCGCGGTGGCGGACCAGCAGATCGGCCCGGTGCGGCCCCTCCAGTGTGCGGCCGGCGGCCGAATCCCGCGCACGCCCGGATTTGAGCGCCAGAGCGAAATCGGCCTCCAGCCCGCTCGCCGCGCCGCCCTGATTTCCGATCGCAAAGCCATCCAGCGCAAGGTCGGCGGTTGGAAAGCCACCAGCTTCGCCCTGGCGCGAGATCAGCGCTGTCAGCATGGCGACGAGCTCGCCGCGCGCCAGCGTCATGGCGACGCCGAGCTCGGCCATCTGCGATTCAAGCCCGTCGAGCCAGACCGGATCGGGTCGGAAATCTGACAACAGACGGTTGCGGCTGCGCATGGCTCGTTCGTAATCAAGCGCCCGGCTGCCGTGTGCCGGATCGACAGACAGCACCAGCCGGTCGAGAAAACGCCGTCGGTCGGCTGCGGGCCCCGTGAAAAGCCCGTCCATGGCCGGGGTGAGCCAGAGGATGCGCAGATGCTCGAGCAAGTCGTCAGCCGAGCGTGCAGGCGCGCCATTGATGCGCAGGCGGCGTGCGCCCGCTTCGCCGGGGTCAAAGCCGGTGCCAATCTCAACCGGGCCCGCCATGCCCGCGAGTGCTGAGAAGACAGTGAAGCCCTCGCCGGAACCGGCGCTGGCGATGTCGGCATAGGCGGCGCGGCGCATGCCCCGCCCGGGCGACAGAAAGGAAATCGCCTCCATGAGATTGGTCTTGCCCGCGCCATTGTCACCGACAAGCACCACATGCCGCCCATCGAAGACGACCGATGCTTCGGGATAGTTGCGGAAATTGCCAAGCCGCAGACGACGGATATGAACTTTGTCAGTCATGCCGGTCCTGATGGCGGGCGATCGCGCTTGCCCGCAGATCCGGCTGCGGTCACTGGTAAGATCCTACACCCGCATCGGCATGAGCACATAGAGCGCGTCGTCGCCGGCCGTGTCGCGCACCAGCGTCGGAGACCCGGGATCGGCGAGCATGAAGACCGCATCCGTGCCCGACAACTGGTTGGTGATATCGAGAAGATATTTGGCATTGAAACCGATTTCGAGCGGCTCGCGCTCATAGCCGACGGCGAGTTCCTCGGTTGCACTGCCTGAATCCGGGTTGTTGACCGTAAGCGTGAGTTGACCTGACACCAGAGCGAGCTTGACCGCCCGGCCGCGCTCCGATGAAATGGTCGAAACCCGGTCCACGGCCTGCGCGAAAGTCTGGCAATCCACAATCAGTTCCTTGTCGTTGCCGGTCGGGATGACACGCTGATAGTCCGGAAAAGTCCCGTCGATCAGTTTGGAGGTCATCACCACGCTGCCGATGGTGCAGCGGATCTTGGCGTCCGACACCTCCACCGTGACAACAAGGTCGGGCTGGTCGACCAGCTTCTGCAGTTCGCCCACGGTCTTTCGCGGAATGATGACGCCGGGCATGCCCTCAGCCCCCTTCGGCGCTTCGACGTCGGCGCGCGCAAGCCTGTGGCCATCGGTCGCCACGGCACGCAATTTGAGCGCACCGCCACTCTCTATCGTGTGCATGAAGATGCCGTTGAGATAGTAGCGCGTCTCCTCGGTGGAGATGGCGAACTGAGTGCGGTCGATGAGCATCTTGAGATCGCGGGCCGCAAGCCGGAAGGTGTGGCTGAAAGCACCGGCGGTCAGATCGGGAAAGTCCGACTGCGGCAGGCATTGCAGTGAAAACCTGGAGCGCCCCGACGCCACCGTCATGCTTGCGCCGTCGGGCGTGGTGGCGAGCAACACTTCCGAGCCGTCCGACAGCTTGCGCACGATGTCGTAGAGAAGATGGGCTGGAACGGTCGTCGCACCGGTCTGCTCCACCATGGCCGCAGTCGCCTCGGTGATCTCGAGATCGAGATCGGTGGCCTTCATGTCGAGCGTTGCGCCTTCCGCCTTCAGAAGCACGTTGGACAGGATCGGGATCGTGTTGCGCCGCTCCACTACGCGATGCACGTGGTTGAGGGACTTCAGAAGATTGGATCGCTCGAGCGTGACGCGCATGATCTTGACTACCGCTTTCCTTGGCGTCCGGGTTTTACTCCGGTCCGCGACATTCTGGTCGGGCTGTGACAGGGAGTGCCTTGAAGGGCCGAAACGAGAGCCTTCAACCCACCTTTCGGGTGGCCAAAGTGACAGATTTTACCAGTGTTTGGCAAGAAAAACCGGCCGTCAGGGCAACCGCCGGGCCGGGTTTCTGTTGATAAGGCGCAGCTCCCGCCGCCCTGCCCGGCGTCGCAGAAGCTGGCCTATTCGACGATCAGTCGCTTGAGCAATTCGACCTCGTGGCCAAGCTTGGTGTCGGCGACGATCAGGTCCTCGATCTTGCGCACCGCATGCAGCACCGTGGTATGGTCACGTCCACCGAAACGCCGCCCGATTTCGGGGAAGGAACGGGGCGTCATGGTCTTGGCCAGATACATGGCGATCTGACGCGGCTTGACGATGACCCGCGTCCGGCGATTGGAGACGAGTTCCTGACGCGAGACATTGTAGTGGCGCGACACCACCCGCTGGATGTCCTCGATCCGGACCCGCTTCGGCTCACCGGCGTTGACGAGATGGCTCAGCAGTTCGTCAATTCTGTCGAGCGACAGGTCCGGCTCATAACTCTTGCGCAAGATGAGCTGATTGAAGGCACCTTCCAGTTCACGGCCGCTTGCGGTGACGTGGCGGGCCACATGGGTGAGGATCTCGTCGTTGATGTCGAGCCCGGCATCCTCGATCTGCGCGGTCGCGAGCCGGCGCTTCAGCATATCGAGCCGCATCTCGTAGTCGGGGGCCTCGATCTCGATGGCGACGCCGCCCTGCAGCCGCGAGCGGACGCGGGGGTCGAGCGATTCGAGTTCCCAGGGCGCACGGTCTGCGGCGACAACCACCTGTCGGGCGGAATCGAGCAGCATGTTCAGGAGATGGCAGAATTCGTGCTGGATCGATTTGCCCTGCAGGAACTGCATGTCATCGATAATCAGCAGATCGATGTTGCGCAGAGATTCCTTGAAGGACAGAGCGTCGTTGTCGCGGATGGCGGTCGCAAAGCGCCACATGAAATATTCAGCCGTCAGATAGACGACACGCGGATTGCGGCTGTGATGGCTGGCCGACGCGGCGATCGCCTGCAGGAGATGGGTCTTGCCCAAGCCAACGCTTGAATGGATGAACAGCGGGTTGAAACGCACCGCACCGGTGCCCGCTTCAGCGATCGTCTTGGCCGCAGCCAGAGCCACCCGGTTCGAGGCGCCCTCAACGAAGCTGTCGAAGGTGTAGCGCGCATCAAGCGGCGACCCCAGAACCTGCCCAGCCACGTGGCCGGGAGCCGAAATATTGCGGTTCACCGGAACCGCCACCTGGATCGCCGCGACTTTCAGGCCCGGCTGGCCATCCTTGCGCATCTGCACCGGGCCGACCGGAACCGGAAGGACCGGACTGATGTCGCCATCGCCAGGGCGCGCGGCGCGTTGGGCTGTGCGGACGACAATCTCGACCTTGAGTATGCCCGGATCCTCCTCGCGGAACAGAACCGTGATCTGGTCGAGATACTTGTTGTTGATCCAGGACTTGAGGAACGCTGTGGGTACCGACAACCGCGCCACGCTCTTGGACATGGACTGCAATTTGAGCCGGCCGAACCAGCTGGTGAACACTTCCGGACCGACTTGCGCCTTGAGGCGTGCCCGGACCCTCTCGAAAACCGCACTTTGCATGATGATGTCCGCCCCTTCATCGGCAGGCAGACTGACACGCCGGTCCTGCTCGCTGCCCTGGTCCGAAGTCGAGGTCCAGGTCGGAGTTGTCTTGTAGGCCGTCATGTGAGTAAGCATTGCCGCCGATATCCTTTTGCCGCAGTCTTGACCGGATTGCCCGGCCGCCCTTCCGAAGGCTGTCATGGCCCCGGTTTTGCGAACTTGCGCCGCCTCGTTGCGTCACAAGTCCATTCGGTCTCGTCTTGCCGCCAGGCCGGTCGTTCGGACCTCCGTGGCACCACCAGCCATAAAGAACAGAGACGTCTGAGGTGTCGCCACCTCGACGTGACCTATCGTTTCACGGATCAGATTTGGAATTCACCCGCCAGGCCCCTCGCGACCCACAGTCTATTCTGGTCCCGCACGGAGCCCCATCCGCGCTTGTCTCCTCTTTCAGCAGCCGACACCCACACAGGGGCGACAGCAGGCAGATTTTTCAATTTTCCGGACGCCCCCGTCCGGAAAACACGGCTTCTCTATCGGGGGCGAAAACCCTCGTTGCAACCTATGCCAGGTTCGTGGAGCAGCACGGCAGAGAAGCCGCACATCGGAAAACGGAGTGGCAAACCAGATCTGTATTGCCCTGGAGCGCCGACCGGAACATTCGTCCCGCGCTTCCCGATGACGTCATTTAGGCAGGATGGGGCAGCCAGATCAAGCGGCATATTTACGGATAATTCACACTTAGCGCTTGACTCGCCGCCTGCGAAAAATCCACCCCCGGACACCCTTTGAACAGGGGATTGGATTCATTGCTTTTTCATCCGACAGCCGGCGAAATGATACTTTTGCAACGCCCGCAACTTATTTTACGAACTCAAGAGGATTGCAGCCGATTTGCCGACCCGTATCCGAAGTGAAAAAATCACCTCCCGTAAACTGTTGATAATGAATGAAAAAAAATGCGGCTGCAACAAAGCTGCGACAACTCCGTGACAGGGCGGTCCGAGTTCAGGAGACCATTCCCGCAAAGTCTTGAGCCGACAACATAAAAAGTCCGGCGCGAGCCGGACTTTGGCATTTTCCACGTCTTGAACCTGAGTTCAGGCGCCGATGGACTTCACGCGCGCCGACAACCGGGAGATCTTCCGCGAGGCCGTGTTGGCATGCACGACGCCCTTGGTGGAGGCACGCATCAACTCCGGCTGGGCGACGCGGAGCGCCTCGGCGGCGGCCGCCTTGTCCCCCGACGTGATGGCCTCTTCAACCTTGCGGATGAAACTGCGCAAGCGCGACCGGCGGGCCTTGTTGACGTCCGTGCGGCGGGCGATCTTGCGTGTCGCCTTTTTCGCCGAAGTTGTATTGGCCATGAATGCCTCTCAGGTTTCTCAGGGGCTCGCCGGATGTCTGCAAAACCCTTTCGGGCTATCCTTGCGTCACAAGCCGGGAGCGGAATACGATGTGACAGCGCTGACGGCTGCCAATTGATGGCGGGCGTATAGACCCAAAGCACGGGCACGTCAACGCGAAAATGGCTCCAAAGCGCGCCGCCGCCCGACAGTCAGCGGTGCTTGAACTCCGCTTTCCGCTTGTCGACGAAAGCCGTCATGCCTTCCTTCTGGTCTTCGGTCGCAAACAGCGAATGGAAAAGTCGCCGCTCAAACCTCAAGCCTTCGGCAAGCGAGACCTCGTCGACGCGATTGACCGCTTCCTTGACCATCATGGTGGCGGGCAGGGGAAACCCGGCAATCTTTTCAGCGGCCTTGATCGCAGTATCGATGAGTTCGTCGGCCGGCACGACACGGGCGACGAGGCCCGAGCGTTCGGCTTCCTCGGCGTCCATCATCCGTCCGGTAAGACACAGGTCCATGGCCTTGGCCTTGCCCACAGCGCGGGTCAGCCTTTGGGTTCCGCCCATGCCGGGAATGACGCCGAGCGTGATTTCCGGCTGGCCGAATTTTGCCGTGTCGGCGGCGATGATGAAATCGCACATCATGGCCAGCTCACAGCCACCGCCCAGCGCATAGCCGGCCACTGCCGCAATCACCGGCTTGCGCAGGTTGGCAACCGCACTCCAGCCCTCGAAGAAATCGGACACGTAAACGCCCATGAAGTCGAGCGTCTGCATCTCCTTGATGTCGGCACCGGCTGCAAAAGCCTTCTCTGATCCGGTGATGACCACCGCGCCAATCTGGTCATTGTCGGCGAGTTCACGCATGACCTGGCGCATTTCGCCGAGCAGTTCCGTGCTCAGCGCATTGAGAGCCTCGGGCCGATTGAGCGTCACCAGCGCGACGCGGCCGCGAAACTCGGTTTTCAGGGTCTTCAAGGCCATTCCCGTGCTCCTTGGGATCTCGGCATGCTGCCGAATCAACTGGACTGGCAGTGCGGACAATAGAAGGTTGAACGTCCGCTCTGCACGATGCGACGGACCGTATCCTCACAACCGGGCCGCTTGCAACCCTTTCCGGCACGGTCGTAAACGGAGAATCCGTGCTGGAAGTAACCGAGCGTTCCGTCGGTGCGGATATGGTCTCTGAGGGATGAGCCACCGGCGGCGATCGCCTCGTCGATGACAGTGCGTATGGCGGCAACCAGCCGCTCCAGTCCGATCCGCGGTGCTCCGGCCGCAGTGACGAGCCGTCCGGCCGGCTTGACCGGAGACAGGCCCGCCCGCCACATCGCCTCGCAGACATAGATATTGCCAAGCCCGGCGATGATGCGCTGGTCAAGCAGTGCCGCCTTCAGCGGGGCCTTCTTGCCAGCGAGAAGCTTCGCCAGATGGGAGGCCGACAGCCCGTTGCCCGTGGGCTCGACGCCGATACCAGCAAACCAGGGATGGACCTCGATCGCCGCGCGTCCGATCAGATCCATGTAGCCGAAGCGACGCGGATCGTTGTAGATCACGCGCGCGCTCCCTCCCGGACCCTCGACATGAAAGACGACGTGGTCGTGCCGGTCGTCCTTGGATCGCGCCTGGTGGAAGACCCCCGGCACAAGACCAGCTTCCCCCTCAGCCTCAATACGAAACGATCCTGACATGCCAAGATGGGCGATCAGCACGTCTCCGTTGTCAAGATCGGCCAACAGATACTTGGCGCGGCGGCTGAGCGCGCAAACCGTGCGCCCTTCCAGCCGGGCGGCAAACCGTTCAGGCAGCGGAAACCTCAGATCGGGGCGGCGCTGGTCCACACGGACGAAACGCGCTCCTTCCAGAACGGGCTGCAATCCCCGGCGCACGGTTTCCACTTCGGGCAGTTCAGGCACGTCTGTCTCCCGGGAAAGGTTCGTGTGGCCTTTGTCGGGCGGCCCGCCTATAACGCGGCGCGCTTTGCCGCAGACAGCCGCCAGGTTGGCAGATAGCGCGAAACGGTCTGGTCCGCTATGGTCAGAGCCATATTTTGAAAGCCGGGACCGGTTACGCCCTTGCAGTCCACAGCACGACGGGATGAAGACAATGTCCGATGAACGCGTCACCGACGAGGGCGGAATGCAGACCTCCTACGGATTCCGCTCGGTCGCCGACGGAGAAAAACAGAGCCTTGTCAACGACGTCTTCCACAAGGTCGCCCGCCGCTACGACATCATGAACGACGTGATGTCGGGCGGACTGCACCGGGTCTGGAAGGATGCGATGGTGGCCGCCCTCAATCCGCCGAAGAAGTCCGGCTTCCGCTTTCTGGACGTGGCAGGAGGCACCGGTGACATCGGTTTCCGCATCATGGAGGCCTCTGGCGGAGCTGCCCGCGGCACAGTGCTTGACATCAACGGGTCCATGCTCGCCGTCGGTGCGGAGCGCGCCGAGAAACGGGGGATCGGCGATGCGCTCGATTTCGTGGAGGCCAACGCCGAGGATCTTCCGTTTCCAGACGCAAGTTTTGACGCCTACACGATCGCCTTCGGCATCCGCAACGTGCCCGATATCGACAAGGCGCTGGCCGAAGCCTTCCGGGTGCTGCGCCACGGCGGGCGTTTCCTCTGCCTCGAATTCTCCGAAGTCGACATGCCCGTCCTGGACCAGATCTACGCCGCCTGGTCGTTCAACGGCATTCCGCGCCTTGGAAAGTTGATCGCGGGCGATGGCGAGCCCTACCAGTATCTGGTCGAATCCATCCGCAAGTTTCCCCGGCAGCGGGATTTCGCGGCCATGATCACCCGCGCAGGCTTTGCGCGCGCCACCTACACCAACTACACAGGCGGCATCGCGGCGCTCCATTCAGCCTGGAAGCTCTGACCCATGGCCAGCATCGGCACCTATGTCCGCCTGGCGCGGGCCGGCTTCATCCTCGTGCGCGAAGGCGTCGTCTCGGCGTTGCCGGTCGACGATCTGCCCCCGGCGCTGCGGTTCGGCCACAGGCTGGCAGGGCTTCTGGCGCGCGGCCGGTCCAGGAACATGCTGCGCAGCGATCGGCTCGCGCTGGCCATCGAGCGGCTCGGACCTTCCTGGGTCAAGCTCGGGCAGTTCCTGGCAACCCGGCCCGATGTGGTGGGTGCCGACATCGCCGCCGATCTTGCCGGTCTGCAGGATCGGATGGCGACTTTTCCCACCGCTCTTGCCAAGGCGGAAATCGAGGCGTCCCTCGGCCGTCCGCTCGATGCGCTCTACACCCGGTTCGATGAACCCATCGCCGCCGCCTCCATCGCCCAGGTCCATCCCGCCGAGGTCATGACGCCTGACGGCCCGCGCAAGGTGGCGGTCAAGGTGGTGCGTCCGGGCGTGCGCCAACGCTTCCGGCGCGACCTCCAGGCGTTCTTTCTCCTCTCCGAGCTTCAGGAGCGTTTCATTCCGGCCAGCCGTCGACTGCGTCCGGTCGAAATCACCCGAACGCTTGAACAGACCACCCGTATAGAGATGGACCTTCGCCTTGAGGCAGCGGCGTTGTCGGAAATGGCCGAAAACATCCGCGACGACCCGGGCTTCCGGGTGCCTTCCGTCGATTGGGAGCGAACCGGACGCGACGTCATCACCATGGAATGGATCGATGGAACCCGCATGGGCGATGTCGAAGGACTGCGGGCACAGGGGTTGGATCTGCATGCTCTGGCCGAGACGCTGATCCAGTCCTTTTTGCGCCATACACTGCGCGACGGCTTCTTTCATGCCGACATGCACCAAGGCAATCTCTTCGTCGACCCGTCCGGCATGATCGTGGCGGTGGATATGGGCATCGTCGGCAGGCTGGGGCGCAAAGAGCGTCGGTTCCTGGCCGAAATCCTTTTCGGCTTCATCACCCGCGATTACCGCCGCGTCGCCGATGTGCATTTCGAGGCGGGGTATGTGCCCGCCCGGCATGACCCGGCAAGCTTTGCCCAGGCTATCCGGGCGATCGGCGAGCCGATCCATGGCCAGCCGGCCGAGACGATTTCGATGGCCCGCCTGCTTACGCTGCTCTTCGAGGTGACCGAACTGTTCGACATGGAGACCAGGCCCGAACTCGTCATGCTGCAAAAGACCATGGTCGTGGTCGAAGGCGTCGCCCGCACGCTCAATCCGAAGTTCAACATGTGGAAGGCGGCCGAGCCGGTGGTGGGGAGCTGGATCCGTGACAATCTCGGCCCCAAACGCATCGTGGGTGACGTCAAGGCGGGCGTCCAGGCTGCGATCCGCCTGGCCGAGCAGTTGCCCGACCTTGCCGCGCGCAGCGAAAAGCTTGCCGCTGAGATCGGCACCATGGCCGAGAACGGCCTGCGTTTCGATGACGCCACGTCCGAGGCGATCGGCCGGTCCGAAGCGCGGCACAGTCGCTCCGGTCGCGTTGCACTCTGGGTGATGGCCGCTGCCGCTGTCTGGATCGCGCTTGCCATCCATCCCATATGGTAGGCGTGATCGATTACCTTCCGCTGTCACCAGACGAGACCGACCTGCGCCCGCTTTCCGATGAAGCCTGGCGCGACGGGTATCCTTTTGTCGAGCGCATGCTGCACGACTGGAACGCGGGCATCGATCGGTTCGATGACGATGGTGCCCGGCTGGTCGGGGCCTTTGAAGGTGACGAACTCGTCGGTTTCGGCGGGCTCAACCGTGATCCCTACACGACCGAGAATGTCGGACGGGTGCGCCTTCTCTACGTGACGCGTCCGCACCGGGGCGAAGGCGTGGCGACCAGCCTCTTCGGCCACCTTCTTGACGGCGCCTCGATCTGGTTCCCCCGCTTGAGAGTGCGCTCGACGCCTGGTGCCGCAAGCTTCTATGAGCATCTGGGTTTTGCGCCGGTGGACGAACCAGACGCGACCCACGCGCTTCCGCTGCGCCCGTCACCCGGCGTTTGACCGGTCTGCCCCGATTGCCTAATGTGGGCCTCAGTCTGCGACGGAGTCCGGCTTTGGCACCTTTGACGATCCACGATCTTGATGACGGCAAGACAGAGCCTGGGCAGCAGCGCACTGCGCTGAGCACCAGCGATCTGGTGAACCACGCCCTCCACGGGCTCACAGCCGGGAACCGCGGTTCATGACGCTGTCGGGCAAACGCATTCTGTTGATCATTTCGGGTGGCATCGCCGCCTACAAGGCGCTTGACCTGATCCGCCGCCTGCGCGAGCGCGGTGCAGAGGTTCGGCCGTTGATGACCGCAGGCGCACAGGAATTCGTCACGCCCCTGGCGGTTGGCGCCTTGGCGGCCAGCCGCGTCTACACGGATCTGTTCTCGCGGGAAGATGAGCAGGACGTCGGTCATATCCGTCTGGCGCGCGATTGCGACCTTGTTCTGGTGGCCCCGGCGACGGCCGATCTGATGGCCAAGATGGCGCACGGGCTTGCGGGCGATCTCGCCTCCACGGTGCTGCTCGCCACCCACCGCCCGATCCTTGCAGCGCCAGCGATGAACCCCGCCATGTGGGCTCATCCGGCGACCCGGCGCAACGCCGACATGCTCGCCCGCGACGGCATCCGCTTCATCGGTCCCATGTCCGGCGAGATGGCGGAAAGCGGCGAGGCGGGCACCGGGCGGATGGCTGAGCCCGTCGAGATCGTCGCAGCCGTGGAAACCATGCTCGACGACGGTAAAAAGCCCTTGGCCGGTCGCCGGGCGATCGTGACATCCGGCCCCACCCACGAGCCTATCGACCCGGTGCGGTTCATCGCCAATCGCTCCTCGGGCAAGCAGGGCCATGCCATCGCCGCTGCGCTGGCGCGTCTCGGGGCATCGGTCACGCTGGTCAGCGGTCCGGTTTCCATTCCCGATCCCGCAGGCTTGCGCACCCTCCATGTCGAGCGGGCGACTGAAATGCTGGCGGCAGTGGAGGAGCTTCTTCCCGCCGACATCGCCGTGATGGTCGCAGCCGTTGCAGACTGGCGGGTCGTCGCCGCCGCCGGAACCAAGATCAAGAAAAAGGAGGGCGAAGGCCCGCCATCGCTCATGCTCGCCGAAAATCCGGACATCCTGCATACCATTGCCCACCATCGGATGCGGCCAACCTTTGTGGTCGGCTTTGCTGCGGAAACCACCGATGTGCTTGACAACGCGCGCGCCAAACTCGCCCGCAAGGGTGCAGACCTCATCGTCGCCAACGACGTCTCGGCTGCCACCGGTATCATGGGCGGGGACCGCAACCAGGTCCGCATCGTTTCCCGCGACGGCGTCGAGGTCTGGCCTGACCTTGGCAAGGACGAAGTGGCAGCACGGCTGGCCAACCTGATCGCCTCACGTCTGGTCTGATGCACGCCAGAGCAATTCCAGCGAAAGTGGTGCCGCGTTCGCGTCCGGAGTTGCGTCAAAACAAGAGGAGAGAGCAATTCCAGCGAAAGTGGGCACCGCTTTCGCGTCCGGAATTGCGTCAAAACAAGAGGAGAGAGCAATTCCAGCGATTCCGACAACGCCGGAATAGCTCCAGCTTATTGGCCGCAGAGCGGATCGCGCCGAGGCGCGGGCCGGGCTTGGTCAGGCCGTCGCAGTCGCCTTTATCGGGGAAGTCTGCATCGGGTTGAAGCGCGCCGAGGACATGCCACCCGCCTTGAGCGTCACCACGCTGCCTGCCGGAATTTCATGCCATTTTGCGTCGGTGTCACGGAATGGCTCGGACACCAGGCAGTGCCCGAGCCCGCCGCACATCGGGGCTGAGTAGAGGGTCGGTGCAAAGGCATCGGTGGCATAGCGGATTGCCCAGAGCGTCTCGCCATCGGAAAAGGCCGCCGTAAAGCGGATGAGTTCCTTGACGCCCGCGCGCGAGGCTTCTGCCAGTGCAAAGCGGATGGCTGCTGCAAACGCCCCCACGGGATCAGTCTCAAGCCCGTATTCATGGGCAAGCAGAAACAGAAGTTCGGAGTCCGTGGTTCCCTGCCGGGCCTGGTAGTATCGATCCGACAGCGCATTCTCCATGCGTCGGCGGATCTGGTCGAACCCGGCGATCTGGCCATTGTGCATGAAACTGAAGCGGCCTTGCACGAAGGGATGGCAATTGTCCCGGCTGGTGGCGCTGCCGGTGGAGGCGCGCACATGCGCCAGGAAAAGCGATGACCGGATCTGCCGCGCCAGCGATTTGAGATTGCAGTCCGACCACGCCGGAAGCACATCACGGTAAAGGCCCGGTTCGGGGCGCTCGCCATACCAGGCGATCCCGAAACCGTCGCCATTGGTGGCGGTCTTGGCCTGGGTCGCGCTTTGGGACTGTTCGATGAGCGAATGGCCCGGTGCCGAGACAATCTGTTCGAGCGGAATCGGCGTCCCGCGATAGGCTGCCCAACGGCACATGGTGGCTCATTTCATCGGGTTGTGCATGCGATGATGCAAGTGGTTCATCCTACGACCATCCCTTTTCTCAAAGGTAAACGGCAGCACCGCTCAGGTGAACGCGGAGAAATCCCGCAATTCCTGATGGCGGTCATTCTTGATGGCACGGCTTTGGGCTTTCGGTCTTGTCTTCGTGCACTTGGCGCGATTCCAGAGCTATTCCGGCGTGGTCAGAATCGCTGGACTTGCTCTGTCCTCTTGTTTTGACGCAATTCCGGACGCGAAAGCGGCGACCACTTTCGCTGGACTTGCTCTGTCCTCTTGTTTTGACGCAACTCCGGACGCGAAAGCGGCGACCACTTTCGCTGGACTTGCTCCAGATGAACAGTCCGTTTCATGGCCTCCCATTTGTCATCGTGCTGCGCCCGCATTACATTCCGAACAACGCTATCCAATCCGCCCGGGCGGCTTTACCCGGCCAGGGACCCACCATGTCTATCCGTGCTGTTCGCCACCAATCACCTGCCATCCCCCATCTCGAAGGTGCAGGCGTCCATCTGCGCCGCGCCTTCGGCTTCGATGACCCGTCGCTCACGGATCCATTCCTGCTGTTTGACGATTTCCGCAACGACCAGCCTGACCACTATGTCAAGGGATTTCCCTGGCATCCCCACCGTGGCATTGAAACGATCACCTATGTGCTGGCCGGAACGGTCGAACACGGCGACAGCCTCGGAAATCGCGGGACGCTGGGCGCGGGCGACGTCCAGTGGATGACGGCTGGCCGGGGCATCATGCACCAGGAAATGCCGTCGGGCGACATGAACGGTCGCATGCACGGGTTCCAGCTTTGGGCCAACCTGCCTTCGTCGCTCAAAATGACCGCGCCTCGCTACCAGGACGTCACGGCGCGCGACATCCCCGTGGAGGTTGACGACGACGGCACCGTGGCACGGATCATCTGCGGCGAGTTCTGGGGCAAGCGAGGCCCGGTCGACGGCATTGCCGCAGAGCCATCCTATGTCGACATTTCGGTGCCGCCCGGCAGGCGCAAGACCTTCAAGGTTGACGCCTCGCGCTCGGCCTTCGCCTATATCTTCGCCGGCTCCGGCACGTTCCGCGACGCGTCCAAGCCGTTTGGCGTGCTGGTGGAAAAGGAAGTCGAAGGAGCCGAAATCCAGATCCGCGACCTGTCGGGCGACCGTACGCTGGTGGTTTTCGATACCGGCGACGAGGTGACTGTGCAGGCCGGCGACGACGGCATCCGCTTCCTGCTCGTCTCCGGCAAGCCGCTCAAGGAGCCGGTCGCCTGGCATGGGCCGATCGTCATGAACACCCGCGAGCAGCTCATCGAAGCAGTCTCTGAACTTCGCAACGGCACCTTCATCCGCGCCTGACAGTGCGCCCTTGAAGCCACATGAAGCCGGTCCTGACGAGGCCGGCTTTTTTCCGATTGACTGGTACGATGCCATACTATACAAGTTTGACATCGTATCAAAAAGGAGAATGATCATGAACCGTCGCAGTTTTATCGCCCTCGTTGGAGGCGGCGTCGTGCTTGCCGCTACCGCGTCCGCCACCGCTTTCGCGCTCACCCGCACCCCGGACGCTGCCCTCGCACCCTGGCGGGCGGCAGGCGGTTCAGCTTATGCCGAGCCCCGGATGCGGGCACTTTCCTATGCCATTCTCGCCCCCAACCCGCACAACAGGCAGCCTTGGCAGGTTGAACTTCGGGGCGACGACCAGGTGGTGTTGACCGCCGACCTTGATCGGCTGCTGCCACATACCGATCCGTTCAACCGCCAGATCACGATCGGGCTCGGCTGTTTTCTCGAACTGATGACGATGGCCGCCGCGCGCGACGGCTACCGGGTCGATCTCGAGCTTTTCCCCGAAGGCGAAACGGCTGAAGGTCTCACCGCGCGGCCGGTTGCCATTGCCACCTTCACCCTTGATCCTTCCGTTACGGCAGATCCTCTGTTTGACCAGGTGGCGGCGCGGCGCTCCAACAAGGAGCCCTACGACATCACGCGGCCGGTGCCCGATGCTGCCCTTGCGGGCGTACTTGCGGCAGGACGCCACGGCACCCGTCTCACGGGTGTCAACGCGGAGGCCGAGGTCGCCTTCTGGCGTCAGCTCACCAGCGAAGCGCTTCGGATCGAGATTGAAACCCCCGTCACCTACAAGGAAAGCGTCGACCTGTTCCGGATCGGAAAAACCGAGGTGAACGCCAATCCCGACGGCATCGATTTTTCCGGCGCGTTGTTTGAGAGCCTGGCGCTGGCTGGCCAGTTCGACCGCGAGATTTTGCTCGACACGTCGTCTTCGGCCTATCGGCAAGGTGCCGCCGCCGTTCTTGCCAACACCGAGACGGCCATGGCCCATGTCTTCATGGTCACGCCGGGCAACAGACGGACCGACCAGATCAACGCCGGGCGCGACTGGCTGCGGGTCAATCTGGCAGCCACCCGCGAAGGCCTTGGGTTCCAGCCGTTGAGCCAGGCTTTGCAGGAATATCCGGAGATGGCAGCACTTCATGCTAAAATCCACGCTCGACTTGCGCCGGAAGGTGGGACAGTTCAAATGCTCGCCCGCCTCGGCTATGGTCCTGCAGTTGACGTGAGCCCGCGCTGGCCGGTGGAAGCAAAAATCGTCCGCCGGAGTTACAGCGCAGCGCGTCTTTTCAGCCGCGCGAAGGTCGCTGTAAACCTCTGAATGAACGCGTGTGCGTTCCGTTCAATCGACCCCGATCGAACGGAACGCGCATTTGAGACATGCAGGTCGACCGGCGGCAAGACTGGAAAGGATGGAGTGTCGTGGACAGCAACCAGGCCGCAGCCGTGAACCCGGCGGAGCTCGATCCGCAGGCCGCCGGTGTCTTCGCCTTCTTCAACGAAATCGGCATCCTGTCACAGCTGTCCACCGCACTTCTGGCGCGGGTGCTGCCAGACGGCGTGCACCCGTCCCATTTCGCCATCATGAACCATTTGAGCCGCCGCGGCGACGGCAAGACGCCGGTGCGCATCGCCGACGCCATGCAAGTGACCAAGGCAACCATGACCCATTCGCTGGCCGTGCTGGAAAAGCGCGGCTTCGTTCGCACCGAACCGAGTTTGATTGACGCCCGCTCCAAGGGGGTTTTCCTGACCAGCGAGGGGAGACGTTTTCACGCAAGCGCCATCGCGGCCGTCCTGTCGACTTTCAGCGCGCTGCTCGGCCCCGGCGACCGGGAACACATGGCGGCAGCCCTTCCCGCCTTGCGGGCGATCCGGAAGCTTCTCGACGACAACCGAACGCCGCCGTCACCCGCAGCGTCCGATCCTTGACGGCGCACGGCAAGCCATGAACTGCGCTGTGTCCGTCCGCGTCGAACCGGTTACGAGGTCTGTTCCAGAAGATCCTTGAACCAGTCGAGTTCCCTCAGCGCATCCAGATCCGTATCCGTCTCGAGGTGACGGCGCGATGGCAACGTCCCGTGGTCGCGACAGGTTTCAAGCGAGCGCCGGACGCCCTCGAAGTCGCCGCGGATCGCCTGCACGCAGGCCAAATTATAGGCGTTTCCAGGCTTGATCCGGAGCGCCTCGGCAAATTTCAGCACCGCCACGTCATAAAGTGTTGCCTCGCCTGAGACATCGGCCTTTTTGCCGAGTGCAAGTCCCCAATTGTTGAGCGCTTCGTGACTGTCCGGCTTGATCCTGAGCGCTTCGGCATATTTCGCGCCCGCCGCGTCATAGAGCGCCGCATCGCCTGAGGCATCAGCCTTTCCGGTGAGTGCATTTCCCCAATTGTTGAGCGCCTCGTGTTTGTCCGGCTTGATCCGGAGCGCCTCGGCAAATTTCAGCACTGCGGCGTCATAAAGTGTCGCATCGCCTGTGGCATCGGCCTTTTTGCCGAGTGCGGTGCCCCAATCGTTGAGCGCGTCGTGACTGTCTGGCTTGATCCTGAGCGCCTCGGCGTACTTCTCCGCCGCTGAGTCAAACAGAGCAGGGTCTCGTGTCGAAACACCATTCTCTTGAAGGGAAAAGGCGGACTGGAAGTACGCGTCGAAAAGAAGATCATCGGGAACGGCTTCGCCTTCGGTCTCCATCCGGATCACACTGTCGAAGTCGCCTTTCATGAGTTGAATACTGGCCCGCAAAGCAGGGTCATCGGCGGTGGGGTCGCCTTCCATGCGATCAAGTTTTGCTTTCAAGGCAGACAACACATCGGCGCCTGGCGCGGACTCTTCCCTGCCGATGCTGGGAAATTCGGCTATCGGCGAGATTTCCCGCCGAATGTGTTCGATCGGGTTGTGGAAAATGATCGGGGGCCAGCAGTCGAGTTTCTGGGCGATTTCAACAAGAAACAAATCTGCATCCGCCCCGCCGATATAGCGCGTGAAATGGCCTCCCTTGTCGAGCAAGGCTTGCACGTGGGCAGCCGGGTCTCCGCCGTGGCCCGCCCAGAAAAGCCGTTCCCGGCCGACATAGTCCTCCATCAGTGCCGGAAATGCTTTGTCAGATCCGCCGCTGTAGCCGACGACCAGGAGTGGCGAGCTCTCCATCGTCGTGCGCAGGAGCGGCCGCAGGCGCTCAGCGTGCGCCGCCGTTTCGGCGTCAGAATTGAGCATCGACAAGCCGTAGCCCTGTCCATGCAAATGAATGATGGCGGGTGAAACGATGTGGTCGGTGGAATTCGAGGCGCCGGTCACGAAATCATATGTGGCGGGATAGATGCCGCAAATCCCGCAGGCGCGCGCCAGAATATTGTCGAAATTGAAGGTGAGGACCCTTGAGATATAGCCCGCCCCGACCATTGCCGCGATGGCGATATGGGCCCAGTTGACTTTTGCGTGATCAAGATAGGGCTTGAGGAGGTCTCGCCGGTCATTCAGGGTCAGCCTCGCCATAACCCGTCCGTAGTCCTGCCGATCTGCTTCGGAAAGGCCATGCAAGGCAGGCGCGAAGGCGGGCGTAGTGTTGATTTTATCAATGAGTGCGGGCGCAAGCGGAATGCCCGCCGATATCGAGCAACCGGCACCGGTCAGAAGCGTAAAGGGTCTTCGATCCTTGCCGTGGCGGATGAAGTCGGCGATCCCGGCAATGTCTTTGGGCGTGTATCGAGTCATGAATGCAAGCTAAACGCCATGCGAGGCGCAGCGCAACGGAAATTCAGCGCGCCGAGCGAAGTCTCGTGGCCGAGCGGTCGCCCGCTGACGTGCTCAACGCCGCCACTCGTCCGGATCGACGAGGTTGCGGGCCAAATCCTGCGGGCTTGCGGGGGGCAGCGTCAGGTTTGAGCGGTCATGGGCGAGGATGCGCACCCGGCCGGTCCCGTCCTTCCAGACCGTGTAGATCAGCCGGCCGCCCTCGGCCATCGTCTTCGGCCGACGCGCCAGATGGCCGAGCCAGAGGTGCAAGGCTGCGAGCGGGCTGGCGAAGATGAGCGCGAAGAGCGAGACCTTGACCCAGTCGCTCATTGACTGGAACGTGTCGAGCAGGTCGGCGGCGAAAGACGGTTCGGGCATGGCGGCTCCCCTTGCGGTCGGCCCACCATTTTGGAGACGGCGGGCGGCGGTCCATGACCGCCGAACCGCGCCCGCGTCGGGACGGCCCGGCAGTCGGGGAGTTAGCAAACCGCACAGAGACGGCTGCGGTGGCCTTTAGGCTTGCGCCCTGGACATACGCCACCGCCTCCCCGACCAAGCGCCCTTGGTAAAGAAGTGTGTCGTCCCGGTCGACACAAAACCACTCTGTGAGGGGTTGCTACACCCCAGGCGCAGCAGATGCCGCGCCCGGTACACTTATAGCACGAATAAAGTTGCAATAAAACCCGCTCAACTTGAGGGGTTGCGCGGTTAGGGAGCGCTTCGGCGTAGGCCCAGCACACCGCGAGGGCCGTCCGTCACGCCGCCGTTGCCACCTGATATTCCTTGATTGCAACCATGTCGATCGCCTTCCAGCGGTCGGCCTCGTAGCGCAGCGAGAACTGGTCGGCAGCCAGAAACACCGGGTCGCCGTCGAGATCGCGGGCAATGTCGCCACGGTGGCGGGTGATGAAGCGGTCAAGCTCCCCTTTTTCGTCCGACGAGATCCAGCGGCAGACCGTGAAGCGGGCGAGCTCGAAACTGACCGGCAGCGTGTATTCCGAGGACAGCCGTTCCTTGAGGACGTCGAGCTGCAGGGCACCGACCACGCCGACGATGGCCGGAGACCCGTCCTCGGGGGAAAACAGCTGCACTACGCCTTCCTCGGCCATCTGCTGCAGCGCCTCCTTGAGCTTCTTGGCCTTCATGGCGTCTTCGAGCCTGACCCGGCGCAGGATCTCGGGCGCGAAATTCGGCACGCCCTGGAAAACGAGCTGCTCGCCTTCGGTCAGCGTATCGCCGATCCGCAGCGTGCCATGGTTTGGAATACCCACCACATCACCTGCATAGGCCGTGTCAGCGAGCTGGCGCTGGGAGGCAAAGAAGAATTGCGGCGCTGACAGACCCATGGGTTTGCCGGTGCGCGCCAGCCGCGCTTTCATGCCTCGCTCGAGCTTGCCCGAGCAGACACGGACAAAGGCGATGCGGTCGCGGTGGTTGGGATCCATGTTGGCCTGGATCTTGAAGACGAAGGCGGTCATCTTGTCGTCGGTCGCCTGGACGGTGCGCACATCGGCCACCTGCGCGCGCGGCGAGGGCGCCAGCGCACCGAGCGCATCGATGAGATCGCGCACGCCATAGTTCTTGAGCGCCGATCCGAAATAGACCGGCGTGAGATGGCCTTCCCGGAAAGCCTTAGCGTCAAATGGCTTGCAGGCCTCGATGGCAAGGCTCAGCTCCTCGATGAAGGTGGCGCGCTCGTTCTCGGGCAGCCGCCCTGCGGCAAGCTCGGACTGCGGTCCGTTGACCGGCGTCAGGGCGGACTCGGTATCCGCCCCGCGCACCGCGCTCCGCGCCAGGTGATAGGTGCCCGAGAAAGTCCGGCCCTGGCCGATCGGCCAGGTCATCGGTGCTGTGTCGAGGGCGAGCTTTTCCTCCACCTCGTCGAGAATCTCGAAGGGATTGCGGGCCTCGCGGTCCATCTTGTTGACGAAGGTGATGATCGGGATGTCGCGCAGTCGGCAGACTTCGAACAGCTTGAGCGTCCGCGGCTCGATGCCCTTGGCGGCGTCGATCACCATGACGGCCGCATCCACCGCCGTCAGCGTCCGGTAAGTGTCGTCGGCGAAATCCTCGTGGCCGGGCGTGTCGAGCAGATTGAAAACCCGGTCGTCATACTCAAACGTCATCACCGACGTGACGACGGAAATGCCGCGTTCCCGCTCGATCTTCATCCAGTCCGAGCGGGTCTGGATGCGGTCCTTCTTGGCCTTGACCTCGCCTGCAAGCTGGATGGCACCGCCGAACAGCAGCAGCTTTTCTGTCAGCGTCGTCTTGCCCGCGTCGGGATGCGAGATGATGGCGAAGGTGCGGCGGCGGGCAACCGCCTCGGCGATCGTTTCGGGCATCGGTTCGGAAATCCTGTTGATTGCGGCTTCTTCTACTGCATAATTTCGTAAATCGGAATCGATTTGAGGGGAAATTATGTGGCACAATAAACGTGCGACAGCCGCTTACCGTCATCCATGCAATTGACCTTGAGGTCGGGAAGATGAATGCTTGGGGATGACTGATTTTTCCCGACCTGCCGATTTTCCCCGACCTGCCGATGCGCCGACGCTTGCGGTCATGCGTCTCGCTCATGGCGAGGGGGTTGACCTGCCCGCCTATGAAACGGCTGGTTCGGCTGGTATGGATCTGCGTGCCGCGCTGCCCGCCGACGCCCCGCTGGTGATCAACCCAGGTGACCGAGCACTGATTCCGACTGGTCTTGCCATGGTCATACCCTCGGGTTTCGAAGGCCAGATCCGACCCCGTTCCGGCCTTGCCACCCGGTTTGGCGTCACCTGCCTCAATACACCCGGCACCATCGACAGCGACTATCGCGGCGAAGTGAAGGTCCTCCTGATCAACCTGGGAAATGTGCCGGTCGAGATTGCCCGCGGCCTGCGCATGGCCCAACTCGTCATCGCTCCGGTCGTCCAGGCGCGGCTGGACATCGTCGAGAGCCTCGACGGCACCGCGCGCGGCGCGGGCGGTTTCGGATCGACGGGCACGGCATGAGCAGCGATCTCACCGTCCGCGACATGCACACCGCCGGTGAGCCGCTCCGGATCGTCACCGGCGGCTATCCGGACCTGCCGAAAGGCACAATCCTGCAAAAGCGCGCCTATGTGCGCGACCATCTCGACCATCTCCGCAAGATCCTGATGTTCGAGCCGCGCGGCCATCAGGACATGTATGGCGCGCTGCTGGTCGAGCCCGATTTGCCGGGTGCCGATCTTGCGGTGCTGTTCATGCACAATGAGGGATATTCGACCATGTGCGGCCACGCGATCATCGCGCTCGGCCGTTATGCCGTTGACGAAGGTCTCGTCGTGGCCGAGGGAAATTCCGCGACCGTAAACATCGAATGTCCCTGCGGCATGGTTCGCGCCGAAGTGACGATCCGAGAGGGCAAGGCGGCCGAGGTGGCATTTGAAAGCGTGCCCTCCTTCCTGTTTGCCCGCGACAAGGTGATCGACCTTTCCCCGTTTGGGCGGATCAGCTTCGACATCGCCTATGGCGGTGCCTTTTATGCCATCGCGGACGCACGCCAGTTCGGTCTGAAGTTCGGTCGCGATCCATCCCATGCCTTTGTCGAGGCCGCCGACCGGCTGACAAAGGCTGCTGCGGAGGCCGTGCGGCTCTCCCATCCCGATTCCACTGACCTTGCTTTTCTCTACGGCTCGATCCTCACCGACGGTCGTGATGGCTCCAGCGGCATGCCCACGCGCAACGTCTGCGTCTTTGCCGAGCGGCAGGTCGACCGCTCGCCCACCGGGTCCGGCGTCACCGCCCGGCTTGCCGCCATGCATGCACGCGGCCTCGTCACGCTCGCCGAAGAGCGGCTGTTTGAGAGCCTCATCGGCACCCGCTTTTCGGGAACGGTGGCCTCGATCACCCATGCCGGTGCCCATCCGGCAATCACCGCCCGGGTCTCTGGCCGCGCCTATTACACTGGCACGGCTCGCTTCATCATCGAAGATGACGATCCGCTCTCCGGTGGGTTCCTCGTGCGTTGACGGGTGCGCGAGGCCCAGCGCAACCTGCAGAACCGCCCATCCAATCGGATGCGTGAATGCCGCTGTAAAACATTAAATGAATGCATGTCCGTTATCGCACAAATGAATCCATTTGTGCGCGACATGCATTAGCGCTATTCCGGCGTTGTCAGAATCGCCGGGATAGCTCTATCCTTTTGTTTTGACGCAATTCCGGACGCGAAAGCGGTGCCACTTTCGCTGGAATTGCTCCCGTGGTCTGACCGAAACAGATGGTTCTCGTCCGTTTCGAAAAGTCAGCCCACAAGCTATTGATCTGGTGGGGCGATTTGTCCTGACAGACGGGAACTATTTGTCAGGATCGCACCACTGGAGTACACTGTCTTTCGATCAGGAGGATCCGATGTCCAGCCATTCACCCACGCCAGTCGGCCGCGGCCAGATCTACGCTTCCATTCTCGACACCATCGGCAACACGCCGATCGTCCGGCTTGGCAAGCTTGCGGCGGAAAACGGAATGAAGGCCGATCTTCTGGCCAAGCTTGAGTTCTTCAATCCGATCGCGTCGGTCAAGGATCGGATCGGGTTGGCGATGATTGAGGCCATGGAACGGGACGGACGCATCGCGCCCGGTCGCACAACGCTGATCGAGCCCACCTCCGGCAACACGGGCATAGCGCTTGCCTTTGTCGCGGCAGCCAAAGGCTACCGGCTGATCCTGACGATGCCGGAAACCATGTCGGTGGAGCGTCGCAAGATGCTGGCCTTGCTCGGTGCCGAACTTGTGCTGACCGAAGGGCCGAAAGGCATGAAGGGCGCCATCGCCAAAGCCGAGGAACTGGTGCGCGAAACGCCGGACGCGGTCATGCCGCAACAGTTTGAAAATCCCGCCAATCCCGAAATCCACCGCCACACCACGGCGGAAGAGATCTGGAACGACACCAAGGGTGGCGTCGACATCTTCGTATGCGGGATCGGCACCGGCGGCACCATCACGGGCGTCGGCCAGGTTCTCAAGGCGCGCAAGCCGGGTCTCAAGGTGATCGCGGTCGAACCCGCCGATTCGCCGGTCCTTTCGGGCGGCAATCCCGGCCCGCACAAGATTCAGGGCATCGGCGCAGGCTTCGCCCCCGGCGTGCTCGACACGGCGGTCTATGACGAGATCGTGAAGGTGACCAATGACGAGTCCTTCGAGATGGCCCGCCGGGTTGCTCGGCTTGAGGGGGTTCCCGTCGGCATTTCCTCGGGTGCCGCCCTGACCGCCGCCATCCGCGTGGGCCAGCGCGACGAGAACGCCGGCAAGACCATCGTCGTCATCATCCCGTCCTTTGCCGAGCGTTATCTCTCGACCGCCCTGTTCGACGGCCTGGGCGGCTGATCACGGCGGATCGATCGTCGTTGCAGCGTCCGGCTCAAGACACCGCATTCATCTGCAAGCGTCCAGCGGGTCGGCGCTGGCGCATCGCCCGCCTTGCAGAAGAGCCATCTCCGGGTGGCCGAGAGACCGTCAGCTTCGATCCGGTGACGCGGGCGCAATCCGGAAAGCCCGGACGCCCTAGCACTCCCGTCTTCCCACCTGTTTCTGTCGGACGCATTCGGTTTTTGGGAAAGAACGGCCGCCTGTCGCGGACCCAAGCCGTCTATTGCCCTGTGCGTCCGAGGCTCCTGAACGGCTCTGGAACGCCACCAGAGGCAAGAAGCACGCGCCCAAGAGCCAGAGAGCCCTCCATGCTCAGATGGGTGGTGTTGTAATAGGAAAGCCGACCGTCGATGTAGGGACTGCAGACGCCATCCTGACAGATGCCACTGCCGGGATCAAAATAGCTCACCCCGGGAATGCGTTCAGCCATATCGCGAAGCCTTCGGTTGGCTTGCGGTTCTTGGCCGGCGCTGAATTTGGTGCGCTCAAGACAATCGAGGAACGGCAACTTTACGGCTTTCTGGTCGCATCGCCGGTCGAAATTGGCCATCACGGGTGCCTGACCCAACAGGATAACTTTCTTGCCGCTTCTGGCGAGCGTCGTGACATGCGTTTCCACCGCAGCCATGAAGCCAGCATAGGCCCTTGCATAGGTCAGCCACTGGCCAGCCAAGATGATGGTATCGAAATTGGCAATCTCGCCCACCACCAGCCGGATTGACCGACGGCAAGCGACGGCGCGGCTTCGGGGGACAAATTCGTCGCCTTTGGCCAACGGCGGGCAAGCCGAGTGGGAGGCGTTGCGGAAGCTGAACCCGCCCGCATTGGCAAATTCGGACAGCATCCCGACATAGTGGGCGGCGTTGGAATCGCCCCAAAGCAGAACACGTGGCGCAGCGCCGGTTGAATTGACAGCGCATTCGGCCCTCGTCAGGTCGGCTGCCACCAGCACGCCCTTGTGGCAAACCTGGCGGAAGGTGTTGGAAGGCCGGCCCACCGCACGCAGCTTTGCGATCTGTTTCGAGTAGTCTGGCTGGACTTTGTAGAGTCCAAGGCCGCCGGTCAAAAGGAATGCTGAGGAAACAGCGGCGATGAACGCGAAGGGAAGTAGAAAATGACGCAGGAAGGTGGGCATCGGCGGCAAGGTGGCTTTGCGAAACGGCACTTCGACAAAACGATGCGTGGCGACAGAAGCAACCAGCATGAAGGCGGCTGCCACCGTCGCGCTGACAAGATCGATCTCGTTGAAGGCATAACGGAGATAGGCCAGAACTGGCCAGTGCCAGAGATAGAGCGAGTAGGAAATGAGGCCGAAGAAAAGCATCGGGCGGGAGCCGAGCAACACGGAGACCACATTTCCGGGCACCGAGCCGCCATAGATGATGGCTGCTGCCCCGAGCGTGGCGAACAGGGCGTTGAAGCCCGGAAACAGAACGGTCTCGTCGATAGCCACGAAACTCCAACCCATGAGCAGAAGGCCCGCTACCGACAGCCCGACGCCAAGTCGTCTCGGAGGGACCGAAATCGACAGTGGCAGGAGAGCGAGGCAGGCACCGATCGCAAGTTCGAAGGCCCGGCCCGGGATCATGTAATAGGCAAACGTCGGGTCACGTCGGGTCAGGTACTCGGACAGGAGGACGAGCGCCACTGTCGCAGCGATTGCTGCGGCAAACCGGGTTACGGGTGTCCTCAGCATCGCAAACATCAAGACAATGACCGCCGGCCAGACAAGGTAGAACTGCTCTTCCACACCGAGCGACCAGATGTGCAGCAGCGGCTTGGTGTGGCTGTCCTCGGCGAAGTAGCCGGTATCCAGGAAATAGGTGAAATACACGTTGGCGACCGACAGGATGGAGGCGATCGCCGACCACGACAGGTCCTTGAGGTCGGTCGGCAGCAAGATGAACTGGCCAGCACCAAGCGTTGCCATCACCACGACCGCCAAGGCCGGGATGATCCGGCGGACCCGGCGCGCATAGAAGTTGAGGATGGAGAAAGTCCCGGCACCGCATTCGCGAACCATGATGGACGTGATCAGGTATCCCGATATGACGAAAAAAATGTCGACCCCGGCAAACCCGCCCGGGATCACGGACGCGTTGAAATGAAACACCACCACCGACAGAACGGCGATGGCGCGCAACCCATCAATGTCCGGGCGGTAAAAGGCCGGGAGACCGCCGGGCGCGCTGGTGGTCACGCAACGTCCCTCCTGGGTCCCAAGCTGCAGAGCGGTTGACCGCGCTCCGCGCGTATCCCGTGAGCAGGCGCCGACAGCCAAGCACATCTGGCCGGTAAAGCAAGGTCACAGACGCAGACTGTGGGCACGCGCTCAAAAAGCATGAATGGCTGGGGCATGACCTCGGGCTTCTGTCTTCCATCTTGCAAACCGTTTTGCGGCTTAGTCGACCTTGAGCGTCGGTGCAAGCGCCGAGACCTTCGAGATCGCGAGCGCGAGCGAGATCAAGGCGGGCGAAGCGGATATCATCAACGGCAAGTTGAAGCCTTTATCTGGCCTGATCGCGGATCAGAATGGTAAGTCAAGGTGAGACTGGGACAGGTGCTCGCCGACACCGACATCAAGAGCATGACCTGGCTTGAAAGGGGCGTTCTGGGCACATCGCCACACAACCAGTGGCTTCTATCCAGCATTTGCATCCGGTTTCCGCATGCTCCTCGGCAAATGATGGAATCAGAAAACCCGTGACAGCGACCTTCGAAGGAATGCATGTGCGTTTCGTTCAATCGATATTGGTTGAAGGCGACATGCATGCGGATGTTAAACCAATCCCACCGGACCCCTTGTCGATAGCGGGGTCCAATCAACATTTTCAGAAAGACAGGAGTTCGCGATGGGTACGATCGAAACAGTCTTTATCAATGCCCTGTTGGCTGACGGTTCGCTCTGCGACATTGGCGTCGCCGACGGCCGGGTTGCAGCGATCATGCCGTTGGGCTTCCGCCCCGGCGAGTTCGGCTCAATCGTCGACCTTGCCGGTGCTCTCCTGGTCCCTGGTTTCGTCGAGGGGCACATCCACCTCGACACCAGTTTTTATGGCGACAGATGGAGGCCACACAAGCCCTGCACGAACGGTTTCGATGTGCATGAGCGCGTGGCCTTCCAGGCGCAGAACCTGGCGCAGGCCGCCCCGATGGATCAGCGTGCCCGGAGCCAGCTTGACCTTTGTATCGCAAATGGCACGCTGCAGATGCGCAGCCATGTCATGGTCGATGGCTCCGTCGGTCTGGCATCACTTGAGACGATCCTCGAGGTTCGCGAGGACTACAAGGACCTGATCGACATCCAACTGGTGGCGTTTCCGCAAAGCGGGATCCTGAGAAGCCCCGGTACGCCCGGCCTGATCGACGCGGCGATAGCGCTTGGCGCGGATGTGGTGGGCGGTCTTGATCCCGGCAGCTTCGACCGGGACGTCAAAGGCCATCTCGACGTCGTCTTCGGCGTCGCCGAAAAGCGCGGCGTCGATGTCGATATCCACCTTCACGATGCCGGAACGCTTGGCGCCTTTACCATCGAAGAAATCTGCGCCCGCACGACGGCGCTTGGCATGCAGGGTCACGTTGCCGTCAGCCATGCCTATGGACTTGGCGACCTTCCCGCAGATTCCCTGCGCAAGATCGCGGGCCTGATTGCCAGAAGCGGGGTTTCCATCATGACCAATGCGCCCGGCAATCACAATTTCCCGCCTGTGGCAGCGTTGCGCGCCGAGGGCGTCACGGTGTTCAGCGGGAGTGACAATATTCGCGATTCCTGGTGGCCCTACGGCGATGGCGACATGCTCAGCCGCGCCATGATGATCGGCTACAGGTCCGGATTTTACACGGATGACGACCTGGATGCCGCCTTCGACGTTGTCACGGCGTCCGGCGCCAGGGCCTTGCGCCTGGACGGATATGGCATCGAAGTGGGTGCCAAGGCCGATTTCGTGACGCTTGCTGCCGAACATGTGGCACATGCCGTGGTCGCGGTTCCCAAGGGCCGTCACGTGTTCAAGCGAGGCCGTCTCGTTGCCCGGGACGGCGCCGTGATCGGTCGATGACAAGAGCACGCCGCCAGACGTCCGGCACCAATGCGGTGTCCTTGACCGGAGTGTTCCGCGCGGCTTTGCTCCCGCCCACAGCCTGGCGGCGCAAGGTGTCGTGGCCAACCCGGTGCAACCAAATACAATCTGACAGCGCCATCACCGGCAAACACGACTGGGCATTCAGCCCCGTGCGGCGGCCATCAGGCCATCGAACCTGCACTTTCGTCGTGACAGAACCGCGGCCAACGCGGCGTCCGGCTCGACAATTCGGGCGTTCGGAAGTGGACGCCGAAGGATCGAAACATCTTCGCCCGCCGCGCAGAGCGCCAGACGCGCCGCACCATTGGGACCGGCGTGCCCTCCGCCCTCTGGCAAGGCAAGTGGCTCACTCAACGCTGAGGCGAGCAGCCGCACCCAGAAAACAGAACGCGACCCGCCGCCGACCACAAGAAGCCGCCGAGGGGTGACGCCGACCTGGCGCTGTGCGGCCAGGCAATCGGCGAACTGAAAGGCCACCCCTTCCAGGGTGGCATAGCCGAGCATCGCAGCCGTGACACCTGGATGCAGTCCCTCCATTCGTCCGAGCGCGCGCGGCCGGTTCAAGGGCGTGCGAACCCCGTTCAGGGATGGCAGGAAGACAGGCGCGTCATCGAGGCGGCCCTCAGTGGCAAAACGGGCCGCCAGGTCTGCAAGGTCTGCAATCTCAGTTCCGGTGATGCGGGCCGTCCAGTCAAGTGCGGCGGTCGCGCTCATCACGACGCCCATCGACAAGAAGCAATTGGGGGCACCATGCGCCGAGGTCAGAATTGCGGCCTCAGGTCCGGGGTGAAACTCCGCGTCAACAATGCACGAGACGCCGGACGTGCCGATCGTCAGGACGGCATCGCCTGGTGTGGCCGCCCCCGCCCCAAGCGTTGCACCCATGTTGTCGCCCACACCTGCAGCAACCGGGATTCCCGGCCGCATGCTCCAACGGTGGGCAAGCGCAGCACGCAACGCCCCCGCCGCTGCCCAGGATGGCAAAAGTGGCGGCAGATGCGCCCGATCCCAGCCGGCGGCGGCGCAGAGTTGACCATCCCACTGCCCGCTTGCGCAATCGAGAAGCCCGGTTCCCCCCGCATCCGTTGGCTCACTTGCCACCTCGCCGGTGAGCGCCAGGCGGACATAGTCCTTGGTCAGCATCAGCATTCGGGCCTTGGCCATCACGTCCGGCTCATGTCGGGCGAGCCACATCAGCTTGGGCGCGGTTATGCCTGGATCGGGCGTGCCGTTGGCGCGCTGCCCGATGTCCGGCACCCGGTTCAACAGCTCTGCACATTCCGCCGTCGCCCGTTGATCATTCCACAGGATAGCCGGGCGCAACGGCCGCATGTCGCGGTCGAGAACCAGTGCCGCCAGCATCTGTCCGGACAGTCCGATTGCCGCCACCGCGGTCATCTTGTCGCGATGATCGGCCGCCAGCTTGTCGAGACAGGCATACACGACCGAGACCCACTGATCGGGATCCTGCTCACTCCATCCGACATGGGGGATCGAAACAGCGATCGGATGCGCGGCATCACCAATGACCCGGCTGGCATCCTCCAACAAGACGCATTTGATCCCTGATGTGCCAAGATCTATGCCAATGGTCAGCGTCAAGCGGGCCTCCTCAATTGCCCAGAAGCAGGCGGGCCGTCGCCTCGTCTGTCACCAGCGTATTGACGACATTGCGGCGCAGCAGCGCGCTGATGACGGCGACCTTTTGCGCTCCACCGCCTGCGGCGATCACATTGGGAATGCGGGCCAGATCAGCAAATCCGATGCCGATCACGCGTTCATTGATCGGGTGATCGATGGGCTGGCCTTCGGCATCAATCACCATGCCCAACACATCGCCAACACCGCCTTTGGCAGCCAGGTCAGCGATGCTGACATCGGACGGCAACCCGTCCCTCATCAGAAGCGATCGGGTGGACAAATCGCCAACCGCCATCGCCATGGCATCCACAGAACGCAGTTTGTCGAGAATGCTGCGGAACACATCAAGCTGCATGATCGTGTCCCGGCTGGCAGCAGATCCGGCATAAAGCGGTGCGGTAAAATAGCTGTGCTGTGCGCCGAGCAAGTCGGCCAGGCGCGTTGTGATCTCAAAGCTGTTCAGGTCAGAGCCTTTGGTCAGCCCGCCCATGACGGATATGACCTCCAGGTCCGGCCGCGACAGCGCGGTCACAAACCGTGTGGCAAGGTTGAGTGTGTTGCCCCAGGACATCCCGAACAGTCGGATGGCAGGATCGGCCAGGACATCTGTCAGATAATTCCCGAGGCCTGCGGCAACCACCATCTGCACATCCTGCGGATTGGAGGGTTCAGGCGCGACGAACGCCTGGTCAAGACCGAAGCGGGTGACCAGTCCGTCTTCCAGCTCAGCGCAGGCGGCATAGGCGGTGTTCAGCGTCACCCGCACAAGGCCAATCCGCTTGGCCTCTGCGAGCGCCTTGTTCACACGAAGCCGGGTCACCCCAAGCTTTTCGGCGACCTTCTCCTGCGTCAGTCCCTCGACATGGTAGGCCCACGCAACACGGGTGAGAAATCGCTCTTCAGCATCAATTCTTGGCAGTTTGAGCGCTCGGGTCATCGGCCTGTCCTGTCTTTCGGGCCTATTTCACAGCGCCCATTGTCAACCCACGGACCAGATGCTTGGACGCAAGAAGCGCAAAGATCAACACCGGGATCACGATCAGCGTCGAGGTGGCCATGATCTTGCCATATGGCACAGAGTAGCCTTCCATGAAGGTGACTGCCATTGCCGGTGCGGTCTTGGCATTCTTCGGCGCGAGGATGTAGGCAAAAAGCAACTCGTTCCATGAAAAGATGAAGGACAGGATTGCCGAAACCGCCACGCCCGGGGTGGCAAGAGGCAGGCAGATCGACCGGAAGATCCGCCATTGCGACGCACCTTCAAGAAGTGCGGCTTCATCCAGATCATAGGGAATTGAGCGGAATTGATCCGTGCAGATCCAGATCACGATCGGCAGGGTGAACGTCAGATACATGAGGATCAGCGCGATGTGAGTGTCGCGAAGGCCCAATTCACGCGCGATCATGAAAACCGGAAAGGCCAGAACGACGGGTGAAACGAACCGATTGGTGATGAACCAGAACCATAGATCCGTCTTTCCGCGAAACTCGAACCGGGCAAGTGCGTAGGCGGCGGGGCAACCCAAGGTCACAGCCAGAACGGTTGTCGACACCGCAACGATCAGGGAATTGATCAGCGATGCGCCAACCTTGTCTTCAAACAGCACGTCGATGTAGTTCTGCAGCGTCGGCGTGAAAATCCAGGCTGGCGGAGACTGCAGCGCTACGACCTGTGTTTTCAGACTGGTCGTCACCATCCAGTAGAAAGGAAAGATACAAAAGGCGCAGATGGCGATGAGAAGGACAACCTCGCCCCAACGAATGCGCCCAGCGTGTGAAGTAGCCATCAGCGCATTTCCTTGTAGAATAGATTGATGTAAAGCCTGGCAAGCCCGATGGTGATGGCGAGCATGATGATGGAATGGGCTGCGGCAAGGCCGATGTCAAACTGCCGGTTGCCGATCCGCTCGATCAGGACCGCAATGAATTCGGTCGCATTGCCCGGTCCGCCGCGCGTCATCGTGAACGGCATGTCAAAGAGCTTGAGCGTATCGGCCGTGCGCAGGATCAGGACGGCAACCAGGCTCGGGATGAGAAACGGAAGCTGGACAAAGCGCAGCACGGTCCAGTTGCTTTTTGTCTCCAGCAATGCAGCCTCTTCTATCTCGGTCGGTACGGTGGAAAGGCCTGCAAGCAGGACCAGTGCCACAAAGGGTGTCCACTGCCAGATGTCCCAGATCACCACCCCGATGAAAGCGTTCAGCGGATCACCGATGAAATTGATCGCGTCGACGCCGAACCAGCCGAGCATCTGATTGATCACGCCATATTTCTGATTGAGCATGACCTGCGCCAGAAGGCCGACAACGGCATAAGTGGTGGCCATCGGCAGGACCAGCGCAAGCCGTGTCAGTGTCTTGAAAAACGTCAGACCTGGTCGATGCAAGGCGAGCGCGATCGTCAGTCCCAGCGCAATCTGGACAGGCACGGAAAAGACAAAAAGCAGGGCCGTTCGGCCCATGGCATCCCAGAACGTGCTCGACGTGATGACGGTGGTATAGTTGTCAAGCCCGACGAAGCGAGACTGTCCCAATTTGGTGAGGTTGAAGTAGTAAAAGCTCTTCCAGACAGCATAGCCAAGCGGAACGATGCCGACAAGCAACAGCGCCATGACAGAGGGGCCGAGAAAGGCAAAAAGGGTCCGTCTGCTGACACGCGTGGTCATTGGAAGACTCCGATCCTTTCGAGCAACCGGGTCATCCCCGTCGGGTCCTTCGGGTTATCTGGCCCGTCTGGTGGTTGGGCCCGTCTGGTGGTTGGGCTCGTCGAATGATCGGGCCTGTCTGGTGGTCGGGAAGACCAACTGTTCAGTTGGGAAACGGCGGCCGGGACTGACCCGGCCGCCATCAGACCGTCATGACAATTATTGGGCCATGGTCTTCTTGCCCGAATAATAGCCTGCGGCATCCAGAATTGCCTCCATGCGGGTGCCGATTTCCTTGGCACCGTCCTCGGTCGACACTTCACCCAACATTATTTTGGTGCCCCATTCCTGGACGACCTCGGTGATCTCAGGCCATTCGGCAAAGCGCGGGCGGAATTCAGGCACGCCTTCCTGCCAGCTTTCCACAAGCGCGGGGACGAATTTGAATTCATCCGCGATCCCGGGGATGGTGTAGACAGACTGACGCGCCGAAACGCCGCCTTCGCGCACATACCGCTCGGCGTTGGCCTTTGACGTCACCCACTGGATGAAGAGATAGCCTGCGGCTTGTTCAGCCTCATCGGCCTGGGTGGCAACCGCGAGAGAGAAGCCCCCCAGCGCGGGTTTGCGGCCTGCGGGGCCCTTTGGTTCTGGCGCAATGGCCAGACAGTCGCCAAGTTTGGAGGTGTCCGGCGAAGCAAGCGTGGAATAGAACGCCGACCATTCGGTGATCATTGCCACATCGCCTTGTGCCAGCGCGTTGACGGCCTCGGAGTGATCGTAGGCGACGATGCCCTCGGGCATGTATTTCATCAGGTCCTGACGGAATTGCAGACCTGCCTGGCTTTCTGCCGAGTTCAGGTTGGAACGGAATTCGGCGTTCAGGAATGATCCGCCAAACGGCCACAGCATCCGTGCGAAGCTGTCGGCAGACTGGGTCTCGTTGCGCTTGGATTGCAGGGCAAAAGCATATTTGCCGTCCTTGGTCAGCGCCGGGCCATATACATCCTTCAGGTCCGCCCAGGTCGCCGGTGGTCCATCAAAACCGGCGTCCTTCAGCATGCATGCGTTGTAAAACATCATGCCCGAGTAGTTGTCGAAAGGCAGGCCGTAGATCACATCGTTCCAACCGCCAAAGGCGTTGAGAACCAGCGGGAAGAAATCGGCCATGTCGAGTGCGGGGTCGGCGAGTGCGGCGTTGCCTGTGAACGTGTCGAGAGGCACGATCCAGCCATTCTCCGCAAAGTTGCCGATCCAGACGAGGTCGATCAGCGCGATGTCGATGTCGCCTCCCGCGACAAAGTCACGGACCTGCTCGCCGAGCGCGTTTTCATATGGAACGGTCGTCACATTCATCTTGATCCCGGTTTCGGCCTCGAATTCCGGGATCATCTTCAACGCGGCATTATAGCCGGGCCGGTCGAGGAAAAGAACGTTCACCTCGGTTCCGGAATAGGGCGCTGCAGCCTCCTTCAGCGACCAGGCACTCGCGGGTCCGGCAACGGCGACAGCCCCGGCCACAGCCAATGCAACCATACATACATTGCGCTTCAATTTCATCGTCTCCTCCCTGATGAGATCTGCGTTTACAGATTGACTTCCATTTGTAACGCATATCATATAAATGTATTATCTCGGCTCGGTGTCAACAAGAAATTCAAAGCTACGCATGAGTTGGAGTGGTGAATGGCGCAAGTCGGCCTGCAGGATGTCAGCAAGTTCTACGGGGCTCGGCAGGCCTTGTTCGATATCAATCTTGACATCGCCGACGGCGAATTCTGTGTTTTCGTCGGCCCGTCAGGATGTGGCAAATCCACGCTGCTGAGGTCCATTGCGGGCCTCGAAGGCATCTCCGGAGGCATCATTTCCATCGGCGGGCGCGATGTGTCCAGCCTTGCACCGTCGGAACGGAACGTGGCGATGGTGTTTCAATCCTACGCCCTCTACCCTCACATGACGGTCCGCGAAAACATCGACTTCGGCATGAAAATCAACAATTTCAGTATCGCTGATCGGAAAGAACGCATTGCTGAAGCCGCGCGCATCCTGCAACTCGACGACTACCTCGACCGCAAGCCAGGGCAGCTTTCCGGCGGTCAGCGACAACGCGTCGCTATCGGGCGGGCCATCGTCAAGAAACCGGCGCTGTTTCTCTTTGACGAGCCACTTTCCAACCTGGACGCCAAGTTGCGCGTGCAGATGCGGGTCGAGCTTGAGGCGTTGCACAAGGCGCTTGGCGCGACGATGATTTACGTTACCCACGATCAGGTGGAAGCCATGACCATGGCCGACAAGATCGTCGTTCTCCAGGCGGGCCGGATCGAGCAGGTGGGCAGCCCGATGGACCTTTACCACCGGCCCGACAACGAATTCGTGGCAGGCTTCATCGGTGCGCCGTCGATGAACTTCCTCAATATCACCGTCATTCCCGACGCAGTCATGTGCGCAGGCACACGGGTTGCAGACGCTCAAGAGCCTGGTGCCGTGCAGATGGGCATAAGGCCCGAACATGTGGTGTTGGCCGAGCAGGGTCTTGGACAGATCGATGCGCGGATAGAGTTGCGCGAAACCCTGGGGGGCGATGCCTTCCTCTACACAAGGCTGGCGGACGGTCAGCAGATCATGGTGCGAACCGATGGCGACACCAGCCTGAAACGGGGTGAGACTGTGGGCCTGATGTTCCCCACCCAACGGCTGCATTACTTTGCCGACGATGGCCGCACCATCGCCTCGGGCGGCACGTCCCGATGATCACGCAAGATGCTGTTGCCGCTGCGGTTGCCCGATCCCGAGCCGTGGCCGAAGTCGTGATTGCCCCAGGAGCGCTTGCCCGGAGCGGCGAGGTTTTCCGGCACCACTTTCACACCCGCTCCGCCTGTCTGATCGCTGACAGTGCTGGCTGGGCCGCAGCGGGGCCCGCGGTTGAGGCCGCGCTCAGCGCTGCGGGCATCATGACGCGGACCCACATCATTGCCGCCAGCCCACGCCCGAAACCAACCACGGAACTGGCGCGCGCAATCGCAGCCGTGCTGTCGCAGGATGATGCCACCCCCGTCGCCATCGGTTCAGGCGTCATCAATGATGTGGTCAAACACGCGGCGTTCGCTCTTGACCGGCCCTACCTCTGCATTGGCACTGCAGCCTCCATGGACGGCTATACATCTGCAGGCGCACCCCTGTCGGACAATGGATTCAAGATGACGATCCAATGCCGGCCAGCCCGCGCCGTGATTGGCGATCTCGATGTCATTGCGGACGCCCCACCGGAAATGACGGGCTGGGGATACGGAGACCTGGCAGGCAAGGTTCCTGCCGGAGGCGACTGGATCATCGCCGATGCATTGGGCATCGAGGCTATCGACGACGTCGCCTGGCCCATGGTTCAAGACAACCTTCCCGCTTGGCTCGCCGACCCTGCTGCCATCGCGCAAGGCGACCGCGCAGCCACCGAGGGGCTTTTTTCCGGCCTGACGCTTGTCGGCCTTGCGATGGAGGCGCACGGATCCTCGCGCCCGGCATCGGGGGCAGATCACCAGATCGCCCATCTGTGGGAAATGGACGATCTGGCCTTCGATGGCGAACGGGTCAGCCACGGTGCCTGCGTTGCCGTCGGATGCATCGCCGCCCTGAGACTTTACGACTGGCTGCTCACGCAGGATCTGGAAAGGCTGGATATTGACGCGATCCTCGCCCGCGCCCCTGACATGGCCGCAAAACAGCGCGCAATTGCGTCAGCGTTTGGCAGCGGCGAGATTGGTCACAAGGCGCTCGCCGAAACCGCCCAAAAGCACATCACGCCCGAGGCCCATCGCGCGCGGCTTCTACAGGTGATCCGCATTTGGCCCACCCTGCGGGACCGCCTTGACAATCACCTCTTGCGGGCTCCAGAGATGGCCGGACGCCTGGCGACCGCCGGGGCACCCGTTGAAGCGTCAGACATCGGTGTCGACCGCGAGCGTCTATGCGTCACGATCGTGACCGCCCGCTTCCTGCGCAGCCGCTACACAATCCTTGATCTGCTCGACGACATCGGCATGCTGGAGCAGGCTGTGGCGGCGACGCTCCCCGCTGTCTCCTTCCAAAAGACTATGCCATGACCGTCTCACTTTCACATGATGCCCGCCGCGCGGGAGAAGAGATAATCGCCGCAGCACAAGCGGTGGACCCCGGGCAGATGCAGGCGCTGGTCGCCGCGCTGGACAATGCCCACAAGATCGTCCTCTACGGTGTCGGGCGCGAAGGGTTGATGATGAAAGCCCTCGCCATGCGGCTCTATCACCTGGGACTTGATGCCCATGTCGTCGGCGATATGGGTGCCCCGCCCGTTGGGCCGGGCGATCTGCTTCTGGTCAGTGCCGGGCCTGGGGCGTTTTCGACCGTCATCGGTCTGATCGGTGTCGCCAAAGGCGCTGGGGCCATGACGGCCTGCATCACCTCCCTGCCCGACGGCATGGCGCCGATGGCCTGCGATCTGGTTCTGACGATTCCGGCGCAGACCATGGCCAACGATCAGGGTGGCAGGTCCTTTCTGCCGATGGGCTCCCTTTTTGAAGGTGCGCAGTATCTCACCTTCGAACTCCTCATCCTTGCCCTGCGGGACCAACGGGGTGTGAGCCCGGAGGCGATGCGCGACCGCCATACGAACCTGGAGTGACGGTGGTGCCCGATTGGACCTCCCGCTTTTCCCTTGCGGGCCGACGCGCGCTCGTGACAGGGGCGTCAAAGGGCATCGGGGCCGAGATCGCGATCGTCTTCGCCGATGCCGGAGCTGATGTGGCTCTGGTCGCGCGTGACACGGACGGGCTCGAAAAAACCGCTGCCGGTGTCCGGGCGCGCGGACGGCAGTGCCTTGTCATTCCAGCCGAATTGGGCACCGCCGACGGGCCGGTCGCCGCCGCCCGCACAGCACTTGCGGCCTGGGGCACGATTGACATCCTCGTCAATTCGGCAGGCGTCGCCCGGATCGCACCGGCCGCCGACCTCACCCTGTCGGATTGGGAGGAGACGATGGCTGTCAACCTGCGTGCGCCGTTTCTCCTCGCTCAGGCGCTTGCTCCTGCGATGATTGCCCAGCGCTCGGGCAAGATCATCAACATAAGCAGCCAGACCGGTGTGATCGCGTTTGATGATCACGCCGCCTATGCCGCGTCCAAGGGAGGTCTGAACGCCCTGACCAAATCGCTGTGTGCCGAATGGGGGCGCTACAATGTGCAGATCAACGCCATCTGCCCCACCGTCGTCATGACCCCCATGGGCCGCGACACCTGGTCGGCCCCTGAAAAGAAGGACCCTGTCATCGGCGCAACCCCGGCCCGCCGTTTTGCCGAACCGGTCGAGGTTGCCGACATGGCGCTCTACCTCGCCTCCAGCGCATCAGCCATGGTCAATGGCGCGCTCATGATGATTGACGGCGGATACAGCAGTGTTTGACCACCCCATGGATGCTCTGAGTGCCTTTGACCGCTACGAGGCAATCCGGCACCGTCTCCCCGCCGCGGCGTTTCCGACCCATTCACGGCAAATGGCTCATCTGGACGAGGCGGCAGATCATTTCGATGGCTTGGTTCTTGACGCGTTCGGCGTCTTGAATGTCGGCCAGACGGCAATCCCCGGGGCGATAGCGCGGATGACGGCGCTGCGCGCGCGCGGCAAGGCGCTTTGCGTGCTGACCAACGCAGCGTCCTATACCAAGGCCGGCGTGCTCGCAAAATACCGACGGCTCGGCTTTGATTTCAGCGCCGAGGAGGTCGTAACATCGCGCGATGTTGCAGTTCGACGACTTGAGCGGATCGCGCCCAACGCAGTCTGGGCTGCTCTCGCCGATCATGACGACGACTTCCATGACCTTCGTGTAACGGTCATCGATGCGATCTCCCGTCCTGACGCCATGGACGCTGCCGACGCCTTCCTGTTCCTGTCCACCCAGCGCTACACCGCTGCCCTGCACGACCGCGTTTTGTCCAGCCTCGCCCGCAACCCCCGCCCGGTCGTCGTCGCCAACCCTGACCTCACCGCCCCCTTCGAAGGCGGCCTGAGTGAGGAACCCGGGCTCTTCGCGCATGACATGATCGACCAGCTCGGATCAGAGGTGCACTGGTTCGGCAAGCCCTTTGCCGACGCTTATGGCGATGTGTTGGCCCGGATGGGCCTGCCTGCCCATCGACTTGCCATGGTCGGCGACACGCTCCACACCGATGTGCTGGGCGGTCGGGCAGCGGGTATGGGGACGGTCCTCATCACCGGTCACGGCCTCTTTCGGGGCCACGATGTCGCTCCCTTGATCGCCAGCAGCGGCATCCGGCCCGACATCATCGCCCCGACAACATAGGTGTTTGAATTTGACATTTGGTCCCCATTTTCGGGTCGCGTCCGAAACAAGATGTCAAACTCGAAAATTCACCAGGCCTTCCCATCATAGCTCCTCGAAAGTCCTACCCAGCGCGGGGTTTTTTCATTTCGGGACCGTCTCGCGGGCAGACATGCGCGCAGCAATGCGAGAGGGAGAACTCAGCCGCGAAGGCCGGGCGGAACCTCATTCGGCGATGGCATCATTGTGAGCCTCAATCACTTTGGCTGTGAAGGGTATTGTGTTGGGCAAAACCAGGAAATCGAGAATTCCTTCAATCAAATCAATGGTGCATGGCTGACCACCACCGATGAAGATGAGCACGACATCTACGCTGTGGCACTACGGTATGACAGCCACGCCTTCGCGCGAATGGCTCGAACAACGCGGAACCCAACCGGTCATCCCGCCGCGCAAGAACCGCAAAATCCAGTACGACTATGATCGCGCAGTCTACAAGCAGCGCAACGTCGTCGAACGCATGTTCTGCCGATTCAAAGACTGGCGCCGCATCGCCACTCGCTTCGATCGCAACATCAAAAACTTCATGTCAGCCATCGCAATCGCCGCCGCCGTCATCTGGTGGCTCAATTGAGTCCGGACCCTAGCACTACTTTGGCATATATTTAGCGCGCGAGGATTTTTGAGATTCCCAAGATGGGTTTTCGATGATTCATAGGAGGTTGGCTTTTGGAGGGGCCGACCATGGAAAGGGATTGGCAAGCTGATCTGGAGCGCTTGCTTACGCCGTTTTCCGCGGCGCTGCGGCACAAGACGCGGGCACGGTTGTGCCCGGCCTATATCGCCGGGCTGATTGGCCCTGGCGATCGCAAGAGCATTCAGCCGATGGCGGCACGTGACGGCGGCGTGAACTAC